>CAWGNL010000023.1:0-20331 GCA_963823885.1 uncultured bacterium
TTTCGGTGTTTCGGGAACTTGTTCCCGAAACGAACAGGCCCCACGTCGAGCGGGGATAGCCGGCAAGTGCGGCTAACATGATACCGTGAAATGGAAAAACATCGACATAGGGGCAAGCACTACATAACGGGAACGTTTGTGGAGTGGCTGCCCTTGCTCAACAATGCAACTGTGCGGGATATCGTTTGCGATGAGATCGGCAGGGCGCTGCTCGAATGCGGTGGGTACGTGTCGGCGTTTGTGCTGATGCCGGATCACGTTCACCTGCTGGTGTACCTGCCTGACGGCGGTCAACTGCACCGGTTCAACAGGCTATGGCGCGGAAGGTCTGCTCAGAGGATAATAGCGCACGCAAAGGACGTGAACGCGACAAAGGTCTTGGAGACGATGGCGCGTCATGCTAACGGCAGAGCCCGCTTCGCCGTGTGGAAAGAACAAGTGCGGGCTCTTGCAATCTACAGCGAGAAGAAGCTCTATGCGAAGGTGAATTACATTCATGCCAATCCTGTTCGAAGGGGGCTGGTCACGCTGCCAGAGCAGTGGTCATTCTCCAGTTGGCGCTTTTACGAGTGCGGCGAGAGGGTCGGCCTTGATGTCCAGCCTTTGACGCCTTGAAGTGAGTGAGTTCGTTTCGGGAACAAGTTCCCGAAACACCGAAAGGTGAATTACATTCATGCCAATCCTGTTCGAAGGGGGCTGGTCACGCTGCCAGAGCAGTGGTCATTCTCCAGTTGGCGCTTTTACGAGTGCGGCGAGAGGGTCGGCCTTGATGTCCAGCCTTTGACGCCTTGAAGTGAGTGAGTTCGTTTCGGGAACAAGTTCCCGAAACACCGAAAACACCGAAAACGGCGTTATCACCGACTATGTTCCGGTGTTTCGGTGCGCCAAGGCAAGCTTGGCTCATTCACCGGCCTGAAAGTGGCCGGACTGTAAGTTGCTCGTTCGACAGTTAGCTGCCCGTCCAGTGCAGTCAGTAATGTCTGTGTTGAAGCGATCGTGCAGCGAGTGCGCGGGTCGCAGCGCTAAGCGAACCCGATTCGGCCTCGTAAACCAAAGTGGCAGTTGGCCAGCCTTCCGAAAGTGGTGAAGCCTGTAAGGGTGTGTGGAAGCAACGAGCAAATGCACACACAGGGCTGTCCGGGGTGCAAGGGGGCGACACGTGCACAAGGATGGGTCGGGAACTTGGCAGACCCGAACAGGCCGATGGCCTGTGTCGGGAGTCAGAGGGGCTCATAGTAGTGTTGAAGCCGGGTAATGCCGGTGGAGCGAAGGGGCCCTAGCGTAACAACGTATCTGTTAATGAGAGGAGATCCGCTTGAGCGTCAGCTCTGCTACGGAAGAACCGGCGACCGCCGGGGAAAGTCTCGTCTTAGCGCCAGAAATTGGGCTAATAGGCCAAGCGGCAGCCAGCCCCTGCATCGGCGATGCAAGGGCGCAACTGCCTGCGAATGCCTTGCGGCGAGAGTTGCGTGGAGAGCCGTATGCGGGAAAACCGCACGTACGGTTCGGGGAGGGGGGCGTGAGCTTCGGCTCACCCCCTACCTCTATGGATTTGAGGAGCGGCCACGGCGTGATGATGAGGACGCGCATTTACCGTCCGCTCCGGAAAAGGGTAGTCGCAGTAAAAGCCGCCGCCGAATGAATTCGCGGCTACTACGGCACAAAGTCCCCCTTCGGGGACTGCACCTCCAGTCGGCGAAGGCCGACTTCGTGCTTTGTAGCCCCGGTTTCAACCGTCAGGCCCGGCTCCTAACTCCTGATCCCCGACTCCTACTTCTCGAATTGCCTCTTGAACTCGGTAAGAGCCCTCTTGATGTTTTCCATCGCTGCGTCGTCTATCGCGCCGGTCTTTTCGATCGTGTAGCCAACGTCCGGGTATTTGTCCTCCATAAAGACGTAAAGCTCTTTCTCGAACCTGGACACCAGGTCCACCGGCAGGTCGTCGAGATAACCATTCGTGCCGGCGTAGATGATATATGTTTGGTCGTGAAGCGACACGGGTGAATACTGCGGCTGCTTCAGGATTTCAACGATGCGCTCGCCGCGGGCAAGTTGAGCGAGGGTGGCCTTGTCCAGGTCGCTCGAAAACTGCGCGAATGCCTGAAGCTCCCAGTATCGCGCGAGGTCGAGTTTGAGTTGGCCGGTGACCTTCTTCATCGCTTTCTTCTGCGCGTTCGAGCCGACGCGGGAGACCGAGGTCCCGACGTTGATCGCGGGTCGAATCCCCGCGTAAAACAGGTCCGGCTCCAGGTAAATCTGGCCGTCGGTGATGGAGATGACATTGGTCGGGATATACGCTGAGATGTCGCCCGCCTGGGTCTCGATAACCGGAAGCGCGGATAGCGACCCTCCGCCGAGTTCATCGTTGAGCTTCGCCGCGCGCTCCAGGAGCCGCGCGTGCAGATAGAAAATGTCTCCCGGATAAGCCTCGCGCCCCGGCGGCCTGCGTAAGAGGAGCGATACCTGTCTGTACACCTGGGCATGCTTGCTGAGGTCGTCGTAGATAACCAGCGCGTGGCGCTTGGTGTCCCGAAAATACTCACCCATCGCGCAGCCGGAGTATGGCGCGATATACTGCAGCGGAGCCGGATCGCTTCCCGGCGCAATGACCACGATGGTGTATCCATCGCGCCGTGCTTTTCAAGGGTATTCACGATCGCCGCCACGGTGGAGAGCTTCTGGCCGATGGCCACATAGATGCAGATGACATCCTCGCCATTTTGGTTCAGAATGGTATCGACGGCGATTGCCGTCTTACCGGTCTGCCGGTCGCCGATGATAAGCTCTCTCTGGCCCCTGCCGATCGGGATCATCGAGTCGATAGCCTTGATGCCCGTGGCCAGCGACTCTTTGACCGGCTGCCTTTCGACAACTCCCGGGGCTCGATACTCCACGGTGCGCCGCTCGCTCGCAACAATCGGTCCCTTGTTGTCGAGCGGGTCTCCGATGGCGTTCACGACGCGTCCGATAATCGCGTCGCCCACAGGCACGTCGATGATACGGCCGGTGCGTTTGACGAGGTCGCCTTCTTTGATCCCCTCGTCTGGTCCGAGGATCGCGCATCCGACGTTGTCTTCCTCCAGGTTCAAGAGCATGCCCATGACGCCGTTGGGAAATTCGACCGCAGCTCGCTTGCCATGGCGTCGCGAAGTCCGTAGATGCGCGCGATTCCATCTCCAACCTGCCAGCACCGTCCCCACGCCAACTTCGGTTACTTCCTTTTGATACGACGCAAGCTGCGTCTCCAGGACCTGGGCAACCTCATCCGGCCTTATATTAACTGCCATTCAAATCACTCCGAAGGTGAATTGATAATGGACAATTGACAATTATCCGGCCCGATCTTCGAACGAGGCCTTCGAGTTGCCGCAGTGACATTATCAATTGTCAATTATCAATTAATCTGCTAACAGCCTATCTCTCAAAGCCTTCAACTGGCCTTTTATGGAACCGTCGTGGACGGTGTCACCGATGCGCACCGTGATTCCGCCGATTATCCCAGTGTCCACGGTCTTTTCTAGCTGGACGCTCTTGCCGGTCATCGCGGTGATCTTCGCCTTTATAGCGTTTTCTTCGTCCTGGCTGAGTTTGACCGCGCTCACGACTTGGGCGGTTATGATCCCGCGCGCGTCGTTCGCCAGATCGACATACTCCTGCTCGGTCAGCGCAATAGCCTCTTCCCTGCGCTTATCCACGAGCAATAGCAGGTACGAAAGCGTGATCTTGTGGACTTTGTCACCGAAGATCGCATTGAGGACGTCATGTTTCTTCGCGTTAGGCACCAGCGGCGAGCGAACAGCCTGCATGAGCGCGGGCGAGGTCTCCACCACGAAGCTGACAAGCCCAAGATCGCTCTCGACCCTGTCCACGACACCGGCTTTGGTCGCTGCATTGAACACAGCGGTGGCGTATCTGCGAACGACTCGCTGCTCTATCATTTGCCCGTCCCCAGTTCATCTATGACTTTGCCCACGAGCATGCGGTGCTTGTCCTGATCGAGATTGGTCTCGATCAGCTTGCCCGCGGCCTCGATGGCCAGATCGGCCACCTTGGTCTTGAGTTCCACGACCGCCTTGTCCCGCTCCCGGCGGATTTCTTCCTGAGCCTTGGCGAGAATGCCTTCGGCCTGGGCGCGAGAATCGGAGATTATCTCCTCGCGCATCCGCTGGCCCTCTTTGACTGCTTCGGTGATCCTGACTCGCATTTCTTCTTCGATGCCGGCGATATGCTTTTCGTACTGCGACCTAAGCTCTTCAGCGGCACATCGCTGAGACTCGGCGTTGGCGTAATGGCTTTCGATGTCGCTCCTGCGCGCATCGAGCAAGGCCAGTACAGGCTTGAACAGGAACAGCTTGAAGACGATCAAAAGCAGCACAAACCCGCCAATTTGCAAAATCAGCACTTTTGGGTCTATGTTAAGAATTTCCACTCGGTGTTCCTAACTACTTTACCACTGCTTTGATAAGATTGCTCGCGCTGGGCACGCCAAGGAACAACAGTATCAGCGAGATCAGCAGGGCGTAGATTACAAGAGACTCGATCAGCGCGAGACCGATGATCATAGCCGTCTGAATCTTCCCGGCGGCTTCCGGCTGCCGGGCAATGCCTTCGAGAGCGGAGCCGGCGGCTTTGCCCTGGCCGAGCGCTCCTCCGATGACCGCCACCGGAACCCCGAACCCTATGGCCAGGACCAATGCTATCAGATATCCCATCTTTCGATCCTCCTGAGAAGTAGTTGATAATTGACAATTGACAATCACCGGAGGGGGAGCGATAACCTGCCCAGCAAGGTGGCGATGCGGGCAGCGGGAACTCGAAGGTTCCAACCCCGACGTGATCTTCGAGCCTCGTTCCCGCCGCATAAGCATTTGTCGTTCGTCCGCGTAGGTTCATCCCCCATTATCAATTATCAATTATCAATTGCCTAGTGGTCTTCGATTGCCACGGCAATATAAATGCTCACAAGCATTGAAAACACAAGCGCCTGGACGAAGCTCGTGAATATCGCGAAAAGTATCATCGGAAACTGCACCGGAATCAAAAACTTGCCGAATACGCTGGTGACTATCAGCATCAGCACAGCTATGACCATGTCTTCGCCGAAGATGTTTCCGAACAGACGAATCGAAAGCGAAAGCGGCCTTGCGAGCTCACCGATGATGTGAATGGGCAGCATCAGCGGGGCCATAAAAAGAGGCTCCCCCAGAAAATGCTTTATATAGCCCCACAATCCCTGCCGCGTAATTCCGTAAAACTGTACCAGCAGGAACGCAAAAATCGCCAGGGACACCGTCGTGTTGATGTTCGACGTGGGGCTCACGAACCCGGGTATCAGGCCGAACAGGTTCAAGCTGAGAATGAAGATGAAAATGGTCCCGATGATAGGCGTAAGAATCCTGGCCTCGTGGCCGACGATGTTGCGAACGAACCCATCGAGCGAGGAAACGGTGAACTCCAGAAATGCCTGAAACCGGCTGGGGTCTTGCATCGTTAATCGTTTGCTGGAGACAATGGCCGTCAGCGAGAGTATGACGATCACCAGCCACGTAACAGGTACGACCTCGGGGATCCACTTGGGCAGGATGTGCAGGCTGTACAACCAGTGCAGCCAGGTGCCATGTTTTTCCATGTTTACCTGTTGCCCTCCTGTGCGTCCGTCTATTAATTGATAGTTGACAATGGATAATTGATAATGAAGGGACCACACGCGGTAGGCGTAACAACTACGCGAGAGCACCTCCGCGCGGATGATGGCGGCTTCCTTCCCTCCATTGTCAATTATCAATTAGCATCTGCGTTATAAGCATCCCCACTACCTTAAGAACTGCCACGCTCTGAGTCAGAACCACCCCGGCGCAAAAGCCCACGACAAACGCGAAGCTCCGCCCGCCGAGCCACACCGCTAGTGCAATCACCGCCAGCACAGCGGGCAGCTTAATCAAAGAAAACTTGGCCAGAGCCTTGTCCGCGCCCTCCCTGCCGGGCACAAAATTTCTGCGAATTACAACTTCCAGGCTGCGCAAGGTCCCAAACGAGATCACCGAGCCTACCGCCCAACCCGCCGCGGCGTGAAAAGCGCGCACAGCCAGGCAAGCCAGCAGGTACGAACGCTCCGACCACCGCGCTGGTGGGGTAGACCCGCGCGATAAATTGTTCGTCAATGCTGGTCGTCTTCACGCGTCGCCTTTAGTAGCAGCTTCATGGATCTGGTACAGCCCGGCGGCAAGGCCGAGCAAAGTCAAAGAAAAAGCAAGCCACGGCGTGGTGCCGAGCTTGCCGTCCAGCCAGTACCCCAGACCCAGACCGATGAGGGTCGAGATACCGATGAGCAAACCAATGGCGCTCAATTGTCCCAAAGTCCGCATCCAACCCAAGTCGGATCCGCTCATCATCGATCACTCCCGACCTTAGCTCATCGAATGATAGCATGATTGGGCAGGCGAGGTCAATAAGCGGAAGTCCAAAGTCGAAAGTCCAAAGTCGAAAGTCGGGACCACCCAAACCCGGCGCTGAACTCGAACGAGTCTATGCCAGGGATTGCTTCGAGTCGTCGTTCTGCCGCGCAGCAAGAGAGACCTCGCGCGCGGTGTGACTTTCGACTTTCGGCTTTTGACATTCGACTTCCCTTCCCGTTGACAACCTCTGCCATGACGTGCCATAATAAAAGTATGATTTGCATGATTGAAACCACCAATCATAATGGAGTGATTCCCAATTGAAATGTGACGCATCGCTGGAAGACTACTTCTTCGGCACCGCCACGGTCGGCGAACGCGGGCAGGTCGTAATCCCGGCCGAGGCCAGAAAGAAGTTCAACATCAACCCGGGAGACAAAGTGTTGGTGATGGGGCATCCCACCGCCGCGGGGGTGGTGCTGTGCAAAATCGACGCTATGCGGGAGATATTCTCCACCCTGCTCGCTGACTTGGAAAAAATCGAGACCAAAGTCGCGGCCACTTTCGGCGAATCGAGTCCGGACTAATCGCGACGGTTTCGGGAAAAGGGTTTCCCGAAACAACGGGAATGCCGTCAGTCTCCATTTCGGACACTTTCGCGTTTTCGCACTTTTGCGCTTTCGCGATTGAGTCCGGTTGCGACTCTGCCGCACTTAGTATCTTACAACTGAAATCCTATACAAGTTGTATCGAATTTTGATATGTCACCTCGGATTTCAGTTGTAAGATACGTAAGAAGAAACCACCGACCTTCCGAATTACGAAAAGGCCGTATTGATTTTCCGGCGATGGCCTTCTTGGTTGCGACTCTGCCGCACTTAGGGGCAATGGAGGTATGTGTATATTGAAAGCAATCCATCTTGCGATCGCGATTGCCGCGCTTTGCGCGTGGATGGGTCCGGCGGTGGCGCAGAACACGGCGCCCAACTCTCCGCAGCCGATCACGTTGGATCAGGCGCTGGAGATCGCGTTCAAGAACAATCCGAATATCAAGATAGCGGTGGACCAGATCAACAGGTCCCGGGCCGCCGCACACGAGGCCATGGCCGGGTTCATGCCCAAGTTCAACGGCGAGTACCAGATCACCGAACAGGGGCCGCCCGTCATCGTGTCTTTCCCCCCTTATATACCCCCTTCAGTTTTCATACCCGCCACCCAGCGCACGGCGATAGCGAGCGTGGCGCTGCCGCTGGATATCAACGGGAGTATCACCTATACCAACCGCATCGCCCGAGACCAGTTCCAGATCGACTACCTCGGCATGCTGCATACGTCGGAGCAGATTATCTTCGATGTCAAGAGTGCTTACTACGATCTGCTGCGCGCGCAGGCCCAGGCGGATGTCGACCAGGCCGCGGTGGACGTGGCCCAGGAGCGTCTGAAGAACACGACCGCACAGTTCAACGCCGGCACGGTCCCTAAGTTCGATATGGACCGCGCCCAGGTCGATGTGGCGAACTTGAATCAGACGCTAATTCAGGGTAAAACCAACGTGGAACAGATGCGCGGTGCTTTGAACAGGGTTCTGGGGATCGACGTCAACGCGCCTACCGTGGTGGCAAAGAGCGAACTCCCTATCGACACTAAGTTGAAAATCGACATCCCCGAAGGCGTCAAGACTGCTTTTGTGCAGAGGCCCGAAGTCAAGCAGCAGCAGATCGCAATCAAGGCGGCCAGGAGCAATATCCGGCTGCAGCGGACGGGCATCTATCCCGCCCTGAACTTGAGCGGCAACTTTACGCACCAGTTCCAATTGAGCGGCTTCAGCACTGTGAACGATTCCTGGATTGCAGTGTTGGCTCTCACGTTCCCGATATGGGATGCCGGGGTAACTCATGACAGGGTCGACGAGGCCAAGGCCGACGCGAGCAAAAGCAACGACACACTCGACCAATTGAAACTGTCGGTGGCGCTGGAAGTGCGCGCCGCCGCCCTGAGAGTCCAGGAAGCGCTGGACCGCGTTCGGACCACGGCCGAAAATGTGTCGCTGGCGGAGGAGTCCCTCCGGCTTGCCAACGTCCGCTATAACGCGGGGATTTCGGTGCTGGTGGAGGTGCTTGACGCCGAGAACGCTCTGACCCAGGCCAGGTTCAACAACGTCAACGCAATTTACGACTACACCACCGGCATCGCCGATCTGCAAAGGGCCACGGCTACGCAGCCGGAGATAGCCAAACTGCAACTTCTCCCGTGCAAGCCGATAGTGCTCTAGAAGAATTGATAATTGATAATTGACAATGGATAATTGGCAACCTACCGAGGCCAGAGGCGGCTTGACACCGGGGCCTTGTCCCCCATTATCAATTATCAATTTTCAATTGTTGTTTCGGGAAACCCTTTTCCCGAAACGGGCGGTGTGAGTTCCGCGGAGGATTTTAACTTGAGAACTCGGTTGGTATGCATAGGGGTAATCGCCATCGTGGTCGGTGGGCTCATCGGCGCGGCGCACAGGCTCAAGCCGAAGGCCCCGCCGCCGACCTCTGCCCAGATATGGGCGGATTCCGGGGTGCCCGTGCGCACGTCCACCATCATCCGCGGCGATATGGATCAGTCCGTCGAGGTAACCGGCGACATTAACGCCCTCAACGAGGTGACGCTATCCTCGAAGATTCCCGGCAGGATCGCCGCCGTCTATGCCCGCGAGGGAGACAAAGTATCGACGGACGAGGTTATCGTCGTGCTCGACCAAGACGATGCCCAGAGCAACCTCGCAAGCGCTCAGGGGGGCCTGGAGTCCGCGATCGCGAAGCTGTCGCAGGCCAGGACCAACGCCACCGTCACCAAGATTCAGACCGACTCCGCTATCGATCAGGCACAGTCTTCGCTCGACGCGGCGAACGCCAGGCTGGAAGTGGTGAGGAAACCCTCCCGGACCCAGGAACGAATGGTCGCCGAAAACCGTGTTGCATCCGCCCAGGCAGACCTCGAAAATGCCGAGGCCAACTTCAAGCGTATGGAATCGCTTCTCAAGGAGGGGGCGATCGCGCAATCGTCCTACGATGTGGCGAAGGCCCAGCACAGCGTGGCGCTGGAGGATTACAAGTCCGCAAAGGATCAGCTTTCCCTCATAAAGGAGGGCGGCCGCGTGGAAGATATCTCGGCGGCTCAGGCTCAGGCGGCGGTGGCCAAAGAGCAACTCCGCGCGGCGAAGGCAAATGCCTCGGAGAACCTATTGCGGGCCGAGGATGTGAAGTCCGCGCTCGCCGGAGTCCGGCAGGCGCGGGCGGCGGTGGCGCTGGCCAGGCAGCAGCTCGCCAACACATATATCAAGTCCCCGATCTCCGGTGAAATGGCTTCCAGGACCGCCGAGCCGGGCCAGGTGGTAACGCCGGGCCAGGCGCTGGCGCAGGTGGTAAACCTGTCGAGCGTTTACTTTAAGGGTGACGTTTCCGAGAAGGGGCTCAACTGCGTGGCAAAAGGCCAGGTCGTTCCGATCGAGATCAACGCCCTTCCGGGTAAGGAGTTTCGCGGCGTCGTGACCGAGATTTACCCCTCCGGCTCCAACCTGAGCCGCAATTTCCCGGTCCGGATCACCCTGGGCCAGCCCACGCGTGGAATAAAGCCCGGAATGTTTGCGCGGGGCCGGATAATTACGGGTATTTCAAGGGATGTGCTCCTGATTCCGAAGGATGCCCTCGATGAGCGCAAGGGGACGCAGTCGGTCTACACCCTGACCCCCAGGAAAACCGTGAAGAGGCACATAGTTTCCGTGATTCGCGAGAACCGGGATTACGTGCAAATCGATCTTCCCACCGATTTGAAGCCGGGGGACACCGTGATCACCGAAGGCAGACGAGAATTTGCAAGACGGGACGAAGGTAGCAATTGAAAATTGAAAATTGACAATGAGGGAAGGGACCCGACTGCTAGGTCTCCTTCTAGCTACCGGAGGCTAATCATCAATTAACGGGTGTTTCGGGAATCTTGTTCCCGAAACTAAGTGCGTATCGGGAACAAGATTCCCGATACACCGGCAAAATTGAAAATTGACAATGAGGGAAGGGACCCGACTGCTAGGTCTCCTTCTAGCTACCGGAGGCTAATCATCAATGGGTGTTGGGTGTTTCGGGAATCTTGTTCCCGAAACTAAGTGCGTATCGGGAACAAGATTCCCGATACACCGGCAAATTGAAAATTGACAATGAGGGAAGGGACCCGACTGCTAGGTCTCCTTCTAGCTACCGGAGGCTAATCATCAATTAACGGGTGTTTCGGGAATCTTGTTCCCGAAACTAAGTGCGTATCGGGAACAAGATTCCCGATACACCGGCAAAATTGAAAATTGACAATGAGGGAAGGGACCCGACTGCTAGGTCTCCTTCTAGCTACCGGAGGCTAATCATCAATGGGTGTTGGGTGTTTCGGGAATCTTGTTCCCGAAACTAAGTGCGTATCGGGAACAAGATTCCCGATACACCGGCAAAATTGAAAATTGACAATGAGGGAAGGGACCCGACTGCTAGGTCTCCTTCTAGCTACCGGAGGCTAATCATCAATTAACGGGTGTTTCGGGAATCTTGTTCCCGAAACTAAGTGCGTATCGGGAACAAGATTCCCGATACACCGGCAATGAGGGAAGGGACCCGACTGCTAGGTCTCCTTCTAGCTACCGGAGGCTAATCATCAATGGGTGTTGGGTGTTTCGGGAATCTTGTTCCCGAAACTAAGTGCGTATCGGGAACAAGATTCCCGATACACCGGCAATGAGGGAAGGGACCCGACTGCTAGGTCTCCTTCTAGCTACCGGAGGCTAATCATCAATTATCAATTACCAGAGAGGTGGCCTGGCATCGACGAGACTGTAGTTAGAGATGAGTCCTTCAAAGAGAACGTGGTTAAGGATAAGTCGTACGCGTTTGCCCTCAAGATAGTGGAGCTGTATCGGTTCTTGGCCGAACAGAAGCGCGAGTTTGTGCTTAGCAGACAGCTCCTGCGGAGCGGTACGGCCATCGGGGCGCTGGTGCGAGAGGCGGAGCAGGGTGAAAGTATTCCGGACTTCATCCACAAGATGGCGATCGCGCTCAAGGAAGCCAGCGAAAGCGACTACTGGATCGACCTCGTCTTCGAGTCCGGCTATCCGGACGAGAAGACCCGTTGCTCCATCCACCGCGATTGCTTAGAACTCGTGAGGCTTCTCACGTCCATCGTCAAAACGTCGAAGGAGAGGAATTGATAATTGATAATTGATAATTGACAATTTCCCCACGGAAGATAAAGGGCTGCTTGGCGCTTAGGCCCTTTCCCGTTATCGATTAGGAAAGACGCCCGGCATCCGAGTCCCTTCCCACATTATCAATTATCAATTAGTAGCGGAGCGTCCTATGTGGCTCACTAGCGTTTCTATACGGCGGCCGATATTTATAATCATGTTCGTACTGGCGCTGGTCGTTTTGGGGTTCCAATCGCGGCGCCAGATGCCGCAGGAACTCAACCCTAAGATCGACTTGCCCTACGTGACCATAATCACGACCTACTCCGGCGCCGGGCCTAGCGAAATGGAGACTCTGGTCACCGAACCCATCGAGAAGGCCGTCACGTCGGTCGGCGGGCTGAAGAATATTACCTCCACTTCGCAGGACGGCGTCTCCACAATTATGCTGGAACTCGAAATGGGCACCGATACCGAGGCCGCCGCCGCCGACGTCAGAGACAAGGTCGGGGCCATAATCTCCACCCTGCCCAAGGATGCGGACCAGCCCAGGATACTCAAGCTCGATATCTCCACTATGCCGATCATGACGATCGGCCTTGCCGGGCCGATTACCCCCAAGGAAATGCGAATCCTTGCCGATGACGTTGTTACCGACAGGCTCGCGAAGGTGAGCGGTGTCGCCTCGGTCAGCGTCACGGGCGGCGACCAGCGCGAACTCTCGGTATCGGTCGACAAGGACCGCCTGGGCGCTTACGGAATCGGGATCGACAAGGTCGTCACCGCCGTCAGAAACGCCGACATGAATGTCCCCGCCGGCTCCATCAAAGAAGGCGCGCGGGACTATTCCGTCAGGACCGTGGGCGAGTACAAGAACGCGGCCGAGATCGCCGACACGCGGCTGTTTGTCTCCGGCACGAACGGCAGACCCGGTTACGTGGTTCGAATCGGCGATATCGCGGATGTGAAAGATACCGTGGCCGAGCCGGATACGCTCACCCGCCTGAACGGCCAGCCTTGCGTGGTGATCCAAATCCAGAAGCAGTCCGGCGCGAACACTGTCGGGGTCGCGGACGGGATCAAGAAAGAGCTTGCCGCCATGCAGCCGGTCCTGCCGGCGGGAGTGCATCCCGTGATAGCGATGGACCAGTCCAAGTTTGTTAAGGATTGCTTGAGAGATGTGAACACCAGCCTCTTCGAAGGCATATTCCTGGTCGTTGTGATCGTGTTCTTGTTCCTGCACACGGCGAGGGCGACTTTCATCGTCGCCATCGCGATCCCGACCTCGCTGATGGCGACGTTTATCCCGATTGCCGGGTTCGGATTTACCCAAAACCAGATGGTGCTGCTGGCGCTGTCGCTGGTCGTGGGGATACTGGTGGACGACTCGATTGTGGTGCTGGAAAATATCGAACGGCACCTGCGCCTGCGCGAGCACCCCGAGGAAGCCGCCATCAACGGCCGGTCCGAGATCGGTCTGGCGGCTATCACGATCACGATGGTGGACATCGTGGTCTTCCTGCCGATCGCGTTTATGGGCGGAATCGTCGGCCAGTTCTTCAGAGAGTTCGGAGTTACGGTAGCCGCCGCCACGGCGTTCTCGCTGCTGATTTCGTTCACGCTCACGCCGATGCTTGCGTCCCGGTGGATGAAGAGCGAGGTCGATAAGGAACGCGACGACGAGGCGATGCGCCGCCGCCGGATCGATCGCCGGTCGACTTTCAAGGACAGGATCGATACGTCCGCGGGCGGGCTGTTCGGCGGGCTGGAACGCTTCCTGCGAAGCCTGGACCGTTCTTATCGCGGCGTTCTCGAGTGGGCGCTGCACAACCGGTTCCTGACGGTCGTCATCGGGCTGGTTTCCCTGCTGGTCGTCTTCGCGATGGCCGCTCCACTTCCAAAGCCCGGCGCGGCGGGGCCGGAAGCGATGAAAATACTGATGCCGAGGGTAATGGCTGCCCTGATCGCGCTGGTGCTGGCCGCCGCCGCGATGGGTGTCGACCGCAAGAGTTGGAAAATCGCTCTGGGATTCGGCGTGATTATGGCATTCATCGCGGTCAAGATCTATCTGCCGTTCGGGTTCGGCTTCTTCCCGACTGTGGACCAGGGCCAGTTTGCCGTCACGATCAGGACCGCCCCGGGCACCTCTCTAATCGAGACGGACAGGGTCGTCAGGCGGGTCGAAGCAATCATCCACCGGCTGCCGGAGATTCAGAGGCGCAAGTATGTAATCTCGGATGCCACGCCCCTTTTGCCGTGGACGTGGTTCTCGCATCACACCGAGTATCGCCAGGGTTACTATAACAGCCTGGTGGGTTCGGGTTCGTCCAGCATCGTAAACACCGCCGACAGCGGCCCGCAGTATGCCAATATCAGCGCGACAGTGGTCGATAAGAGCCTGCGCAAGCGCGGCATCGACGACATCGTGGAATGGGTGGAGGCTCGAACGGCTCGAATCCCGGGCGCTGAGATGATCAGCGTCGCGGCGGTTTCCGGCGGGGGGCCGCCGGCGGGCGTTCAGAAGGCGGTCCTCGGCCAGAATATGGACAGCATCGTGAAGGAGGCCAATCGCGTCGCGGGCGTGGTTGCGAAGGCGCCGGGGGCGGTGGACGTGGACATTTCTTACAAACCCAGCAGGCCGGAGCGGCGCGTCATGATCGACAGGTTTCGAGCGGCGCAGCTCGACATGACCCTCTCCCAGGCCGCCACCGCCGTGCGCACGGCAATCGACGGCGACGATACCGTGAAATTTCGAGACAGCGGCACGGAGTATCCCATTCGCGTTCACTATCAGCAGTACGAGCGCAATAAGACCTCCGATGTGGAGAACCTGGTTGTCTCGACTAAAGACGGCGACCCGATCTTCCTGAACGACATCGCCTCGTTTGCATACGATAGCGCGCCCACAAAGGTCGAGCGCAGGAACCGGCAGAGGGTGGTCTACGTCAACGCAAACCTCACCAAGGGCGCTCAGATGGGCAACGTTGACCAGGCTATTCAAGCGGGGCTGAAAAAGACCCCGGCGACGCCCGGCACCACGATCGACAACGGCTCCTCGCTTCAGATGATGAACGAGAGTTACGGCTACATGGTCTCCGCGCTGCTGCTGGCGGTGCTGCTGGTTTATATGCTGATGGGGGCATTGTTCGAGTCGTTCCTGACGCCGCTGGTCATAATGATCAGCCTGCCCCAGGCGATGATAGGAGCGCTGCTCGCGCTGCTGGTGACGGGGACGCCCATGAGCATCGTCGCGATGATCGGCATCATCATGCTCATGGGCCTGGTGACCAAGAACGCGATCCTCCTGGTCGACTACACCAACACTCTGCGAAGCCGGGGCAGGGGGCGGCACGAGGCGATTTTCGAGGCCGGCCCCACCAGGCTGAGGCCGATCTTGATGACCACCCTGGCGATGATCGGGGGCATGACTCCCACCGCGCTTGCTCTTAGCCAAGGCTCCGAAACCCGCGCCCCGATGGCGATCGCGGTAATCGGGGGCCTGGCGCTTTCGACCCTGCTCACGCTGATCGTCATTCCGGTGATGTATACCATAATCGACGACGTGTGGCACTGGTTCCTGCGGCTGTTCTTCCCCGGCGCCTACCGCAAGTCCCGCGAGAAAGAGATGCTCTCGCTGGAGCCGGCTGGGTTTGGGGCCGATACGTAAGGGCAGGGGGAGACCGGATTTAATCGCGAAAGCGCGAAAGGGCGAAAACGCGAAAATATCCGTTTGAACCGTTGAGACGCTGAAGTAAATGGGACCGCTGAAGTGAGGGGGACTCCCTTCAGCGCAATCATCCCTTCTTCAGCGGTTCAGCGATTCAAAGCGACGCGGCCTTGGTCGCGCTGTATGCGCCGAATGTCGCTCCGGGCGCGAACACATTCTTGGTCGACACCAGCACCACATCTCCGCCCGTCCCCTGCTCCTCGAAGAAACGCGCCATCTCCTTCAAAACGAGCAGTGTCCCCTCCACATTTATCTTTTCAAGCCTTTGGAATGCGGCGATGTCCATGTCTTTCAAGGACGAAACGTGCGCCACGCCCGCGTTGATGACCGCTATTTCGATGCTTCCCCACGCATCCTTGATAGCCGCGACACCGCTCGCGACGGATTCGAGGTCGGTCACATCCATCGGAGCGCCGATCACATTCTTGCCGTATTCCGACCCGACTCTTCCACCAGGCAATCGAGCCGCTCGCCGGGCAGGTCCGTGACCGCAACCCTGCAGTTCGCCTGGAGGAGCCCCCGGCTGATGCCCGCGCCTATCGCTCCGGCCGCGCCTGTGACGAATGCGACCCTTCCATCCATATCATATTTACACACTGGTTCCGCGTAGCTCATTTTTCGCCCCTTTTCTTCGAAAATCAGCTGCAAAGCTGAAAGCCCGGAACTTCCACTCCGCAGGAGTTGCTTCGGCCGCAGAGCGAAGCGCCGCGACCGAAGCCGGGCCCGAAGGGCCCGCACAACGTCACGCGAGGTTCTTTTTCACTTGATAATGGTGAAGCTAAGGGCTTCATGGTTCGATTCCTAAGAAACCCCCGTTTCGGGATTTCCGGAGCGATTGGGACGTGCGTGCCCACCTCAAAGAATGTACCTCGCTCCTCAAATCCCGAAACACCGGGCGTGGGTTCATCCAGGAGACTTTCGCACTTTCGCGTTTTGGCGATTAAATCCGGTTCCGGCTTGGCCGGCTTATGGCAGCAGCCCATCGCTTTTTGCGGAGCCGGGGAAGAACTTTGGCCTTCTGAACACTTCCGCGTATCCGCACCCGGCCTGGAAGCCTCGGAACCTCGACTGAGTCTCGCCGAACTCCACGCAGGTAACTCCGTATTGATCGTGCAGCCACGAGTTCCGCCGATGCACGCGCCTCGTTATGGCGCACGGCGGCGATCTCAGGCTTACCCAGCGTCGCGGAACCGACTTCGCCATTCGTTGTAACCGCGATGCCGACCTCCCATCCGGCGGCCCGGTATTTCGCCAGAGTCCCCGCGCAGCAGAACTCGATATCGTCGGGATGCGCCCCAAACGCCATGATTTTCCCCATCGTTATACCTCAGAAAATAGAAGTTAGGTTAGGAGTCAGGAGTTAGAATCCGGACCCTCAACCCGCAGAAAGCCCGCCCCCCGGTGTTTCGGGATTTGAGGAGCGACCACAACCGTTGATCCAGGGCAAAAATGTCGTATTCGCTCCGGAAATCCCGAAACGATCTAACGGACCCATAGGGAACATCGTTCCGGTCGGGGTTCCCTTCAATTCAAAATTCAGAATTCAGAATTTCAAAATTCAAATTTGCGGATGTTTCGGGATTTTGGCCTAGCCTGGCTCGTCGGATATGATCAGCCCGAAATCCCGAAACATCGGGGAAATCTCCCCTTCGCCTGGCCGCATCAAAAATTTCACGACCACCTCAGCGCGGCCGTTGGGCAATTCGACAGTGACGGTCTCAATTGCCGGGTCGTAGCGGCCCGCCGATACGCTCAGGGCCTTGGCCCCATCCGGATGCGGCAGGCGGATTTGCGCGCGGCGCGGCGAGCGGTCCGAATGGCATTCCAGTTCGGCGAGGATTGCATACCGGCCCACTTGAGATTCGACCCGCAGGGAAAAACGACCAAAATAGCTCGCCACGTTGTCGAGTTCGATCGACTTACCGTCTTTCATCCACGCTCTGGGGATCCCCGGAAGCAGCCTGAGAGTGTCTCCCTCTTCCATATACAGCATCCAGCGTGTGTGCATCAGAAACCAGGCTTCCTCGTGTGTCTTGTGGGGGGGTGCAGTGATAAAAGTGCTCCCAAAAGCTGTAGGTGTCACGGTCGGAGAGGGCGGAGAATGTGTTGTAATAGGTCTTCAGGAATGCTTTGACTTCTCCCCGCTTGAGATGATACCACGCGTGGGGGCTGTAGTAGGGTTGGCTGAACGCGCAGTTGCGGTTGTACAGAATGCCGGACTGGTATTGCATCAGCCGCCGCGCTTCAGGCTCATCCGCGTCGATCACGCCAAGAAAGATCAGGTAACTGGGCCCGATCAGCGAATCGCGCGAGACAAAGCTGCCGTGCGTGTGAACCGGGTGATCGTCAAGAAGCATAAAAGCAGGCGCCCCGGCGTCCGCCCACGCGGGAGAAGTCGGACACCACGTGCCGTCCCCGATGGGGATGACCGGCGATCTCGCCGTTGCCTCGAAGAATGCATTTCGCACATCTTCCCTGACCGCGGCGGCCTCCCGGCCCAGCCGGCGGGATTCGGCGGGATCGACGCGCCGGAGCATCTGGACCGCCCCGTGCAGCCCCGCGTAGAAATACGCATTGGCCATAAAGTAACGGTAAGGCTCGATCGGATCGGCAACCCTGCCCTCGAGCAAGCCGTAGCCCTTTCCGCGCAGGTCCTCCCGCAAATTGCGTTCCCGCCATTTGCCGAGGTACTCGACATGCCCGCAAGAGTCTGTGGCTCTACCCGCCGTGCCCACGCGTCGTCGAGGGTGGTACTTGTAATGTTCGCTTGCGCACCACAGAAACGCCTGGGTTTCGAGTTCGTAGCCGCTGTAGTTTTGAATGAAGCCATCGTCGTGCTGCGTATCGAGGAAGAACCCTAGACAGCGCCTGGCGACATCGTGCAAGCCCATCGAATCCATGAACTGGATGATCGGGGCACTCTCGGTACCGATGGGAGCATAGACGCCGACGTTGGGGGCGAGAGTCTCATCGGGCTCGATTCCGTAGATGATGGTGTCGAGATGGGCGAGACCGGAGCGCACCATTTCCGTAATCCGCCTTTCCGGAATCCGCGCCTTCGCGGCGGCAGCAAACTTGCCGGTCCAATACTGTCGGCACTCGGCGTGCCGCGCGTCGAAGTCCTGTTCGAGAAGCCGCCGGGCACGGTCGATGGGTAACGGGCCGTGCGGAAGAGCGAAGTCCAGCGTGGCTGTCTCGCCGGGTTTAAGAAGGATTGCGATAGCTATTTGCACTAGCCACTCCACGTCAATCTCACTCGGTCCTTCAGACGCTTTATAGACTCCGCGGTGCAGAAACCCGCGCCGTAAAGCTCGGCGTTGGCTGCTCCCGCGGCAACCGCCGCGCGCAGCGCATCCGGCACGCCGCCGCCGCCCAGGAGCGCGTCGACCAGAGCGGCCACCATCGCATCGCCGGAGCCTACGGCGCTCACGAAGTCGATTCGGGGCGGCTCGGCCATCCAGGCTTCGTCACCGCTCACCGCCAAAGCGCCCTTTTCGCCCATCGACACTACCACCAGCTCGATCCCCGCGCCGATGAGTTCCTTCGCGGCCGCGAGGACATCCCCGGTGTCGTCCAGAGCGGCGCCACATATTCGGACAACTCCAGTTTGTTCGGCTTGGCTATATGTGGTCTCGCCGCGAGTCCACATCTGAAGTGGTCTCCGCTGGAATCCAGCACGGTAACCACGCCCGCTGCCCTGCCCGATGCGATGGCCCTCGCATAGAAATCCTCGGGCACGCCAGGCGGAGCGCTGCCCGAGAGTATCAGGTGCGATGCCCGGTCGAGGTGAGATTCGATCTTCAGGTGAAGTGATTCGACCTCGTCCGGCGCAACTTGCGGTCCGTTTTCGTTGACATCCAGGGTCGTTCCCGCCGGTGGATCGACAATGGTGGCGCATATGCGGGACTCGTCCTCGACCGGTGGAGGCGTAGGGTATTCCTTCCCGATCCAGATAAAGCGTATCAGGCCGCCGTTGAATCCGCCCGCAAAGCCGGTAACAAGCGCATCGCGGCCCAGAGCGCGCAGCACCCGCGCCACATTGATCCTTTTGCCCCCCGCGACGCTCGTGACCTGGGACGCGCGATAAGTGCGATGCACTTGCATCCTGAGCAAAACCCTGGCACGACATAGGTCTTATCGACCGCCGCGTTGAGCGTGACCGCGATGATCAATGTCCCCAGAACTCCCTTCCACCATCAGGCACAGGCAGTGATAGAGCGGCAGGTGATACTCCTGCAACCTGTAGGTCTCCCTTGCAGGGGCCTTTATGACTACGTCGCAGAGGGTATCCATCTTGCAGGCGGCGTCCCCGGTGAAGCCGATCGTCGATAGTCCGAATGCTCTCGCCACGGCAAGCGCGCTGACCACGTTTCTGGAGTTGCCGGACGTGCTCAAGCCGATCAGAATTCTCCGGCCCTGCCCAGAACATACGCCTGCTGGGCAAAAGCCATGTATGGATCGTTGTCGTTGGTGACCGCCGTGGACAGGGAAACATGACCCGTGAGGGATATGGCCGGAATGTCCTTCCTGCAAGTTCGATGCCAGGTTCTGCCGGCCTTCCACTCCACTGTTCTTCAAAGACTCGATTTTCGGGTCGGCAAGGCGCCTGGGCCGGACAAACCCTTTCATAAGCTCGCCCACTATGTGCTCGCTGTCGGCGGCGCTGCCGCCATTTCCGCAGACCAAAATCTTGCCGCCGGAGCGATTGGCTCGACATATCGGCCTCCGCGGCCCGAGTCAATGGATTAGCCGCGCTCTCCAATTCGGGAATGCGTTGGATGAGTCTATTCAAGTGTTGGAAAGCGGCCGATGAAGACAACTCCGTGGTCATTGATGTGTTTCTCCGAAAAGTCGAGAGTCCGAAAGTCGAAAGTCGAAAGTCGGAGCCCCGCCCGCCCTCAAAATTGTAAATTTTGAATTTCGAATTTTGAATTAGGGAAGGGATCCAGCGGTCCGGTGGAGCTCCCTTCAATTCAAAATTTAGAATTCAAAATTCGCAG
>CAWGNL010000024.1:0-5205 GCA_963823885.1 uncultured bacterium
CTTTCGGTGTTTCGGGAACTTGTTCCCGAAACGAACTCGCTCACAAAGACCGTGATCGACGCACCGCAATCCCGCGCCGCTACGGCGATGTCGTCGTATACCGTCTGCCGGACATCCGGCCTGTTCGGCAGCGGCAGCCATTGGGCGATAGTTCCGGTGATGTAATAATATCCCGGCCCTATGTCGACGTTCTTCCATTTCATCGTATGTGCAGCCTTACCTCGGCCCGGTGATCCCTGTGCGTTACGTCGCTTCGTTTCGGGATTTCCGGAGCGGACGGTAAGTGCGCGTCCTCGTCATCACGCCGTGGCCGCTCCTCAAATCCCGAAACACCGAAGATCGGTCAACGGGCCTTCGGTCCGGAGACGGAGTCGATAGCCGCCTTTCCATCAAGGTACTCGGTGTTCAGGGCGAACGCGGAATCGCCGGAGAACCATCCCAGGAGAGAAACAACACCTTTGCCTGCCTCACTGACGCGCACACGGTAGGACTCGTCGCGTTGGGCATCGTATAGCAGGGCCTCACGCCCGCCATCGTCCCACACGGCCAGGCGCCTGCCGGTTCTGGACCAGATGTCCTGCAGGCTGCTGTCGTGCGATTCCGTGATGGGCGAGACCCGCCCCGACCGTAGCGATTCGCATACCAGGTGGCCGCCACGACAGTAGGCTATGTGCAGCCCGTCCGGGGAGCAGCGGACCGCGCCTAGCCCGCCGAGAGGCCTCCTCCACAGTTCCCTTGGCGTAACGTCACCTCTGGAGATCCGGCAGATGTGCAACGTGCTCTCGTCGCTCAGCGGCATATACGCGCACATAACGGTTCGACTGTCGACCCACACGGCATCTTCGGGCCAAACGTTCCGTAGTAGGACGGAGGTTGCGCCTGTGTTTAAGTCTACAACCCCCAACCCGCCCGGTCGCTTACTTAGATGAACCACTATGCTCTTTCCGTCGGGTGACGCAGGGCGGCTGAAGTGTTCTATTGTTATGTCGCGCCCCAGCCGCCTTCTGGATCTCGCGCACAAATCGTACACGTACAGATCCGCGTGCCACCCATCGCGCGCACGGCTTGCATACTCAGAGATAAAGCAGTCGCTGCTAATTGGTCGGTTCCATCTTCCGGGCACATCGAACAACCCAACGGCTTTCGGCGTCGAATCGCGAACAGCGTATATCTCCGTCAAATGGCCCTTGACTGGCAAATTCCACGCCAGGGCGGAATCATCCGGCATCAGCACCCAGGGAGCAACGTCAAGACGAGCGACCGTGTTGGTGGCAGTATTACTTGAGCACCCGCAGGTCAGGAGAAGCGAAGTGCAGCCCAGATAAACGAGAGCACACCTAGCTGCAGTTTTACACACTTTCACGGCGGCCTCCTATATGCCCAGCTTCTTTTTTAGCAAATTCTCCAGCGCTTCCAGAATCGTGTCGCGGTCGATGTTCAACTTCGCGGAGAGGCAGTACACCATCTGCTGAACTGCCATGCTGCCGGAAACGACAGGCGTTCCGCCCCCGTAGCCGTGCGCCGCCTCCCGTCCGTTGCAGACGTCTTCCGCCTCGTCCATGCACTCGATCAGTGCACTGGTTATCGGGGCCGTTGCTATCTCAGGGCCGCCCTCTATGGCGGTGAGCATGCGCGCAAGGTTCGCGGCTCCCGTGGGACCGGAGAGGCCGAGCGTGAGCGCGCACTCGTGGCATTTCTGCGCCCTGTCGCACGTGTTCGGATTTATTTCGGTGTTTCGGGAACTTGTTCCCGAAACGAACTCGCTCACAAAGGCCGTGATCGACGCACCGCAATCCCGCGCCGCTACGGCGATGTCGTCGTATACCGTCTGCCGGACATCCGGCCTCTTCAGCAGCGGCAGCCATTGGGTGATGGTTCCGGTGATGTAATAACATCCCGGTCCTATGTCGACGGTCTTCCATTTCATAGTATGTCGCAGCCTTGGCTCGGCCTGGTGTTCCCTGTGCGTTACGTCGCTTCGTTTCGGGATTTCCGGAGCGGACGGTCGATGGGCGTCCTCATCATCACGCCGTGGCCGCTCCTCAAATCCCGAAACACCCAAATCGATCACCCTTCCGCCGGACGAATCGAGCATCGCCGCCGGCCACGCCGGTGATTGGTAGTTGTATTTCACCGCCGCCAGCCTGTTCAGCGTGTCGTGGCCCTAAGCAGTGACAGCGCCCCACATGATATTCCCCGCCGTGCGGATGGATCCTGTCCGTTTCGGGAACAAGTTCCCGAAACACCCACACCATCTGCCGGACATCCGGCCTGTTCGGCAGCGGCAGCCATTGGGTGATAGTTCCGGTGATGTAATAATAGCCCGGCCCTATATCGATGTTCTTCCATTTCATCGTATGTGCAGCCTTACCTCGGCCCGGTGATCCCTGTGCGTTACGTCGCTTCGTTTCGGGATTTCCGGAGCGGACGGTGGATGCGCATCCTCACCATCACGCTGTGCCCGCTCCTCAAATCCCGAAACACCGAAAAGTGGCAGGTCGCGTTCGGCCGCTACCTTACCTCTTCGTTGCTTTCTCCTTGGTTTCTTTCACCCACGTTAAGCCTTCCTGAGGCCACTCCTCTTTGACGATCTCCCCGCTTTCCAACTGCCACCTAATTCTTTCGGTGCCCATGGCCCTTTGGCGTATCACCGATGTGTTATAGGCCACTCCGTTGAGCTTGAGCGACACGCGGCGCAGCATGGTCAGCACCACGTAGCAACGGCACCACCAGCATTGCTCCGCAACGGGATTGATCGTCGTGTACCGCCCCATGTTCACCCCGACACTTTCTCCATCGGCCAACTTCAGCATACCGAAAGCGTGGGCGCACCCGGCGGTAATCGTGTTAACCGCCTCGTCGTCCAAAGTGCTCGCCTGGTTGCTGCTCCCAACGCCGGTCGTGCACGTATAGTCAACTCTAAGGCGCCCGTATCTGCCCTCATAAATGGATGAATGCGGCTCCGGCGCGGCGGGATCGTCGTTCTTAAGGTTCATCGTCTCCAGGACGGGATAAAAGCCGGTGCCTGCATATTGAGCGTAACTGGTATCCATGGCGTACGCCTTATCCGGACCACCCACCCATACGTGCAGGACCTCATCCCTTCTGAAAACGTCCTTGCCGTCGAGCCTATCCGGTCTGGCGGTAACGTGCAAATATCCTATTTTGCTTGAACCGCAGTACCACGCCCATCCAATAGTCGAGACTACATGGGGGCCTCCCCACAACCTTTGCTGCCTTGGTTCGCGTGTCGAGCAGAGGCCCGCGCACATCGTCTAGTCTGGTGGCCTTCTCCCGCGTTTCCCGTATCCATGTCATGCGGTCGGCAGGGGCTTCCTGCCTGATGATCTCACCGTTCTCCGACTGCCATCTTGTAATGTCGGTGGACCCGTCATCGCTATACTCAGCGACGACGAGCGCGTTGTATGTTACCCCGTCAGTTCTGATCGGCTCCCGCCGCTGGGCCCACACTTGTGTGCCAAGTAAAAGGAGCGTCGCTTTGCCTGGAACGCTGATACCCAGCACGTAATGCTTCACACCGAGTTTCTCGCCCGGCGAGAGCTTCATTGCCCCTAGGTCGTAACTGTTCCCGCCGTAAGAAGAGTGTGGTCTTCTTCCATAAACGGCTGCGTCTGTTCACTGGCAGCTCCGTCTGCCGTGGTCTTCACCTTGACGCTGCTCAGCCCATAAGTTGTTTCCACGGTTTCCGTGTGCCAGCCACTCGTAGAAGAATCCTGATACTCTGTTGTGACGCTTTCCGAGGTCGGAGTGAATGCTGTATCGGTGTAGATGTTGCGAGTTGAGTTGTAGATGACATTCTCAGCCGGTTTTCTGTAGCGAATCCTCAATGCCTCAGTCTTGCGCAATCGAATCTTGCCGTCGACCTTATCTTCGTTTACCGTTATGTGCAGAGACCCGATTTTGCTCTGGTTATAGTAGATCCCCATCCAGTAATCCTGCTTAGGCGTGGCGACGGCGTTGCCGCAATAGGCGCCGGTGGACTGCCAAAGCAACACGGCCCAGAGAGTCCATGGGGGTCTCAGCTTCATAGCACTCATCCCTATCACCATAACTCAGGCTGCCTTACCTCTTCATTGCCTTCCCTTTTGGTTCCTTCACGAACCGTACGCCTTCTTGCAGCCATTCCTCTTTGACGATCTCCCCGCTTTCCAATTGCCACATTACTCTTCCTTCGCCCTTTGCCCTTTCGGATATCACCGAGGTATTGTAGGTCGTTCCGCTGAGCTTGAACGACTCGTAGCGCAGCATGCTCAGCACCAAGTAGCAAGCATCCCAACCCGACTGCTCGTAGCGCAGGAGGCATGCGCGTATACTTTCTCCATCGGCCAGATTCAGCATACCGAAGCTATAGGCGCATCCGGCAGCAATCATATTCACGGCGTTCTCGTCGAGGGTGAGCGTCCTGTTGATAGTCTTGCCGTTAAACGTTAACGTGGCTTCGTTCGTAAGCCCGTGGAATCTAGTCTCATCGACCAATGGCCCAGGTGCCTCCGGGCCGTCCATCTTAACATGTCGCGTCTCAAGTATGGGATAGAGATGGGGGCCTGCATATTGAGTGGAATTGCAATCCAGGTTGTACATTTTGTCCGGCGTGCCCTCCCACACGTGCAGGCTGTCATCCCTCCTAAAAACGTCCTTGCCTTCGAGCTTGTCCCGCTTCGTGGTAACGTGGAGATATCCTATCTTTGTTGATCCCTGATACATGCCCATCCAATAGTCGAGGTTGCGCGGGGGGCGGCCAAGCAACTTTGCTTTCTCAGCATGCGCGTCGAGGAGTGGCCCTTGATCCTCATCCATTTCCGTGGCCTTCTCCCTTGCTTCTCGGACCCAGGTTATGTGCTCGGCAGGTGATTCCTCCTTGACGACCTCCCCATTCTCCAACTGCCACCTTGTGATATCGGTCGACCCGTCGTCGCTGTACTCAGCCACGACAAGTGTGTTGTAAGTTACCCCGTCAATCTTGATCGGCTCGCGTCGCTGAACCCATAGCTGCGTCTCACCCGGACTGAGCGACGTTTTGTCAAGAACGTCGACATCCAGCCCGGCGTAGTTCACATCCAGCTTGTCACCCGGCGAAAGCTTCGTTGCCCCGAAGATGTACTTGTTACCGGCTACGAGAAGCGCCCGGTCGTGTTCGATGAGCGGCTGCGTCGTTTCATTCGTAGTTCCGTCTGCGATGGTCCT
>CAWGNL010000025.1:0-153822 GCA_963823885.1 uncultured bacterium
GCAGCGGCTGCGGCTCTTGCGGCGGCGGCGGAGACGGCTTTCCGCAGCCGGGTCTGGATACGCCGCGGGTGACGCCCAGCGTGCCGCCCGGCCCGAGCGGCCCGGTACCCGCCTGGGTCAACGGCGCTTTGACTTCATGCCACGGGGAGTCGCTGCAGGTCGTCAACAGTTGCTCGTCTGTCTGGTTTCAGGTGTGGGACAAGTGCGGCAACTGCTACGGGACAAACATGTCCGATAGCCCCTCTTGGTCACCACCGCAGCCCCTCGGGTTCCAGATAGGGTCGGAGAGCGGCTCCCTGTCATATTCGACGGACTCCGCCGGCAACCCGAGCGGGACGGTGGAAGTGGATTATCTTGACGGCGGCAAGACGATCTACGGATTCAGCACGCCGGATTCGGCCAGCGGATTTATCTCCGGACCCGACAGCATGACAATTATCGACGCGTCGGGCAACGTCACCACCGTGACCCACGGCGACACTCAGGATACAGCCGTCACCCCAACCACCCCCACCGGCGGGCAGTGGACTTACGCCCATGCATCGGGCAGCCAGCTTATCGCCGCTATTGGCGCACCCGACGGGACGTATACCGACCTGGCCTACACAGCCGCCGGCCAGTTGCAGGAAGTGGATACTACAACGCCAACATGGTCCTCGCCTCTTCCACGGCCTACACATATAGCGGCCAGCAAGCTCGCCAGCGTCGCAAAAGGGAATAAAGAGGCCGCCTACACTTACTCCACCGACTCTTCCGGCAACCAGTCCGTGCAGACGGTCGAACAGTCCGCTGGCCTGCTTCAAACGCGATACACTCGCACCGTCTATTATTACGGGATCGACGGCTCGACCACCGTAACCAGGAAGAAAAACCTCACTGACCTAATCGACGACCCGGCGGACGAGGCCACGACCTATACATTCCACGTCGATTCCTACACCGGCATGAAGCAATACGTCAACACCGTCACCGGCCCAACCGGAACGCACACGACTTACGACATCACCTATTTTTCCGGGCCGGAGGGCGGGGAGCCGTACACCGTCACCGTCAGGGACAGCGGCGCAAATTTTCTTCAGCAGACGAATTACACCTACGATGGAAATACGGGCGCGCTGCTGGGCGTGGAAGGGGTGGACTCATCCGGCAACCCCCTCTCGATGGACAGCAGCGCCTACTACACGAACTCGGCCGGCTCGACTGTCTGGCTTGAAAGCCATGAAGATACACGCGAATCCTGGACCCACTACATTCGGGATCCCAATAATATGGCCGATGTCCTGGCTGTGCAGACCGCCGGCCCGGGGCTGAGCACCGAGCCGCAATGGGTCGACTCTGGCGCGAACTACCTGATAGCGCCGATCAAGGAGTACACTTACTACACCCCGACCGACTCGGCGGGCGGCCTGCCCGGCCAGGTGAAGACCGAGACCGTCCCGGGCGTCGCCTGGATAGGCGGCAATCAGGTCGCTTACGTCGACAGCACCGGCTACGTCTACGTGGACAGCGCCGGATACCACAACTCGCCGACTCAGACCACCTACCATTATACTGACGGCGGCGCCAAGACCAACACCACCGCCTACGACGCCCTGGACCGGGTCTTGAGCGCCACGGATGCAAACGGCAGGACTATCAGCTACACCTACGACGCCCTCGGCCGCCAGGTTGCGACCAGCTACGGCAATGGAATGGGGACGCAGAACCAGTATTCCTGCTGCACTCTCGAGTGGAGCATGGACGAAAACGGCAATCACACCTACTACGACTATGACGACGACAACCGCGTGATCGGAACCTGGACCGACGTCCAGGGCGGTCAGAACAGCTCTAACCGTCTGGTCACCTACTCTTACGACCCGTTCGGCAATCGGCAGGGCGTGACGACCTACGTGCTGGATTCAACGGGAAACCCCGTCGGAAGGCAGACGGCCTACACGTACGACGCGAACAATCGCGTCGTCAAGATCGTCTATCCGGATGGCGCCGCCGAGGGCGACCTGATTAGAGATGAGTTCTTCCAGTACGATTCCCTGGGCAATCTGGTGGCGAAATTGCAGGGATCGGTGGATTCGACGGGGAATATTACTTCGGGTCCTGTCACGGCTTACGGGTACGACAATCTTAACAGGCTGACTGCCGTGAAATACAACTATCAGTCGGCGGTTTGGCCGGCGGCGACGATCGACTCGTCCGGCGGAAAGGTTGTCGATTCGACCGGGAGCGGCGTCGCGGACTCCTCCGGGGCTAGCGTCACGTATGCTTACGACGGCGGCAGCAACCTGAGGACCCACATGCATGACGCGTCCGGCGACAGCTATTACAGCTACGACTCTCAGGGGCGGCTGGTAAGCTACACGCCGCCGGTGGGGCTGGCGGCAGGCAAGGAGATGTGGTATGCTTACAACAACGCCGGCCAGAAAACCAGGGTGTCGATAGCTTCGGGCCTGGATACGTCGGGCAACCCGGTGAACGCGACTTACGATGTTATCCACGACTACTACGCCAACGGGTGGCTTCAGGACGTGAAGTATAACAGCAATACCATCGCGCAGTACAGTTACGATTCGGCGGGGAACCGGACGAGCATATCCTATCCCAACGGCGTATCCACCAGCTACGCCTATGACAATGACCCGCGCTATCGCCTGATCGGGATAACGGACTCGGGCGCGAACATGGCGGCATTCCAAATCAGCTATACAGTGGACAGCGTAGGCAATCCGCTCACGATGACCGACTGGGTCGGAACGACGTCATACACTTACGACGCCAATAACAGGCTCGCCTCTGCCGCCCTCCCAAATCCCGTTCCCAGCCAGCCTGCCGGCGGGACCTATGGCTATGACTGGGTCGGCAACCGGCTTCATCCGCCCGCCGACCCGAATCCGATGACTTACAACGCCGCCGATCAGCTAATATCCTGGCCGGGAATGCACGGTTATCAATACGACAGCGCGGGGAACCTGGTTACGGTCACCGGAGCAGGCACGGCAACCTACACCTATACTCCGGCGGGCTTGCTGAACCAGGCGACGTACAGCATCAGCAGTGCCTCCGGCAGCCACACGCTGACCAATACCTGGGATGCTGACTCGAATCGGGTAGCATTCTCGGCTCCGTCCGGTAGCTGGAACGAGGTTTACGACATAACAGCGGGAATCCCCGCGGTAGTGGCGGAATCAAGCGGTTCCGGCGCTGTATACTACATTCGGGAACCCAACGGTTCGCTCATAGCACGCAGCGATAGCACGAACGGCGTACGATACTACCATTTCGACGAACTGGGATCCACGCGCGCGCTTACGGATAGCACCGGGAGCGTCACCGACAAGTATGACTACGACGCCTACGGGGCTGTGCTTTGGCACGAGCGCCATACCGGCTCAATCGACCAGCCGTATCAGTACGTTGGTCAGCTTGGCTACTACATGCACTACCAGGAGCCGGATTTCGGGCTGCTGCAGCTTGGAGTGCGGTTTTATGACCCTCGGGTTGGTAGGTTCACGCAGGTGGATTTCGGTGTTTCGGGAACTTGTTCCCGAAACGAGCACATGATACCGTGAAATGGAAAAACATCGACATAGGGGCAAGCACTACATGACGGGAACGTTTGTGGAGTGGCTGCCCCTGCTCAACAATGCGATCGTGCGGGATATCGTGCGCGACGAGATCGCCAGGGCGCTGGCCGAGTGCGGCGGGTACGTGTCGGCGTTTGTGCTGATGCCGGATCACGTTCACCTGCTGGTGTACCTGCCAGACGGCGGTCAACTGCACCGGTTCAACAGGCTATGGCGCGGACGGTCTGCTCAGAGGATAATAGCGCACGCCAAGGATGTGAACGCGGCAAGGGTCTTGGAGACCATGGCGCGTCATGCCAACGGCAAGGCCCGCTTCGCCGTATGGAAAGAGCAGGTGCGAGCCCTTGCAATCTACAGCGAGAAGAAGCTCTACGCGATGGTGAACTATATCCATGCCAATCCCGTTCGAAGGGGGCTGGTCATGCTGCCAGAGGAGTGGTCATTCTCCAGTTGGCGTTTCTACGAGTGCGGTGAAAAGGTTGGGCTTGATGTGCAGCCTTTGATCCTCTAAGGTGAGGTAGTTCGTTTCGGGAACAAGTTCCCGAAACACCGGACGAGATCACGACCTACACATTCTACACCGACTGGCCCAGCGGTCTGAAGCAGTACGTCAACACCGTCACCGGCCCAACCGGAACGCACACGACTTACGACATCGCCTATTTTTCGGGGCCGGAGGGCGGGGAGCCGTACGCCGTCACCGTCAGGGACAGCGGCGGGGACCTGCTTGCGCAGACCGATTACGGCTACGATTGGACCGGTACCGTCTTGAGCGTGGAGAGGATCGACCCCAACGATCCCGTTTACGGCCCGCCCCTCTCCACGGAGAACAACACCTACTACACCGACTCGACGGCTGCTTCGACCGTCTGGCTTGAAAGCCATGAAGATACACGCGAATCCTGGACCCACTACATTCGAGACCCCAGCAATATGGCCGATGTCCTGGCTGTGCAGACCGCCGGCCCGGGGCTGAGCACCGAGCCGCAGTGGGTCGACTCCGACGCGAACTACCTGATAGCGCCGATCAAGGAGTACACTTACTACACCCCGACCGACTCGGCGGGCGGCCTGCCCGGCCAGGTCAAGACCGAGACCGTTCCGGGCGTGGCTTGGATCGGCGGGAGCCAGGTCGCTTACGTCGACAGCACCGGCTACGTCTACGTGGACAGCGCCGGATACCACGACTCGCCGACTCAGACCACCTACCATTATACTGACGGCGGCGCCAAGACCAACACCACCGCCTACGACGCCCTGGACCGGGTCTTGAGCGCCACGGATGCAAACGGCAGGACTATCAGCTACACCTACGACGCCCTCGGCCGCCAGGTTACCACAAGTTACGGCAACGGCATCGGTACACAAAACCAGTATTCCTGCTGCACTCTCGAGTGGAGCAGGGATGAAAACGGCAATCACACCTACTACGACTATGACGACGACAACCGCGTGATCGGAACCTGGACCGACGTCCAGGGCGGTCAGAACGAGCTCTAACCGCCTGGTCACCTACTCTTACGACCCGTTCGGCAATCGGCAGAGCGTGACGACCTACGTGCTGGATTCAACGGGAAACCCCGTCGGAAGGCAGACGGCCTACACCTACGACGCGAACAATCGAGTCACGAAAATCGTCTATCCAGATAGCGCCGCCGAGGGCGACCTGATTAGAGATGAGTTTTTCCAGTATGATAGCCTGGGTAATCTGGTGGCGAAATTGCAGGGATCGGTGGATTCGACGGGGAATATCGCCTCGGGCGCCGCCACCGCCTACGGCTACGACACGCTGAACAGGCTGACTGCCGTGAAATACAACTATCAGTCGGCGGTCTGGCCGGCGGCGACGATCGACTCGTCCGGCGGAAGGGTTGTCGATTCGACCGGGAGCGGCGTCGCGGACTCCTCCGGCGCTAACGTCACGTATGCTTACGACGGCGCGAGCAACCTGAGGACCCACATGCACGACGCGTCCGGCGACAGCTATTACAGCTATGACTCTCAGGGGCGGCTGGTAAGCTACACGCCGCCGGTGGGGCTGGCGGCCGGCAACGAGATGTGGTATGCTTACAACAACGCCGGCCAGAAAACCAGGGTGTCGATAGCTTCGGGCCTGGATACGTCGGGCAACCCGGTGAACGCGACTTACGATGTTATCCACGACTACTACGCCAACGGGTGGCTTCAGGACGTGAAGTATAACAGCAATACCATCGCGCAGTACAGTTACGATTCGGCGGGCAACAGAACCGGGATAGCTTATCCCAATGGCGTATCCACAAGCTACGCCCACGACAATGACCCGCGATATCGCCTGATCGGGATAACCGACTCGGGCGCGAACATGGCGGCATTCCAAATCAGCTATACCGTAGACAGCGTCGGCAATCCGCTTTCGATGACCGACTCGACGGGCAGTTCGACACTTCCCTGGTCCTATGGCTACGACGCGAACAACCGGCTGACCAGCGCCGTCCCGCCGAACCCGGTTCCCGGCCAGCCAGCCGGCGGGAGCTATGGCTACGATTGGGTTGGCAATCGGCTTCATCCGCCCGCGGACCCGAACCCGATGAACTACAACGTCGCCGATCAGCTAACAGCCTGGCCAGGAATGCACGGGTATCAGTACGACAGCGCGGGGAATCTGGTGTCGGTCACCGGGGCCGGCACTGCAAGCTACAACTACACTCCGGCGGGATTGCTGAACCAGGCGACGTACAGCACCAGCGCGGGGTCCGGCGGCAATCACACGCTCACGAATACCTGGGATGCTGACTCGAACCGGGTGAAGTTCACCGCCGGAGCCGGTTCAAATCCGCCGGAGTACGACTTCGTCTACGACATAACGGCGGGAATTCCGGCTGTGGTGGAGGACTCGGCGGCGTCCAGCATCGCATACTACATCAGGGAGCCGAACGGCTCGCTGATAGCCCGCTACGACTCGACGAACGGCATGCGGTCCTATCACTTCGACGAACTTGGCTCGACGCGCCTGATCACCGACAGCACCGGCAGTGTCACCGACAGGTACGACTACGATGCCTATGGCGCTGTGATCTGGCACGAGTGTGACTCCGGCTCCCTCGGCCAGCCGTATCAATACGTTGGTCAGCTTGGCTACTATACCTGCTGGCAGGAACCGGACTTCGGGCTGCTGCAGCTTGGGGTGAGGTTCTACGATCCGCAGGTGGGACGGTTTACGCAAAGGGATCGCGTTTTTCGGCACCCGCTATCCATGTACGCCTACGTGGGCAACACCCCGACGGGCTGGGTCGACCCCAGCGGCTACGCGCGCCGAAAGGCGCAGCCTATGCCGCCGGAGAAGCTGTACCCGATCATAGGCCCAGCCATTCGGCAACCCGCTTGCGACAAGGCGCGCGCCGCGCTGGGCGGCGGCCTGCTGGAGAGGGCGGTCAGGTGCATAATAAAGGCCGAATCCACCGACGACCCCAAGGCCTGCGGGCCGCGCGTGAAGTGCATGGGCCACCGGGAGCGGGCCTGCGGCTTGATGCAGCTCGATGCCGCATGGGGCTGGGGCGGACTGTGCTGGCTGGGGCTACCCGAACTGGAGCACCGATCCGAGCCAGAACGTCGGATGCGGCGTGCACAAGCTGTGCGACGCGCTCGCGGGGCACAACTTCGACCTTATGGACCCCCATCTGATCAGTCTGTTCAACGGAATAGATACTCCGGTGTTCTTGGACTGCATGATCACCGATCTCGACTGAGGAGGGACACGATGCGCAGGCTGACTTTTCTCGCGGGGCTTGCCGCGTGCGTGGCCGTGGCGAGCGTGTGCCGATCGACATGCGGTGTCCACGGCAGACCGTCGGTCGCCATTCCCCGGCCCAACGCCCCCCGGCTGCACAGGTCGATTTGGGCCGGGCTGTCCTGCGACGGGAGATCGACGCTGCTCCTGGTTGCGTGCCAGGGGGCCGCAGCCATCGCGGGCCCCGGAAGCCGCGATGTTGGGCTGGACTTTGTGGTTTTCTCGCGTAATAACGGCCCTCCGTGGAGTCAACTGGTCAAGACGGGCGAGCTCCGGGATGACAGCGTGCCGTACGTGTTCGATGTCGCCGTGTACAGGAACGCCGTTCCGGGCGCCCTGGTATGCGGGATCACCATAGCTGGCGAAGACGCCACAGGGGTATACGTCGTTGCGGTAGACGCCAGGGGAACTGCGCGTAAGCTCTACTCGGACGTGAACTGGGGCAATCCGCGGCTCAGGATCAAGGGGGGGAAGCTGCGCATAGTCGAGGTATGGCCCATCTACAGGTTGGAGGAAAAGTACGGCTGGGTCCTGCCCGCCAAGTTCAGGGGGCACCTGCTGGCTCGGCGCGAGTACCTACCCGGGCCAGGCGGGCGCTTCGTATTGCACTCCACCACGGTCGCGACCAGAGATGAGAAGAAGCTGTCCAAGCGGGAAGCTGACGACATCAGGAGCCTCGAGCGCCTGTACCGCTGCGGCAATCCCCGATCAGGCCCCGCCACCCGACCCCCATGATCTACAACGCAGTCGATCAACTAACAGGCTGGCCGGGAATGCACGGTTCCGGTGTTTCGGGAACTTGTTTCGGTGTTTCGGGAACTTGTTCCCGAAACGGACAGGATGCCATGCGCACGGCGGGGAATATCATGTGGGGCGCTGTCACTGCTTAGGGCTACGACACGCTGAACAGGCTGGCGGCGGTGAAATACAACTACCAATCACCGGCGTGGCCGGCGGTGACGCTCGACTCGTCCGGCGGAAGGGTTGTCGATTCGACCGCGAGCGGCCTCGCGGACTCCTCCGGGGCTAGCGTCACGTATGCTTACGACGGCGGCAGCAACCTGAGGACCCACATGCACGATGCGTCCGGCGACAGCTATTACAGCTACGACGCGCAGGGGCGGCTGGTAAGCTACACGCCGCCGCTGGGTCTGGCGGCCGGCAGGGAAATGTGGTATGCTTACAACAACGCCGGCCAGAAAACCAGGGTGTCGATAGCTTCGGGCCTGGATACGTCGGGCAACCCGGTGAACGCGACTTACGATGTTATCCACGACTACTACGCCAATGGGTGGCTTCAGGACGTGAAGTATAACAGCAATACCATCGCCCAATACAGTTACGATTCGGCGGGCAACAGAACGGGGATAGCCTATCCTAACGGCGTATCGACAAGCTGCGCCTACGATAATGACCCTCGCTATCGGCTGATCGGGATAACCGACTCGGGCGCGAACATGGCTGCGTTCCAAATCAGCTATACCGTGGACAGCGTTGGCAACCCGCTCTCGATGACGGACTCAACCGGCACTTCGACACTTGCCTGGTCCTATGGCTATGATGCGAACAACCGCCTGACCAGCGCCGTCCCGCCGAACCCGGTTCCCAGCCAGCCTGCCGGCGGAAGCTACGGCTACGATTGGGTCGGCAACCGGCTTCATCCGCCCGCCGACCCGAATCCGATGACTTACAACGCCGCCGATCAGCTAACAGCCTGGCCGGGGATGCACGGTTATCAATACGACAAGCAGGGTAACTTGACGCAGGTTACCAATGTCGCCGGCACGAAGATTGCGGGTTACCACTATAACTACGCCGAGCTTCTGGATTCGGCAGGGTTCATAGACAGCAGTGGCAACAACGTGTCGCTCACCAATACGTGGGACGCCGATTCCAACCGAGTGAGCTTCTCCACTTCGCCTGGGAACTGGTACCAAGTCTACGACATAACGGCTGGAATTCCTGCAGTGGTGGCGGAGTCGAGCGGTTCTGGCGTTACGTATTGCATTCGGGAGCCGAACGGTTCGCTTATCGCCCGTTGCGACAGCATCAATGGCATGCGATACTATCACTTCGACCAACTGGTTCTACGCGAGCCCTTACGGACAGTCCGGGGGCCATCACTGACAAGTACGACTATGACGCCTACGGAGGAGTGCTCTGGCACGAGCGTCATACCGGCTCCGTCGATCAGCCGTATCAATACGTCGGACAACTTGGCTACTACACCTGCTGGCAGGAGCCGGATTTCGGGCTGTTGCAGCTTGGGGTGAGGTTCTACGATCCCACCACCGGCAGGTTTACCCAGCGGGATCCAGCGAGAGACGGAATAAACTCGTATGCCTACGCACACAGCGACCCTGCGGGAGACATCGACGCCGACGGACGAGTGACCATTTGCATCCCGATTGGCCGTTGCAGACCGACAAGCAAAGACGGTCCCAGCCACTGGGTGCAAACCTATTGGAACGTAATTCCATTCCCCAGCCCTCCGACCGGGAGCGCCACCTATTTCGGCACTGCCATGTCTGATCAGTGGTGGAAGGGAAAGAGGAGGTGGGGCTGTATGAGCATCACCTCGGAGGAGCTGTGTCCCTACGGTCCATGGATTCTGATCTCCAAAACGTGGTCGGAAGACAGGCCGTGCGCAACCGTCACCAGAAATTATGTGCCCGTGTGGGGTAGCTGGTGGGACGTGCTGCTAGGCAGGGAAGGCACGCCCGTTGGGATGCCATAGAGGAGGAACCATGCAACCGAGTCGTCTTTCGAATGCGGCGGCAGTCGCCAAGTACTCATGTATTGCTATGCTTGTTTACTACGTCTTAGAGGCCCTGGTCGCCAGGGCCAGTGAGTTCCTTGTGAACTCCCTCGGCCTGAGCCCCCATGTCTCGACAGCGGTCGTAACGTGGGTGCCGGTGCTCGCTTGGACTGCCATCCTTTTTCTTACGGGTTACGCTGTGGGTAGATCGGTACACGACTCGAAATTTGCCAGCGTGTTAGCCGCTGGCGTGGTCGTTGCGGTCGCCTATATCGTCCGGTACGCCACGTTGGTCGTGATCGTTGCCCGCGCTCGGGCCCTGCCTATGACTTTGGGAACTGTGGTCTGCGGCGTGCTCATCGCAGGGGCAGCGATTTGCGTACAGGTCGGCATTACAGTGGCTGGCGGCCTGGCCGCGCGTCGACACCGCCATTCCGGTGTTATTCGGGATTCTGAGGAGCGGACCACGGTGTGATGATGAGGGCGCGCACTGACCGTCCGCTCCGGAAATCCCGAAACGAAGCGACGTAACGCACAGGGAACACCAGGCCGAGCCAAGGCTGCGACATGCCGATACTATTACGGTTCGGCGGGCAACAGAACGGGGATATCCTATCCCAACGGCGTGTCCACCAGCTACGCCTATGACAACGATCCTCGTTATCGTCTGATCGGGATAACCGACTCGGGCGCGAACATGACAGCACTGCAAATCAATTATACCGTGGACAGCGTCGGCAATCCGCTTTCGATGACCGACTCGACGGGCAGTTCGACACTTCCCTGGTTCTATGGCTACGATGCGAACAACCGCCTGACTGGCGCCGTGCCGCCAAGCCCGGTTCCGAGCCAGCCTGCGGGAGGACCGTACGCCTACGACTGGGTAGGAAACAGACTGAATCCGCCCGCCGACCCGAACCCGATGACTTACAATGCCGCCGATCAACTAACATCCTGGCCGGGGATGCACGGGTATCAATACGACAAGCAGGGTAACTTGACGCAGGTTACCAATGTCGCCGGCACGAAGATTGCGGGTTACCACTATAACTACGCCGAGCTTCTGGATTCGGCAGGGTTCATAGACAGCAGTGGCAACAACGTGTCGCTCACCAACACGTGGGACGCTGATTCCAACCGAGTGAGCTTCTCCACTTCGCCTGGGAACTGGTACCAAGTCTACGACATAACGGCTGGAATTCCTGCTGTGGTGGAGGAGTCGAGCGGTTCTGGCGTTACGTATTGCATTCGGGAGCCGAACGGTTCGCTTATCGCCCGTTGCGACAGCACGAATGGGATGCGATACTATCACTTCGACCGGCTCGGCTCTACTCGCGCGCTTACGGACAGCCCGGCAACGTCACTGACAAATACGACTATGATGCCTATGGGAGTGTGATCTGGCATGAGTGCCATACCGGCTCCATCGACCAGCCATACCAATACGTCGGTCAGCTCGGCTACTACACTCACTACCAGGAGCCGGATTTTGGTTACTGCAGCTTGGGGTGAGGTTCTATGATCCGCAGGTGGGACGGTTTACGCAGAGAGATTCCTTGGGGGAAGGCATGAGTCGATACCGCTGCTGCGCGGACAGCCCAGTGGCTGGCGTGGATCCGTCTGGACACAGGTGCTGGGTGGTCAGGACGGTTACTCTTGGTACCGAGACGATTGGCGAAGTCGCTGTGGGCAAACCGCGCGTCGAATGGGACTTTGACTACGCCTTTATCGGCTCCTACCCGGCCCCCGAGCCAGAACCGGAAAATGGTGGCAGGTTCGTTACCACGCATAACCTGTTCTGCTTCTGGACGAAGAAGGTATGGCAGACCTACCGGGATCGCATCGACGTAATCTTTGCGTCTGTGGTGAAATGCGATTGCCCGCGCAAGCAGTACGTCAAACTGTGGGACGCGCTAGGGTGGGGGGGTACGCACTCGGACCTCCTTTCCAGCGAAGAGGCCGGCACGATCATCTACGATTGGGGTAGCCCAGCGGACTGGATGACGTCGGCTGAGCAACAGTGCAAGGATGAGGGGCATCCCTAGACGCGCGGGTGTAAGAGGAGGACCTAAATGATACCGTATGCTTTGACGCAGGGATCCAAGGCCGTCAGGATTTCCGTCGGTATGTGGGCACTATTTCTCTCGACGGCGTTCTGCAATGCCGCTCAGTTTTCAGCCGACGTCTATTTGAACGGGGTGCCAAGATCGGGAGTCAGAAGTTACAAGGCGTTTCAGAAATTGTACGTCAAAGGCAACAGAGAAAGGCTCGAATCATATCTGGTCGACGCAAGAACGGGCAATCCTAAACCGGGGAGCAAACCTGACGGTGTCGATCTGATCCTGGGGGACAAGAAGATAGTTGTACAAATGAAACCGAGCAGGAGGGAGTATTGCGTCACACCACTCGGTACAGGGGTCGCGACCGCCAATACACGGCCTTCCCATCACGGGGGTACCAAGACAGAAGTAGTCTCGGGATATCCTTGCGACAAATACCGGAGTTCATACACTATTGGGAGAGAACGGGTGGCCACGACCTGCTGGTGGTCGCCCAGGCTGGATTACGTTTTGAAGACCGTTACCGTGGGCCCTACCGGCACACTGGTAAGTGAAGTTAGGCACATACAGGAAAAGCGCATAGCGGATTCAGCGTTCGACATTCCGCCTGGTTACAAGGAGAGAGCCCGTTGCGGTACCCGCGCCACCGGCGGGCGGCGCAGAAGCCATGGGCCGAGGCCCGCGACCCCGTGATCCGCCACAATCCCATCGCAGCCCCAAGTTGTTTCGGTGTTTCGGGAACTTGTTCCCGAAACGAACAGGCCCCACGTCGAGCGGGGATAGCCGGCAAGTGCGGCTAATGTGATACCGTGAAATGGAAGAACATCGACATAGGGGCAAGCTACTACTGCATAACGGGAACGTTTGTGGAGTGGCTGCCCTTGCTCAACAATGCAACTGTGCGGGATATCGTTTGCGATGAGATCGGCAGGGCGCTGCTCGAATGCGGTGGGTACGTGTCGGCGTTTGTGCTGATGCCGGATCACGTTCACCTGCTGGTGTACCTGCCTGACGGCGGTCAACTGCACCGGTTCAACAGGCTATGGCGCGGAAGGTCTGCTCAGAGGATAATAGCGCACGCAAAGGACGTGAACGCGACAAAGGTCTTGGAGACGATGGCGCGTCATGCTAACGGCAGAGCCCGCTTCGCCGTGTGGAAAGAACATGTGCGGGCTCTTGCAATCTACGGCGAGAAGAAGCTCTATGCGAAGGTGAATTACATTCATGCCAATCCTGTTCGAAGGGGGCTGGTCACGCTGCCAGAGCAGTGGTCATTCTCCAGTTGGCGCTTTTACGAGTGCGGCGAGAGGGTCGGCCTTGATGTCCAGCCTTTGACGCCTTGAACTAACCGCGCCTTCGGCGCGGGCACGCTTCGCGTGACTTCGCGGCAGGTGTGCATCATCTGCCAAGGCTAGACAAACCCCGAGACGTCTGCTATATTCTCCATTACGTGGGCGGATGACTGAAGCTTTCCCTGGGGAGGGTTTGGTTTCCTCATCGCCCAGAGTCTATCTTTTGTGCTCTGAGTCTGCCTCCAACCACCACACCGGATACATAATGCCTGAGCAAGCTTGGCATGCAAATGTTGCCGGTTGTCCTGGCAGCCCAGGGTCTACTGCGTCGAAGTATTCCAGCACGTCCTTTGGGATGTGCTCCTGGACTCCACAAACCTCACATTGATAAAAACAACTGTCTTCGGTCGATCCCCGGCGGCCCCTTGACTTTCTTTTCATAGCGTCTCCCCGCACACTCGATATCTTCGAGTATAACATACGAGCCGCATTCTAAACATCGCAATCCAAGGTCATTTAGAGCCTTTCTCATACGCTCGCGCCGGCTCGGTGCCGAGATACGGTCGCACCTGATCGTGGATACTTGCTCGCCTCTACCACATCTTCCACGTGTTTCTTTCGCCGCGAGGGCTGATAAAGGCCATAGTAGTGCACATTCCGCATAGACCGAGGCCATACGTGAGAAAACAGCCGAATAAGAAACTTTTCCGCCGTAAGGGTCAGCGTCTTGTCCAAATTGTCCCGGTAGTCTCTATAGGATACCGTTACATACTTGCCGTCATAGGCGACAATCCGTCTCTCCGAGATAGGTGGACGTCCGGTATATCGGCAGCAATACGCCGCAGCTTTGCGTCCGTTGTGATAGTGGCTCATCACGTTGACGATGAAGCCGCTCGGATACTTCTTGAAAAGTCTGCCGATCTGCCAGGCGGCGCTCCGATCTCCTTTCGTTGCCGTGCGCAGACCCTTCAAGAGATAATACTGCCATAGCTTCCTGTATTGGCTCGCCGGAAATAGGTGTACGCACTCTGCCAGACATTGTCCGAGCGAAGTCCCCCTTCGGTGCACAATACATGCACGTGCACGTGGAAGCCGAGGTCACGACCAAACGTGTGGACCGTCGCCATTACCCCAGGCAATGGAGCATGTGCCTTGCATCGAGTCCCCACGGCGTGCATCGTCGCCTGAGCCGCTGCCTTGGCCACGACCGATAGGAGCTTCCGATTCCAAAAGAGCAAGGGCCGTAATTCGGACGGCACGGAAAACGTCAGATGCCGATGACCGACATTGAGCAGCCTGCCCTGAACGCTAGCCGCTGCCTCGGAAGCACGTATCTTCCCACAGTCCGGGCAAAACCGGCTCTTGCACTTGAAAGCAACTACTCTCACGGCCCCGCAATCGGGACACCTGAACCGAGCAAAGCCGTTCGCCTCCGTCCCACATAGAAGCATCTTCTCCACTGAGCTTGCGGCAGCGCTTTCGACCTCTTTGGGCACAAAACGCCCCAGAATCGGCTCCAGCGCATCCCAATGGTCAGCTATGATTGTCCTTAAAAGCCCGCTCCCATTTCCCATACTCTTATTATCGCATGGGAGGTTTCACGCTCAAAAAGGGCTTATTTTTCCTAAGAAAGAACTAAGTGAGTTCGTTTCGGGAACAAGTTCCCGAAACACCGAACACCGAAGGTATAATAGCTTTCGCCGGAGCCGGTGGTTATTCCTTCAAGATTCCCAATGTATTGGGGGGCGAAACCTCACTTGACAACCGGGCGGATGTGGGCTAGACTACAAAGCAAGGAGGAGTTCAATGAAAACCAAACGATTCGCCATCGCGATGTTTAGCGCAGCGATCGCCGCGTGTCTTTGCGCCACGCTCGCACTTGCCTCAGGCGGTATTTACCTGGGCGATCTTCGAATCACAAATGATGGGAAGCCGGTCCTCATGGACGATTTCCGCACCGACAAACTATCCAGTGGTCGAGCCTGTCAGGCGCGAAGGTAGTCTTCGAGCAGCCGAACACCCCTCCGGGCATGCTCTGGCTCGATGCGCATTCCGCAGCCGACTCAGGCTACAGCGCGAGCGCCTGGCATAACCTCGACATCGACACCCCGGGTTTGCTGGAGATGAGCTTGAACCTCTATGTAACTCCGGCGGAGCAGCAGTACGTGTGGCGGCACAAACTTGATAACTGCCTCGCATACATCAAGTTCTACAGCGTTGACGAGAAGGGCGCGCCGAAAGATCAGGTGGCGCAAGTCGGCGTGCAGCTCAATAAGGACGAGACGGCATGCAGGCTTTACATATACTCGCAAGCGGGTCCCAACGCTATGAACGGAGGCTCGGACTCTCCGTCGTCGAAGACAAACTCACCCGTTCTGCCGACCGGCAAGTGGGTATCTTTGCGAATGCGCATGGACCCTGGATCATCGATGTTATCGCTCGCGATGGACGGGCAGGTCGCTGTCAGCACGCCCTACGATACCACAAAGGTTCACAATATCGGACGATTCCAGATTCTCTCCGCATTCGGGGACGGCGGCGCGAGAACGGACTAGCCCGTATTATTTCCTCTCGATCAAATCCATCAACACCGCGCAACTTGGGCTGAAGGCCGGTCGGCCGAGAGGCTGGCCGGTCGCCGAGGAATAGTATTCGTTGGGCACGTCGTATTCCTGCATTATGTGGACCACCCGCTTGACGGCTTCATCGTGCTCGCGTTGGAAGCCGTGGAGGCGCAGGATTTCGATCATCATCCAGGCGACCGCCGGCCACACCGGCCCGCGCCAGCCTTTGTTCGGCTGGAAACTGGGGTCGCTGTAGGCGACAGTCGGGAAGGGTCTGGATCCGAAGAAGTGCTTGGGATTGACCAGATACCTTATGATCATCTCATCCGCGACCTCTTGCGATACCTTCACCCACGCCCAGAGCGGGGTGAAGCAAGCCGGGGTCAAGAGGCGCAGGGGGCGGTCCGGCTGCACCAGCCGGTCGTAGAAAACGCCGTCCTCGCGGTCGAAGAGCCTGGCGCGCATCTTGTCAGTATGAGCTTCCACGCGCTCCTGCCAGGCCGCGGCCTCGTCTTCTCTGTCGAGCATCGAAGCCATCTGAACCAGCACCTGCATCTCGCGGTTGAGGTAACTATTGAGGTCGACCGCCGCTATCCGCCCCTTGTCGAACCTGGGCGAATCCTCCCAGCCACTTTCGATGGCGTCATCTGTACTCCGCCAAACCGTCGCCGTCCGAATCGCGTTTCGCAAACCACCAGTCCACTGCGTCGCATATCGGACTATAGAGATTGCTGACCATCTCGTTTTGTCGGAACTTCTCGTAGAGGGTCCATGCCGACCACGCCAGCACCGGCGGGGCTGCCTCGCGCGTGTGAAAAGTGGGGCCGCCCAGACGCGGCATCCAGCCCTCGCATTCCTGAGTCTCGCCCGCAAGCAGCAGAAAGTCCATTCCCAGACTCTCGCTGAGCTTCGTCACCGCGATGTTCGTGAAGCACGCATCCTGCAAAGATTGAGCGCAAGGCCCGCCGCGGCCGGGAAACAGGCACGGCCGCTTGAACCGGCCAAGCGGGCTCTTTGTATTCGAAATGATCTCGTAGGCGCTTCTGGCGTAGAGCATCCGCAGCCTGTCGGGGACATGGTCGAAGCTGAAGTGCTCGAGCGCGGTCTTAAGCCACTTGGGAGGGGCCGAGGGGGGCGTTCTACGCTCGATCGCCTGGATTCCGGAGAGCCGGGCGGATATCGTCTCCGACGCCGGACCTTCGCCGATCCCCACCAAAAACGTCTGCTCGCCGCTCGATATGTCGTCGCGCTTGGCGACGAAGTTGAGCACCAGGGGGCCGTCCGTTTCGATGACGATCTCCCGACCCGTGGCCGAGTGTGCCTCGCCATCCGCGATGATGCCGCTGTGAGCAAAGGCATCCGGGAGGACGATGCAAACCGTGACAGGATGGTCGAAGTCCGGGTCGCACTCATCGGAAGCGGGCACTCGGGCCTCGATAGTCAGGATGCGCGTTTTCGTGTCATAGATTGCCCGCCGCGTAAACTTGGGGTCGGTGGCCGGCAGCAGCAGGGTCGCGCGCACACCGGTGGCGGCGCTTTCCGGCGCCAGAGAGGCGTGATAGCAGATAACGCCGGTGTCGGCAAATACGATCCGGCCGGAAAAACCCTGCCCGTCATCTTCCTCGATGTGCAGCGCATGATTTTGCCTGCTCTTCTGCCGCTCGCTGCCCCCCCGCGGATGGTCCACTCGGAATGTGAGCAGATTTGGGGACAGCAGGACCGGATTGGGTCCATAGAAAAGCTCGACCGCCTCTATTCCAAGCCGGTCTTTTTTCACCAACCCGAACCATGAATAGTGCGTGCAGAACGAGACCGCCGTTTCATCGAATTGCAGCCTGTCCCGCAGTGCATCCAAAAACTCATTAACCATATAGCCACCCTAATGATGCGAGAAGCATCTTTCGCCGGTAAACACCATCGAAATGCCATGCTCGTTGCAAGCCTGAATGGATTCCCAATCGCGCACGGAACCGCCCGGCTGCACGATCGCCGCGATCCCCGCCTCAGCGGCCGCGTCGACGCTGTCTCGGAACGGAAAGAAAGCATCGGAACTCATCACCGCGCCCTCCAGGGTCTCGCCGCCGACGAAGCGTTCCCGCGCTTTGCTAATAGCCTGGCGCACAGCCGCGACACGGTCCTGCTGGCCGGTGCCGACCGCCAGGGTAACGCCGTTCTTGGCGATTACCACCCCATTCGATCGCACGCTCAAGTTCACATACCAGCTGAAAGAAGATCGTTTGCCTGATCGGCGCTGGGGGCTTTCTCGATCACAAACGCTCCATGCTTCGGGTGCTCGGTCGCCGCAAGTTCCAGGTCGGATGCGCTCCTCACTTTGGTCAGAAGCGCATCCGCGACCACCGCCGTGCCGTCCGCCAACATTTTAATTGTCGGCGCGCCGGGCTCTCCTGTCCACTTTGGCAGGCTCATTAAATTCGGCAGGCGAATCACACGGATCTCCTTGTTCATCTTGTAGGTGTCAAAGTCGCCAAGCACCGCCAGCGCGTCATCGTCGAAATCGGGCGCGGCGACGACTTCCACCACGGTCTTCATGATCTCGCTGGCCGTCTGGGCCTCGACACGGGTGTTGAACACCGCCGTCCCGCCAAACGCCGCCACCGGGTCGGCGTCGCGCGCTCTAACATAGACCGTCCGCGTGTCCTGGTCGCCGGTTCGGACTGCGGCCCCGCTGGGGTTGAGATGCTTCATCACCGCGCAGGCGCTCTGCTGGAAATACTTGACTATGTTGGCGCCGTGGTTGAGGTCGCCGTAGTTGGTCTCCGAAAGGCCGGACTTCCCGGTCTTCACGAGTTCCATGTTCCCGAACGGCAAGCCGGAAGAGTCCTTGGGCCGGTAGAAGCTTGCGCCCTGATGCGGGTTGGTCCCGTAGCGCAAATCTTCCACTTTGGTGTAGGTCACGCCCATTATGACGATCTCCTCGGGAAACCCGCTCTCGGTGCGGCTGAAGTATTTTGATCTGTAGTCCAAGTCAGGTAGCCTCCTGTGAAAATAGTTGTTGATTGCCGGTTGTTGGTTAGGGACCGGCCGCTACCCCCGGTGTTTCGGGATTTGAGGCAGCGAACGACTGTTATGTGAGGCACAAGCGTCGTATTCGCTCCGGAAATCCCGAAACTCCCCGAGGTTATCTTTCATCTATAGTGCTGAAGCCAGGGGCTTCATCCTTGATTCCTCTGAAAATAGCTTATGGCAGAGAGCAGAGATCCCGGAACTCGCCCCCGCACGTGTTGCTTCGGCCCCAGAGCGCAGCGCCGCGCTCCGAACGGGCCCGCGGAACGTAACGCCAGGTTCTTCTTGCAGATGTTTCGGGATTTTGGCTTATCCTGCCTCGCCGGACCTGATCAGCCCGAAATCCCGGAACATCGTCGTGCTTCCTCCTAAGAAACTCCCCAGTTTCGGGAACAAGATTCCCGAAACACCGGGTGGGTTTCTTTCCAATGTGACTGCGACAGCGTCGCCGTCAATTGCTCCTAAGAAACTGCTGGTTTCGGGACAAGGATTCCCGAAACAACGGGGCTGGTTTCTTTCTAATGTAACCGCGGCAACGCCGAGGTCACTTGCTCAGAATGACATAATCGGAGGGTCGCTTTCTAGGAATAACCTGAGTTCCATTCCGAAGAGTTCCGCGCTTTCGCCCTTTCGCGTTTTCGCGATTAAATTTGGTTCCGGCTCTGCCGGTTTGGGTTGACTAAACTCTAAGTCCACATCCTTTCCGCTGGTATCACATGGGACTTAGTAGCCTCGGTGGTGGACGGCTCACCGCGGTATTCGTCGCAGTACATCCCGATTTCGCCGAGCGGAATCGGCTGGAAACTCATCCGGATCGAGATCTGTGAATCCTCCACGGGCGCGAAGTTGCCGATTACAGGCTCCGCCAGGCCCGGGTTCTGTTCGGCTGGAGAATTGTCCATCACGTCGTTACACCCAGGATCGCGCAGGAGGAACTGGCCGCAGCATATCGCTATGTTGCGCCAGATGTGGTTGACGTCGTTGTTCTCATAGAGCGTGGCAAGTTCCGGGTATCGCGCGACGTGGAGCGGCTCCACGGAGTCAGCCCGGCCATCGAGATACGATTTCCAGAGGTCCGCGCCCCACGGGCTTAAGCTGACAGCCGCCTTGCAGTCCACGAAGAGGTTGTTCTCGACGTAGTTATCTTTGCCGCCGTGAATCTGGACACCGCCGAAGCCGCCGTCCGCGCAACGCGCAAAGATGTTGCCGTGGATCAGCACGCCGCTGATCGCATCGTCCAGACGGATGCCGGCCTGACCGCAGCCGAGGCCGTTGCCCAGATCGTGCCAATAGTTGTAGCGGTAGACGTTGCCGCGGTAGGTCGGATCGCCGAACATGTCCGCGCCACCCTGGTCATCGGATTCGAGCAGCACGTTTCTAATCTCGTTGAACTCGATCACGTGGTCGTTGCCTTGCACGCGCATTGCGCTGCTCGACGAGTCGTGGAGAAGATTGTGGGCGATGCGATTGCCCGCGCCTTCCAGCAAAACAGCAGGCGTGTAGGTGTGGTCCATGCGCGAAAAATGATGAATATGGCAGTTCTCAACGAAATGTCCGCCGGCGGTCAACGTCTGGCGGTCCCCGCCTGTGACGACTGTCCCGCCGCGGCCAAGGGTGTGAATGTCACAGTCAAGATGCCGTGATTCGCGCCGCCGTCGATCATCACCCCGTTCCCACCGAACTTGCGCACTGTGCAGCCAGCCAGCAGGCAGGAGTCGCCGCCTTTGATGACGATGGCGTCGCCGCGACCTCCCTCCCACAGCAGTCCTTCGAATGAAACGTGCGACACCGTATCCAACTCCATTACCGGCGTCTCCATCCGGGAGATTTCGATGATGGCCTTGCTCGGGTCGGATGGTGGGTAGAAGTAGAGGATGGAGGTGGTCCGATCAAGGTACCACTCACCGGGTCTGTCGATCTCACACAGAAGGTTCACGGCGCGGAACCGCTGGTCTTTGCGATAGCCCCATCTATGGAACGGTGGTTCCAGCGTGATCTCCTTCTTCTGGGCATCGATCGAGGCAACTTTCTCATAAGAGTCGGCCCAGTCCCAAAACCAATACCCGTAGAGCCAGATGTTTTTCTCGTCTTTCCAGCGCGCGGGCCGGTCCTCGGCGTAGCTCAGCAGACCCTGGGTGCTGCCGATGAAGCCATGGCACTCGTGGCCGTCGTAGATCAGCACGTCGGCAATCTTCACGTAGCCCTCATTCGGCCAGCGGGAGATCGGCATCGGGTCCCCGTTGAAATAGAGTTCCAGCAGCGGGTGCGTCTTGAAGCCCCGCCCGCTTGCACAGCCGCCTGGCTCAAACGTGCCGAGACCGGTCCCACCGAGGTTCATCTGCTGGACCTCGCCGCGCGCTTCTTCCGGCAGCCGCGCCAGAATGGCTTGGTCGCGCACCGGGTGGAAACCGCTGATGCGAGCGCCAGCGTTGAAGCGCGGAGATGCTCCTTCGGCCGCGCGGTAGATGATCGGAGCGTCCTCTGTCCCCGAATCATCCGCCGCGAGCCTGAACGTGTCTTTGATCTTGTAATCGCCGTCCCCAACAAGCACCGTCACGCCGCCGGCAGGCAGCCCCGATTGCTGCCTGAGCGCGCGAATTTCGTCGCGGGCCCGCTCGATCGTGGCGAACGGGCTGCCTTTCGTACCCTGGCTGGCATCACTGCCATCGGCGGCGACATGGAGCGTGAAGCCCGGCGCCGGACGCTTGGCCCGCTGCACCCGGCTCGCAAGGGGATCGCGAGCGGGCCAGCCGCTCTCCAGGCGCTCGATCTCGCGAATGCGTTCGTCCGCTTCCGCCGCGTGGTGCCTCGGGCCGCCGGCAATGGTTTTGACATTCTCGTATGCAGCCTTGGCCGCGGGATAGTCTTTCGTGCGTGTGCGGCACCCGGCGGCGCACAATTGCGCCAGGCTGCGCCACTGCGCGGGCACATCCTGGTCATCGGCGATTTTGGCGTATTCGGTACACGCGGCGTCAAAGTCCTTCGCCGCCCCAAGGCTATGACCGAGGTTCAGACGCATCGACAGTTGCTCCGAGAGAGTAATATCGGGCATTCTCGCTCCTCTTTTCATCTAACAAATATGCTTGTCTTCCGTTCGTCCCATCCAACCGACATGCCTTTACTTGCCGCAGTGCGGGTCAGGCGCCTTAGCTTTCGTAGCATCCGCATCGCCTCTGTCTATGAGATCGATCGCCTTGGCAGCAAATCTCTCGCCTGCTATGCGAGTGTAGCAAGGTATGGCGCCTACGTCAACCTGTAACAGCTCACTCTTGACGAGTACCTTGTCATGCTGAACTCGATTCAGCATCTCCTTCGCAGGTACGAGAGCCTGAATCAAGTTCAGGATGACAGCGATACTGAGCTGTTATGTTAACCCGACGCCCGACTGGAATCGGTAACAGTTTACTGTTCGGGAGCGCAACCCAGAGAAGGGATTCCTCCGCGCACCCGCAACAGATCCCTTCTGACTGCCGACCTCTGAGTTCTTCCCGCGGGTTTAGAAAACTCGCTTCCCGACGCAAATTACAAGACATACTATCAATTGAAGCTTTGGCCCTAAGACTCCTTCTTGAATCGCGAGCAATTTGGCAGAGCAATGGGCGTCTATGAAAGATGGGAAGTCGAAAGTCTTAAAGTCCAAAGTCGAAAGTCGGGAACTACCGGAAGTCGAAAGTCTTAAAGTCGAAAGTCGGGTATCACAATGCGGCGGCAAGTGTTCACAATTATGGTTGGAGCGTTTCTGTGGTGCAGTGTGCTGCCCGCTCTCGGGGCTGCATGGCCCTTCGCAGCTCGCCATCGCCGGGATCAATATAACCGGGGTTCAGGGGAGCGTGCACGGCGACGGCTCCGGCACGGCCGTTGGCACTTTGCAGCTTGCGGGTAACCCGAAGGTGCAACTGAATCGCTCGGCATCCGGTGAGGTTACGGGCACTTGCGGCATTAGCTTTGCAACAGCGGGAGTCACCGTGCAGGGCAGTTTCACCCTGGATACAAGCGGCTTGAAGGGCAAAGGCAGTATTCATGCCAGCCCGAAAGACATCCTCGACGCAGCCATCGTTTTCGATGCATCCGGGCAGGCAACCGGGACAGGCCACGTGAGCATGGGTTCCGCCGCCATTCCCGCCAGTTTCTCCATTTCGGCCGGGTCGTTCGATGTGAGCGGGTCTGCTCCCGCGAAGGCGCGGGCCGATACCCCCCTTGCATCTTATGAGTTTCCGGCGAGGTGCGCCTCGGCGCAAACGGCGGGCGCATCACAGCGACCGCGCAGGGGACGGTAACGCGCACCGGCAAGCTCGCCCAACAGAAATCCACTCGAAGAGTCTCCGACGTGCCGGTCGACCTCGACAAAGCCTCAGCCACCGTGAACGTCGACGGCGTCAACATCACCTTTGATTTTTCCTAACGCGGCGTAGCCGCAACCAAGAAGGCCATCGTCGGAAAATCAATACGGCCTTTCCGTGATTCGGAAGGCCGGTGGTTTCTTCCCAGTATCTTACAACTGAAATCCGAGGTGACATATCAAAGTTCGGTACAACTTGTATAGGATTTCAGTTGTAAGATACTAAAGCGGCGTAGCCGCAACCAAGAAGACCATCGCCGGAAAATCAATACGGCCTTTCCGTAATTCGGAAGGTCGGTGGTTTCTTCTTACGTATCTTACAACTGAAATCCGAGGTGACATATCAAAGTTCAGTACAGCTTGTATAGGATTTCAGTTGTAAGATACTAACTCCTCCCACCCCCCCGATCCAGGCAGCCGGAACACGGCAACCTGATCAGGCGTCTAAATCAGGGGGGGGCGGTGTTGGGTGTGCCGCAATCCCGCAGCGGGAACTCGAATGACTCCATTCCAGCGACTACCTCGACTTGTGGTTTCCGCCGTGTAGCAACGCATTGTCAATTATCGATTGCCCTGGTATAATTTACCTGTAAGGCTTGTGCCCTCATATCCTTGGAGGAAGATTCGATGATCTCTCGGCGCGCGCTTCTGCCGGTGATTCTCCTCGTTTTGACCGCGAGTCGCGGAGTATGCGGAGATTTTACGATGGGTCGCTACGACCCCTCGCAGACAAGTTTTTGTCCGGAGACACTCCCCATGCCCATTGCCCTGGACTGGGAACTCACCACCACCAGGTTTACCGCCAATGCCGCGTCGCCCGTGATCGCTGGCAAAACGTGTTATTTCGCATGCGGTGACCACGTTTACGCCGTGGACATGGAAACCGGCCTGACAAAGTGGAAGTATCCGAGCGAGCAGGGTCTCGGCGGCTCGGTGAAAGTCACTCCCGCCGTTTACAATGGCATGCTCTACTTTGGAGACACGCTCGGCAATTTGTATTGCATCAGCACGGACACGGGCACGTTCCAATGGGCGTATCAGACTCGGTCCGCGATCAGGTGTCCCCCTGTGATCGACGACGGCGTGATCTACATCGGCTCGGACGACAAGTCGGTGTACGCGATAGACGCGACGACCGGGGAGAGCGCGACCGGATGGGCGAAGCCTTTCGTCGCCAGGGACGACTTTGCAGTTGGCCTCGCCGTCTCCAACGGAATTGTAGTGGCCTCGTGTATGGACGGCAATTTGTATGGAATCCACGAGGGTTCCGGCAAGCTCAAGTGGGGACCGGTCCGGCTGCCCGAGGCTCCGGTCGACACTTCGCCAGTGGTCGAGCAGAATGTTGTCGTAATGGTCGTAGGCAATACGATGTACGGTCTCAACATCAGAGGCGGTCAGACTCAAGTGGGCGCTGACCATACCCGCCGAGGTCGCGGCGACGCCTGCCGTGTGCGGATCGGACGTCTATGTGCCGTGCAAGGACAAGAAACTTTACGCATATACCGTTACGTCCAGGCAGCCTGTTATGAAGTGGACGGAGGGGGCGGACGTCGGCGTCACGCCTACTTCCACCCCGGTAATTGCCGGAGACGTGGTTTTTGTTACCGGCTCCAAGGGGATGATCCACGCCTTTTCGGCAGCCGATGGCGCTCGCAAGTGGCGGTACGTAGTGTCCCCCTCCCCACCAATGCAGCCGGGCGCCGATTACGTAAGCATGACATGCTCCGCCTACCATCGGTGACGGACGGCTGTTGCTGTTGACGGATGATGGGGTGCTTCATTGCTTCTCACCTGAAGCGCCCGATGCCGAAGCCCCCGATGTATTCCGGATGGTTCCGGTGAGCGGCCTGGCAATGTCCGGCGCGCCGCCGATCAAGATGTCTGCAATACTATACGACATAGGCAGCGGGGTGGACTTCTCCTCCGCGGCAATGCTGCTCGATGGTCAGCCGGTCGATAGCAAGATCGATTACGTCACCTCCACCATATCTTACCAGACTGAAGCGGGCGACCCCGACAAGCCTGTGCGGGCGCTCAAGGATGGGGTCCATACCATCACCGTGACCGCCAAGGACTATGCGGGCAACTCGCTCAACAAGCAATGGTTCTTTATCGCGGACGCCAGCCTGCCTCCGCCTAAGCGCGTGAAGGCTGAAGGGAAGCGAACGGCCCCGCCCGGAGGAGCCTGCGGCTCGCAGCCGGGGGGTGGCAATAGAGGATCTCAGTCCGGCGACGAACCTCCGCCTCCTCCTCCTCCGCCTATGGCCGGGCCCGATAGTGGCACACCGGGCGCACCGTCGGCGCCTGGCGGCTACGGCGGACCTGGCTACGGCGGACCCGGTTACGGCGGACCAGGCTACGGCGGCTATCCCAGGCCGGGTGTGCCGATGCCGAAAATGCCACCGTAATGCCAATGGATGAACGCGAAATCAGAACCTGGCTGAGGCTCAGCCGGTTGGAACTCTCACCCAAAGCCGCCGGCGCGCTGATCGAGCGCTTCGGCGGCCCGCTGAGAGCTTTTCGACGCCTCCGAGGGCGAACTCGCGGCAGTCGAGCGGCTGACCCCAAAGGGCACATCGAAGGTGCTCGCCCCGCCGCCTGCCGCAATCGAAAGGGATCTGCTTCTCCTCGAGGAATTGGGACTTACACTCATCCCCATCACATCCCCCGGCTACCCGGCTGCACTCAAAGCAATTTACGATCCGCCAGTGCTGCTCTACGTCAGGGGTCAGCTTTTGGAGTCGGACAAGCTGTCTCTTGCCATAGTCGGCTCCCGGAGGGCCACGATATACGGGCGCTCCGTCGCCGAGAGGCTTGCACGGGACCTGGCGGGCAAGGGACTCACGATCGTGAGCGGAGGAGCGCGCGGGATCGACACCGCCGCGCACAAGGGGGCGCTTGCCGCCGGCGGCAGAACGATGGCATTTCTTGGCTGCGGCGCCAATGTGAACTACCCCGCCGAAAACAAGAAGCTCTTCGATTCGATTGCCGAAAGCGGGGCGGTGGTCTCGGAGTTTCCGCTTGGCTCTACCCCGGAGCCGTGGCGGTTCCCGCCCAGAAACCGGCTCATCAGCGGGGTGAGCCTTGCCGTGTTGATCTGCCAGAGCCCGGAAGCGTCGGGCGCATTGATTACCGCGGGTTACGCCGCCGAGCAGGGCAAGGATGTCTTTGCTGTTCCGGGAAATGTGGACGACGACCGCAACCGCGGCTGCCACAAGTTAATCAGAGATGGAGCCAGACTGGTTGAAAACGCCCAGGATGTGATGGAAGAACTCGGAATGCAGGATAGCGAAGCCGACAATCACCAACTTGTCCTGCCAATCGAATCGCTCTCTGAACAGCAGCAAATGGTGGCGTCGCTCCTGTCGCTGGACCCGATGCCGGTCGATGAGATAATCGAACGAAGCGGGCTCGCGGCTCCGATGGTCTCCGGCACACTCACAGTGTTGGAGATGAAAAACGTTGTTCGGCGAGTGCCGGGCAACGCTTACGTGCGGGCGCTTTAGTATGCACAGGAAAGCTCTGCTCGCAGTGGTCCTGGTACTCGCCGTTGAGATCGGCGCCCTGGCCCTGGTCCACTTTCATGCCAGCAAGGAGATCGCCGGCGGCTATGGTTTTCCCCTCGATGATAGCTGGATCCACGCGTACTTTGCCCGCAACGTGGCCGAGGGGAAGGGGATCGTATACAATCCCGGCCAGCACGTCTCTTCCACGGCCATTCTCTACACGCTTGCCCTTTCGGCAACGTACAAGCTGACCTCGAATCCCGTCTTCAACGCGGATGCCCTGGGATTGCTGCTGCACCTCGGAGCGAGCCTGCTGATATTCGCCATTGCGCGAAGGCTCTCCCTGGGCGATGGGGCCGCGCTCGTCGCGGCAATTGTCTTCGCGGCGGTACCGCGCCTGATTTGGGCGGCGCTGAGCGGGATGGAGGTGTCGCTGTATGTCTTTTTGGTAACTCTGGGTATCTACTGGCACGTGCGTTACAGGTGGTTCGATGGAGCGAGGGCCTATCTGGCCACTCTCGCATTCGCGCTGGCCGCGCTGGCCAGGCCGGAATGCGGGACCTTCGTCGTGGCATCCATGATCGAGCGGCTGATATCGAGCCACAGGTTCGACTCCGATAAGGGCGGCGCGCTCCGCTGTGCCAGGACCCTGCCCGGCGCACGCGGCTGTTTTTGCCATCGTGATCGCGCCGGCGGTGGCGTTCAACTACTTCTGGACGGGCCTTCCGATGCCTCCCGCGTTTTATGTGAAGACAGGCCACATCCCCGACTGGGGCATTCTCAAAATTCTCGCCACCGGGATCGCGAACGTTCCGGATTACATCCGCCAGGCGATCGTTGCCGCCAGGGACGACAATTTGGCGGTCGCCATCGCGATGATCCCCGGCCTTGCGCTGTGCGCGGGCAGTTTGCGCCGCAAATCGCGCGATGGAGGATTGCTGCTGCCGATATCTTACTTCGCGCTGCCCGGCCGGTGTGGCAGTTTTGGCTCGCAAAGGCATGGGCAAGAATCAGCTTCTGTTTCAGACAGGCCGCTACAGCGCGTATCTGATTCCCATGTTCGTGCTCATCGCGATAATGGGAATTGTATGGCTTCGGGGATGGGTGAGCGGCAGATATCCTCGCCTGGCCCTCCGCCTGGGAAAGCGCCTCGTGCCGGTGAGCGCCCTGGTGATGCCGGCGTTCGTGCTGGGGGCGGCGGTGTTTTTCTGCCTCGGGCATCGCGCCATGGCCGAGCGCTACGCCTGGCAGGTGCAGAACATAAACGCCATGCAGGTGGAATTGGGCAAGTGGGCCGCCGCGCTGCCGCGAAACACCGTCCTAGCCGTCAACGACGCCGGGGCAATACCATTTTTCTCCCGCAAGCAGATCATCGACACTGTCGGTGTGGTGAACCCCGAGGTGCTCGGTTACCTCAAGAAATATCCACCCAAGAGAGGAGGCCGGGACAGGGGACTGCTGGAATATTTGGAGATGCGCAAGCCCGATTACGTGATCATATTCCCGAGTTGGTACAAGAGGCTATCCGCGCGCACGGATATCCTGTGTCCGATCAAGTCGATAACCCTGGCGCATAATGTCGTCTGCGGTGGCGGTGGCGTTCAAGGCAGGACGATGGTAGTCTACAGGCCGGTTTGGAAGGCAAATTGACAATTGAGAATTGAAAATTGATAATGTCGGAGGGGCAATTGTCAATTATCAATTGCTATATGTTTCCGACCTGACCAACCCGTCTTCGCCGATTTCGACCTTGCGATATTTTGGGACCGGGCCTTTGGTCCCGTGGATCATCCTTGGGCAAGGCGCCAATTCTTCAAAATCCGATGGGTGGGCGCTCTTGCCGAGTTTGCCGGCGGCGAAAAACGACCATATCGAGGGGTCCTCGGAACCCAGATACCACAGCGCCGCGCCCCTCGGTTTGTACCTGGCAAGCGCCATGACCTGGTTATACGCCGTGGCTGCGTCGAGGACGTAGATGAGCCGGTCCTTGTGGTCCGGGTCCGAATAGAGAAAATACGGGTTCAGGTCGCCGGAGTCCATTCCGGCCCGTGCTCCCGAGGCGATGGCGCACTCCAGGGCGTCGCCGAGCAGCACCTTCCTGCCCGGCCCCACGACTATCGGGTCGCCAAATCGGTTTCTGACGACGTTCCCTTTGCCGTCCGTGTTCACGGGCCAATCGTAGCCGTAGTTGCCGAGGCCCAGGATTACTTTGGACGGCGGTATCTTCGCGAAGATATCCCCGGCGACCCTGTCGAGCCATTGCTGGGAAGCGATGGGGCCGGGAATGCCTGATTGGACGTGCTGGTCGTAGAGCATCACAATTGCCAAGTCGCTTGCCTTGCCCAATCGCGAATAGTCGAAGCTCTCGGGGTTTGCGAAGATATCCAGGGTCACCAGCAGGTGAGCCGGCCCGAATACGGATTTCAGCACCTGGATGAACCTGGGAAGGCCGTCGTGGAACAGCTTTTTTGCCCCCTCTCGCTCGTTTTGCGGCGCCTGATCGTAATCGGGTTCCGAAGTCTACGTTTATTCCCGCCCAGCCCTTGGCCTCGCACTCGTCGCGAAGCGCCTTGGCCAGAGTCTTCTGAGCGAGCGGATCCGATAGCAATAGCCGCAGCCGCTCCCACGCAAAGCTGCCGTTGTCCATGTTGTGAATGAGCGGGATGATGGCTAGATTATGGCGTCTCGCCAGGTCCGTCACTTGAGCGTCCGCGCCGGCCGGATTGCAGCTCACAGGCGACTTGCCGTCGGGTGAGAGCGAATACCACTCGGGTATCAAACAGTTCAACTCGCCGGCGTGCCGCTTGAGGCTATCCAAGCTGCCCGGGTACCAGTCGACGTAGAATCCCGCCGCTATGGAGTAGGGCGTTCGAGCGGTCCGGGTCAAGGCAGGGCCGGGGATGCCTCCGCGCGAAATCGAGCAACCGACCAGTAGCACAAATAAAGCAATCGCGGGAATGCGAGAAGGCATTTTTCACCATAGTCGAACGTCTCAAAGTCGAAAGTCAAAAGCGGCCCCCCCCCGCAGGGGCGGCCATTCCGCCGGATCCGGCTCGCAATGTTTTTTACATTTTACCTAACAGCTAACGGATCGTGAGTACATGTCACCGCATATGTCATTCCGAGCAAGTGACGGCGACGCTGTCGCCGTTACATTGGAAAGAAACCAGCCCCGGTGTTTCGGGATTTGAGTGAAGCGAACGCGGAACGGAAATCCCGAAACAGGGGGCGTTTCTTAGGAGCGCCCGACCGTGGGACAGGCACACGGTAATTTCCTAAAGAACCCCCCCGGCAGGCTATGCTTCGCGGGCGACTGCCCCGAAGCCGCCGGCATGGGAGGTTTCTTAGGAGCAACTGACTGCGACCCCGTCGCAGTCACATTAGAAAGAAACCCACGCCCCGTTGTTTCGGGAAACCCTTTTCCCGAAACGGGGGAGTTTCTTAGGAGCGGCTAGCGAGGAATCTCAACGCTACGCCTGGATTCTTGTTGCCCGGTGCGTGAGGCTCATCCGAAAGGTTGCGTTCCCTTTTTGCCGTATAACGCTACGAGCGAAAAGACGTCCGCAAAAGCCCCGGCAAGTGCTGCCTCGCCCAACATACCCCCGCAAACCCAAGACTCTGGGCGAGCACTTGCGAAAGAGAATAACCGATCTAGGCATTTCAGTAGAGGCCTGTGCCAGGGAACTCGGCGTCAGGCCCGCCACGATTCAGTAAATTGGCAAAACGGAAGGGTAATTCCTGCTGTGGAGCAAATTCCGGAATTATTAAGTTCTTGGGTTACAATCCCCTTGATGGCAGCGGCGTTCAGACTTTGTCCGAAAGACTGGTTGCTCTCCGCAACACGCTGGGGCTAACCCAAAAGGGCCTGGCTCAGAGCCTCGGCCTTTGCCGTGAGACTGTTTGCCGGTGGGAGACAGGCAGGAATGCACCGCCGGAAGACCAGCGTGAACTGTTGGAAGCGTTGTTCGCCTCGCAAGGCATAACGCTGGAAGACGCGTCTGGCTGCGCAGTCTGAGGACAAGGCAGCCTAACTGGTATCTGGGCTAATGCCTGAATTATTGGCTCTGCGTTTGTCGTGAGCTTGCACGATATGGGCAAAAAGGGCGGCACGGGTGTCCGTGATCCTGGTCGGAAGGGGTTTGCAGGACCTCCCGAATCACTCCTCTAGGGAGGGATTCGGGGTATCTCCGACAAAAGGAGACGTAACGATGCAAGTTCTTCCGATCATCGAGAGCTTCAGCCAGTTCGAGGGCAGGTAATTCATGGCACTTATATACTAGACGACTGTTCACTCGCGGCAGCGATCAGTAATCGGAAAACCTTTGCTAATACGTTTATGGTGTAACCATCCCTCATGCGTGGGGTCTGGCAAATGTACATATTCATGAATTACACTAACAAAGTAACGTGTGCCCTTGGGCAAACAAGAGGCGATTTTATCGACAACAGCCGAGCCTGTGTCGGCAGTATGTATCACCCATACAGATTTTTGAAGGTCTACGCAGTCGTAATGCCCACGGATTGCGTGACCGGCGTCAAAGTAATCTTTTCCGGTGTCAGTGCCAAGATCGTAAGTAACTAGGTAAGTCTCAAACTCAGCCATAAGCAGTTCCTTTCGTATATGGAGGTATTCTAATGTCAAACAATCAGAAACTCGCCCCCTATGACCCAAAACTTGACCCCACAGTTCAGCCTGAGAGTCTTTACCGTGCGCTTGTGAACTTTAACCAGGCTGTTAAACTACTGTGCTGTGAGATAGAGAATGCTCCCCCTCTGTGGCGAGAGCAGTATAGGTCTATATACGACTATCTCACCCCACGGGCATAGCTACTGTAGGCCGCAATCTTGAACAAGTACGTGCGCGAGCGTCTTTAGGCGGCTGCGGCATGCTCACACAGTATCTGGATTCGTGTGTGCCATTCGTTTGCGACCTCCATGCTTGGCATGGGTATGCTCACAATAGGATGCTGGATATTTCGGATACCGAGTTGTAGGGAGAATGTTCCCGTGGAGGTATCGAACAGTCCGCCTAAGAACATTGTTGAGTTTCCAACGCTTACGGGCACAGCTCCGAATATGCCGCCACCGCTGCTTTTCACGGCGACCTCGGAAGAGATTATATCGACCATATTGATGCACTCGGTCTCTATGGTAAAGTCATGATCGAAAGCCGTTGTGTTGTATTTGGGATGGCGGATGAGCTATACTTGCTTTGCCTGGGCGGAGGGTAGGGCAACGCTGGGGAGCTCTCCCGAGCGCCGACTCAGGTGTTGTTCAAGGGATGGGGGTGGAAATCTCCGCCCCCTCCAAATCATCCCTTAACAACCGAAAAGCGAAAAACCCGACCGCCTGCCTTGGTCAACTGCCACCGTAAGGTGGCCACTTTTCCCCAGCGAAGTCTGGGGAAAAGCCTAGAGCCTTGCTGCGCCCGGTCGACTTTGCGGAGAATCACAAAAATGGGCAGGTAGTCCTGCCTGTTGCTATTGGCTGGTTATAGTTGCATACCCGCTATTGGGCTACACGAGACCGGTTTAATAGCTGCATATCCAATATTTGTGTATTTCTATCAGGAGTATACCATACAGTTTACTTTCAATGCAAGCCTGTATAGACGGAGGTTGTTGCGTTATGAGCAAATCCGCCACGTATAAAGAGGCGCACAACAGTGTGTAAGCTAGGCATAGCGGCTTTGCGAAACACATGTTTGGCCCCGAGGCAGCGTTTTCGGCGGATTTACGCATCAAGAAGGCGAGCCCAAGCGCTTCGCACTACCTTGACTTCGATTTTCGCTGCCTGGCTAGGCCGCCAGGGCTACGATTCGCCTGACGCTTTCCAGTTTATCCAGCTTCGCCATCGATATTGCCGAGGCGAGCATTACCAACAGACTCATACCTACCTGCACACTCACCTTGGCTTTGCCGCGCACATGTTGTTCGTCCAGAAGCAGGTAGTTCTTCAGCCTCCCGTTCACCCGCTCGCATGCACTGCGCTTCCTATACAGTCGCTTCCATTTAATAGAGTCACGAGACAGCCCAGGAAACCTCCGGGGATCCTCTGCTATCTTAACCTTCAAGACTCTTCCGTAGTCGGAGGTGGAGCAGTTTTCCGTTACGTTACACTTGCACTGCCTGCACTCGACCGCAGCCGGGCATCGCCACTTCAGATAGGCTCCGTCCCTTCCTGCGTAGGCCATCTTGCTGTTTTCGTCGCAGATTGGTACGCCCAGTTCGGCGCATCGGCAGATGCTGGTAGTGCACTCCGCATCCGGCCCCTCCTCAAGACGCATCTTGATAATTGGCAAGGCGTTGAGCTCATAGAGAACGTAAGAGCAGTTCTCAGCAGAGTCGAATCCCGCGTCGCCGATCACTGTCTTGATGTCCAGCTTGGGATGCTTCTCTCTCAACTCCTCGAACATACCCGGCAGCTTGGTCATTTCGCTCTCGTTTGCCGGCGATACCTCGAAAGCCACCGGAAGCTCATTGTCCACATCCACTATCAGCATCACAAGGTAACCAAACCATTTCTTTACGATCTTCTCCAGCTTCCCATCTTTCTTCTTACGCTTCTCACGAATGCCCCAGGCAGCCTCAGTGTCGCTTGCAAGTCCGGTCTTCTCGTCCTTAATCCCGCTCGACCAGCTCTTGACCGCTGTCCCGTCAATACCCAGGTTCTCGCCAAAGCCCGGCAACTGCCCTCTGAGTTCCTCCACGCATGGATCAAAGCTCTCCTCTAGAAGCGCCAGGTTCTCGTCCTCGGAAAGCCTGCCAACAAAGCGGCTGAACTGCCAGGCGTTCGGAACCGCACTCATCGTCTCTATGCCTATAAGCCTTCGCAAACTCCCGTTTCGCCTAAGCTCGCGTATGACTTCGTTCTTTACTGGCATCTGATAAACGTAGCCAGCAATCATACTCCTCATCATCACTCGCACCGGGTATCGATTCCGCTTCCCGCATCGCTCAAGCTCAAGCTTGCGAATTAAAGGCTCAAGATGTGGCTCCAGAGAAGACAGCACAAATACTAGCCGAGTGTTGTCGTCGGTACTCCTCGCAAAAATCCTCGAAGGTAAAAAGCTGGCCTTGCCATAAGTAACTCATGAACTCCTCCCTGCTATCTGAGTGTTTGTTTCCTACTTCTTCGACAGCAGGGCCAGGAGTTCATTCTTTTTACGGGGTAAATTTTCCGCTTTTTCTGCCCAGCGGCTCCTTCCCACGCTCAGGACTTGGGGCTTTCACTTTTTTTCTGCCCCCGAATTTGAGATCAATACAAGCCAACGCAACGACCTCGAAGTCGGTAGTGGGGTGCACCCAAGATTGTGATAATCATACCCGCCGACATAACCGCGACCCTCCTGCTTTGTGCCGTCATTCTCGATCTTGTGCTCAATCTCACCGCCTATCTCTTCAGTTATCTCCTCAATGCGCTGCATAGTGCTCCCCTTCTCAGGAAACTTCTCCTCAAGCAGCTTCCGAAACTCCTCGGTCAGCCTTGCGATCTTCTCTTCACGCGTCTCTTTCATCTTGTCGAACCTCCATTTTCATTCACCATATGGAGAGTTCGACATCCACAGCCTGCGTTCGTGCCGAACAGATGTTCTATTTCACGAATTTGGCGTGCACTCAAGCCGGCAGCGCAGTGACAGATCACGAATGCAGTACGTCTTGACACTTGTCGCCAGGCATGCTATTCTTGTCTAGCGCTGCCGGATAGCTCAGTTGGAAGAGCGACTGACTCTGGATCAGTAGGTCCTAGGTTCGAGCCCTAGTCCGGCAGCCAAACTTGACGTTTTGCGCAACATCATCCAACTGTTCCGCCACGTATAACTCGAACTCCTCCTCATAAGATGTATTTGCCAGCCCGTGCTTTATGTAGTCATATCATGCCTGTCCAGAGTAGTTTCCTCGTCCAGTTGGTGGCCGCCCTTCCAGCATGTCGAGCCAACTCCATACAAGACCGGGCGGCTCTTCGTCTGTGGTAGCGCCCTATACGGACAAGATAGGATGAACGCTATTACAACTATCGGCAACCCGGCGTTCGGAAAAGCCTAAGTTACTGTTAGCGGGGAAGCTCGGCTGGTAGTCGCCGTAGGCGCCCCAGTTGTCATCCAGATGGAAGAGTGACCACGGTCCCCAAGGTTCAGGCGCTTCGAAAAGCGTGAGCTGACTGGGGTATTTGCACGAGCCCGGGTGATGGTAGGGAAGTGGTTTTCCATCCATGCCCATGAACGAGTATATCTAATCCTCCTACGTATTCGCATTCAATCAGTTAAGTTTATATGGTAATGACCCTCCCCCACGCGGCGATTAACGGGAGGCAGTAATCTCGGTCCCCACCGCGGCCACTCATCCCGTTTACGGCCGGATGGGAATCAGTTCGAACCGCTCCACGTATATGTCCGGAACGTTCAAGACGTTATCTGTCGTGGCCAGATAGAGAGTGAGCGTGCCCGAAGAAGGCTGGATGTTGCCCACTTCCACGGTTCTCCACTCGCCCGAGGGAAGATCCGATGCCTTCAGCCTGACCGCAACGACATTACGGCTCTGCTTGTTATCATACGCGCCAATCTCCAGGGCGTCGCCGACATCCGATTTCTTAGCAATCTTGACCCTTGCCTGGAACCTATAGGTGGCTGCGGGGCTTATTCGATTGTCCGGCCACGGACGCCATTGTACGCTCCAATCGATCCCCTTGTTGGGCAAATGGACATTGTAGCCGGCGGGAGTGGTCTTGTCCTCCAGTATCTCGGTGGAAAAGTTATTGCTGTAAAGGTCCCTCGAACGGCAAAGGTCGAAATAGTATACTCCCGCCTGAGCGTCCAAGTTCGGATTCCACATCAGCTTTGAGAGCAGATAGGTTCTAAGCTCCGCGAACTCACCGCTGCCTCCCCTGACCTGATAGCAGCCTTCTGCAAAGACCCCTTTGACCTTGTGGTCTGCGTAGAAACGCATGTTGGGACCGATGGCGTCGAGGTCCGGATAAGGCAAATAGAAGTGACTGAAGTTCGTGAAGTAATCCCAGACGTAGAGTTTAGGGGCGGCCTTCGACCAGTTCTCAATTCTTTCTTTAGTGAAGCGTTGGCCGGGCAGTCGGCTATGGGATGGGAGAAGCAGCCATCGATTGTGCAGAGTCTGATTATCACATTAGGCCTGGGTCGCAGGTTTTTGGGAGGCTTGCTGGAATACTGATACGTAATGGGTGTGTTGCCTATTAGTCATCAGTTTAGGTGAGGGTGGCAGGTAACTGAGATTGATCGTCACTTCCTCTTTGCCTATGATGATCTTCTCGGTGATGTTGTCTACGATCTTGCGCTTTTCATCTGGCTCAAGTCGGGGCCAACGGGAGTAGAGGTCTTTGGCTTCATGCAGTATCTCGTCGCTGGAGAGGTACTGGATTTTAAGGAAGTCTATCTCTGCCTGCACTTCAGGAATCTGGTCGTTAATCTGATTGCTGCGCTCTTCCAATGGTTTGTATCGCTGTCCAAAACCCTGCGAGCTTATCTCTTTATCGATATACAATTTGTAGACGCTCTCCATCTCCTGCTTGACCTTTCGTTCCTCCGCAAAAAGACTTTGGAGAAGCTCGTCCTTTTCCTTAATCGTCCGGTCAGCCTCACTAAGATAGACACCAACGTCGTCGGGTGAGAACAGGAAGTTCTTGAGCTGCGCTTGAAAGACCTCTTCCAAATCCTCGAGGCCTATCTTGTTGCGGCAGCTGCTGCAGGTGTATTTGGGATTATTGGCGGGCACATACATCTTCTTACCGCATTCGCAGTGGACAACACCGCTGAAGAGGTAGACTGTTTTCTTAGCCGGTTGCCTGTGTTTCTTTTCCTGCTGGTTTAATATCTCGTTGCATTCTGTCCAGAGTTCCTCTGAGACAATCGGCTCAACCTGAGTGTAAACCCAATCCTCTTTGGGCTTCAACATCATTTGCCTGCTTCCGCCAGCTATCTTCTTGGTGTAGTTTGCCAGGCGAAGTCCTTTGGCCGTTGAGTCTTGCAGGAGCCTGGTAATCGTAGAGTCTGTAAAGAGCGCGCCACTCCGAGTCCTATATCCGGCTTCATTCAGCTCCCTCGCCACCGTCTTCTTCCGGCGATGCTCCAGAAACAGCTCGTAGATGAGTTTTCGGACGGGCGCTTCGACAGGGTCAGGAACCAAAACTCTATTCTCCCAGCGATAACCAAAGACGCACTTGCCCCCCAGCGGTTTTCCGAGCTTGGCTCGAATTGGCACGGATGCCGCCACCCGGCTGGCAATCTCTTCCCGTTCCCACTGGGCCATTGCCGCGATCATCGTATAAAAAAGCCTACCTGCGGGAGTGGAGGTATCGATGGCCTCTTGAAGTGATATGAGATCGGCATCATATTGATTGAAGATGTCGGAAAAATCCAGCAGTTCCTTTGTATTACGGGCGAGTCGGGCGAGCTTTGAGAAGATGAGACCTGAGATATGGGCGGTCCTGATATCCTCAAGCATCTGCTGTGTTTCGGGTCGCCCCATCACCGACTTCCCACTGACAGCCTCTAGATGGTAGACTTCCTTTACGTTCCACCCCTTAGATTCGGCGTATAGCCTGGCTCGTTTTTCGTGATGCTCTGGACTCTCGCCCTTAGCCTGATCTTCGGTCGAAACGCGAATCCAGATTCCGACCTGCTTTGCTTTGTCCATCTATCTCACCTCTACAAGATTAATACGCGTCGGGCATGATAAGTCCCGAATTCGCTGAAGTCAATAGATTTAGACGTCTTTCCCGAGGCCTTTTATTCCCCAGGTTATTCTTCGAAAATGTATTGGCGCGGGCCTTGGGTGCCGCTATAATGGGGCGCAAAATGCAATCGGCGCTTCACAGCCGATACCAATGGGAGAAAAACAATGGATCAGAGCAAGCTAACCAAACAGCGCATGACTTTTGCCGCATTCCTACAAGACGCACGGCAGAAACGAAGAACCAGCCGAGAGCAGGTAGCTCAGAAATTGGGAATAGCCGAGGACGTGGTCGAACGCTGGGAAAGTGGCGACCGACTGATTGATGTTGTCGAGCTTGCCGCCTACTGCAAAGCAATCGGGTTTCCCGTAGAAGAAGCTGTCGCCTTTCTGCAGGACATCTCCGATGACTGAGATTCGCCGGAGAGCATCAACCCTCAGCCTTAATCGATTCCACGAGATGCTTGATGAACTCGACAAACGGAACTCCTATGGCCTCGCAAAAGACCATCAGTTCAATGACGTCTATCCGGCGCTCGCCGCGCTCGCACCGGCTGACGAACGACTGGGTCTCCTTGATCTTCTCGGCGAACTGCACTTGGGTGATCCCGGCGTCTTCCCTTGCTTTGCGTAAGCGCTTGAGAAATGTGAGGTATTCTTTTGTATATATCGTCTTTTCCATCGGGCCACCTTCTACGCTGTATTCCAATATCCGGCTAAACAGGCTTGCAGTGAAAGTAACCGTATGGTATACTCCCAGTAGAAATACACAAATATTGGATATGCAGCTATCTGCCTGCCGTCTCTAGCCTAATAGCGGGTATACATCTATCACTCAATCAGGCGCGAGAGCCAATAATCGCCGTCAATCGGTAGGAATCAACCTACCGCTTTTTGCGATTCGTCAGGTTTTTCGACTGAGTGCCATGACGGTTTCTTTGTCGTGGTGCAAGGTCGCAATCAACAGAGAAAGGAGGTGAAAACCGAATGCGCAGAGCTATAATGACTATTCTCGTCGTCGCCGTGATGATGGCAGCCCTGCAAGTCTGCTGCCAGGTGCCCGCACTTGCCTATGGTGACAAGATCACGCTCTACGGCTATGCCTACCAGGGCGAACCCTGGCCAGTCGCGGAAGTCGGTGCAAAGTACGTCTGCGTTAGCGGGAATGCCGGGAACTGGAAGGTGAACTGCAGCTTGGCGGGCAAATGGCAAGTGAGTGTGCCCAGCGGTTGCTCTTACTGGATTACGGCTTATGGACTGGGATGGCTTGAGATGGGGCCGTGGAAATCGGCAAGTACTCAAGTTAGCATTCCGGCCTATAAGTGGTACGAGCCTTGGACCTGGGACTATAAGGCCCCGAACCTTGTTGTCCCTAAGTAAACAAATGGACTGGTTCCAATGCCAGGGTGTTTTGCCAATGCAGGCAGTCCGGCAGACGCCCTGGCCCTTGAATCAGCCTGGTGAGGCGGAGCGGTGGATAAAGGCAGAAGCGGGTTCACTCTCGTGGAAATACTGACGGTTATCGCCATTATTGCCGTCCTGGCTGCGATTTTGGCCCCCGTCCTTATTCTGGTCCGAAGCCATTCAGCGATTGTCGTCTGCATCTCCAATCTCAGGCAAATAGGCTGTGCTTTCAGCATGTACACCACCGATTACGCAGGAGGCTACCCGCCCGATCCCGGTTTGAACTCCGCCACCGGCCAGCCTTTCTGGTTCCAAAGACTATATAAATACACTGCCGGCAAGAATGACATATTCCGGTGCAAGGCGGCTAGCCAGCAAACACCATTTCTGGCCGGAGACCTCGAAACGCCGTACCCGGCGTCTTACTCATACAATATTTTGCTTACAACGAGTTTCACTCCTGCTCAATATACGACCACGCGAGTCGCCGTCACGGACGGGACGACCAATTTCTCATTCTGTCTGAATGATCGATCAGTTTGCTACCAGCTTCCGGCTAGACACGGAAATGGTTGGAATGTGCTCTACGTCGATGGTCACGTCTGTCTTCGCACATCCGGCAGCATTGCTCCAGATCACGGATATCACTGGGAAGCCACTCCTCCTTAGACTCTCATCGACTTGGCTCCCGCATTTCCTGCTCCACTTCCCACCTCGGCCTGCCGTATTTGACCCTCGAATGCTCCACGATCTCCTCTTTGAGCGATGCCTTTGCTTTCGGTGGCGGCAGCGTTTTGGCGCTGAATGGTCGGGACGTCGTGCCGTCGATCATCAGTTTGAGGTATATGTGGTGGTTGGCGAGGGCTATCAGGTCAGACTTTTCAAAGACGGGGTAGAACTCATTGGCCATGACTCTAGCGTCATCTATCCCCACCCGAAATGAGATAATCGTTCCCACATTGCCGAAGATGGCCGACCTGACCGGCTTGTCCAGTTGATCGATGTATTGGTGAGCCAAGATCAGGTTCAAACCATACTTGCGGGATTCCGAGAGGATATCGGCAAAAGCCGGGGTGATGAAGTTGTGGACTTCATCGACGTAGAAATAGAACGGCCTTCGCCCCTCTTCCGGCACATCCGCCCGGCTCATCGCCGCCAGCGTGATCTTGCTGACCATCAATGCCCCTAGAAGCGAGCTGTTGTCTTCGCCTATCTTGCCTTTAGAGAGGTTCACAATGAAGATTTTGCCCTCGTCCATGACCCGGCGCAGATCAAACGAGTTCCCTTTTTGGCCGACAATATAGCGAAGAGGCAGGCTCGTCAGAAACTGCCCCGTCTTGTTAAGAACCGGGGCGATGGCCGTTGAGCGGTAGGATGGTGAGAGCTTGCCGAACTCCTCAACCCAGAACTCCCTCATGTGCTGATCGCGCACATTTTTCAGAACATTCATCCGAAACTCTTTGTTGGTGAGAAGCCTCGGCACGTCCAAGAGCGTGCTGCCCGGATACTCCAGCAGCGTGAGAATGGCGTGCCTTAGAATATGCTCCAGTCTCGGCCCCCAGGAGTCCGGCCAGATCTTCTTGAAAACCGAGATCAGGCCGGAGGCCACCAGGTGCCGAAAGTCAGGAGGGACATCCTCCAGAGGATTGAAGGCGATGGGATAGTTCATATCCCCTGGATTGAAGTAGATCACATCCTCCATTCTTGCCTCTGGAATGAAGTTGAGAAGCTCCTCCGCCAGATCGCCGTGCGGGTCAATGAGAGCCAGTCCCTCGCCTCGCCGAATGTCCGCCACCAGCATATTGGCCAGCAATGTTGACTTGCCCGTGCCAGTCTTGCCGATGACATACATGTGCCCTGAGCGGTCCCTCTTTTTGATACCAAAGACGTCCCTTCTGTCCCGGTAATCCGTGATGGCAAAGGGGGTGATCGAATTCTCGTTAGTAGTGTTGCCTGCATACATAGACACACAATACCAACCCCACCCGCACTAGAAAGCGGTGAGGTATTGCTGCTTGGCGCAAACCCTCCCGCCTTGTTTGACTCCCTGGATGGGCTAGTCTATGGTTAGGGCCCGAATCAACACACCTAAGGAGGCACAGCCTATGTCAACCCACGTCGGCAAACTCAACATCGAATATCTGCAGCGACCCGGAGGAATAGCCTACGAGTTCATCACCTATCTGGCGGCAAACGCCAACCGTATCGGTCACGGATGCGCCCTCGGTTTCTATCTCAAGGCCGAGATGGAGAGAACAGCCAAGGGTTTCTGCGACCGCCGCGAAGCGGAGCCGGAGGAGCGCGAGGAAGTGAATAAGTGGATGGAGAGCCTGCCCTGGAACGAAAACGGCTTTCTGGCGCTCGCCTTCAACTGGTAAAGGGGGGATCATCAATGGCACGTTGGACAATACGTTTCGACGCCGCTGTTACGGTCTATGTCGAAGCGGAAACGGTGGAAGAGGCCGTGACAGCCACAGCCAAGACGCTGGTGGCGGCCGGGATATCCGAACTGCCTCCAGAGCTTGTGGACTGCGCCATCCTGAAGATCATCGTGATCGACAGAGATGAGCAGACCCAGAGCAAACCCGACGACAAGCAGTGAAACAGATGCTACCTAACCCAAGGCCGCCGAGCACGGCGGCCTGATTCTTTTGAAGGAGGATAATGACTGATGCCTGGTATGAGAATGAGAACGTTAGAAATCGGCTGGTTATCTTCGGTCGGGCCATTCAAGGTATTGCACCGTACGAAATTATCATCGAGCCTGATAAGTCCAAGTGTAACGGCGGCACCTGCTCCTTTGCCACGCGACGAATCGCCGTCAATCCGACCACTTTCCAAGTACCAGAGGCGGAACAATACCGACTAACAAAAGCCCTACTCGTGCATGAAGCCGGTCACCGCCGACATACCGTTCCCACAACGCTTCCCGCTATCGTTCGTGAAGTCTCCAATATCCTGGAGGACGAACGAGTGGAGCGATTGATGTGCCGGGAGTTTGTGGGAGTCAGGTGGCTGCTGCACAGACTATCTGGGAGATTCTATGCGGAGACCAAACCGATAGATGGAGCCTCGGACGCTTCCGAAGAAGTCATCCTTTACTTTCTGCAACTGCGCTGGGCCGCCCGGATTGGGCAACCCGTCAAAGGCGGTCTGTCAGCCAAGAATCGGCTGCTCTGGGAGAAGGTGAAGCCGCTTGTCTTTGAGGCTTGGGAGGCAGAAACGTCCGAGACGGCAGACCACAACGCCGCCGAGATCGTGGGCATCCTCGGAGTCCCGGAACTAAAGATTGGAATCAACACAAATCATAAAAGACAGGAGGAATTGTGACCTTAAGACCACCCATACCCTGGTTTGGCGGCAAGCAACAAATGGCAGGCAAACTACTGCCACTCTTTCCCGAGCACCGAACATACGTGGAACCTTTCGGCGGTGCCGGTTCTCTGCTCTTTGCCAAAACTCCCACTCCGGTTGAAGTCTACAACGACCTCGACTCAGACCTGGTCAACTTCATGCGCGTTTTGCGCGACCGTGACGGAATGTTCCCCGATTTCTACAACCGGGCGTGCCTCAGTCCCTACAGCCGGGAAGAATGGCTGTTCTGTCGCGACCATTTGAATGATGATACCAATCCGGTCGAGCGGGCCAGAAGATTCTTCGTTCTCGCCCGATTCTCTTTCAGTGGTCTTGTAGGCAGCTCTTTCGGCATTGACGTGACAGCCTCCAAAGGTGGAATGGTTCAGAAAGCATCGGCCTATCAGGGAGTAATCGGCATTCTCCCCAAACTCAGTGAGCGTATGGTATCAGTCCTCATCGAAAATCGGGATTTCCGCGACATCATTTCACTCTACGACACCGAAGAAACCCTATTTTACGTTGACCCACCCTACCTGCCCGAAACTCGCAAGAGCGGCGCTTATCAGCACGAACTGACGACCGACGACCACCGCGACCTTATCGAAATACTGCGCCATATCAAAGGCAAGGCAATGCTGTCCGGCTATCCGAGCGACCTGTATGATTCCCTCGGCTGGCACAAGCGCGAGTGGGATGTGTGCTGCAAGGCTGCCGGCAGGACTCGGGCTTCAGGACTCCAGGGTGTGGGAAAAGTATCCGCTCTGCAGAAACGGACAGAATGCGCGTGGATTAACTATTGATGGACTGATGGACGCACACAGACAAGGCACTCTTTCGTAAGCGTGGAGTCGTCCTGTTGAACCGCCGCAGGTCTAAAATTCAGGAAAAATCAGGCTTGCATTCTAATGAACTGGTGTGGTATGATATCTTGCTAATAGCCCAATAGCGCATAACAACATACTCTCGGGCACCAACACCAGACAAAAGAATTAGGTTTCACTGGTGCCGGTTAGGAGCCAAGAAGCCGAACACTCCAGAACTTGAGCCAGTGCCAGTATTTCGAGATCGGATACAATGCGTCGACCATATTCAATACGGTATATTTCCCGACGGTCCGGAATCCATTCACCGTTTGTGACTTGTGCAATTCGGGCGCATAGAGCATCCTGAGTTATCTGCATCCGACTCCGGCAGTCTCTAACTCGCTGTCCGAGCTGGTTTCTTTTATCGTCTTGAGTTCGTAAACGTGGACAGCCGCGAGGCATACTCTATTCACCTGACCTGTAATAGATGAGAAATTATTGCAAAACAGATTAGGCTAAGTGCTCCTACATAGGGGCATTGTGATATAATGAAGGGTAAGCGTAATGATTAGCAGGCGGGATACCATCTATTGATCTTGAGTTTTTCGGCAGCACGTGAGGCTGTCGCGTTCTCAGTTTTAGAATAGATGGTGAATTCAATTATCCTTGGCAACGTACTTTAGCTCCGAAGCGATGCTTTAACAGAACCGGTGATCTTACCGATTGACAACTCAATAATCATGGAGTAGATTACATCTGCTTGCCAGTTTGGTTGGCTATTCACTCACGAGCCAAAGGTAGCAGCAATCTCCTCTATAGAGCACACGTCCCTGTGTTCTTTTTCGTGTGCCTCCGTATTGTGAATGACGAAGCAGCTTGAGGATGTAGTTGTTTTTTATTAGTGGCGATTTTCGACGATTATTCTTCAGACAAATGTGGGGGGTTGACAGATGGCATCAGAGCGACAGGTCGCAGCGAACCGCGCCAATAGCAGGAGGAGCACGGGGCCGAGATCGACGGAGGGCAAGAAGCGTGTTGCCCTAAATCCTGTTAGGCACGGGCTGTTCTCCCGCTCGCTGCTGCTGCCCGGTGAATGCGAAGCCGAACTCCTTGGCCTCAAGAAACAGATTCACGCTCGCTATCAGCCGGATGGAGATGTGGAGAAACTGTACATAGACCTTGTTGTCTCCTGCATGTGGAGGATGCGGCGTCTGCTGCGGGTTTCGGTCAATCTGAACAGCAGTTTCGGAGTTATCTGAACAGCGGTTTCGGCGATTCTGAACGCCCCGTCGGAGCGGAGCGACGCTGGACGGCTATATAGTAGAATAGCCGCCGGAAATTAGTCAATACCTGCCCTCGGGTTGTGGCAGGGGAAGCGTAACGTTACGCTTCAGGCACCGGATGGGTCAGAGTAACTCCCGTATGGCGGCAACTGCGTCCTCGATGATCTCTATCATCTGGCAAATCGACTCTCCTGTCTCCGAGTCCTGCCACGTATCGGGCTTGCAGTCGTAATACGCCTCCATCTCGCTAACGGCTTTCTCAAGAATGGAGACAGCTTGACGGCTCATAGCTTTCCACCGCCTCTTCCCCGGTGTTGAGGGAACTGCTGCCGGGCTAAGCCCCAGCTTGGCGTATGTCAGTATTTGCCGCTGTTTGCATCGTTGCCGATATGCCGCCTGCCTTTGGGCAGGGCTGTCGTATTTCTTTGGCGCAGGCATCTCTAATTTCCCCCGGCAAGTGGGGAGAGTTTCTTTCTCATCGACTCCCCTTTCATCTCAATCCGATAGGCATTGTGGACCAGCCGATCGAGGATCGCGTCGGCAATGGTCGGCGCGGGGATGATATCGTACCAGGCATCGACCGGCACCTGGCTGACGACGATCACGGATCCTCGGTTCGTGCGACACTCCAGAATCTCGAAGATATCCCTTGCCGCCTCTGCGTCCAGCGGATACATTCCCCAGTCGTCGATGACGAGCAGATCGGTGCGTTCGAGCCTGCGCACAAGAGAGAGATAGCTGCCGTCAGCCCGTGCCGTGGCGAGGCTCGAAATGAAGGGGCCGCAGCCGAAGTAGCGGACGGAGTGCTTGAGGCGGCAAGCCCTCTGAGCGAGAGCGCAGGCGATGTATGTCTTTCCGACTCCAGTGGGACCGGTTAAGATTATATTGGAATGGCATTCGATGAACTTGCAGTCCGCGAGAGAAAGCATGACCGATTTATCCAGCCCCCTGGCTGAATGAAAGTCAATATCCTCAACTGCGGAGGGTTGCCTGAGCTTTGCGACCTGAAGCCTGCGCCTCAAGCCCCTTGTTTCCTTGAGGTCCCACTGCCTATCGACGATTAGCCCAAGCCTTTCCTCGAAAGAAAGCGAGAGCGCCGCCGGGTCAGTTGTCTGCTCGCGGATCGCGTTTGCCATCCCGTCGAGCTTCATTGTGTAGAGTTTGTCGATGGTCTGCTCTAATAGCATTGTTATCCCCCTTGGTTTTTGTAGTAGTCCTTGCCCCGGATATTTGAGTGTTCAGTAAAGGTAAGCTGCATGGTGGTCTGTGTTGCCGGTTTCTTGTCCAAGCCACTTGTGAGGATGGACTTGACGCTTTTGTAAGAATAGGCTTTTGCCTTAAGTGCTCGTGCGCAAGCGGCTTCCAGCCTTTCGGTGCCGAATTCCTTGCCCAGCCGGATGATCCCAAGGCAGGAACGAAAGCCCATTTCGGGATGGGGTTTCGTGCGCATTATGTTCTCGACAAGTGCCGCGGTCGCCGGTCCGGTGCGCCCTGCCCAGTTGATGATGCGCGACGGTGTCCACTCCAGGTACCTGCGATGGCTGTCTGGCATATGCTCGTCGAGTGTAGTTGCGCCGCCTTCGCGGTAACTTCGGATGTGACTGGCTACGCGCCGGTTCTTGTAGAAAACCTCGACTGTGGTCGCCGTCAGACGCACATCGAGCTGCTCTGTGGCGAGTTGATAGGGGACGGAATAGAGGTGCTTTGCCACTGATATGTGATAGTCGATATTGACCTTGGCGGAGCGCCATTCGGCGAAGGTGTAACGATTGGCGGGCAATGGCTTTAGGGCGGGTGCGTCCAATGTCTTGAAGAGCTGCTCTCTGGTGGAGTTTACGGCCTTGAACTTCCGAGTATTGAGTCGGTCAAGGAGTTGGTCTATCGCCTCAGCGATCTCGGTCAGGCAGAAGAACGTGCGGTTCCGTAGGGCCGCCATTATCCAGCGCTCAACTACCAGGACGCCGTTTTCAACTTTGGCCTTGTCTCTGGGCTTACGGACGCGAGTGGGGATGACGGCGGTGCCGTAGTGGGCCGCCATTTCCGCGAAAGAGGGGTTGATGTCAGGCTCGTAGCGGTCCGGCCTAATGACTGCGCACTTGGTGTTGTCCGGCACCACAATCTCCGGCACGCCGCCGAAGAACTCGAATGCCTTCACATGGGAGCCAATCCAACTGGCGACATTCAGACTGGTGACACCCTCAGCGAACGTGTAGTTGGATGCACCCAGGACGGCCACAAACACGTAGACGGGGATTATCTCTCCGGTCTTGGGATTGACCATCTTGAGCGTGTCACCGGCGTAGTCGGTAAATAGCTTTTCGCCGGCCCTGTGCTCCTGGCGAAGCACCAGGTCCGCTTTGGCCTTGGCCTGGTTGTAGTAGTGGCAGAACTGGGTGTAGCCGTAACCACCGGACAGAGATTCTCGGTACTCCAGCCACAAGAGGTGAAGCGTCACATGCGCTCGCTTCATCTCCGTAATGAGATAACTCGCATCCGGCAGTGGCCGATTGTGCCGGAAGTCGCATTCTCTCGCCCGGACGATCCGTTCAAGACCAGTGTCGTCCAAGTCAGCAGGCAGTGGCCAGCCCAACCCTGCCGCCCTCGCCCGCCTCTCATATTCACTTACCGTGCCCACCGAGACTCTACAGCTATCGGCCACTTGCCGGGTAGATAGCCCTCCACCGAGCCTCAGCCTCAGAATTTCTCTTACTTTGCGCATGGACACTCCTTTCCGTGACATCTTTACCTCCAGAGCTTGTTGTGTTCTCTTGGTAAGACGTCAGCGCCTTGGTGTCCAGCGCCGCCCCGCAAGCGTTCATCCCGAAATGAGCGTTCAGAATGGCCGAAATGGGCGTTCAGATAATTCCGAAATGACTGTTCAAATTAAATTGAAATGAGTGTTCAGAGAGGACCGAAATTCGCACAAATGGTTGAGAGAGTGTTCGCGCTTATAGAATTGGCTGCCGGACTAGGGCTCGAACCTAGGAGGCCCCTGAAGAACTCAGCAAGTTTTTTTGAAATTTAGAGGCCTATCATAATGGTTTTTTGGTTGCGGTGTCGAAGTAGTCACTATGAGCAAATATCGCAAACCGCAGCAGCGTACGTTCGACGATATCGAGGTCGGGATGTCCTCGTTACGGATCCGTCCCGGGAGCTTCGAGGTGAGGTTCCGGGAGGTGTGCGACAGGGTAATTCCCGATAAGGTCTTTGACAAGCTTTATAGCAATGTGGGTCGTGAGGCTCGGTCTCCATCCGTGCTTACCCGGCTGTTGCTCTTGCAGCTTCGGGACGGTATGAGCGACGAGAAGATAGTCGATGACCTCTATTACGATTTGCGGGTCCGGCACATGTGTGACTTCGGCCTTGACCAGCGTCCGATCCATCCGACCAACTTGGTGTATCACCGTCTGCGTCTTTTGTTCGGGACGATCAAACGTGACGAGATCGAGGATCTCAAGAACGGCGGATTCAGCGAGAAAGACTCTCCGCTGCAGGAGGTCTTCGAGCGGATAAAGCAGGCTGCGATAGACCTTGGACTTGTCGACACTGAGTCGGCCCAGCTCATTGACTCTACCGCGATATTGGGACGGGCCGCGGTGATGGACAGCTATGCTCTGATATTCGCGGGCACCCGCAGGGCGCTGGAGGGGTATCAAAGGAGCGACGAGGAGCATGCGAAGGAGTTGATAAGCCGGCTTCGTCGGAGCGAGTATCTTACCGATGTCGCCAAGCCCAAGATTGACTGGGAAAGTGCTGGTGCGCGGCAGGAGTTGCTCAATGATCTGGTCTACGATGCCGTGAGTGTGCTGCGAGCGGGTTTGTCCTTCGAGGACACGGAGTTGCAGGGCCTGATCGAGCAGTTGGCAAGGCTTGTGGGCCAGGATGTGGAAGTCTCGGAAGATGGGACCGGCAAGCTGATTGAGGGCGTGTGCGCTGACCGGCAGGTAAGCGTGGTGGACCCGGAGATGCGCCATGGCAGAAAGAGCAAATCACGGAAGTTCAACGGCTACAAAGGGACGGTGACGGCGGATGCGAGAAGCGGCGTGATAACCGCTGTGCATGTGATGGCTGCAAACGAGCACGACAGCGCCGCCGTCTCTCCGATAATCGAGCAGCAGGCATCTAGCGGGACTCAGCCTCCGGCGCTCATCGGTGACCGAGCATACGCCGCCGAGGAGGCGCGACATGAGGCGATGAGCGCCGGCGTGGCGATTGTGACCAAGCCCAACACATCTTCAGACAAGTTCGGCAAGGGCAATTTCGAGATTGACACAATGGCCGGGACGGTGACCTGTCCAAATGGCTGCACCCGCACGATTGGCGGGCAAAGTGTAACTTTTACGGGCAAGAGCTGCCCTCTGGAGTGTCCGCACAAGCGTATATGTCTTGGCAAGAGTGCAAAGCGAATCATAAAGCTTCGCAAGTACGAAGCTTTGCAACGAGACGCTGAGAAGTTTGCCCAAACGGACAGCGGCAAGGAACTGCTGCTGTTGCGACCGGCTATTGAACGAGTGATAGCGCACTGGATGCGAAACGGAGCCCGTCAGGCACGCTACTTTGGAAGGCTGAAAGTCTGGATGCAGTGCGTGCTGTCGGCAATAATGTGCAATGTGCGAAAGATTACGGACAAAGTGGGCGCAAATGGTAACAGTACGGCCGATATCGCCGCCCAAACGCCGCTCTTTTCCCTTGTCCGGATGATTGCGGCGATCGCGGTGATCCTACTATCTATTGTAGGCACAAATCTTAATCGGGCCCGGCCATTGGGTCCGGGCCTAATTTACATATTTGGAGGCTCCAAAAAGGCCATTTCTTCAGGAGTCTCCTAGTATCTTCTTGCATAAATAGCTGATAGTATTCTTGCCGGTGTATCGGGAATCTTGTTCCCGATACGCACTTAGTTTCGGCAACAAGATTCCCGAAACACCCGTTAAAATACGAGGTGTTCGCCTTGGCGGCGGTGAGCTAGTATCTTCTTGCATAAATAGCTGATAGTATTCTTGCCGGTGTATCGGGAATCTTGTTCCCGATACGCACTTAGTTTCGGGAACAAGATTCCCGAAACACCCGTTAAAATACGAGGGGTTCGCCTTGGCGGCGGTGAGCTAGGGAACAGGTGTTGGGTGATGGGTGGTGGGTGTCAGGATCCCGCGCGACGCGTGGCTCTGACTTTCGACTTTCGACTTTCGACTTTTGAGTTCATGAAAGTAATTTACCCAGGCAGTTTCGACCCGGTGACTTGCGGTCATGTGGACATCATCGAGCGCGCGGCGCGCGTGTTCGACGAGGTGGTGATCGCTGTCGGGGTCAATCTGGAGAGGGAGCCGTTTTTCACTGTTGAGGAACGCCTCGATCTTCTGCGCCTGTCTGTTGCACACCTGGATAATATTGAGGTAGACTATTTCCGTGGTTTGCTAGTAGAATATGTAGAGCGCCAGGGCGCGAGGGTGATTATCAAAGGCCTGCGCGCCGTGTCGGACTTCGAGTTCGAACTGCAGATGGCGCTGACGAATAAGCGCCTGAACGAGAGGGTGGAGACGCTTTTCATGGTCCCCAGCGCGGAGCACTCGTTCCTGAGTTCGAGTTTGGTGAGAGAACTCTCGGAGTTCGGCGTGCCGCTCGCCGGCCTCGTGCCGGAGTGCGTCGAGCAGGCCTTCAAGCAGCGCGGCCGTGGCGAAGGGTGTTAAGGTGTTAGGATTTCAGTTGTAAGATACTGACTCCTAACCCGACTTTACGAAATATTCTTCGTAGGGCGGCAAAATCCATCGTGAAAAGCCGAGTTGTCGGCCTTCCGAGTGTATGACCTAACTCGCCGTAAATCTACCGAGATTTAGCACATTGAAAAGTTGATATTGAACATCGCGCATTTTGCTGGTTGTCGTTACCAGCTTTGGTTTGCCCTTGCCGCGCGGGTAGACGAGCAGCACTTCTTTGATATCGGAGAGTTGCTCATAAGCCTCTTCCGGGCTCAACTTTAAGCCGGATTGCTCTATCCTGCGGTTCAGGAGCGAGCAAAGAGTAAGCGCAAGGACGCAGTAGAAAGCGTGAACTCTGATCTTCTGATCAGTCCAATGGTAAATCGGCCAGAAACTGACATGATGGGGATCTTTCATCTGCTTAAAAGCATCCTCTATCTTATACTGAGCGTGGTAAGTATCCACGATGGCCTTAGCGTCCATGTCCTGCCGGTCGGTGAACAGGACGTTCTTGCCAAACTGCGTTTGGGCGATCCGGGATAGGGAATCGATATCTATGCCGTAGTCAAGCACGACTTGCCCATCTACCTCTGTGACGTTATACCTGATGATGTCTTGCGCGTGCTGTCCCTTGATGATGCCGGAGGCACAGCGCGCCACGGCTGCCGCAGTCGGTTTCCGACCGGTTCGGATCAATCCGTCGCATCTGGCCTGCAACCTTGCCTGCAGGGCCTGGAGCTTGCTCATTCTCTTGGAAAGTTGCTCGCCCAGGCCGCGCATCTGGCATCTAAAGAGTTCTTCGTTCCAGGTGAGGCAGACTACGTGTTCTTTGCCGAAGACCTTCTTTCGTGTCATATAGGCCAGCAAGCCTGAGCCGATTTCCGAGGTACTGCTCAAGTGGTATCGAGAGCAGTTCAGAGTGTTGTGACGCGACAAGTGAGCCAACGTAATGGAACGAATCGCACCGCTGCAGGTTAGCATGCGAGTTGTTCCCCTTGTCGAAAACCAGGGTTATGTCCTGGCACTGCCGGGCGAGCTCCGACAGACGCTCACTCAGTTCTTCGATGATACTCGCGAACTGCAATGAGTCGTGGACATTGCCAGGATAGACCTGATGGAATAGCGGTATTCGATGGTCTCGGCTCACCAACAGCGCCAGCCCGATCTGCTTGAGATCGGTCCTTTTCTGTTTGTTGTGCCCCCGCTGGGGGATATCGCCCGCCGTGTCCGTGTCGATGTAAGTGAAAAAGTTGGTGGTGTCGTAAAGCAAGCAACTTAGGTCAACGCCCTCCTGTTCGATTAGCACACGGGCCAACTCTTGCTCAATGGCCTTGATACGCTCCGGCGTGAGCAGAGCCATGTTGTCCCAGAATCTCTGGCTGGTCAGCGCCGAACTCGCTACGGGCGTCAGCCGACGCAGGACAGTGCCGTCGTACCACTGGGCGATTTTGTTCTTGCTTGTCGGCTTAGAGCACCGGTTGATGGCGGCGAGGAGCATGTACTCTCCAACGGAGACGCCTTGCTCCCTCTTCGGACAACAGCGCTCGATTATCTGAACGAGACCGAGCTTATCGGCGATATCGTAGAGTGCCGAGACCAGTCCAAACTCGACGACGTCTGCTTCCGTCGGAGAAGGCGATTCAGCCTGCGTAACCGCGCGGATGATATTCTCGACGCGGCCAAGATGCTTTTGCCACACTATCTTGGGCTTGCCATTCACCCGCCGACACTCTCTGGCGACGTAGTAATCGTGTCCCTTGATTGTTTTCTTAGTTATGCTAGCCATGTCAGGTCATACAAGTCTAGCACGACCGACGCCGCTTGTCAATACATCAGAGCAAAACAAGCGGGACAAAGCTCTGAAATGCGCGATATTCACTTATCAATGTGCAGGATGAGTTAGGTCATACACAATAAATCGATTGCCTGATTACGTAAATCACGCTCAAATAACCGGAACTCGGGCCTCTACAGCCCTTGTTTCCGGGGCAAAAAACCGGTTCCGGAGAGCTATTTCGTAAAGTCGGGCTAACTTCTATTTTCAAGGGAGACTATAATTATGAGCCAGGAACTAACCGTAATCAAAAGACCGTCGTTCTTGGGTAACCCGAGTCCTCAGGAGGATATCCTCAAGCTCCTGGATGGCCTCGAAGAACTGACGGATGATGCCCACTGCTTTCTGGGGAAGGCATGGGGGATCAATCTGGAAGAGTTTCATATGCTGACCAACAAGATCAGAGCCTCCCTGCCTGACGAGGTCCGCAGAGCTAACCGGGTCGCCAACGACTCCGACAAGATAGTCTCCGCCGCCAAGGAAGAAGCGGATATGATTGTCGAGCGGGCCACCGAAGAGTCGAATCGGATAGTGGAAGAGGCCCGCCAGATGGCTGCGAAACTCGTGGATACCAGCGAGATCAACAGGTTGGCTAAGGCTCAGGCGCAGGGGATCATGGCAAATGCCGAGAATCACGCGCGGTCGATGAAGCGCAGTGCCGACGAATATGCCCGCGAAGTCCTGACGGCCGTCGAAAACCACCTCGGCAAGGTGATGGGAACCCTGGACAAGGGGCGCGAGAAACTCGAGACCCGGATAAGCGCTCAGGTCGACCACGAACCGGTGATACCCGCCTGCCGGTGGAATCAGAAGGTAAAGGCTGGTAGGGTTAGTAAGGTTAGTAGGGTCAATAGGGTTGATAGGGGAAGGGAATGGATGCCCTCCGTTACAACCCTGCCAACCCCGTCAGAAGGTAAATGGTTAGTAGGGTTGTAGGTTTATAAGGGTTTGTAGGGGAGGAAGAAGTCTCCCTTCCCTAAAGCGGCGCAGCCGCAACCAAGAAGGCCATCGCCGGAAAATCAATACGGCCTTTTCGTAATTCGGAAGGTCGGTGGTTTCTTCTTACGTATCTTACAACTGAAATCCGAGGTGACATATCAAAGTTCAGTACAACTTGTATAGGATTTCAGTTGTAAGATACTAAAGCGGCGCAGCCGCAACCAAGAAGGCCATCGCCGGAAAATCAATACGGCCTTTTCGTAATTCGGAAGGTCGGTGGTTTCTTCTGGCGTATCTTAAAACTGAAATCCGAGGTGACATATCAAAGTTCAGTACAACTTGTATAGGATTTCAGTTGTAAGATACTACTAACCCTATGTGTGGGGGAAAAATGCCTAGTGTAATGGAAACCATATACGCCAAGGCAAGGGCCGGGAACAAGCGGATCACCTTGCCGGAGGCCGACGACGTCAGAATGGTCGCGGCGGCGCGAAATATTGTCGAGCAGGGGCTTGCTCAGGTGGTCCTGATCAATTCCGAAGAGAAGATTGCGGCGGGGGCAAAGCAGGCGGGAGTCGATCTTGCCGGGTGCAGGATTGTAGACCCGGCCACCTCGCCACTCAGGGAACGGTATGCGAAGAGCTTCCACGAGATGCGCAAGTCTAAGGGTATTACCGAGGACCAGGCGTATGATATCGTGGGTGATCCGCTCTACTTCGGGTGCATGATGGTCCATTCGGACGAAGCCGACGGCCAGGTTTCCGGGGCCACTCACTCGACGGCGGACACGGTCAGGCCGTGCTGCAAATATTGAAGACCGCGCAGGGCTGCAAGATAGCCTCGAGTTTTTTTGTGATGATAGTGCCCGACTGCGAGTACGGTCGAAAACGGGGTATTCATCTACGCCGACTCCGGCCTGGTGATCAATCCCAATGCCGACGAGCTTGCCGAGATCGCGATTCAGAGTGCAATGACGATGCACAATCTCCTTGGCTTTGAGCCGAGGGTAGCGATGCTGTGCTTCTCGACCAAGGGCAGCGCCAACGACCCGATCGCGGAGAAAGTAATCGAGGCCACGAGAATAGCGCGCGAGCGCAGGCCGGATATCTTGCTGGACGGAGAGGTGCAGGGCGATGCCGCGCTGGTGGATTGGATCGGCCGGAAGAAAGCCCCGGGCAGCCCCGTGGCGGGCAAGGCAAACGTGCTGATATTTCCGGACCTTAACGCCGGCAACATCTGTTACAAGCTCACCGAAAGGCTTGCGAAGGCCGATGCCTTCGGGCCTGTGCTGCAGGGCTTGAGAAAACCCGTGAACGACCTGTCGAGAGGGTGCGATGTGAACGACATAGTCAATGTTGCGGCGATCACGGCGGTGCAGGCGATATGAAGGTCCTGGTCTTGAACAGCGGGAGTTCTTCCCTGAAATATCAATTGATAGATTCGGATACCGAGGAGGTCCTTGCGAAAGGGCTTGCCGAGAGGATCGGGCTGGATGGAGGCAAGATCAAGCACGAGACCCTCTCCGGCGGCAAAGCCGTGGTCCAGGTGGACATGCCCGACCATGAAAAGGCGATGGACCGCGTTTTCGAACTGCTCACCGGCTCGGAAAACGGCGCGGTCAAGAACATCTCGGAAATATCGGCTGTTGGACACAGGGTCGTGCACGGCGGCGAGAAGTTTGTCCGGTCTATTTGCGTGGATAAGGAAATAGTCGACGAGATAGACAAGATCAGCGATCTGGCCCCTTTGCACAACCCGCCGAACCTTGCGGGCATTCGCGCCTGTATGCGGCTGATGCCGGGGGTGCCGCAAGTCGCGGTATTCGACACGGCGTTTCATGCGACTATGCCGGACTATGCGTACACCTATGCTTTGCCCTATAAGTATTACACCGACAACGGCGTGCGGCGGTACGGCTTCCATGGCACATCGCACAGATATGTGACGCGGCAGGCGCAGAAGATGCTCGAGGCCGCCGGCTTCGACACAGGCTCGACGAAGATAGTTACCTGTCATCTGGGCAACGGCTGAGCATGGCCGCGGTAGTCGGCGGCAAGGTGGTCGATACCAGCATGGGTATGACTCCCGCGGAGGGTCTTGTGATGGGCACTCGAAGCGGGGATTTGGACCCGGCTATCCTGATTTATCTTGCAAAAGTGCTGGGGGCCAGCCCCGACGAGATCGACAATATCATCAACAAGAAGAGCGGGCTTCTGGGGGTCAGCGGGGTTTCGTCCGACATGCGCGATATCGAGCAAGCGGCCGAGTCCAAGCCGCGGGCGAAGCTCTCTTTTGCAATCTTCTGTTACCGCATAAAGAAATATATCGGCGCTTACGCGGCGGCAATGGGCGGGCTGGACGCGGTTGTTTTCACCGGTGGAATCGGCGAGAACTCTGCAAGCGTGCGGGCGACGGTCTGCGAAAATATGGAGTTCCTTGGGCTGGAGTTGGATCGGGAGAAGAACAACACTCTGAAAGGGCCTGCCGACATAAGTAAGGCTTCCGGCAGGGCTCGCATCCTCTTGCTTCCGACGAACGAGGAGAGGATGATAGCCAGGGAGACGGTGCAGGTTGTGGCAGGCAATGGTAATGCTTGATGAGGTTGGATCTCAACAGATTGCGACGCATCTGGGTAAGCGGATACAATACATAATAGATGAGCCGCCGGTCGAAGATCCCGAAAGCGGGCTCAAATGCGTGGAGCCGATCAGAGGGCGAAGTCGCTTTTCTCGAACACCGGAAACTTCATTGTGGCGTGGGGAAAGTTCCGCACGAAGGTGGAACTGGAGTGCGGCAGGTGCCTGAAATCGTATAAAATGGAAGTGGAGCAGCCCATAGAAGAGGCGTTGCCCATCACGCCCTCCGTGCTGGAAACGGTCGAGGAAGCCGAAGAGGGGGAACTGCCCGAGGATGCGAAGGAGCCGCTTTTTGAGGAGAACATCTTCAATTTGACGGAGCTGCTGCGGCAGGATATTTTGGTGGCCGTGCCTATCAAGCCATTGTGCGAGGAGGCCTGCAAGGGCCTGTGCATGCGGTGCGGCAAGGATCTGAACCAGGGTCCGTGCGAATGTCCTCCTGAAACTGGGACTTCCGCCTTTTCAGCGCTCGCCGCATTTCTTGAAAAGAAAACGAAGGAACAATTGATAATTGACAATTGACAATCCGCTCCGCTGCGCCGCGGGAGCGACCCGTCGAAGCCACAGGCTTCTTCGAGTTCTCGCAGCACGGCGGCGGCGTGATTGACAATGCATTATCAATTGTCAATTATCAATTATCAATTAGAGAACGGAGTTTTTCATGCCTTACCGAAAAGACGACATTCCAATCAGAGGGCGCGGCTGCGTAGGACTCACTACAAGTTGAGCGTACCGCCGTGCCCAATTGCCCGCGCTGCCATGCCCGGCGTCGCAGCCGCACCATGCGTGCCCGTCCTGCGGTTACTACAAGGGCCGGCGTGGTGACGGTGAAAGAGAAGATAAAGAAAGGGGACTAAATCTAGTGCTTAGTTGCATAATTGATTGATAGAATGCTGTAACGGGTGTTCGGGAATCTTGTTCCCGAAACTAAGTGCGTATCGGGAACAAGATTCCCAATGCACCGGCAGAGAATACTATTAACGGGTGTTTCGGGAATCTTGTTCCCGAAACTAAGTGCGTATCGGGAACAAGATTCCCGATACACCGGCAGGAATACTATTAACGGGTGTTTCGGGAATCTTGTTCCCGAAACTAAGTGCGTATCGGGAACAAGATTCCCGATACACCGGCAAGAATACTATTAACGGGTGTTTCGGGAATCTTGTTCCCGAAACTAAGTGCGTATCGGGAACAAGATTCCCGATACACCGGCAAGAATACTATTAACGGGTGTTTCGGGAATCTTGTTCCCGAAACTAACTGCGTATCGGGAACAAGATTCCCGATACACCGGCAAGAATACTATTAACGGGTGTTTCGGGAATCTTGTTCCCAAAACTAAGTGCGTATCGGGAACAAGATTCCCGATACACCGGCAAGAATACTATTAACGGGTGTTTCGGGAATCTTGTTCCCGAAACTAAGTGCGTATCGGGAACAAGATTCCCGATACACCGGCAAGAATACTATTAACGGGTGTTTCGGGAATCTTGTTCCCGAAACTAAGTGCGTATCGGGAACAAGATTCCCGATGCACCGGCAAGAATACTATTAACGGGTGTTTCGGGAATCTTGTTCCCGAAACTAAGTGCGTATCGGGAACAAGATTCCCGATACACCGGCAAGAATACTATTAACGGGTGTTTCGGGAATCTTGTTCCCGAAACTAAGTGCGTATCGGGAACAAGATTCCCGATACACCGGCAAGAATACTATTAACGGGTGTTTCGGGAATCTTGTTCCCGAAACTAAGTGCGTATCGGGAACAAGATTCCCATACACCGGCAAGAATACTATTAACGGGTGTTTCGGGAATCTTGTTCCCGAAACTAAGTGCGTATCGGGAACAAGATTCCCGATACACCGGCAAGAATACTATTAACGGGTGTTTCGGGAATCTTGTTCCCAAAACTAAGTGCGTATCGGGGAACAAGATTCCCGATACACCGGCAAGAATACTATTAACGGGTGTTTCGGGAATCTTGTTCCCGAAACTAAGTGCGTATCGGGAACAAGATTCCCGATACACCGGCAAGAATACTATTAACGGGTGTTTCGGGAATCTTGTTCCCGAAACTAAGTGCGTATCGGGAACAAGATTCCCGATGCACCGGCAAGAATACTATTAACGGGTGTTTCGGGAAATCTTGTTCCCGAAACTAAGTGCGTATCGGGAACAAGATTCCCGATACACCGGCAAGAATACTATTAACGGGTGTTTCGGGAATCTTGTTCCCGAAACTAAGTGCGTATCGGGAACAAGATTCCCGATACACCGGCAAGAATACTATTAACGGGTGTTTCGGGAATCTTGTTCCCGAAACTAAGTGCGTATCGGGAACAAGATTCCCGATACACCGGCAAGAATACTATTAACGGGTGTTTCGGGAATCTTGTTCCCGAAACTAAGTGCGTATCGGGAACAAGATTCCCGATACACCGGCAAGTAGACACTAGCGACTGGGGGCTGGGGACGTCCACCCATGGTGGTGTTCCGCTGGATTCGGAGACGGGCCACCAGCGGAGAGTTCCGGGCTCTCTGCTCTCCGCCATAAGCTACTCTTGAAGGGAGCATTCGGTTGGAGGCCGCGAATTCTAACTTCTTACCTCCAACCTCTAACATCTAATGATCGTAGCTGTCGATGCGATGGGCGGTGATTTCGCCCCGGCGGAAATAGTCAAAGGGGCGGCGCAAGGCAGCAAGCTTTACGGCGTGGACGTGATACTGGTGGGCGATGAGGATGCCATCAGGCGACACCTGCGGGGTGAGTCTCTGGGTCCGGCCGGGTAAGTATATGCCATGCCGCCGACAGGATCGAAATGTGCGAGCCTGCCGCCGCGGTGCGTATGAAGAAAGACGCGTCCGTGGTGGTCGCCACCTCGATGGTCAAGAGCGGATCAGCCGACGCGATGGTGAGCGTCGGAAACACCGCGGCCGCCATGGCGGCCGCTACCCTCGGGATCGAGCCGGATTCGCGGCATAGACAGGGCGGTGATCGCCGCGCTGATGCCGAGCAAGAGAGGCGCTTGCATTTTGCTGGACGCCGGCGCCGTGGTCGATTGCAGCGTGGAGAACCTGGTGCAGTTCGCGGTTATGGGCAGCGTGTACACCGAGAAGGTCCTCGGGGTCGACCGGCCCCGTGTGGGGCTGCTATCGGTTGGCGAGGAAAAGAGCAAAGGCAACGAAATAGTGCGCGCCGCTCATGCGAAGCTGGCACGGCTGCCGATCAGATTTATTGGCAACGTTGAGGGACGCGATTTGTTCAGCGGAGAGGCCGACGTCGTGGTGGCCGATGGTTTTGCCGGAAACGTTGCCCTAAAGACCGCGGAGGGACTGGCGGAGTTCCTGAAGTCGTTGGTCACGCAGGATATCAAGAGCCATCCGCTTACCTGGCTGCCCGCGGTGATGCTGCTGCCGTTCCGCAATCGGCTCAGGAAGATGACGGATTACAGCGAGCACGGCGGAGCCCCGCTGCTTGGAATCGACGGGGTGTGCATGATCGGCCACGGCCGGTTGCCAATGCCAACGCCGTCGCCAGCGCCGTCCGAGCGGCGAAGGAAGCAGTCAGCGGCGGTGTTGTGGACGCCATCAGGCAGTCGCTGGGCTAGGGGCTAGGGAAGGGAATGGGATTTAGGATTTAGGGTTAACGGGTTTAGGCGCTTAGCGCGCTCCTATAAACAATTTGTTGTCGCTAAGGCGGATTCGACGGCGCACCGCCTTTGGGTTTTCGGCTTTGTGGTTGTTAAGGGATGGCCGATGAGCTATACTTGCTTTGCCTGGGCGGAGGGTAGGGCAACGCTGGGGAGCTGTCCCGAGCCGACTCAGGTGTTGTTCAAATCCCTTAACAACCGAAAAGCGAAAAACCCGACCGCCTGCCTTGGTCAACCGCCACCGTAAGGTGGCCACTTTTTCCCGGCGAAGTCCGGGGAAAAGCGTAGAGCCTATCCGAAGGATACTCGATGTGTAACGGAAAAAACGCAGGGATCGTAAGCATCGGCTCCGCCGTGCCGGAGAAGGTGCTCTCGAATGCCGACCTCGAGAAGATTGTCGATACGACCGATGAGTGGATTCTCGCGCGGACCGGCATTAGCGAAAGACGCATTGCCGAGGATGGTGAGGCCTCGAGCGACTATGCGGTGAAGGCTGCGTCAGTCGCGCTAGAGCGGGCGAACCTGAAGGCCGGCGATATCGACTTGATAATCGTGGCCACGGTGACGGGCGATATGCCTTTTCCGGCCACGGCCTCGATAGTTCAGAACGCCCTGGGCGGGGGCAATACTCCGGCATTCGACTTGGGCGACGGCTGTTCCGGTTGGGTCTATGCCCTCTCGGCCGCGAGTGCGTTTGTGACCAGCGGGACTTACAACCGTGTCCTGGTGATTGGCGTCGACCTGCTCACGCGAGTGACGAACTGGACCGATCGAGGGACTTGCATACTATTCGGGGATGGCGCCGGGGCGGCGGTCGTTGCGAGCGTGGGCGAGGGCCAGGGGTTGCTGGCATTCGAGCTGGGATCGGACGGTTCCGGGGCCGATGTGCTCAAGATAGCCGCCGGCGGGAGCAGGAATCCCTGCACTCACGAAGACATCGACGCTCACCGCGACAAGATATTCATGGAGGGCCGCGAGGTCTTCAAGTTCGCTGTCAAGATTCAGGGTGAGGCAACCCAGCGTGTGCTCGCCAAGTGCGGGATGACGACCGCTGATGTGGACCTGGTCGTTCCTCACCAGGCGAACGCGCGCATAGTGGAATCCGCCGTGAGCCGCCTCGGGATTCCGCCCGAGAAGTTCTTCGTGAACCTGCATAAATACGGCAATACCTCCGCAGCCTCGATCCCCATCGCTCTCGATGAGGCGCTGGCGGAGGGGCGAATCAAGAAGGACGACAACGTGGTCGTGGTGGGGTTCGGCGCGCGGCCTGACGTGGCGGCCGGAGTGATGAAGTGGGCATATTAAGTCGAAAGTCGAAAGTCGAAAGTGGAAAGCCGTGAGGCGGCTGGCTTCCCCGGTGTTTCGAGATTTGAGGCAGCGAACAGTTGCTTGGCGTATGGCGTGGACGTGGTATTCGCTCCGGAAATCCCGAAACGAATTTTGTTGTTTCGGGAAACCCTTTTCCCGAAAGCGCGCGCGGTCGGAGTATCGGGAAAAGGGTTTCCCGATACAACGGGCGTGTTTGGCGGGTTAGCATGAGGCGACTGGCTTTTGTGTTCCCGGGTCAGGGCAGCCAGTTCGTTGGCATGGGTCGGGATTTGGCGGAGAACGCGCCTCGCGCGGCGGATATCTTCAGGCGCGCGGACGAATGTGTGGGGCAGCCGATCAGCCGGCTGTGCTTTGAAGGGCCGGAAAGTGCGCTCCTTGAGACCGTGAATACCCAGCCTGCGTTGTATACGGTGTCGGCTGCCGCGCTCACGGCAGCCAGGGAGTGCGGGCTTTGGGCATCGTGGGCCGCCGGTCACAGCGTCGGCGAGTATGCGGCGCTTTATGCCGCCGGCGCCTTCTCGTTTGAGGATGGTCTGAGGCTCGTGAGGACTCGCGCGGAGCTGATGCAGAAGGCCGCGCGGGACAATCCGGGCACGATGGCCGCGATTCTGGGCCTGCCGCCCGAGCATATCGAAGAAATCGTGGCGCGGGCCGGAGAAGCTGGTGTGGTGACGGCGGCGAACTTCAACAGCCCCGTCCAGACGGTTATTTCCGGCGAGGCGGATGCCGTAAGGCGCGCCTGCGAGATCGCTTCGGAGATGGGGGCTAGGAGAACTTTGCCCTTGAACGTCAGCGGGGCCTTTCACTCACCGTTGATGCAGAGCGCGGCCGATTCTCTCAGCGAGGCGCTGGAGATGGCCGCGATTAGCGATCTCAGCGTGCCGGTAGTGGCCAACTACACCGCCGAGATCGAAACCACGGCCGCTGAGATTCGAGCTAATTTGGCCCGTCAGACTCACGGGGAGCGTGCGCTGGGTCGAATCGGTGAGGAAGATGCTTGACGAGGGGGTCGAGATATTTATAGAATTAGGCGCGGGAAATGTGCTGGCGGGGCTTATAAAGCGGATATCGCCCGAGTCGCAAGTTTTCTCGATAGGCGATAAGGAGTCGCTCGAAGCGGCGATAACCGCGAATCACTAGCGACGATGGTTTGGATGAGGACATAGATGAAAAACTGTCTCTTAACGTTGATACTGGTCTCAATGATCCTGCAACTCGCGCTTGTGGTGAGCGCGGGGACAAGCAGCTATTCGTACGATGAGCGCGGACGGCCGAGCAGCTATGCTCCGCCGGTACCGAGCGGACATCCGGCGATAACGTACACGTACAACAACCTCAACGAGAAGACCGCGATCACAAATCACGCGTCGTGGAAAACGAGGTATGACGCTGCTACCGCCCTGTGGTCTCTGAATGCTTCGTGCGCGGCTGACACTCTTCGGCTGCTAGTGGCTGATGAATGCATCCCATCGGATCTCAGAGCGCGAATGCAAGCGTTACTTGGCTCCGACCCTTGATATCTACAGAGGAGAACTTATCTTGCTATTGGAAGGACGCATCGCGCTGATTACGGGCGCGGGTAGGGACGGAAAGGGCATTGGCAGGTCCATTGCCTTGAGGCTCGCAAAGGAAGGCGCAAAGATCGCGATTGCGGACTTTGTCCCGGAGGCCGCCGAAGCGGTAGCCGTCGAGGTTGGCGCGATGGGCGGTGAGGCTCTGTCCATATATGGCAGCGTGGTTAACACCGACGATGTCGAGAAAATGGTGCAGGCCACGGTTGACAAGTTCGGCAAAATCGATATATTAGTCAACAATGCAGGCATCACTCGCGACAACCTCCTGGTGCGGATGACCGAGTCGGAGTGGGATCTGGTTTTGGACACCAACCTCAAGGGCGTGTTCAATTGCACCAAGGCGGTCGCCAAGTTGATGATGCGCCAGCGCAGTGGCAAGATCGTCGACATGGCCTCTGTCATGGGTATAGTGGGGAACGCGGGACAGGCCAACTACTCCGCGTCCAAGGGGGGGGTTATCGCGTTGACGAAAGCTACCGCGAAGGAGCTCGGCTCCAGAGGGGTCAACGTCAATGCGGTCGCGCCCGGCTTCATTCAGACTGCAATGACCGAGGACATGCCCGAAGCCGCCAGAGCGAGTATCGAGGAAAGAATACCGCTCGGTCGCCAGGGCACGCCGGAGGATGTGGCTGAGGTGGTGCTGTTTCTTTGCAGCGAGAGCGCGGCTACATCACCGGACAAGTAATCGCCGTCGACGGCGGGATGACTATGTGACGGGTTGGGGTCAAGGTTCCAACCTCTTTCCAATTTCTAATTTCCAATTTCTAAATCGGAGGTGTGGTTTTGTCTGATACTCTGGAACGAGTGAAGAAGGTTGTGGTTGACAGGCTCAAAGTGAGTCCGGATGAGGTTACCGAGTCGGCGTCTTTCGTGGACGATCTCGGCGCCGATTCCCTCGATGTGGTGGATTTGGTGATCGGATTTGAGGACGAGTTCGAGATCCAGATTCCGGATGAGGACGCGGAGAAGATTCAGACGGTCAAGGAAGCCGTCAGCTACATCGGTTCCAAGCTGGCCGCATAAATGCAGGAAAGAAGAGTTGTAATAACTGGAATGGGCGCCGTCACGCCGCTTGGAAACTCCGTGCGGCAGTACTGGGATTCCATAAAGGCGGCAAAGAACGCGGTTGGGTCGATCAGCCATTTCGATGCGTCTGAGCACGCCACCCAGATCGCCGCCCAGGTCAAGGACTTCGAGCCCGCGGTTACATGGACTCGAAGTGGGTGCGGCGCATAGATCCGTTCGCCCAGTACGCGGTCGCGGCCGCGATGATGGCCCGGCAGGACAGCGGGCTTGCGATCACCGAAGAAAACGGCCCGCGCGTCGGTGTGCTGATCGGCTCGGGGATCGGCGGCGTGCTCACGTGGGAGACCAATCATAACGCGCTGACGGCTGGCGGCCCAAAGAAGGTAAGCCCGTTCTTCGTACCCATGCTTATCGCGAACATGGCCAGCGGGCTTGTTGCCGTCTTCACCGGGGCAAAGGGTCCGAATATGGCCGTGGTGACTGCGTGCGCGACGGCAAGCCATTCAATCGGCGAGTCGTGGCACATGATCAGGCGCGGCGACGCTGACGTTATGCTTGCCGGTGGGGCCGAAGCCGCGATTCGGCCGCTGTCGTGCGCCGGATTCTGCACGATGAAGGCAATGTCGACGCGCAATGACGATCCGGAGCACGCAAGCCGGCCGTTCGACAAAGACCGCGACGGTTTTGTGATGGGTGAAGGCTCCGGCGTGCTGGTGCTCGAGGAGCTTGAACACGCCAAGGCGCGCCGGGCCACAATCCATGCCGAGGTTGTCGGATATGGATGCTCCGCGGATGCCTACGATTGGGTCGCAATCGACCATGAGGGCGCCACGCGGAGCATGAAAAACGCGCTCGCCAGCGCCGGGCTTTCCCCGGAGGCGATAGATTACGTCAACGCGCACGGCACTTCGACGCCGGTGGGTGACGTCGAGGAGAGCAAGGCGATAAAACTGGCTATGGGCGAGCACGCCCACAAGGTCGCGGTAAGCTCCACGAAGTCTATGATCGGCCACCTGTTGGGGGCGGCTGGCGCGGTGGAGGGAATCGCGTGCATAATGGCGCTGAATGAGGGCGTGCTGCCTCCCACGCGCAACCTTGCCGCGCCAGATCCCGAGTGCGACCTGGACTACGTGCCCAACGAGGCGCGCGAAGTCAAAATCGAATATGCCATGAGCAACTCATTCGGCTTCGGCGGCCAGAACGCGACTTTGATTTTTAAGAAATGGGCGGGATAGGAGCTTCAGGAATTACGCGTCAGAAGTTCCCGTCGAATGAATTCGCGGCTACGACAGCACAAAGTCCCCTTCGGGGACCGTACCTTCCAGTCGGCGAAGGCCGACTTCGCGCTTCGCAGCCCCGGTTTCAACCGTAGGGGCTGTCTGCGTGTGCGGCGGGAGGGTTCCGGGATCTCTGCTCTCTGCCCTCCGTTCTCCGCTGTTCTCGAAGGAATCATGCACGAAGGCTTCGCCTTCATCACTATAGATAAAAATGAGAGCGTGTGCTCACGGGTTGCAAACCCGCATTAACTGGGTCCGGCGCTTGCGAAACGCCGGACCATCGGAAAGAGAAGACCCGTGGTCGCGAGGTCCCTTCTGACCTCCGACTTCCGACTTCTGACTTCTATTTTCAGAGGAGCTTGAATGACCATCTCACAGCGGGCCCGAATCGTAAGTCCTTCACCCACACTGGCCGCGGCGGCCAAGGCGAAGCAGTTACAGGCCGAGGGGATAGATGTCATTTCGTTCACCGCCGGTGAGCCGGACTTCGACACGCCGCGGCACATCAAGGATGCCGCGATCAAATCTCTCGAGGCCGGTTTCACCAAGTACACGCCCACATCGGGCACCCCGGATCTCAGAAAGGCCATTTGCGAAAAACTCAAGCGCGATAACGGTCTGGATTACACACCCGCCGAGATCATCGTTTCGCTGGGGGCGAAGCACTCGATCTACAATGCCGCTCTCGCCTTGATCGATCCCGGCGACGAGGTGATCATCCCTTCGCCCTACTGGGTGAGTTACCCCGAGATAGTCCGGCTCGCGGGCGGGATGCCGGTCTACGTGGCCGCCGACGAGTCCCGCGGATTTACGGCCTCGATCGATGCGCTGAGGGCGGCCGTTACGCCGAAGACAAAGATACTTATCCTCAACAGCCCTTCGAACCCCACAGGCGGGGTCTACGACCGCGGCCAAATCGAGCAGATAGCAGCGATGGCGGTCGAGAAGGGCTTCTACGTGCTTTCCGACGAGATTTACGAGAAGGTCATCTACGATGGCCGCGAACACGTGAGCATCGCCTCGCTGGGCGAGGATATCAAGAGACTTACGATCACGGTGAACGGCTTCTCGAAGGCGTTCTCGATGACGGGCTGGCGGTTGGGTTACGTCGCAGCCGTCAGCGAGATTGTCTCCGCGATGGATGCAATCCAGAGCCACAGCGCCTCGAACCTGGTATCTTTTACGCAGCCGGCCGCCGTTGCCGCCTTGACGGGACCCCAGGGTGTGGTCGATGAAATGGTCACGGAGTTCGACAGGCGCCGCAAAGTTATCGTCGCGCGCCTCAGCGGCATTGCCGGGCATCACCTGCACGATGCCGGGCGGCGCGTTTTATGTGTTCCCCAACGTATCGGCGCTTTACGGACGTGGGTACAATGGCAAGCGGATAGCAGGCTCGGATGGATTCGTGGAATTCGCTCTGGAAGCGGCGGGAGTGGCGGTGGTCGGCGGAAGCGGCTTCGGAGCGGATAATTACGTGCGCTTGTCTTATGCAACCTCGATGGAGTCGATAGAGAAAGGCATGGCCAGGCTCGCGGAGGCGGTGACGAGGCTGGAATAGGGAATTGATAGAGGTCGTTGCGTTGGCTTGTATTGATCTCAAATTGCCGGTGTATCGGGAATCTTGTTCCCGATACGCACTTAGTTTCGGGAACAAGATTCCCGAAACACCCGTTAAAATTTAGGGGCTAGGGGTTAGGGGGTAGGGAAGGGACGCCTCCCTTCCTCCTCGTTCCTAGTGCTTAGTTGCATAATTGATTGCCGGTGTATCGGGAATCTTGTTCCCGATACGCACTTAGTTTCGGGAACAAGATTCCCGAAACACCCACACCCAAACACCCGTTAAAATTTAGGGGCTAGGGGTTAGGGGGTAGGGAAGGGACGCCTCCCTTCCTCCTCGTTCCTAGTGCTTAGTTGCATAATTGATTGCCGGTGTATCGGGAATCTTGTTCCCGATACGCACTTAGTTTCGGGAACAAGATTCCCGAAACACCCGTTAAAAGTTAGGGGCTAGGGATTAGGGGGTAGGGAAGGGACGCCTCCCTTCCTCCTCGTTCCTAGTGCTTAGTTGCATAATTGATTGCCGGTGTATCGGGAATCTTGTTCCCGATACGCACTTAGTTTCGGGAACAAGATTCCCGAAACACCCGTTAAAAGTTAGGGGCTAGGGATTAGGGGGTAGGGAAGGGACGCCTCCCTTCCTCCTCGTTCCCAGTGCTTAGTTGCATAATTGATTGCCGGTGTATCGGGAATCTTGTTCCCGATACGCACTTAGTTTCGGGAACAAGATTCCCGAAACACCCGTTAAAATTTAGGGGCTAGGGGTTAGGGGGTAGGGAAGGGACGCCTCCCTTCCTCCTCGTTCCTAGTGCTTAGTTGCATAATTGATTGCCGGTGTATCGGGAATCTTGTTCCCGATACGCACTTAGTTTCGGGAACAAGATTCCCGAAACACCCACACCCAAACACCCGTTAAAATTTAGGGCCTAGGGGTTAGGGGGTAGGGAAGGGACGCCTCCCTTCCTCCTCGTTCCTAGTGCTTAGTTGCATAATTGATTGTCGGTGTATCGGGAATCTTGTTCCCGATACGCACTTAGTTTCGGGAACAAGATTCCCGAAACACCCGTTAAATTGATGTTCATGGTGCTAGATCAGAAGCAACTTCGAGCGATAACGCGAAAACTGCAGGTCGATGTAAAGGATTACCAGTTACTGCAGCAGGCCCTCACGCACCGGTCTTATCTGGGTGAGTCCGCGGAGGCCCTTTCGTACGAGCGGCTGGAGTTTCTGGGCGATTCCGTGCTGGGGATCGTTGTCGCGGAGTATCTGTACCGCCAGTTCCCGGACAGGCCGGAAGGCGAGCTTGCCAAAGCCAAGGCGGTGGCCGTCAGCGAGCCGATCCTGGCGGAAAGCGCGAAACACCTTGGCATGGCGGACATGGTCATGATGAGCGCCGGGGAAGAGGCAAGCGGAGGCAGAAAGCGGCTTTCGATTCTGGCCGATGCCTTCGAGGCGCTGGTGGCGGTCATATTTCTCGACTGCGGCCTCGAGGCTGCCAGACAGTTTGTTTTGCGCGCGCTGGAATCCATCCTTTTGGATATCGAGCGCAAAGAGCACATCCGCGACTACAAGACTCTGCTGCAGGAACACACCCAGGGCCAGCATAAGAAGGCCCCCCAATACGTTGTCTTGAGCGAACAGGGCGCCGACCACGACAAGACGTTTTGCGTGGAGGCGCGCCTTGACAAGACCGTGCTGGGCCGGGGCGAAGGCAAGAGTAAGAAGCAGGCCGAGCAGGCCGCGGCGCTGCGGGCCCTCGAGCATATTCAAAAGGAGCGCACGGAGAGGCACGAGTAATGGACAGTCATGCTGAGATCGGGGTCTTTGGCGGCTCGGGGTTCTATTCGCTGCTGGAAGATTTCGAAGAGATAAAAGTCGAGACCCCCTATGGCGCGCCCAGCGATAAGTTCGCCCTGGGCTCAGTCGCCGGTAGAAAAGTCGCTTTCTTGCCCAGGCACGGCAAGTCCCACCAATATCCTCCCCATATGATTCCTTACCGCGCCAATGTCTACGCCATGAAGCAGCTCGGGGTCACTCGCATTATCGGCGCCAACTGCGTGGGCAGTCTCCAACCGCACCTCAAGCCCGGCGATTTCGTGGTGTGCGAGCAGTTTGTAGACCGCACATCAGGCCGCAAAGACACATTTTACGATGGTCCCGTGGCGGTGCACATCTCGGGCGTCCAGCCATATTGCGCGGAGCTTAGAGCGTTGGCGGTGGCCCTCGGCGGAGAACTGGGGATCACCATGCACGACGGCGGCACGTGCGTGATCATACAAGGCCCGCGTTTTTCCACCGGCGCGGAGAGCAGATGGTTCACGAAGATGGGCTGGTCCGTGGTGACGATGACCCAGTATCCCGAATGCGCGCTTGCCCTGGAGCAGGAGATTTGTTATGTGAACATAGCGCTGGTGACGGATTACGACGTTGGAATCGTGGCCGAGGGCGGCGCGGAGCCTGTGACAGCGGACGAGGTCGTCAGGGTCCTGCACGCCAACACCGAGCGAGTGAAGAGCCTCAGTTTGGAGATGATAAAGCGCATGCCTCGAATGCGGAACTGCTTCTGCTCGCACGCGCTGGCGCAGGCAAGATTGGGATGAGCCACCACTATGCGGCGGGAACGACAAGGCGAGACAGACCCTGGCGGGTCAGGTGATAGGTAGCGGGTGACAGGTGTTGGAAGGGAACGGGGTCCCTTCCAACACCCGTAACCTAACACCCGACACCCGATCCCCATAATGCAAGCCTTCGAGTTCCCGCTGCACGCCTGGCGCCTTCTGCCCGCGAGAGAAGGCATGGTCTCCATCTGCCGGAGAAGCCAGCCATTCATCACTGTTGTGCCTCTTTATGTTGTGTTGCGTTTCATAACGTGGTACACTGTTATTGGAGGTGATCCACAATGGGCAGGATATTGACCATCGATGAAGCATCCGAATTGCTCAGCCTCAGTCCACAGGTTGTGAGAGACTATCTTCGCAGAGGCAAGCTGCCAGGCGGAAAAATAGGCAGGCATTGGCGCATCGTCGAAGAAGACCTTCTGCAATTCGTGCGGCGCGCCCCTTCGCCCACGCCAGAGGAGACGCAAGTTCGACCACGTGTATCGGCGTACGGCAAGCACCCATTGCCTGGACGAAGCGTCGACGATTTTCTTCGGGAGAAGCGTGAAGAGACGGAGCGGGAGGAACGAGAGTGGGAAGAGCGGCATAAGTCGTGAGTCTTATTCTGGACGCAAGCGCGCTAATTGCATACTTGAAGCCGGAGATGGGTGGCGAGATGGTCGATAGCTTGATTGCTGATCCCAGCAACACCTGCTGTGTTCACGCTCTGAATATGAGCGAAGTTTACTACGAGTTCTTGCGAATCCGCGGAAAATCGGAGGCCGAAATCGTGGTAATGGATTTGATTGGAGCCGGCGTAACGATTCGCGAAGACATGGACGGTGCGTTTTGGCGTGAAGTGGGCACTCTGAAAGCTGATCTGAAGAGGGTGTCGCTAGCGGATTGCTGCTGTGCCACGCTGGCTATTAGAATCGATGGCGATGTTGTGACTACAGATCGGGATTTTGCGCGGATAGCAAAGCGAGGAATCTGTAGGGTACGGTTCATAAGGTAAGCCATGCAGCGAACGGTAGACTACATCGATGGCAAAGTGGTCTTGATCGACCAGACGCGGATTCCCGCTGAACTGGTCGCAATCGAGGCTGGCGGATTATGAGGCGGTAGCCGATGCCATCCGGACTATGAAGGTCCGGGGAGCGCCGGCGATCGGGGTTGCCGCGGCGCTTGGTCTGGCGCTTGCCGCCGCGGGGTCCGATGCGGCGGATCCCCAAGAGCTTTACCAGACCCTCCAGCGCGCCGCCGAAGCGCTCAAGAATACCAGGCCCACCGCGGTCAATTTGTTTTGGGGGATCGACCGAGTGCTCAACGCCGCTCGGGCGTGCATGGACAGCGGATGCAGCGCCGATGATATGCGCGAATCCATAATCGGCTTCGCGCAGGCGATGGTCTTGGAAGATGAGGTGGTGTGTCAGGCGATCGGAGCGCATGGGCGGGTCTTCTGCCCGACCGCGGGAGCGTGCTTACCCACTGCAATGCCGGCGCTCTCGCATGCGTCTCCTACGGGACCGCGCTCGGGGTGATTCGGGCGGCGGTGGCGGGCGGCAAGAAGATTCACGTTTACGCCGATGAGACCCGCCCTCGCCTTCAGGGAATGAAGCTGACTTGTTTCGAAATGGCATGCGAAAAGATCCCCGTTACCGTGATTGCCGACAGTATGGCCGGCTCGCTCATGCGAAAAGGCGTGATCGACTGCGTGGTGGTCGGGGCCGACCGGATCGCCTCGAACGGCGACGTCGCAAATAAAATAGGCACCTATTCCCTGGCCGTGCTTGCCAATCATCACGGCGTGCCGTTTTACGTGGCCGCGCCGATCTCCACAGTGGATTTATCGCTCCAGAGCGGTGACGACATACCCATCGAGGAGCGGCCTCACGAGGAAATGACCCACATAGAGGGCATGCGAATCGCCCCGGAAGGTGTCGAGGCAATCAACCCGAGCTTCGATATCACTCCGGCTGCCTACGTTACCGCGATTGTTACCGAGCAGGGCATTGCCCGCCCACCGTATAAGCAGACTCTGGCGGGGCATGTCGGCCGATAGGGCCATGAGCGATTTTGAGAATCGCCACCCAGCGGCGGCGTTCCCTTCTGACCTCCGACCTCCGACTTCTGATTTCGAGGAGATAAATGATAACCGAGGAAACCATGAAAGAACTTATCAGGGATATCCCCGATTTTCCGTCGGACGGGATACTCTTTCGCGACATTACGCCCGTTCTTCAGGATGCCAAGGCCTTCCACGAGGTAATATGCTCGATGGTGGACTGCGTTAGGCCGATGAGGCCGGATGTGATCGTGGGAATCGAGTCGCGCGGCTTTCTTCTCGGCGCGCCGATAGCCCTGGAACTCGGGATAGGGTTCGTGCCGGTGCGCAAGGTGGGCAAGCTTCCCGGCGAGACCATTCAGGCGCGCTACGAACTGGAGTACGGCACAAACGTCGTGGAAATCCACAAAGATGCCATAGAGCCGGGGATGCGTGTGGCAATTGTCGATGATCTGCTGGCGACCGGCGGCACGGCCAAAGCCTCGGTGCAGCTTGTGGAGGAATTGGGCGGTACCGTGGCGGGCCTGAGCTTCCTCATAGAACTGCTGTTCCTAAAGGGGCGGGACGCGCTGCGGGGCTATGATATCTGCACGCTGGTAAAATATTAGGCACTCTGAGTTTTCATCACGAAAGTACGAAAACACGAAATTCATCTCTGAAATCTTTTTCGCGCATCACGCTTCTGTGCGGCGGGAACGACAAGCCGAGATGACCTCCGGAATAGAGTTCTTCGAGTTCCCGCCGCACAGTGATACGCAAGCACAGCCGATTCTCTATATCCCTTTTCCCGTTTTCGCCCTTTCGCGCTTTCGCGATTGAATCCGGTTCAGGCATCAGTTAGCCGAAAAACTGATGAACTCCGATCAGCATCAGCAGCGTGCCGGAAATCAGCGTGGCGAACCTGCCCAGGTGCACCGCGCCGTAGCTCCTTCCGATCTTGTGTCCCCCCAGAATCGTGATGAAGCTGACGATCCCGACCATCACCGACTCGACGGTCGCGGAGATACCGACGATGCCGGCGTCGAACCCACCTGCCATCGCGTTGATCGAAAGCGCAATGCCCAGCAAAATCGCTTCCCAAAAGGAAGTGTCTCGGGATTTATCGATATCGGCCCTCTCCGGGTGGGCAATAATCTCCGATGGGCCGATGTATATTTTCGTGCCCAGCACCTGGAGGTCCACGACCGGTTTCCTGCTCCTGATGGCTGAAGCGATAGGCTGGACGAGCACCCACAGCCCGATGGCCATCAGCAGACCCGCCCCTATCCCGCGAGCCATCTCCGGCCTGAGATACACACCGATCGCCGCGCCCGCCCGTGCAGACAGCCACGTGGCCGCAAAGGAGATGAAAGCGATCACGAAGTTCGCTCCGTGCGATATCTTGATCTTCTCTATGCCGTAGGCGATCCCGACCCCGAGATTGTCCAGGTTCGCCGCGATTGAAATAGAGATAGCCAAAACGATAGCGGTCACGCCGCGCTCCTTGCCCTGATGCATTGGTTATACCACAGCAAACTGAATCACGAAAACCCGAAGGGGGGAAAACACGAAAAAGATTTCAGAAATCACAAGCTGCTCTTCCGGGAGAGGACGTATTCGGCGAAGTCGAAAGCTCGATAAGGCTGCTTGAAGCACAGGAAGATTGCGGCCCTTTTGACCGAGCGTGCGTAAGTGCTCGGTCCGGACAGAGACTTTCGTCTAGCCGGCTACACAAATAGATCGTCACCAGCTACTAAGACGACCTCGTCGCGCTTGGCGGTCGCACGGAGATTGTCATCAAAACCGGCAGCGGAAAATAGAATGTGTCTTGCCGAGTTCCTGTATTTTTCGGGCATACGGGCAACTTTTTCCCGCAATGAATAATATACTGAAACACCAATCGCGGACGACGACCACTTGCACTCTCCAAACAGATACCTTCCGTCGGAGAGTTCCCCTGCCACGTCGATCTCCACTGAACCATCTCTGTTCCAGTACCTGGATGCCCGGCGTATTCGCTGCCCTAACACGTCCGAGCCTCTCATCTTCAAATACTGATGGCAGATATCTTCGAAGGAGAATATTCCCATGTAATCGTTCAGTCGAGGCCGCACCCTTTCTTCATATAGATCGTGATAATCATGGAATTCGAGGTCGCTTCGAAGATGATCCACAAACCGATACCAAAACGCAATGAAGGGATCATTCAATCTGTATATCGCCCGGCGATTCGATGGCTCATCGAATGGGTACTCTCTGGTGATCCATTCAAGTTCCATCAAGTTCCGCAGATAGAACGTCAGTTGAGGCGACGTTGAGCCGACAAAGAGCTTGATCTCGTTGGGCTTGGCGCAACCATCGGCCAGGGCCCGAACAACAGCGTTGTATGGGGCGGCATCCCTCACCTGACTGGAAAGCATCAATACTTCCGGCTCATTTCGCAGCAGACCGGTGGGGCTAAGAATGATCTCGCTGATATTGGTTCCGAGGTCTCTCGTCGGGTCGAACAGGGCATGGTATCTGGGCGTGCCGCCGAGCACTCCGAACGCCGTCAGCTTATCGCGAACCGAATAATCGCAAGCCCCGTAGAAACGTGCAACGTCGCGATAAGTCATTGGCGGCAGCTTATATCTGAACGTAAAGCGCCCGAATAGGGGCGCTTGCGGCCCCCCAAGTCCCTCCATCATCCCCAGGTGTGAGCCGCACAGAACCAGAAAGACCTTGCTCCGGATTCCTTCGGTATCCCACCAGGCTTGAATTTGAGAAGGTATCGATGGGTCCTGCTCGAGCAGGTATTGAAACTCATCCAAGACCAGCGCAAATCGCTGCTCGCGCGCGAGAGAGCCGGCAAAACGCATGATGTTGCCGAATGTGGAAAGGTCCGCAACCTTGTAACCTCGATCCGGCGCTCCCTCGATCAGGGCTTGAGCCAGTTCGGACTGATTTGCATTAGATGAAGTCTGAGCTGCAAGGAAGTAACAATGCGGCTTGCCATCGGATAGAAACTTCCGCAGCAGATACGTCTTGCCCAAGCGCCTGCGTCCGTAGAGCAGGGCAAACTCGGCGGAGTCCGACCGCCAATGCCGGTCCAAAGTTTCGATTTCGATGATTCGGTCGTAAAACTGTTCCATGTTCGCATCCACGTTAAACTATACTTTGTATAAGTATAGTTTAACTAATCACACTTGTCAACTCTGCCCTGCGACGGTAAGTGCTCAGCCCGTGTGCCCGTCCTCGGGGCCGGGCCAGTGCGAGATAGAAACCGTTGATTTCTGACGGGACGAAAGTACCGCCAATGCTGAGTAGGCCCGGTCTGTGGGCCGTATCGAAGCATGGTGGCAGGAGGCCGCCCTTCGATACACCTCCTAAGAAACTCCCCAGTTTCGGGAACAAGATTCCCGAAACACCGGGGGTGGGTTTCTTTCCAATGTAACGGCGACAGCGTCGCCGTCACTTGCTCGCCTGCGCTCGGCACTCAGGGCTGGCGGGTTCCGAATTCCCGCAAGACAGAACTTCTCTCACCCTTGGTTTCTGACGAGCCGGTTGCGGTGACCCGTAGGGGCCGGGCCGTGGCGGTGATCTTGTCCAGCGAGGAGTACGAAATCAATGACGAGGGCCGAGGGCGGATTCTGGGCCAGGAAGGCCCAGGAAGGCCAGGAGAGCGGTTGGGCCAGCCCAGAGGAAGTGAGACGCTTGTTTACCAAGATGATCGACGCCGCCGATAAGGGTAACGCGAAGCGCACTGAAAAGTCTGGAGAGGTAGGCGCTCACTCTTCGTGAGCCTGTTAGTATCTTACAACTGAAATCCTATACAAGTTGTTATGAACTTTGATATGTCACCTCGGATTTCAGTTGTAAGATACGCCAGAAGAAACCACCGACCTTCCGAATTACGGAAAGGCCGTATTGATTTTCCGGCGATGGCCTTGTTGGTTGCGGCTACGCCGCTTTAGGGGAGAAAGGACAAACCATATCCCTCAAACCCTCGACACCCACTTCCTGTACTCCGCCGGATAAAACCGCCATGGCTCATCGACAGCCACTTTGATCCCGATGCGGGGGCGGGCGATTATTTCGCCGGCGTCGAGGCCGTCATCGATCACATACAGCCGGTCGCCGAGAAGGTCCTCGCCGTTCAGCGCGGCGTCGATGTTCATCGCTTGAGTGAGCTTGCCGGGGCCGCTGCATAGATCGGCATCGCTCTCTGCGCGGCGGTTTCGCTTCATAAGGTCGATCCCCTCCAAGGGCTGGAGCGCCCTTATGAGGACCGCCTCGCCGATGCCGAAAGGCTGGGTCACGAAGTTCAGGCAATGGTGGAAGCCGTAGGTGAAGTAGACGTAGGCGCAGCCGGGGTCTCCGAACATGACCGCGTTTCGTTTGGTCATTCCGCGCGAGGCATGGCATGCGGGGTCGTCACGGAGGTAGGCTTCCGTCTCCACGATCCGCCCGCCGATGATGCCTTCCTCGGTTCGGTGCACCACGATCTTGCCGAGGGCCTCTCTCGCGGCCTCTATGGTGTCTTGGAGGTAAAAATCACGGGACAATTTCATTTGTTAGGGTTAATAGGGTTAGTAAGGTTGATAGGGTTGATAGGGGCCCCTACTATCCCTATTAACCCTAAAACCCTATTAACCCTTCCTAAATCGGCTGGCCGATCGCATCGGCCACGGCGGTCTCGGCCATCACCACGTCGAGCGGAATGCCCACTCCCGCCCTGAGGCGGGCCTGGGCCAGCGCATGGTGCTCCTGCTGACCGCGGAGGTTCTCCGTGTTCACCTCCACCAGGCGGATATCCTGGGCGTAGGCGCCATGGCTGTCATTCCGAGCAAGTGACCGCGACAGCGCCGAAGCCATTTGCTCCTAAGAAACTCCCGAGTTTCGGGAACAAGATTCCCGAAACACCGGGGGTGGGTTTCTTGCAGATGTTTCGGGATTTTGGCCTAGTGTCTACTTGCATAAATAGCTAATAGTATTCTTGCCGGTGTATCGGGAATCTTGTTCCCGATACGCACTTAGTTTCGGGAACAAGATTCCCGAAACACCGGGGGTCGGTTTCTTGCGGATGTTTCGGGATTTTGGCCTAGTGTCTACTTGCATAAATAGCTAATAGTATTCTTGCCGGTGTATCGGGAATCTTGTTCCCGATACGCACTTAGTTTCGGGAACAAGATTCCCGAAACACCCGTTAAACACCGGGGGTCGGTTTCTTGCGGATGTTTCGGGATTTTGGCCTAGTGTCTACTTGCATAAATAGCTAATAGTATTCTTGCCGGTGTATCGGGAATCTTGTTCCCGATACGCACTTAGTTTCGGGAACAAGATTCCCGAAACACCCGTTAAACACCGGGGGTCGGTTTCTTGCGGATGTTTCGGGATTTTGGCCTAGTGTCTACTTGCATAAATAGCTAATAGTATTCTTGCCGGTGTATCGGGAATCTTGTTCCCGATACGCACTTAGTTTCGGGAACAAGATTCCCGAAACACCCGTTAAACACCGGGGGTCGGTTTCTTGCAGATGTTTCGGGATTTTGGCCTAGCCCGGCTCGTCGGTTTCTTTCCAATGTAACGGCGGCAGCGCCGCCGTCACTTGCTCGGAATGACATATGCGATGACACGTACTTACGATCCCGGGAGCTGTTACAACTAGGAACCGGGACTTAGCGTCCAGTTCCGGTCTCCCTTCCCTAGTCCCTGACTCCTGCCCCCTAGCCTCTAGCTCCCGCGTCTGGTAGAATATAGTAGATGGATAAGACGCAAGCCTACATAAGGAACTTTTGCATAATAGCCCACATAGATCACGGCAAGTCGACTCTGGCCGACCGGATTCTCGAGTACACCGGCGCTGTCGATGCCCGCGATATGAAAGACCAGATTCTGGACGGCATGGACCTCGAGCGGGAGCGCGGCATCACGATCAAGATGACCGCCGTGCGGCTGGAGTACACGGGTCCGGATGGCCAGGCTTACGAGCTGAACCTGATCGACACGCCCGGACACGTCGATTTCAGCTACGAGGTGTCTCGCTCGCTCGCCGCTTGCGAAGGCGCTCTGCTGGTGGTGGACGCCTGTCAAGGGGTGGAGGCGCAGACACTTGCAAACACCAACCTGGCGATGGCGCACAACCTGGAGATCATTCCCGTCGTGAACAAGATCGATGTGGAACGAGCGGACCCGGACCGCGTAAAGGATGAGATCGAGAACGTGCTCATGATCGACGCTTCCGACGCGATCCTTGCAAGCGCCAAGCTGGGGATTGGGACCGGGGACATCCTGGAGGCGGTCGTCACGCGTATACCGCCGCCCTCCGGCAAGCCCGATGCGCCCCTTCGCGCGCTCATTTTCGACTCGCACTTCGACCAATATCTCGGCGTGGTGGCGTATGTTCGCGTGGTGGACGGCGAGATTCTCCCCGGCATGCCGCGTGAAGATGATGTCCAGCGGCAAGACCTTCGAAGTCAGTTCGGTCGGCGTGTTCAAGCCGGGGATGGTCAACACGAACAGCCTGGGGGCGGGCGAGGTCGGGTATCTGACGGCCGGAATGAAGAACGTCGGCGACACGCGGGTGGGGGACACCATTACCGACGCCGCCGGGGCGGCCGAGACCGCGCTGCCGGGATATCGGGAAGTGCGCCCGATGGTCTTCTGCGGCCTGTATCCAACCAACCCTCAGCAGATATACCACGCTTCGCGACGCGCTCGCGAAACTGCAGTCAACGATGCCGCCTTGACTTACGAACCCGAGAGTTCGATGGCGCTGGGTTTCGGCTTTCGGTGCGGCTTTCTAGGCCTGCTGCACATGGACGTAGTGCAGGAGCGCCTGGAACGCGAGTTCGCCCTGGAACTCATCGCCACTGCTCCGAGCGTCATTTACAGGATCGCGAAGACCGATGGGCAGGTCATCGAGATCGACAACCCCAACGATCTGCCCGAGCCCAGCGAGATCGGCTCGGTGGAGGAACCCTACGTCGACGCAACCATCTTTGTGCCCAAGGATTATGTGGGAGTATCGATGGAGCTGTGCCGCGAGCGGCGGGGGATATTCTCCAGGTTGGAGTATCCCGCGATGGACAGGGTTTCGATTCACTATAAACTGCCTCTTGCGGAGATACTGATGGATTTCTTCGATGCTCTCAAGGGCCGGACTCGGGGATACGCATCGCTCGATTACGAGTTCGCCGGTGACGAAGTCTCGCAGTTATCCAAGCTCAACATTCTCCTCAATGGCGATCCGGTGGATGCGCTGTCGTTTATTACGCACAGGGATCGCGCCTACTCGCGGGCCAAGGTGCTGGTCGAGAAGCTCAAAGAAGTCATCCCGCGCCAGCAATACGAAGTGCGGGTGCAGGCGGCGCTCGGACACAAGGTGATCGCGGCGGCGACGGTGCGTCCTTACAGGAAGAACGTTACGGCCAAGTGCTACGGTGGCGACATTACCCGAAAGCGCAAGCTCCTGGAAAAGCAAAAAGAGGGCAAGAAGCGCATGAAGTCCATCGGCAGCGTCGAAGTGCCGCAGGAAGCGTTCATGAGCGTGTTGAAGATTGGGGACGATAAGTAAGGTTTGGTAGAATTACCGGGGTGTGTCCCCCGGAGGCCGCTATTCTTGGTTAGCCAGCGGTGGGGTTGCCCGCTCATATCGCCTAAGAAAACGACAGTGGCCTCCCGCTGGAGGTAGCTCCCGGCGTTGTCCGCGGCGGCACTTCTACTCCCGTCTTCGCGACCCCCTCCGCCTCAGCGCGAACCCCGCCGAGCCCCGCAAGCAGCGCAACGAGGCAGGACGGCTCGGGAATGGGAAGAAACTGCTCGCTGTAGGCCACGTACTGCCAGTAGGAGTCGGAGTCACTCGATCCGAAATCCACCGTGTTCGGAGTTGGCGCGTGGCCTCAGGACCCGATAGTAAATCCCGCTGGCGTCTTCACAGGTTGCGGAACCCGTCACCGATAAGGCCCAGTTCTGAGTGGCGACTGCCTGGGGCAGCGGCACCACTATCTGACTCCCGTTGTCGAACCATCTCAGCGCCCAGGGCTTACGCATTAAATCTGGCCACTACGACACTTGCCAGCCCCCGTCGGTTGAAACCGGGGCAACAAGGCACGAAGTCGGCCTGCGCCGACTACTTCCCAGTCCCCGAAGGGGGGACTTTGTGCCGTTGTAGCGCCGAATTCATTCGGCAGAGGCTTTTAATGCGATTGCCCTGTCTCAGCGCCACCTTCAAACCGTGGATGCCGGATGGAATGGGTGCGGATTTGACCGAGAGGGGAAGAACGTGTGGAAAGGATTTCCGTAGTGGTAACCGCTCGACTGTCAGCGTGCCGTCGACTCTTGCGGCAACTACGTGGCTGTGTGTTTGTAGATCTGCTCTCCGCTATAAGCTCTTTTCACACCGGGCGGCCCAGAACCGCCGCGTGACTGGAGAACAGGCTCGTGGAGATGACTTCCTTCACGCACATCCGATAGAAGCCCTCCCGAACGTGGTCCCCGTGCAGACATGCCCGGGTAGCGGCCCCGGAAAAAGACTCCATCGCAATCGCGGTTGCCCAGCGGTCTCCCAGCATCAACTGATATTGCTCTGAGGCATACCACTCGGCAAAGTCCGCGGCGGCAGGCTCGGAAACAATGGGCAGCAATGTCACGGGCCTCGGCAGCAGCTTCTCGACGAGCTCCGGACGCCACACTTGCGCATCGCTGCTTTCGAGAATCGCCTGCATCAGCGCAAGGGCGCCGAGGACGACCAGGACGAGGCCGACTAGCCCGGTAAGGACCCGCGACGCGCGCGTCCGGCTCCTGCCTGCCACGCTATATCCGAGCGGGCCGACCGGAGGCGAAAACACGGCTATCGAAAGGTCGTATGTCCTCCTCGCACGCGAATTTCCGAGAACCCTGTAGGCCTCGATTATCCCGCGGGTCCGGTCGATGGCGAGGCTGTCATTGGGGTTGCGGTCCGGGTGGTTAGTCAGCACCAAGCAGTGAAATGCACGCCTTATGTCTTCCCGCGTCGCATTTGCGCTTACTCCAAGCAACTGATAATAGTCAACGCGATTCATAGACTCGCCTCAACGCCCGGTCATCAATTGTATTATAACCCAGTATATCTTACCCGTGCGCAAAAAAAGCCTGCATGAATACCGTTTTTTTCGATGTTCGAGGTTAGAGGTTCGATGTTCGGGACCAGTATGCGGCGGGGACTCGAAGGACTCGATGCCGGGCACTGCCTCGGATTGTCGTTCCCGCCGCATAGTGAGTGAGTGTCCATTTCGCCGGTGTATCGGGAATCTTGTTCCCGATACGTAGTCAGTTTCGGGAACAAGATTCCCGAAACACCCAACGCGATTCATAGACTCGCCTCAACGCCCGGTCATCAATTGTATTATAACCCAGTATATCTTACCCGTGCGCAAAAAAAAGCCTGCATGCAATACCGTTTTTTTCGATGTTCGAGGTTAGAGGTTCGATGTTCGGGACCAGTATGCGGCGGGAACTCGAAGGACTCGATGCCGGGCACTGCCTCGGATTGTCGTTCCCGCCGCATAGTGAGTGAGTGTCCATTTTGCCGGTGTATCGGGAATCTTGTTCCCGATACGTAGTCAGTTTCGGGAACAAGATTCCCGAAACACCCAACGCGATTCATAGACTCGCCTCAACGCCCGGTCATCAATTGTATTATAACCCAGTATATCTTACCCGTGCGCAAAAAAAAGCCTGCATGAATACCGTTTTTTTTCGATGTTCGAGGTTAGAGGTTCGATGTTCGGGATCAGTATGCGGCGGGAACTCGAAGGACTCGATGCCGGGCACTGCCTCGGATTGTCGTTCCCGCCGCATAGTGAGTGAGTGTCCATTTTGCCGGTGTATCGGGAATCTTGTTCCCGATACGTAGTCAGTTTCGGGAACAAGATTCCCGAAACACCCAACGCGATTCATAGACTCGCCTCAACGCCCGGTCATCAATTGTATTATAACCCAGTATATCTTACCCGTGCGCAAAAAAAAGCCTGCATGAATACCGTTTTTTTCGATGTTCGAGGTTAGAGGTTCGATGTTCGGGATCAGTATGCGGCGGGGACTCGAAGGACTCGATGCCGGGCACTGCCTCGGATTGTCGTTCCCGCCGCATAGTGAGTGAGTGTCCATTTTGCCGGTGTATCGGGAATCTTGTTCCCGATACGTAGTCAGTTTCGGGAACAAGATTCCCGAAACACCCAAATAAACTTTGACATAGAGAGTCCGCCGCATAGTGAGTGAGTGTCCATTTTGCCGGTGTATCGGGAATCTTGTTCCCGATACGTAGTCAGTTTCGGGAACAAGATTCCCGAAACACCCAACGCGATTCATAGACTCGCCTCAACGCCCGGTCATCAATTGTATTATAACCCAGTATATCTTACCCGTGCGCAAAAAAAAGCCTGCATGAATACCGTTTTTTTTTCGATGTTCGAGGTTAGAGGTTCGATGTTCGGGATCAGTATGCGGCGGGAACTCGAAGAACTCGATGCCGGGCACTGTCTCGGATTGTCGTTCCCGCCGCATAGTGAGTGAGTGTCCATTTTGCCGGTGTATCGGGAATCTTGTTCCCGATACGTAGTCAGTTTCGGGAACAAGATTCCCGAAACACCCAAAAGTGGCCTTTCGACTTTCGACTTTTGACTTTCGACTTCCCTTCGCCTATACTGATTTAGAAGTTAGGGGTTAGAGGTTAGACGGCGTATGAAAATCGAATATCTGGGCCATGCATCGTTCCTGATCACGACGGCGTCCGGCACGCGGATCGTGACCGATCCGTTCGACCCGGCAGCCTACCCGGACCGGCTGATGTTTGCAGCCTACACCGGTCCGGCGAACGTGGTGACAATCAGCCACGACCATGGCGACCATGGCCGTCCCGAGGCGATTTCGGGCTCGCCGATAATAATTCGGGGCGAGGGCAAGTTCGCGGCGGACGAAACCGAGTTTCTCGGGGTGGGGACCTGCCACGATCAGTCAGGAGGTTCCGAACGAGGGCCCAATACTGTCTTTGTGATCTCGGCGGAGGGTCTGCGCGTTGCCCATCTTGGCGACCTCGGTCACGTCCTGACGGCCGACCAGGCGGTGACAATAGGAGCCGTGGATATCGCACTGATACCTGTGGGAGGGTTTTACACCATCGATGGCAAGCAGGCGGATGTGGTCGCCAAGCAGATCGACGCGCGAATCGTGATCCCGATGCACTACTCCAGCGAGAAATGCCGCTTCCCACTCGACTCGCTTGACGATTACCTGGCCGGTAAGCCGAATGTAACCCGCGTGGAAGGCTCCGCGATCGAAGTGACCAGAGACACCCTGCCCGCCGGTCAGCAGATTGTCGCGCTTATTCCGGAGAATTGACACTGGATAATTGATGCCCTCGCGGGGGTTTCGGGAAAGGGGTTTCCCGAAACAACGGGAACAACGGGGAATATCCCCTCCGGCATTATCAATTATCAATTATCAATTCTCAATTATTCTATGCTGCTTGTTCGAGATGTGTGGTTTTCTTCTTCATCAAGTCGATACAGATGCGCAGGGCACAGATCATGGTGGCGCGTATCGCATCGACAGGCGAAGGCGCCTCTCGAAATCTTTCATCGGCACTGGCGAGATCGACTGCCGCAAGGTAGGTGCCGAGCAATTCGTGAGAAGGCAGCGCAAGGTCGCATATCTTTGCGCAGAAATCGACCAGAGCAGCGTTATGGCGGCCGTCTGATCTCTTGCAGACCGCTCAGGCTCAGCCGAATCAGATCCGCCACCAGTTCGGCTTGCAGGAAATCTCGGGCGGTGAGGCTCATCTTGGTTTTGACTCCGTGCTCTCTCGCCGCGTTCTCGTAGTGGAACAACTGACGAATCAGGTTTCTCCCTTCGTTGACCGTGGAGTGCTCCAGAGTGATCGTGAGCCGGGTATCACGGTCTGGCTTGACGCTTTCTTTTGTTGGCACTGAATGGCTCCTTTCTCTAATTGATAATTGACAATTGATAATGGACAGAGGAGGGTGGCTGTCAATTATCAATTATCAATTTCCATCCGCCAATGTGATTATCGGGTATCCGTGGCGTTTACTTAAATCAGCGTGGGAATCGTGCGGGAAGCATTCAGCATAGGCATCTATGTGTCGATGTTTCGGGATTTCGGGCTGATCAGGTCCGACGAGCCAGCTAGGCCAAAATCCCGAAACATCCTAAAATGAGAGCGTGTGCTCGCGGGCTGCAAACCCGGGGAACCGGGTCCGGCGTTTCACCCTCACCCCCGGCCCCTCTCCCGTGTAGGGCGAGGGGAGTTCCGGCGCGGCGTTGTTTGCAGAGGCACAACGTTGAAATCGAGCGCAACGTGCTCCCTCTCCCGGATGGGACAGGGGTGGGGTGAGGGGGAAACGCGGTAGTCAGGCACATGCTTGCGGACGAGAGTTCCGGGCTCTCTGCCCTCTGCTCTCCGCCATAAGCTATTTCCTGAGGAGGCGAACGGTGGCGAACCGATTGCATTCCCTGCGCCTGGCCTTGGCGCAGTTGGACTTTACTGTAGGCGATATCGACGCAAATACGCGCAAGATCATCGAGAATATCTGTTTTGCGCGTGAGGCCGGCGCGGACATAGCTGTCTTTCCCGAACTCGCCGTAACCGGCTATCCGCCGGAAGACTTGCTGCTCAAGCAGGGGTTTGTCCATGATAATCGGGCGGCGCTGGAGAAGATTGCCGCCGCAACCGAGGGCATCACCGCAATCGTCGGTTTTGTGGACGTCGACTCGGATATCTACAACGCGGCCGCGGTACTCCACGACACTCGCATGGCGGGAGTTCACTACAAGTTCTTCCTGCCAAACTACGGAGTATTCGACGAAGACCGCTACTTCCAGATTGGGACCCACACACAGGTCTACTCGCTCGGCGACATGACCTTCGGAGTGGAAATTTGCGAGGACGCCTGGTATGCCGAAGGCCCGCATAAACTCCAGTCGCTGCTGGGAGGCGCCCAGCTTATTATCGACATCAACTCCTCGCCATTCCACGCCGGCAAGTGGCGGTTCCGCGAGAAGATGCTGGCCGCCCGCGCCGGCGACAACGCCTGCGCGATAGTCTATCTCAACGCCGTCGGCGGACAGGACGAACTGGTCTTTGACGGTCATTCGCTGGTGGTCGGGGCCTCGGGCGACGTGTTGTTCAGGGGAAAGGCGTTCGAGGAGCAATTGGCGATAGTGGACATCGACCTTTCGGTAATAGACCATCAGAGGCTGGTCGACCCGCGCCGCCGAAAGGCCAAGCTCACCAGCAGGGAATGCTTCGAGGTCGGGCGTGTGTCCCTGGAACGTGTGGCGAAGAAGGCGACCGGCGTGCGGGCCACCCCATCGACCGAGCCTCCGGGGGACATTGAGGAGGTATACTCGGCCCTAGTGCTGGGGACTCGAGATTACGTCGACAAGAACGGCTTCAACGAAGTGATACTCGGGATGAGTGGGGGCATCGATTCGGCCCTGACCGCGTGCATCGCCTGCGACGCGCTCGGTCCCGACAGGGTCAGGGTGCTGGTAATGCCATCGATGTACTCGTCCGCCGAAACTCAAGCCGATGCGGAACTTGTGGCCCAAAACCTCGGGATCAGGCATGACCGAATAGTGATTACCGATATCTTCGAGGCTTATAACAGCGCGCTAAGGGGAGTTTTTCGCGGCGGCGAGGCGGGTGTCTCCCAGGAGAACCTTCAGGCCAGGATACGAGGGAATCTATTGATGGCGCTGTCGAACAAGCTTGGCCTGCTCGTGCTCACGACGGGTAACAAGAGCGAGCTGGCCTGCGGGTATTCGACGCTTTACGGGGACATGGCGGGCGGATTCGCGGTCATAAAGGATGTTCCCAAAACGCTCGTCTACTTGCTCTCGCGTTTCAGAAACGGCATTTCTCGCGTGATACCCGACTCGGTCATCGAGCGCGCGCCGTCGGCGGAGCTTAAGCCCAACCAGACCGACCAGGACACCCTCCCGCCCTACGATCTGCTGGATAAGATCCTGGAAGCATATGTGGAAGAGGACCGGGGGGTGAAAGAGATCGTGGCGCTCGGCTTCGACGAAGCGGTTGTGCGCAAGGTCGTCGGTATGGTCGACCGCAACGAATACAAACGGCGTCAGGCGGCGCCGGGGATAAAAATCACGCCCAAGGCATTCGGCCGCGACCGCAGGCTGCCGATCACCAACAAATACAGGGAGTAAGGGGTGGTTCTTTTGGCTGTCATCCTGAAGTTGATTGCCGGTGTATCGGGAATCTTGTTCCCGATACATACTCAGTTTCGGGAACAAGATTCCCGAAACACCCGAAGCTCGTATTAGTCTTGCCGATAAACGCCGTAATTATGCCATTGCTCAAGTTGATTGCCGGTGTATCGGGAATCTTGTTCCCGATACATGCTCTAATCTTGTTCCCGATACATGCTTAGTTTCGGGAACAAGATTCCCGAAACACCCGAAGCTCGTATTAGTCTTGCCGATAAACGCCGTAATTATGCCATTGCTCAAGTTGATTGCCGGTGTATCGGGAATCTTGTTCCCGATACATGCTTAATCTTGTTCCCGATACATACTCAGTTTCGGGAACAAGATTCCCGAAACACCCGAAGCTCGTATTAGTCTTGCCGATAAACGCCGTAATTATGCCATTGCTCAAGTTGATTGCCGGTGTATCGGGAATCTTGTTCCCGATACATGCTTAATCTTGTTCCCGATACATGCTAGTTTCGGGAACAAGATTCCCGAAACACCCAAACGTCTCCCTCGGCGAGGGGGCGTACAAGAAAAAGCGGAGGCAGCACCCTGTTGGACTCTGCTCTCCGCTCTCAAGCCTCAACTCTCGTGTGCGCTAATCCGCCAGCACATGAGAATAGGTAGGATTGGCGTTGGCGCCGATGCTGCAAGTCGGATTCGTGTCCACCGTCGCAACCGTGTAGGCGCCACCGGATGGGCACTGCGGCGCCACATTGATGTAAAGACCGTTGCCGCAAATCTCATCCATTGTCACGGCAGTGCCGGTGGTTGCCTTGTTATCCATGGCCCACTGCTGTATGGCGCTCTGCAACTGCTGCAGGTTGGCCACGCAGGCCTTTGCCCGGGAGGTCTCCCTGGCCTTTATGAAGTTCGGCACGGCGATGGCGAGCAGAATGCCGATGATCAAGACCACTATCATGATCTCGATCAGTGTGAAGCCGCCTGTGCGCTTTCTGATGGTGAACTTGCTCATTTTACGATGCTCCTCCGAAATCAAAGAATGCTGGAAAGTGTCTTAGGCAACTCTTCAGCGTGATCGCCCCGTCAGTGGCGTCCTTCATGATTCTTCCATAGCCTGCAAGATTCTGGCACATCACTTCTATCAACTTTGAGGCTCCGGAGGAAAAACTGGTAATAACACTGGGGGAAATTGATAATTGAAAATTGAGAATTGATAATGAAGGGATCGGAGCTATGTGGCGGGGAGGGGTTGCCCATTTTGGAGTGCGGCGGTCTCGACGCCGCTTTTCCCTTCATGAGTACATCAGAAAGCGCCACGCCTGCAGCGGAACTCGAAAGGCTTCGTGCCTTGCGATTGTCTCCGCTTGTCGTTCCCGCCGCATAGTGTGAATTCTGAATTTCTGAATTTCGGAAACTTTCGCGCTTTCGCCCTTTCGCGTTTTCGCGATTAAATCCGGTTCCGCCTGCGTAATGTGGGTTGCCGGCTGTCGAAATAACGGGCGATCTCGTCGCGCTCGAAAACGGGCAGTTGGGACCCGTCATCGAAGATGACTCCCTCTTCGGGCGGCGTGAAGTCTCCTATGAGGCTTGCGGGAGTGCCCTGCCGCTCATACTCGGCCAGCATCCCATCCACCCGGTCACGACTCGCCGCGACAAGCAGGCTCCCGGAGGCGATAAGGCCCAGTGGGTCCAGGCCCAGCGCCCGGCATATAGCGTAGCATTCTTCCACAATATAAATGGAAGAGCGCCGCACCCGCACGCCGAGCTTCGATGCCGCGGCCACTTCCGCGATCGTCGTCGCCAGCCCGCCCTCGGTGGGATCGTGCATGGCGGACACCCCGCCGGCGCTGATGGCTGTGCGAGCATAGTCCAGCACGCATATCCCGGGCACATCCGGAAATCGTTTGGCGCTCTCGATAATCTCCGGGGCAACACCACTCGCCAGCAGTTCGCGTGCCGCTTCCCGCCCCAGGATGCCGGCGCCTTCGATGGCAATTCCGCCCACCATTATCAGCGCGTCTCCAGCCTTCGCGCCGGAACTCCTTACCAGAGACTTCTCTTCCACCTCTCCCAGCATGCAGCCGCAGACGAATGCGCGCCGCGCCGCCTGAGTAATCTCCGTGTGCCCGCCGATCAACGATACCCCGATGCGCTCGCAGGCATCCGCAATATCGTCGAAAATCGCTTCGGCATCGGCCTCGGAGGAGCCCTCGGGGAGTAGAATCGTCGCAAGGAAGTATCGCGGCTCGGCTCCCATCACGGCGATATCATTTGCGTTCACCGTGACCGCGTACCGGCCTATCCGGTCGGTGGCAAACGTAATGGGATCGCTGGTGGCGACCAGAACGCGCCCGCCGAAGCGGACCGCGGCTGCGTCCTCCCCGAAGGCTGGGCCGACCAGCACGCTTGGATCGGTCCCGGCCCTATCGAGCAGGCGTTTCAAAATATCCGCGGGCAGCTTCCCGACTTTCATGGCCGCTTGCCGCGGACCGCGCCAGTCTCGAAGTCTGCTCGGGGAGCATCGGGCAAGTTCGCCTGCGTCGGGATGGGCCTCACGGGCACACGCTCGAAGGATAGTGTGCAACCGTCGAGCGAATCGATGACAGACTGCGCAATCGTGCAACGGCCCTCTTCCTCGCCTGCACGGATGTCTTCCGCTGTCGCTTCCGCAAGCGCGACCTGGGCAATTGCCAGTTGCTCCGCGCGCAGAGCCGCCGCGATGCCCATCGACCCCTCCAGCTTTGCCTGGCCCGCTCTGAGCGTATTCACCAACACACGGCCCTCGGCGGCACCCGCCGCCGCGATATCGAGCCCACGCGCCCGTCCCATGACTAGAGATACGCCGCGCCGAACCCCGGCAATCGCCTCGCTCGGCGATATCCCGCCGGAAGCCTGTAGGGGCGGGCCGCCGTGCCCGCCCTGCGTCAGTTTAACACATCGCCCGTAAAGCGTGCGTATCTGTGCGCTCACGGGCGCCGTGAGTCTCCGAGGATGCGATCCGCGCGCCATAAATGTCGGCGATGTGTTGGGCGGCGCGCAGACCACCCACCTGACCGGCGTTCACGGAGACGCCGTCGGGCGAGGATGCGCGCATCCCCGCCATCTCACCAATCACGAACGTATGAGGCATACTCGATTGCCACCATTTGTCAACGACAAATCCGCCTATGCCCTGCGCCTTCAGCCCAGCCGCGAGCGCCAGTCCGTGAATGCATGCCTGGCCGTCAGGATCGGAGTCCGACTCGGAAATCCCTGGCAAGCCACCCGCGGCCAGGACGAGATTCTCGCAGAGGAAGACAGCGATCCCAAAGGTCTCGTCGCCGGCTCGCGTCTTGTCGAAAGTCAGAATGCCGGCGATGCGGCGGTTTTCGCCCTCGTCCCTCGTCAGCAGATGGGCCACCTGGTGTTGATCGTGAATCTCGATCTTGAGCCGGTGACAGCGTCTTCGCAGGCATTCGCACGCCGTCTGCCTGGTTTCGGGCCCGGCTGATACCCCGCGGCCAAGCGGATCGCCGCCCGTAAATGCGCCATCCGTATCGCGCGGAAATGGTACCCCCAATGCGACGAGGTGATGGAACTCCCTGAGGGAGGATACCGCCTCAGCCAGGGCAATGTCGCCGTGGACACCGCCCGAGGCCATGAGAGTTTTGGCCAACTCGACGGCGCAGTCACCGACGGCGGATTCGTCCCGAGCTTATGGTCCGTCGAGCCGCCCTTGCCCGCATGCGAGTCGCCGACCTGCTCTTGGGCGGCGACAATGACGATTCTTTCCTCGGGGTTTGGGACGCCGTTTTGCGACATGAACTCCGCGAGGTGCACCGCGCAGTTCAAGCCCGCGGCCCCCGCGCCCACTATCACCGTGTTTGCGCTCAGCACCGGTATTTCTATACGCCCGGACTCTTGTGAAGCCATCGAAACCACCCCCGTTTTTAGAAGTTAGAGGTTAGAAGTTAGAGGTTAGAAACATAATACTCAATGCGAGGCGGAAATGCAATTTAAGAGAGGTTAAAAGTCAAAGGTTAAAGGTTAAAGGTTGGGAAGGGACCCGCACTGCGCGGCGTCCCTTCCAACACCTATCACCTAAAGCGACACAGCCGCAACCAAGAAGGCCACCGCCGGAAAATCAATACGGCCTTTCCGCAATTCGAAAGATTGGTGGTTTCTTCCCAGTATCTTACAACTGAAATCCGAGGTGATATATCAAAATTCAGATACAGCTTGTATAGGATTTCAGTTGTAAGATACTAAACCAGCGCCTGGTGCATCCTCGCCAGCTCCTCGAACTTGAGGTCCGCGGCGATGACCCCTATCGGTTTGCCCTCGTGATCCATTATGGGAGCCGATACGGTGATGCAAAGAACCCCGGTGATACGCGACTTGTAGAAGTCAGTGATAGACACTCCGCCTTCTTCGAGCGCCCCGATGAACCAGTCTCTATTGGAGAAGTCCTCATGCAAACCATAGTTTCCGTAGGTCTCCCGGTACTCCGGCTGGGTCACGTTCTCGGTTATCTTCTTGCCCGACATGTCCACCGCGTAGATAAACTGGATGAATATATGCTTGTGGACGGCGTCTCTGAAGACCGGCTCGATCCGCCTGGGACTCATGCTGCGCACGGCTGGCTCGGCGGCAAGCTTCTCGACTATCATCTCGGAAATGTTGAGCGCGTGGTCTCGCAGCTTGTCGAAATCGCTCTTGAAGTATTCGGGCAGGTGCATTTGTGCCTGCATGAGCATCTCGTCGTCCGAAATGGAGGTCACGCGGCCAAGGCCGTACCTGGTCCTTGACCCACTCGTTGATGCCGCCAAGGCCGGCGTGCCGCTTGTCGAGAGCGGACTCCGGCTTGAGGCCCAGATAACTGTTCACCCAGTGCGCGATGCCCGCAATGCCCGACTTGTCGGTCACGTTGACCGCGCCGGCCTGCCCAGTATCCTGTCGGTGTCGAATATATTGTAAATCTCTTCGTTCTTGAGCATGCCGTCCGCATGGATTCCGGCCGAAGTGACGTTGAAATTGGTCCCCACAAACGGGTAACCCGAGGCTGCCTGATAGCCCACTTCCGTTTGGAAATATTCGGCTATCTCGGTGATGACTCGCGTGTCGATCCCGTTAACATCGCCTGTGAGGGAGATGTAGTCGATAATCGCTCCCTCCAGCGGCGGGTTGCCCGTGCGTTCGCCGAAACCCAACAGCGCGCAGTTTGCGGCGGCGCATCCGTAGAGCCACGCGGTGGTGGCGTTGACCATAACCTTGTGGAAGTCGTTGTGCCCGTGCCACTCCAGCCACTCGTTGGGCACGCCGCACTCGTGGATCATCGTGTGAACCATCTTAGGAATGCTGCGCGGCAGCGCCGCCTCCGGGTACGGCACGCCGTAACCCATGGTATCGCAGAGCCTGATCTTGATTACCTTTCCGGATTCGCTGGCGAGTTCCATCAATTTTTGAACGTATGGGATGATAAAGCCGTCGAAGTCCGCTCGCGTGATGTCCTCGAGATGGCACCGGACGGCATCCAGCCCCGATTCCAGCGCGGTCGAGACCAAATCCAGGTAATGATCCAGGATTTGCGCGCGGGTCTTTTTGAACTTCAGGAATATGTGATAATCCGAAGCCGACGTCAGGATTCCGGTTTCCTTGAGGCCCATATCCTTGACCAGTTGAAAATCTTCCTTGGTGGCCCTTATCCAGCCGGTGACCTCCGGATACCTGTGCCCGAGTTCGAGGCACTTCACCACGGCTTCCTTGTCCCTGTCGCTATAGAGAAAGAATTCACTTGCGCGAATGATGCCATTGGGTCCGCCAAGCCGGCTGAGCATGTCATAAATCTTGACTATCTGCTCGACCGTGTAAGGCGGCCGAGCCTGCTGGCCGTCGCGGAATGTGGTGTCCGTGATGTAAATCTCGGGCGCCGGCTGCATCGGCACGCTCCTGCCGTCGAAGATGATCCGTGGCACATCCGTGTAGGGAAATACTTCGCGCAGCAGATTAGGCTCCGCCGTATCTTCAACTTCGCGGTGTGTTGCGAGGTTCAACAGGCCCCATTTTCGGTTTTTCGAGATCATTGCTCCTCCGATAACAGTCGAAAGTCGAAAGTCAGAAAGTCGAAAGTCGGGATCCCCGCGCACAGGCAGCCCCTCTGCCGGGTGGCGATTTCCCAAACAAGCTCCACTTATAGTATAGCAGAAAACCGCGAAACAATTTGTTGTCGCTAAGGCGGATTCGACGGCGCACCGCCTTTGGGTTTTCCGCTTTATGGTTGTTGAGGGATGGCCGATGAGCTATACTTGCTTTGCCTGGGCGGAGGGTAGGGCAACGCTGGGGAGCTCTCCCGAGCGCCGACTCAGGTGTTGTTCAAGGGATGGGGGTGGAAATCTCCGCCCCCTCCAAATCATCCCTTAACAACCGATGTCAATTATCAATTCCCCCGCCCTATCCCAAGAACTTCCCCTTGATATACCTCACGAACGGCTCGACGCTCAGCTCCCTGCCGGTGATACGGCGGATCAGATCCGGGCTGGAGTAGCGCATGCCGCATCGGTGAACGTTTTCTCGCAGCCAGCCCAGCAGCGGCGCGAACTCGCCGGCTTCGATTTCTGAGGGCAGGTGCGGCAGCGCTTCGCGCGCGGACTCCATCATCATAGCGTTCAAAAGGTTGCCGACGGCGTAAGTCGGGAAGTAGCCTACCGAGCCGCCATACCAGTGCGTGTCCTGCATCACGCCGTTCTTGAAGTCGGTTGGGCGGATGCCGAGATACCGCTCGTAGAGATCGTTCCACGCGTCCGGCAAATCGGCGACGGAAAGCGCCCTGGTGACGATGCGCTCTTCCAGGAGCATTCGAATGACCACGTGCAACGAGTAAGTGACCTCGTCCGCCTCGGTGCGAATCAGGCTCGGCCGAACGTGGTTTGCATATTGCCAGAGCTTGTCGGGCGTAAGCGAATCGGCTGTCTGTGGGAAGAACTCCGTCACGACCCGGCTAAGGTACACACTGAACTCCCGGCTTCGACCCACCAGGTTCTCCCACAGCCTGGACTGTGACTCGTGGACACTCAACGACAAGAATGCCCCCATCGGCGGGTGCTTGTTATAGTCAGGCGGCAGCCCCATCTCGAAGAGAGCGTGACCGGTCTCGTGGATACAACCGTAGAGCGCCATCGTGAAGTCGGACTCGTTGTAGCGAGTGGTGATTCGAAAATCGCCCTGGCCAAGCGAGGTAATGAACGGATGCGGAGCGATATCCAGTCGTCCACTGTCGAAGCAAAAGCCGATATCCTCGACCACCTTGCGGCAGAGCCGGTTTTGGGCGGGTTGGTCAAAGTGGCCTTTCACTTCGCTGAGATCTCCGCACCTCTTGGTGATCTCGGGCAGCAGCGCGCTAAGCTCTTCTCCCAGCCGGCTCAGAAGGGGTTTAACAATCGATGTCTTCAAACCGGCGTCGTGTGCGTCCAGCAGTGGATCGTACGGGTGTTCTTCATAACCGAGCAGATCGCTGCGCCGCCTGGCAAGCTCGAAGAGTTTCTCCAGGAACGGCCTAACCGCGCCGAAATCGTTTTCCGGCCGGGCCTTGACCCATGCGCTGTAAGATTGTGCGCTGGTTCGCGATAACTCCGATATAAAGTCTTCCGGAAGCTTGCGCTCGATGTCCAGCGATCGTTTGCTGAGGCGCACGCTGGCCTGGTCCTCGTCCGAGAGAGCGTCGACATTCTCGAAAAGCTCATCGACCACCCGAGCGAACTCGGTCTCCGTGGACATGCTATGGTACAACAGCGACATGTACCTCGATCTGGTCCGCGCGGGCCTGCGCCGCGGCGGCGGGCATATAGACTTGCAGGTCCCAACCCAGCAGCGCGCCTACGCACGCACAGCGCCACAGATCGGCGAGCCTTTTGTAATAGAAATCGAGATTTTCGGCAGTGTTCATGCAATTCTCCGAATTTCAGTTGTGGACAGTAACGAGTGCTGAGTAACGAGATGGCCAGCCGAATCACACAAACTAAGACTGGGTTCAGGGTGTTTCGGGAATCTCGTTCCCGAAACTAAGGACGTATCGGGAACAAGATTAAGGACGTATCGGGAACAAGATTCCCGATACACCGGCAATTCGAGCACGCATCGGGAACAAGATTCCCGATACACCGGCACCCTATAACCCTAAAGCGGCGCAGCCGCAACCAAGAAGGCGATCGCCGGAAAATCAATACGGCCTTTCCGTAATTTCCAGGGTGTTTCGGGAATCTCGTTCCCGAAACTAAGGACGTATCGGGAACAAGATTAAGGACGTATCGGGAACAAGATTCCCGATACACCGGCAATTCGAGCGCGCATCGGGAACAAGATTCCCGATACACCGGCAACCCTATAACCCTAAAGCGGCGCAGCCGCAACCAAGAAGGCCATCGCCGGAAAATCAATACGGCCTTTCCGTAATTTCCAGGGTGTTTCGGGAATCTCGTTCCCGAAACTAAGGACGTATCGGGAACAAGATTAAGGACGTATCGGGAACAAGATTCCCGATACACCGGCAAATTGTTTCTAACGGGGCGCTAAGCGCCTAAAACCCTAAAACCTTCCCGCGCGGCCTCGATGGTGGCCGAAATGTCGGCCTGGGTGTGCGCGGACGAGACGAACGCCGCCTCGAACCCGGACGGGGCGAGGTAGATTCCCCGCTCCAGCATCTCGCCAAAGAAACGCGCGTAGGCCGCGGTATCGGACCTCTTCGCGGAGGCGTAATCGAGAACATTCTCTCCCGTGAAGAAGGCTGTCATCATCGAACCTACCCTGTTGAGGCGCATTTTCACACCAGAGATTGCCGCGGCTTCCATCAGACCGCTGGCGAGGGTCTCGGCGGACGCATCGAGTTTGTCGTAGAAGCCCGGCTCCTTCGGCGCCTTCAGCGTCGCGATCCCGGCGCTGACCGCGATGGGGTTTCCCGACAGCGTGCCGGCCTGATAGACCGGCCCCACCGGCGCGATTTGTTCCATAATCTCCCGCCTGCCGCCGTAGGCTCCCACGGGCAGACCGCCGCCGATGATCTTGCCGAGGGTCGTCAGGTCCGGAGTCACCCCGTAAAGCTCCTGAGCCCCGCCATAGGAGACGCGGAAACCCGTGATCACCTCGTCGAAAACGAGCAGCGCGCCAGCCTGATTAGCAAGCTCCCGCAGGCCTGAAAGGTAACCCGGCTTCGGCGGCACTACCCCCATGTTCCCGGCCACAGGCTCAACCAGGACGCAAGCCACCTCGCCACCCACCGACCGCATTGCCTGCGAGACCGCATCGAGGTCGTTGTATGGCAGGACGATGGTGTCGCATGTGACGCTTGCGGGCACGCCGGCGCTGTCCGGCAGGCCGAATGTGGCCAGCCCCGAGCCCGGCCTTAGCCAGCAGAGCGTCCGAGTGACCATGATAGCAGCCTTCGAACTTGATGATCTTGGCGCGGTTGGTATAACCCCGCGCCAGCCGGACCGCGCTCATCACCGCTTCCGTGCCGGAGTTCACCAGCCGCACCATTTCGATCGAAGGCGCGGCCTCGACTATCATTTGCGCGAGGTCCACTTCGGCGGATGTCGGCGCCCCAAACGATGTCCCATCGCAGGCGGCTTTCTTTACGGCATCGAGGACCGCCGGGTGCGCGTGGCCCAGAATCAGCGGGCCCCACGAGCAGACGTAGTCGATAAACGAGTTGCCGTCCTCGTCGTATATCCGGCAGCCCTCGCCGCGCTTGATGAAAATCGGCTGTCCTCCGACACCTTTGAATGCACGGACGGGGCTATTTACCCCACCTGGGACAAGCCGGGTCGCCATGTTGTATAATTGTTTCGAGCGAGATAGATTCATAGGGTTTTAGGGTTGATAGGGTTAATAGGGATTAAAAATGCATTCGACAGGTGGTGGCATCTTCCCTTCCCCTAAAACCCTACTAATGCTTAGTTGCATAATTGATTGATAGAATGCTGTAACGGGTGTTTCGGGAATCTTGTTCCCGAAACTAAGTGCGTATCGGGAACAAGATTCCCGATACACCGGCAACCCTACCAACCTTTCCCTGAACCCTTGAAACCTTGTTTGCTTGTCCCTTCGTATTAACCCATGAGGAATCCGAGAAAATGCCGACCAGCCATACTCCTATATTTTTCGACAATTCGGGCAAGCGCTGGAAGCGCGTTGTGCGCTGGGCCACGATAATCGCGTTTTCTGGCCTCGATAGCGGGCGCGGTTTTCTCATTCGGCGTAATCGTGCTGCCGCACACCGCGTTTGTCAGCCACTACCGGGCAGACTATCACAAATTCATTCCGAGATTCGAGACCCGCCAGGAAGCAATGGCTCGGTTCGAGGCCAATAAGGAAATCGGTAAACTCAAGAAGGTTATGGCGGAACAGAAAGAGGTACGCCGCAACCGTAAGCGGCGTCAACGCACCGCCGTGGCCCTATTCCAAGACAATCGGATTCTACGTCAGTTGGGATCCCCGCAGTCTCGACAGCCTGTCTCGCCACGCGGCCAATCTGACTTACGTCGTCCCGGAGTGGTTTGCTTTGGATGTGAAAAACCGGCTCCGTTACACTCTGCCTGCCCTCGACGACGCTAACGATGCGAAGTTCATCAACCTGTGTATCCGGCGAAAGCTGCCGGTCATACCCGAGATCAACAACTTCGCCAAAGGAGCATTCCAATGGGAGAACCTCCGCGACCTGCTGAGGGACCCGGATGCTCAGCAGGAACTCGCCGAAAACCTCAGAGATTACTTGCTCGATCTCAAGAAGCAGCGTCCGCGCCTGAACGTAGCCGGAATCAATATCGACCTCGAGCCGCCGCGCTACGCCGTGGAGATTCTGCCTCCGCCCGAAAAAGCCGAGGCGAAGAGTCTGATTCACGACGCGCTTCCGCACTTCATTGCCCTGCTAAAGAAGGACTTCGTCCCGGCTCATCTTATGGTGACCGAGGACCTTCCGGCGGTTAGTGCCGATCTGGACTATGAGAAACTATCCGATCTCAACGATCTGGTCGTCATTCTGCTCTACGATCAGAACATCGCCAATCCCGGCCCGATCGCGGGACAGGACTGGATCGAGCAGCGAGCTGACGAACTCTTCACCAAAATGGATTCGAGCAAGGTCATCCTCGGCATCGCCAACTATTGCTATGATTGGGCGGTTGCTTACGATAAAAGCGGCAACCTGACATGGCACAGCCCGCCGATGAAGCCGCAGCCGCAGATGGCGACCGTTTTGTCCTGGGCGAGGGAGGCCGGCGCCGATATCGAGATGGACGATCTGAATCCTCGATTCTACTACAGCGACAGCGCCACCAATACAGACCACGTCGTCTACATGCTCGATGCCATCACGGCCTACAACCAGATAATGGCTCTCAAAGGCTATGAGCCGAAGGGTGTGGCATTGTGGCGTCTGGGTCCGGAAGACCCTACTATCTGGTCGTTTCTGGACAACGACACGCTCGGCAAGCCGCTTACCGATCTCAAGGAGTTGAGCAGCGTCAACCTCAAGACTGAGGTCGATCTGGACAACACGCACGGCGAACTTATGCAGTTCTGCAAGACCGGCACCGTGGGGACGCGGGATCTGAAATTAGATGAAGACGGGCTGATCATTTCCGAGACATACACAAGATATCCAAATCCATACCTGGTTCGGGGGGTCGGGTTTTGCCCGAGTCTTCTGGCCCTCACTTTCGATGACGGCCCGGATCCGGTCTACACGCGCGAAATCCTCGACATTCTCAAAGAGAAGAAGGTGCCGGGGACGTTTTTTGTCATCGGTAAGAATGCGGACGCGAATCCGGATATCGTGAGGCGCGAGTGGGCTGAAGGCGATGAGATCGGCAACCATACATTCACGCACCCGAACCTGGCGGAGGTTTCGCCGCTTAGGGCCAGGCTGGAACTCAACGCTACTCAGCGAATCATCGAAAGCCTCACCGGCCACAGCACGCGTCTTTACAGACCGCCTTACGGGAACTCTCCGGATGGCCACCCGGCCTCCGACGAGAAGCAGGCGGAGCTTATGCGGATGACCCAGCAGCTCGGCTACATTTCCGTGGACTTCTTTATGGACCCGGCCGACTACGAGGCGCGCAACTCGGACGAAATCGTGGACCGATTGAAGAGGATGCTGCTCGGCACAGCCGTTCAGAACGACAAAGGCAGGCCTGGCAATATCATTCTTCTCCACGACGGCGGCGGCAACCGCGACAACACCGTGAAAGCGCTGCCGGAGATCATCGACACTCTCAAAGGCAAAGGCTATACATTTGTCACGGTCTCGGACCTGTATGTGCACGGCTTGTACGGCGAGTCTGCCTCAAGCAAGTACGGCCGCGAGCTGCTTTTTCCCGATGTCACGGGACGCCAGGGCACCCTCGCCGGCCTGGATCTGCTGATATTCGAAAGCTCCTTTAACATCGGGCGGCTGCTTGAAGTGGTTTTTATCCTGTCGATCTTTTTGGGTGTTTTGAGGGTGCTGGTGACTGCGCCGATGGCGATGGTTCAAGCGCGCAAGTCCCGATCGATGAACAAGATCGACTATGCGCCGCCCGTCACGGTCCTTGTGCCCGCATACAACGAGGCAAAAGTGATCTGCTTGACCGTCGAGAAGCTCCTTGCGAGCGATTACCCGGATGCGCGCGTTATTGTAATCGATGACGGCTCGACCGATGGCACCGGCGATATCGTCGAAAAGGTCTTTGCCCTGGAGCCCCGCGTGACCCTCCTGCGCAAGGAAAACGCAGGGAAATCGACGGCCCTGAACCTGGGCCTGGAGCACACTCAGACCGAGGTTGTGGTCTGCGTGGACGCGGATACAGTGCTCGCCAAGGACGCTATCCGAATGCTCGCGCGGCATTTCGCGGACGCGAGGGTGGGGGCTGTCGCGGGCAACGTGAAAGTGGGCAATCGCAAGAATGCGCTTACCGCCTGGCAGTCCATCGAGTATATCACCAGCCAGAACTTCGACCGCCGGGCGTATGGCCTGTTGAACTCGGTTCCGGTTGTGCCGGGCGCGATAGGGGCGTGGCGAAAATCCGCCATCCTGGAGGCCGGAGGCTACGAGTCGAGCACCCTCGCCGAGGATACCGACCTGACGTTCAAGGTCCGACTTTCCGGGTATCACGTCCGCACCGAAAACTCGGCGCTGGCTTATACGGAAAGCCCGGACACTTTGCGAAGCCTGACAAAGCAGCGGTTCCGGTGGGCATTTGGCACACTGCAGGCGCTTTGGAAACATCGCCGGATATTGTTCAGGCGCAAGTACTCGCCATTTTCGAGCTTCGTGATGCCGGCGATGTGGGTCTACAGCGTCTTCTTCCAACTGCTGGCGCCGGTTGTGGACATTGTGGCGCTCATCGCCATACTCAGTGGGCAATTCATACCGGTGCTGACCTATTTCGCCGCGCTCTTCGTGGTGGATTTCGCGGGATCGCTCGTCGCGTTCGTGCTGGACAAAGAAGATGCAAAGCAGCTCTCGTGGCTCTTCTGGCAGCGGTTCTTCTACCGGCAGTTTATGTATTACGTAATACTGAAATCACTGACCGCGGCGCTGCGCGGCCAGTTGGTGGGGTGGGGCAAGCTCCAGCGAAAGGGTTTCGGCGATTTTGCCGGGAAACGGCTGGGTGTCGAGTGATGGCGAGCATACCGCAAAGCGAAAACCACGGCATGCCGCGGCTGGCGCTCGCGATTCTGACATCGCCCGGCGCGGCATTCGAGGAGATAATCAGGAGAAGTCGGCCCCTGGGAAGCCGTCCACTCCTGACGAGCGAATCGCGTCCCGGAGCGCCGACATCCTATCAATCAATACAGGTGAGCGGCCCCCACTGGGGGCTTGGGGGCGCGCTCGTAATCACAGCCCTTACGGGCGCGGCTGCGTGCGTCGCCTCGCTGCTTGTGGTCCGGGTCTCGGGTCCGGTCGAGATTTTCGCGTTGGGCAAGGCAAATCCGCTCGCGTGGCTTGGGCTTTGCCTGCTCTATGGCCTCGCGCTGCAGCTTATCGTGCGATGGAGCCGCGCCGACGTCGACTTCCCGACTGCTCTGACGGTACTGGGCTGGTCGCAGGTGACGCTGCTTGTTTCGGAGTTGCTGTTTATCGCCGGGCTCGTTGTGGCGGCATCAGCCCACCCCAACTTGATGGCCGCGAACCTCCTCGTCAAATCGGGCTACGCGGTTCAGCTATACTACGTGATCGTGGTGGGCACAGGCATACGACGCGCCACGAATCTCACCTTGCCGCGGTCGGTGGCGGCGTATGCATTGGTTGAGGGCGTCGCGCTCGTCGCGGACGTGCTCTACGGAAAATCGCGATTCGAACCATTCGCGAATGCCCTGCCTGGGGTCCAGGTATTGGCATCGAGCCTTGTCGCCGCGGATCAAACGCCGTGGGTAGCCGGGGCGGCGGTCGGGCTGGCGCTGGGGCTCCGGGAACTGGGACGATGCCTCGAATGGGACAGCAGGCGGCGGCAGGTGGCGACGGTGATCGGCGGTCTGCTGGGCGCCGCGGGAGTGATTTTCTACCTCGCCGTCCTGCAATCCGGCGGATACTACGCTTCGCTTCTCGGCGCCCAGCGATTCTACGACCGGGGTCACTACGAGGACGCGGCTGTCAGGCTCGCTCGGCTTCTGCCTGCCTCGATTGGCAATGCGCCGCTCTTGCTGGACATCGGGAATGCCTACTATGCCGGCGGAAGCCTCGATCCGCGATCGACTACTACAACAAGTTCATCGCCGCCGTCAGGGCCGCGCATCTCGAAAAAGACGCGAGCAACCTCTTGGCCCAGGCTTACAGTGGAATTGGCGCCGCCTATGATATCGAGGGCAAATACGACCTTGCCCTCGCTGAGTTTCGTGAAGCCGCCAAGACACGGCCGCAATATGCCGACCCATGGGTGAGAATGGCCGTGACCTACGACCGCATGGGCGACTATAAGCGCGCCATCGACAGCGCCAACCGCGCGATAACCAAATTCAAGGCCAACTCCTCGCCCGCCTGGGTCGCACTGGCCCAGGCTTTCATTCAAACCGGCGACAAGACCCAAGCCAAGGCGCCGATTGCATCGGTTGCGGGGAAGAACCCCGATCTTGCCCGGAAGATCGGAAACGATTGGAAGAACGCAGTGGGTCATCTTGGAGCCGCGGAGCTGAAGTTTCCGCTGGATTAGAGTGCTGAGAAACGAGTAACGAGTAACGAGAGGGGACAACCTACCTACGCGGCGGCGCAATCCGCCTCCATGCCCAGCGAGAGTGCCTTGCGTGGTAAGTGCTCAGGAATACCGAGCGCATGGCTGTCATTCCGAACGAATGTGAGGAATCTCATCCTTTCGTATGAGTCTCACGCACCGGAACAAGAATCCAGGCGCAGCGTTGAGACTCCTCGCTACCCGCTCCTAAGAAACTCCCCAGTTTCGGGAACAAGATTCCCGAAACACCGGGGGTGGATTTCTTTCCAATGTAACGGCGACAGCGTCGCCGTCACTTGCTCGGAATGACATACGCGGTGACATGTACTCACGATCTGTGAGCTGTTACCTTGCGTGCAGCGGGAACTCGAAGAGCTCGTGCCAGGCATTGCTTCGAGTTGTCGTTCCCGCCGCATAGTGGGCTCGAATACCGAATTGCAAAATTCAGGTATTTGTAACAGGACGGCAAGGCGTGAGATATGGCACCATGAGAGTAGCACTGCCCTTATTTCAGTTTACGGATCTTGGAGGTGGCCCCGTGGAACCGTGCAGAGCCAAGACGTGCGCCGACTCTGCGTCGTGGACGCAGCTTGGCGATGGCGAAGCAGTATCCGTGTGCATGGCTGGCGGACGCAAGCTGAAGTGCGTTATCGTAAAGACCAGCCAGGGAGGGGCAGTCCTTGTACCGCTCGGCGACGACGTGGATGCCGCGAATATCCCCACAGGCTCGGACTTAATCATCGAGGCTGAGAGCGCAACCGTGAAGGCGGTGCTCGATTCCAACGAGGCTCTGACGGCGATGGTCGTCTCGATCGGTCAGGGCGAGGCCGAGATTCAGGAGCGCAAGTTCTTCAGAATCAAGGCGGAGTTTGAGGTGAAGGTCTCAACGGACGGGGTCAACTGGGAGTCCGCCGAGGCCAGCGACCTGAGTGAGGGCGGGCTGTTTGCGACGTGTAGCCGGAATATCGTTCTTGCCGCCGGCCGCACGGTATTTCTGCGCTTGGACCTGCCCCAGACCGGTTCGATCAACCTGACAGCCGAAGTGGTAAGAACAGGTCCATCTACATCCCGCCGCAGGTCATTCGCCGCGAAATTTCTCGTGATGCCCTACGAAGACAGACGTCAACTGGCCGAGTTTGTCTATCGACGTCAAATCGAGCACAGACCCGGCGTCGCGAAATCGTGATCCAATTCCGGGCGGCGGCTCCGGCGTCGACGGGTGGTGATCTCCGAATCGCAGACCCACTGCCTCCGCGGCGAACCACGACGAGAATCCTTTCCACGCGTTCTTCCCCTCTTGGTCAAATCCGCGCGCATCTCTAGCCAGTCCCCAATCTTGTGGCCAAATTATTTTTGAAAGTAATTGGAAAAACTGCTTTCTTGCTATTGACAGAGCCGCAAACCGAGGTTACACTGAGAGTGGCGTGGCTTTTTCAGGGGGCGCAGCCGACCGTCAGAACACCGACGTTGGCATCTTATTGGTCATCCTAATCCAAGGAGCTGCACAGATGAAGCGCCGACCACTAGTTTTCGCCCTCTTCCTTCTAACCGTCATCCTCGCCGTGGGCGCGGCGGCGCAATCACCGGACGCGGTCGGGAGCCTCGGACCTCAACTGGGCTATCTGGCCCCGGGCATCGGCGACATTTTATTGGGCACGCCCGTGGGCATGAGTCTCAACGTGTGGCTTCCGGCCTGCCGGGTCGCGCGGATTCACCTTAAAGGCAGTCCCTATTTTGTCCTGTCCGATACAGAAGCGGACTGGGCAAGATTGAGGACGCTCGGTTGCGGCGTCCCTGCCGCCATGAAGCTCAATATGACCGTGGATGTGGCGGGCAGACTGGTTTGGGGGTACGATGCCGACGGCCAGCCCCAACCGTTTCTAACCGACGTGCGCTGCTGGGCTCAAGTGGATCCGGCTTCCGGTCTGATCGATTACGGGCCGATTCGGCGGGGATTCATGTTCGGGTGTACCCGTGGCTGCTTGAATTGCCGTGCCGACCACGGACACCGCGCAATCCCTTCCTCAGGGAACGGCGAGGGTGATGGACGATGAGCCACCGCCAGGAGATTCATCCGGAGGAACAAGCGACCTGCCAATAACGTACTGCCCTGATATTGACACAGCGATTTCAATGATAGACAGCACGGCGCAAGATCCCATATTAATTGAGTTGGATTGTCGTCCAATGTATGTTGATTCAGCGTCGGGAAACCTGATTTTGCAGGAAGACGCGACGGACGCCGAGCTTGTAGCGGTCGACTCCGCCGCCGCGGGGACCATCCAATCAGGCGACCGCTGTAATAGGTGCGTGGGGGCAATCACCACGGATACGGCCGGTAACCCGCTCTTGGCAATCGATGGAAGCATCGTCACTCAGGATCAGCCGCCGGGATGGGTCGACGCGGCGGCGCGCGAGACCGTGAAGGCAGCGCGCACTCAGCCCATTGGGACCGAGGTCACCGTATCGCAATCGGGGCAGGAACTGGAGGTCTACGCTGTTTTCCCCGGCTCGCTATTCTGCCAGGAAACCGACAGCCGGACGTGCGGCATCCGGATAATGTGCGACTCGTCCGGCGGCATCGCCCTCAACAGCCTCATCCACGCCACAGGCAAGACCGGATACGACTCCGTAACGGGAGAATGGCTGGTCGATGCCCGGCAGGCGACCGACAGCAATGGGATGGTGGTAATCGATTCGGCCTCGAATCCGCCGATCTCTCCTCTTGGAATGGTACAAAAAGTTATCGGGGGATTTTTGAATAACAGCGCTGGGGAAGGCATTACAGACACCACGGGGCAGGATATCACAGGCGTCACGTCCGGATTGTTTAACCTCGATTCGCTCGTTACCACATGGGGAAGGGTCGTCTTTGTAGACAGCGGTGGAGCATATATTTTGCTCGACGACGGCAGCTCGGTAGGCAACTCCAGCCCATCCGGCATCCACGGTTTGAAGGTGGCGCTGAATTGGCCTGACAACGGGAGCCAGATAGTCGTGCCGCCGCCCCAGGAGGCAGCCACCCAGAACTGGGCATTATCCGTGACGGGCGCCGGGACTTGTGAAGACGCCAACGGGATCTACTATCGGGTCATAAGGCCGCGCGGCAATTTCGATATCAGGATGTACGCCCCCGCCATCAGCCCGCCGAGCATTTCCATAACCGTCCCGCCGGATAGCCAATTCCGCCAGGACCAAACCACATCCACCGTCGAAATCGCCGGGACCGCTTCGGACGGGACATGCATCGTGTCGGTGCAGGTGGCGATTGCAACCGGCCTTAACCAGTCCGAACCCGGCTTGAGCCAATACAGCCCGGCGAGCTATTCGGCGAGCAGCGGGACATGGTGGAAAAATTGGCCGCACAATGGCACGGACTCCTCGGGATACACCATCTGGGCAAAAACCATAAATTTCGGCGGCCTTGTGACGAAGGTGTCCCGCAGCGTTACGTTCTATCCCACGTCGGTGATTTACGTCGACACCAGCGGCAACGACAACAACTGGGGCACGAGACTGGAGCCAGGCGCTCCAGACCGTCTACGAAGGCATCAGCCAGGCGCAGGGCAACGGTTACGATGAGGTTTGGGTCGCCGCGGGCGTCTACTGCCCGGATGCGGCGAGCTTGGTAGCACCTCAGGGCAACCCTGCTTCCCTCTACGGCGGGTTTGCAGGTACGGAAACAGCGCGCGAACAGAGAAACTGGTCTCAGAACCCAACCGTGGTGGACGGCGGGAACTCCGGTTGCGTGATAGGAATCGAGAATTTCACCGGGTCGCCCTGCGTGGTGGATGGTTTTACCTTGCGGAACGGCTCCAACGGCAATGGGGGCGGAGTCTGGTGTGAGGGCCCGATGACCATCTCGCACAACATCATCAAGGCGGATACCGCGTCCGAGGGCTACGGCGGCGGGATATACTGCCAGAGCGCCTCCGGCGAGGTCGACTCCGTGGCGATAACGGATAACGTGATCGTCGGCAACACGTCGGAGCAAGGCGGAGGAATCTACGCCACCGGCAACATTCCGTTCATCGTCAACAATACGTTCGCGGCAAATACTGCCTCGTATGGCTCCGCGTATGGCGGAGCGATATACCTGACGGGTTGCCCGTCGGCCACGGTAAGCAATAACATCGTGGCGTCGAACTCATCCGGCGTTTACATAGATACGTCGGGCGGAGCGATAAGCCTCACGGCTAAAAACAACGACATCTGGGGCAACACGAGCAACAACTCGGGGGATATCCAGTCCGGTTCGAACGGCAACATTTCGCAAAACCCGCTGTTCGTCGACTCCGCCGGCGGCGACTACCACATCTTCTATAACTCTCCTTGCCGGGATGCCGGCTGCGATTCCACCGGCCTGACGGACATACTGGACATCGCCTGCCTGCCGCGGATTGTGGGCCCGCACATCGACATCGGCGCTCACGAAACCAACTTGGGCTGGCGCTACCTGCTTACGCTCACCGGGCCGTCGAGTTGCGTGCCGGTGGGCACGAACGCCACGGTGACGGCATCCGTCTTCGACGCGGTCGCCAACAGCGCCGCGGCGGGGGTGCAGGTTAGCATATCGGTCCAAGGGGGAACAATCGTCTCGGTGAACGGAGTCTCGGTGGGCGCCCAAACGGCGACCGGAACGACCGACTCGAATGGAAACGTGACCATCCTTGTGAGCCGCTCCACGTGGGGCATGCTCACGGTTACTGTAATGGTTCCCGGCTCGGAGTCGCTGACCAAGACCGTGAGCGCATGCTTCGTATGATTCATCAGCCGCGCCGGTCGAGATATTTTTCTGTTTGGATTGCACGGGGAGCATGGGAGAAAATGTCGAGGGCGGCCACCGCGCCGAGGACAGCGTTCAAGCCCTATTGGATTACCTGACGAGTCAGGGCGCGGTTCTCAGATTGGGCGGGATAAAGTTCAACGGTCCCGACTCTGGCAACGGGCAGGACAGCATAAACGTGAGTCAGTTCACCTCGCTGGCTTCCTTCACAACCGTAGCCGCCTTTAAGTCGTCCGCGTGGTTGTACGACGGCTACTCGCCCAACGGAGGCGACGCGGAGGAACTCCAGCTTGACGCCCTGGATTCGGCCGCGCAGGATATGGTCGCCCATTCCACGCCCGGAAATCCCAACAGGTACATCGTGCTTGTCACCGACAGCGCCTTCCACGACGACGAGGGCGGGTCGACGGTGACCGAGTCGCAGGTAACGTCCGAACTCACGGGCTCGGGGTGCAAAGTCTACATTTCGCTGTACGATTACGATGGTTCCTGGATATGGCCATCCTCCCCCGAGGATACATACGCCGGGCTTGACATCAACGGGGGTTTTGACGACATGGACTACAACACGGATTTGGCCCACATGTACGAGTTCGACAAGCTGAAAGCCGAAATACTGGGCAACTGACGACGATCAAAAGGAGGAAGAGCATTATGCTTATCAGGGGTATGGTTTTCGTTTTCGTTTGCGTGTTGCTCGCGGCGTGTTGCGCTGTAGACGCCAGCGATGCTGGCTGGTACTGGCATTTCGTGGATGCCCCCGCAGCGGCAGTTTTCGGCACCGGGCCAAACGCGCCCGATGGCTTTGGCCCCGATGACCTACAGGTGGCATCCCCATCGTCGGTGTACATCGGAACCTACCATGAGCAGGATGTCGACAATTGGAGCGGCCCCACCGGGTTCTACAGAGTGGATTGGCAGCCTCTGCTGCAGCCTGGTCAAACGGAGAAGTGGACATTCTACCTGTGGGGAGATCCTTTGTACCCGCGGGAACCTTGCGTTGACCTGGTACTGGGATCAAGAGGGCCCTGAACAGGGCATCGACTACGAACTGACGTATCTCAGGGCCGCGCAGGGCGTCACGGGTGGGTCTGTAACGGTGGGCACATCGGTGGTTTTGGACAACTATCAGCAGTGGCAGCAGGGCGCCTGGAGCTTCCCCGCTTACAGTGCGTCTGACGGCACGACGGGCTACGAGTTCCAGTTAACCGCAACGATGGTTCCGGAGCCTGCGTCCATGGTCCCGTTATTAGCCGGTCTCGTTGCGTTGGCGCTACGCGTCAGGCGGAGACCGTAATGAGATTTTCCCTCAGGGTGACGGTGCCCAAGCCAGCGTCGAGGGTTTCCTCAGCGATATGACCAACACGTACGGCGTTCAGTTCCGCGTCGGAGGAATCAAATTCAATAATCCGTATGAAGGAGATGGTACGGACTCGATCGAGATGGATTCCAGCGGAAATCCGACCGCGCGCGTTTTCACGTCGCTATCAGGCTTCCAGAGCGTGGCTGGTTTCGATAGCTGGGTAGACAACGGGTATGATCCGAGCGGCGGCGACAGTCCTGAACTTCAGTTAGACGCCTTGCATTACGCGGCGCAGGACATGGACGCATACTCGACACCGAACAACCCTAATAGATACATCGTGCTCATTACCGACAGTAATTACCACTACTCAGGCGACGGCTACGGAGCCAGCACGCTCACCGAAGACGGGGAGAGCCAGGAACTCACCAGTTCGGGCTGCCAGGTCTATATCTCTCTGTGGGAGGACGCCTACCACAATGACTACACCAGCCTCGTCGTGAATGGAGGCCAGTTCGACCCCTCGAATTTCGCGGGTACCGACCAGGGCAACTGGAAATATCCTCTTGCCAATCTACGCTCGCGCATTCTGGGGCAGTAGCCGATTATGAAAGGAGCATGCAATGCGGCTTATATCTCTGGTATTTCTGATGGCTTTGGCGATCTCAGTCCCTGCAGCATCGTGGGCATGGGACGTGTACTATGATGCTGCCGTGCTTCCGAACGACGCCTCGCTGGGTACGGACGCGTGGCTGGCCCAGGGTGACGTGACCACATGCAGCATCTGTGCAGGTGCGCTCTGCATAGCTACCAGCGGTCCGGCTGACGGGGTGAGCTTCTCCCGTTCCGCCGCGCCCGCGCGCAGCCCGCTCACAGTGGAGGCCAGGGTATGTGTGGCTGCGGGAAGCAGCGCCACCCTCTACGCCGGAACGCCCAGCTACGCGCCCCAGGTGAATCTGTACTCCGACCACCTGACCGCGTACATTGGTCCCAACGGCTTCGTCACCTGCCCGGTCGACCTTTCGTCGTTCAGTACGGTCAGAGTGGCTACAGAGATGCAGGGCGGGTTCTACGTATCGTACGTGTGGGTCGATGGTATTCTCCTGGCGCAGGGTGCGGTCCCCACGTGCGGCAATGATTTCGACGTAATATTCGGATCGTTCTGGGTATTCCGGGGAGTCGTCCTGGGATTATGTGGCCTACAGCGCGGCGTTCCTTCCCGCGCCGGAGCCCGCTTCGCTCATGGTGGTGCTCGCTGGACTGAGTGGACTCGGGGGGCTTGCGCTGAGGCGGAGAACGCGGTGACGGCATTCGTCTTCGACGCTGGCCGCCAACGGCCCGGCGGTGGAAGTGCAGGTTAGCATTACGGTGCAAGGGGGAACAATCGTCTCGGTGAATGGTGTCGCGGTAGGCGCCCAAACGGCGACCGGCACGACCGACTCGAGTGGAAACGTGACCATCCTTGTGAGCCGCTCCACGTGGGGCATGCTCACGGTTACTGTAATGGTTCCCGGCTCGGAGTCGCTGACCAAGACCGTGAGCGCATGCTTCTATGATTCATCAGCCGCGCCGGTCGAGATATTTCGGTGTTTCGGGAACTTGTCGGTGTTTCGGGAACTTGTTCCCGAAACGAACGCGGTCGGTGTTTCGGGAACTTGTTCCCGAAACGAACGCGGTCACCTAAGAGCGTAGAAGGCTGCACACCGAAGGCCAACCGGAGAATGACCGCTCCTCTGGCAGCGTGACCAGCCTCCTTCAGGATTACCCATCGCATTCGACCAGCGCCCTGCCGATCTCATCGCATACGATAGCCCGCGCAACTGCAAACGTTCCCGCCACGTAGTAGCAGCTTGCCCCTATGTCGATGTTCTTCCACTTCACGGGGTCAAATTAGCCGAACTTGCCGGCTATCCTTACTCAACGTAGCGCCTGTTCGTTTCGGGAACAAGTTCCCGAAACACCGAAACACCGAAATATCGGAGGATGTGTCTTTTGGCGCCGACATCGGCTCGGGCAGTAGTTCCTACTGGGAGTACGTGGCCTACAGTCAAGCGTTTCTTCCCGTTCCCGAGCCGTCCTGCCTCGTTGCGCTGCTTGCGGGATTGGCGGGCCTGGGCTCGCTTGGCCTGCGCAGGTCAAGACGATGAGAAAGCCAGCTAGTGTCTACTTGCATAAATAACTGATAGCATTGTTGCCGGCGTATCGGGAATCTTGTTCCCGATACGCACTTAGTTTCGGGAACAAGATTCCCGAAACACCCAAGGCCAACCGGAGAATGACCGCTCCTCTGGCAGCGTGACCAGCCTCCTTCAGGATTACCCATCGCATTCGACCAGCGCCCTGCCGATCTCATCGCATACGATAGCCCGCGCAACTGCAAACGTTCCCGCCACGTAGTAGCAGCTTGCCCCTATGTCGATGTTCTTCCACTTCACGGGGTCAAATTAGCCGAACTTGCCGGCTGATCCTTACTCAACGTGGCGCCTGTTCGTTTCGGGAACAAGTTCCCGAAACACCGAAGGCCAACCGGAGAATGACCGCTCCTCTGGCAGCGTGACCAGCCTCCTTCAGGATTCGGTGTTTCGGGAACTTGTTCCCGAAACGAACGCGGTCACCTAAGAGCGTAGAAGGCTGCACATCAAGGCCAACCGGAGAATGACCGCTCCTCTGGCAGCGTGACCAGCCTCCTTCAGGATTACCCATCGCATTCGACCAGCGCCCTGCCGATCTCATCGCATACGATAGCCCGCGCAAACGTTCCCGCCACGTAGTAGCAGCTTGCCCCTATGTCGATGTTCTTCCACTTCACGGGGTCAAATTAGCCGAACTTGCCGGTTATCCTTACTCAACGTAGCGCCTGTTCGTTTCGGGAACAAGTTCCCGAAACACCGACGCCCGTTCCCGAGCCTTCCTGCCTTGCCGCAGTCCTCGCAGGCTTGGCGGGGATGGCGCTGAGGCGAAGAGGGCTGCGAGGAGGGGTGTAGAAGCGCCGCGGCGCGGTCCCGCGTCGACCGGGCTCCGGCTTCGGGGTTCCGGGCTCCCTGCTCTCTGCCCTCCGCTACCTCAGCATCTCGATAAAGCTCTCGATGCGGACCTTGGCGCGGGCGTCGAGCCTGGCGGGGGAGTCGCCTTCGAGGGTGAGGATTGGAATATCGAGCTTCCCGCGGATTATAAGGTCCTCTATCTGGCGGAAGCAGAAGCTCTGCGTGTAGTGGATCAGCCCGCATACTGCCCGCCGCTGGATTTGGGTCCGGATGTCCTCGATTCGCGCGAATACATCGTAAGGATAGGTGTAGAGCGCATACTGCTCCACCAGATCGCCGGTTTCCACGGGCATCGAGAACTGCCGCTGGACCTCGTTGAATACCACGCGCGCGCCGAGCGATTCGAGAAACTCATAGAAATCCGTATAGATCGGCGGGACCCCGATATAGCCAAGCCGCGGTTCGTTCGCTTCCGGCTTCGGGGCACAGCTTTGCGCCAGCAGGCGCGCGTCGAGGGCGGCTTCGAATGCGTCCGGCTCGGAGTTGAAATCGCTGCAGCACACCTGATAGTAATGGTTCTCGAACGAGCTTACCGAGCCTTGCCGCCAGGTGATATCGTCGAGCCGCTGGACTTTCCGGCGGATCTTGTCCAACCTCGATTTCCACTGATATGCGGCCTCCCAACTCGTCGAGAGCCTGCGGATCAGCTTCTCCATCTGGAGCCGGAGCAGGTCCCGGTCGCGGCCATAGGGAAACGCAAACGGGATCACATCGACCCCCTGCATCTCGAGTGTTTCCACCATCGCCTGAGTCTGAGAGCAATCGCCCTCGACCACCGCGATTACCGAGTCGAAACCGCCCCGCATCACCGTGGAGTAAATGCCCTTTATCCACCCGCACGCATTTCGAGGGTAGCCCTCATATTCGGCCTCGGCGACGAGCGCGGCGGCGTCATCCGATGTTATGAACGAATTGTTGAGGTCCACCGGAACGCACCCGGCGGCGTAGACGATCTCCACCGGAACTGTTGTGGTGATTCCGATTCGTTTCATGGCAGTCCCAGAGTCTTATGACACTGTGGTATCACTCGCACATCAGCCACCGACTCGCAAGCCGCCTCCTGCAAGCTGATCAGCAAACCAGCGGGGAAGGTATCCATGCTGCTGGGCTGGATCACCAGCGGGATTTGCGGGTCCACGCGCCTGATGATCTCCGCGCATGCGCGAATCTCAGGCTCCGGGGTGGCCGCCGATACCACGGCTTTCACGAAGACCCGCGAACTCCGTGCGATCTCGAGAAATTCCTCGTGAGCCGCCCACATCGCCGGCCCGCCGGTCGCACTGGGCAGCTTCATGTCCATTGCGATAACATCCGCGAAGTCGACGAGCGTCCTGAGCGCGTCGGGCAGGACACCGTTGGTCTCCAGATACGTCCGCAGGCCCGAAATCTTGAGCCCGCGCAGCACGGCGGCGACAAACTCCGGCTGCACGAGAGGCTCGCCGCCCGTCACGGACACCACGCTCGAACCCAGCTCGCGGCAGATCGAAACTGCCCGGTTGGCCGAGACGGGGTTCGGAATGGCATCGAAGGCATCCCGTTGGGCCGGCGTTTGGGCCCTGCAAGTCTTAGGCCGAGCCTCGCGCGCCGGGCAAGTATCGCAGTAGTCGCAGGCCAGGTTGCAGCCGGCGAGTCTGACGAATGTCTGCCGCTGGCCGCAATAGAGTCCTTCGCCTTGAATCGAGGCGAATATCTCGCAAATCCAGCCTGGTGATTGCCGCTCGCTCATGCCTGCTCGTAGTATGTGGCGCAGGATGTGGGAGTCTCCCACACGCTGACGCCGCGAATGGCGGGTTCGTTGACCTTGATTTGATCGAAAACGAACCTCGCGATATTCTCGGCCGTGGGATTCTGATCCGAAAACTCGGGAAGTTCGTTAATGTACTTATGGTCCATATAATCCAGGGCGGAGTTCAGGGCCGCTTTTGCGACGCGGAAATCTATAGCCATGCCGGTTTCATCCAGCAATTCGCATCGGAAAACGGCGCGCGACCCTGTACGTGTGGCCGTGGAGCCGCTCGCAGTTTCCACGGTAGCCGCGTATGCAATGCGCCGCGTCGAAGGTGTTTTCTACTGTGATTTCGTATGACATGGGTGGGTGATGGGTGTCGGGGAAGGGTGTTGGGGAAGGGACCCTTCCCGCAGCGTACCCACCTATTATATCACATGTGGCAGTTGTATTTCGGTAAGTATCAGCTCACAAACAATGAGAATACGTCACCCTGAACTCGATTCAGGGTCTCATGCGAGATGCTGAATCAAGTTCAGCATGACGCTGTACTCATCAGGAGTGAACTCTTACTTCGGTAAGGGAAGGGGGTCCCTTCCAAAACCCGATTTGACACCCGTGATATAATTTGAATTAGCGAGTACAGGAGACATATGGGCGGAAATTCAACATCCACACGAAGAACCGGCGCCGGCGGAAGCGAAGCCGGGTGCGCTCGACCGTATTAGCACTTCAGATCCTTATACTCTTGGGTGTCAGCGCATCGGTTGGCGTTGGGCTTGGGTTGTTCATCAGCCTCTCGAACCTGCTGCCCAACATAGAGACCATCGAACCCACCGACGCCACCATCGTCTACTCGAGCGACGGCGTCATCCTGGGCCGGGTCTATCGCGAGGATCGCACCAATGTCCCTTTGAAGGATATTCCCCAAAACCTGCGCAATGCGATAGTCGCGATCGAGGACAAGCGATTTTATCACCATTCGGGAGTGGACTTGCGCGGCCTTACCGGCGCTGTGCTCTCCGACCTGCGCGTCGGCAGGACTGTTCGCGGCGGAAGCACCATCACTCAGCAGCTCGCCAAGAACGTCTTTCTAAGCCCCGAAAGGACCATGCGCCGCAAGATTCAGGAGGCCGTTCTGGCCATCTTGATTGAACGGAACTTCACCAAGAACAAAATCCTCGAGCTTTATCTTAACCAGGTCTACTTTGGCAGTGGGGCGTTTGGCGTGCAGGCGGCCTCGAAAGTCTACTTCGGCAAGGACGTGACCAGCTCGACCTTGGCGAATGCGCGATGCTCGCCGGTCTTCCTCGAAAGCCGACAGGCTATTCGCCGCATGAAAACTTGAAGATGGCGATCTGGAGGAGGGGCGTCGTTCTGGACGAGATGGCTTCGCTGGGCATGATTACCCAGTCCGAGGGCGAGGCCGCGAAGGCGGAGAAACTCAGGATCATCAGGAAGCAGACCGGCAGGAACACTTACAAAGCCCCGCAATTCGTGGACTACGTCGCCAAGCAGCTTAGGGACCGCTATGGGGACGAAGTCCTCGTAAGCGGCGGCCTGCGCGTCTACACCACGCTCAATTACAAGATGCAGCAGGCCGCGGAGGAATCTCTGCGGAGCGGCGTGAGCAACACCGAAGGCTGCTTTGTGGCGATCGAGCCGGCCACCGGCTACATTCGAGCCATGGTCGGAAGCGTCGACCCTGCCTCCCACTACAACCGCTGCACGCAAGGCTCCGGCAGGCAGCCCGGAAGCTCCTTCAAGGCGTTCGTGTATACGGCCGCGATGATGGAGGGCATGAAGCCCACGGACAGGGAGAGTAACTATCGCGTATCCTATCCGGGCGTAGCTGGAAAGAGATGGGTTCCCAGGAACTACAACGGCAGATACGGCGGCCGCCGAACTCTCAAGCAAGCGGTCGCGCAGTCGATAAACCTGGTGGCTATAAGGGTCGCGCAGAGAGTGGGCATAAAGAACGTAATCAAATACGCGCAGGCGATGGGTATAACCTCCGAGCTCGAGCCTTACCTGCCGATAGCAATCGGCGGGGTGAAGGGGGTCCACCCGATCGAGATGGCTTCGGCTTATGGGACGTTCGCAAATGGCGGAGTCCACGTGAACACCTCCGCGATCGTGAAGATCACCAATGCCAAGGGCGAGACCATCGACGAGTTTACTCCCGATCCCAACAGAGTCATTCCCGAGAATATCAACGCGGAGATGGACGATATGTTCCGGGCGGTGGTTGCAAGCCGCGGAGGGACGGGCTTTCGCGCGGGACAAATCCCGGAGGCGCGAGGCAAGACGGGTACCACCAACGATGACCGTGACGCCTGGTTTATCGGCTATGTTCCCGGCAAGCTGGTGGCGGCGTGCTGGGTCGGAAACGATAATTACGCGCCGATGCACAAGGAATACGGCGGCCTTATTTGCGCTCCGATATGGGTCAACTTTTCATGCGAGTGGCGCTTCCCGAGTTCGAGAGGATTCATCGCGCCGACAAGGCTCAGGCCAAACCCGATCAGCCCGCGAACGCACAAACCGGCGATCATGCGGATACCCAGCGGCCCGAGCGCATTCGGCTTCCCCGCCCGGATGCCGCTCCCAGCGACGATGCCGACACCGTCACTCGCAGAGTCTGCGACGAGAGCGGCTTGCTTGCCACCGCAAACTGCCCCTCGACTCATGTCGAGAAGTTTGTCCGGCGGGTCGGAACCCACGACTTATTGTACGATCCACGCCGGTGCGCCAAGGCCCACTCGCGCTCCTCGCGCGGCGCCGGCGGAAACGACCCTTGTCACGGTGAGAGTTTGCGCGGATTCCGGCCTGCTGCCGACGCCTTACTGCCCACACGTGGTGACCAGGCGAATAGCCGTGGACCAGGTGCCGACACAGTTGTGCAATATGCACACGCGCCCGAGGTAGCGGGGGAGCAGAGAAGCAGAGAGCATCGCCGCCCCGCCGTATGACCACAACCCGGCCTGGACTCGGATTTAATCGCGAAAGCGCGAAAGGGTCCGAAATGGAAAGTCGTGGCATTCCGTTGTATCGGGAAACCCTTTTCCCGATACCCTGCGCGGCGCGAGGGCGTTTCGGGAAAGGGGTTTCCCGAAACAACTCAAAGCATCTCCGCCTTGATGCGCGGCCGGTCTCTCCGGCCCTACAAACCCTATTAACCCTAAAGCGCGCTAAGACCCTAACCATGTTGTTCTCAACTCGAAAACCGAAGACTGCAGCTTTTCGCGAGTGAACCCAGCTTACCGTGGTGGTGATAGCGCTATTCCTGCTACTGCTGGCCCGCTTGTGGTACCTTCAGATCGACCTCGGCGGCGACCTGATGAAGCAGTCGGAGGCCAACAGGATCAAACTGCTGCGATCGCGCGCCCCGCGCGGCACGGTGCTCGACCGAAAAGGACGGGTCCTGGCCACCAGCAGGTCGCAGTTCGTGGTGCTGGCAACCCCCGACACGCTGCACGCCGACCCCGAGGCCCTGCGAACGCTTTGCGCCGTGCTGGGGATATCCAGGGCGGAACTGGAACAGATCATCGAAAAAGACAAGGGCAGGCCCGGATCACCGGTCCGCGTGGCAATCGATGTTGGGCTGGACGTTGTCACGCGCATTGGCGAACTGCGGATGAAACTGCCGGGGGTGAGCGTCGATCTCGACCAGATCGCGACTACCCCGATGGACTGGCTGTTTGCCACACGATGGGTTATCTGGGCGAGATCAGCCAGAACAGCTCGACGAAGCCAGAGACAGCGGCCAGGATTACCGGCCCGGCGATTTCGTCGGCAAGGCGGGCCTCGAAAAACAATACGAGCAGGATCTGAGGGGCGTCGATGGCGGCAAAGAAATAGAAGTCAATGCTTTTGGGCGGGCGGTGAGAATCCTCGGCGAAAAAGACTCCGTCCCCGGCTGTGCCCTCAAGCTCGCGATAGACCGCGACGTGCAGGTGGCCGCGTATCGGGCGATGGGCGCTCAGGTGGGGGCGGCCGTGGCCATCGACCCGAGGACCGGCGCCGTGATCGCGATGGTCAGCAGCCCCGGCTACGATCCGAATGTCTTCGTGAAGCGCGTCAAGGCGGCTGATTGGAACAGCATCATCCAAAACAAGGCCAAGCCGCTGCAGAATCGATGCGTCCACAATGCGTACCCGCCGGGCTCGACTTTCAAGCCCGTAATGGCCGTTGGCGGACTGCTCAGCCACTGCTGCGGCGTCGATACCGCGGTCAACTGTAATGGTGGTTATAATCTGGGCCGATGGAGGTTCCACTGCTGGCGCGTTCACGGCCATATAGCGATGCTGCAGGCGATAGCCCTGTCCTGCGACGTGTGGTTCTACACGCTGGGCAGGCGGATGGGCATCGACAGGATCGCGAGTATGGCAAGGCAGTTCGGGTTCGGGTCGGCCACGGGGATCGACCTGCCCGGCGAGAGCCGCCACAACGACGGACGGATGGGGAACATGCCCGACCCGGCGTGGAAACAGCGCCGCTATCACGAGTCTTGGCGGCCCGGTGACACGCTGAACACGAGTATCGGCCAGGGTTACGTGCTGGCCTCGCCGCTTCAGATGGCGGTGATGTGCGCGGCAGTCGCCAGTTCCGGCAAGATTTACCGGCCTTACCTGGTGAGCCAGATTCTGAGACCCGATGGATCTGTCCTCCGGCGGACTCGCCCGGAGATCGTCCGCCGGGTAAACGCCCCGGCGGATGTGTTCAAGATCGTGCAGCGGGCATGAGGCTTGCGGTGACATCGGGCACCGGCAGGGTATGCAACATGCCCGACATCGCGGTCGCCGGCAAGACCGGTTCGGCTGAGAACCCACGCCACGCGCCTCACGGCTGGTTCATCTGCTATGCCCCGTTCGACAAGCCCCAGATAGCCGTCGCCGCGATAGTCGAGCACCGGCCACCACGGCGCCACCACCGCCGCGCCCGTCTGCCGCGCGATGCTCGATGTCTACTTCGGCAAGAAGAAACCCAGCGATATCAATCCCGGAATGGTCCACGTGAGCGGCGACTAGTATCTTACAACTGAAATCCTGTACCACAGTTCTGAAATTTGACATGCTGCCTCGGATTTCGGTTGTTCAGTACGAAGAAGACAGCACTGCCCTTCCGACCCACGGAAACGCTGCATTGATTTTCAGGCGACAGCCCTTTTTGGTTACGGCTCTGCCGCGTTGCCGGTGTATCGGGAATCTTGTTCCCGATACGCACTTAGTCTCGGGAACAAGATTCCCGAAACACCCGTTACAGCATTCTATCAATCAATTGCAACTAAGCACTAGCTTAGGGGCTAGAGGTTAGGGGCTAGGGAAGGGATGTCCTGTCCAGCGATGACGTCGATTTGGAGTGCGGCGGTCTCGACGCCGCTTTTCCCTTCCCCGATGGTCCGGCGTTTCCGAACGCCGGACCCGGTTATCGGGGTTTGTAACCCCCAACCCCACCTCGCGCATGGTGTCCGCCATTTGCAGTGCCGATAGCGAGGATTCAGCCGTGAGGCGTGCCTCGCGGGTTGCAAACCCGGGTAACTTGGTCCTGGGTTCGGAAACCCAGGACCATCGACGGCCTCTATAACACGGCTGCCAGATGCGCTCAGGAAAAAATCGAGTGAAAACCTGGTAATTATACCAGTTGACTATAGTATCACAGCGTGATATACTGCTGGTGTTAAGCTGCGGAGGTGTCGCAATGCTAGGGTTGCTGAAGATCAGTGTGAGAGAGATCAGGTCGGAGTTGGGTCTGAGCCAGTCCGAACTTGCGGCTCTGGTAGGTATTGGCACCCGCGCTATCCAAAGCTACGAACAGGAGTGGCGTCAGCCGTCAGAGATGGTGGAGCGCGTGGTGCTGTTGCTTTTGATCGGCGGCATCGCAATGGCGCCGAATTGTCGCGTTTGCGTTGTTGGGAGCAGAAGGAGTGCTCGCCCGGTGTGCGCGAGAGCTGCATCGCCTATGTGACGCGTCAAGGACATCTGTGCTGGTTTCTTACGGGGACGATGTGCGGGGGCCAGCGGCAGAACTCCTGGAGCGACAAACTGCGTTTGTGCCTCGACTGCGGCTTTATGCAGGGCCTGCTGAGACCCGTTAAGGCTGAGACCGATATAGGCATTACCAAACTCTGACAAGGCCGCAACTTATCTTGTTTCCGGGCCACAATTGGTGACATGTGGCCCCCGGTTCGGTGGAAAGGAGGCGCCGAACACAGAATCAGGTCAAGAAGATTCTATTTACAGAGTTGCATATGCAACTACTACAGGAAGGAGTACAAAATGTTAGGAAAGTCTCTTAGAATGTTAAGTTATCACTATCCTGGCTGCCGTAATGCTGATGGCAGCGTGCACCGCAAGCCAGGCGATCGGATGGGGGTGGACCGCGCAGTGGACCCCCCCAGGCACCGATTTTTGGACTGCGTCGGACGTTACCATCGATTGGGGTTGGTCCTCTTCGACATCGGTCGCGAGCTTCCAATTCCAGATCCAGTCTGATCCGACGGCTGTCGGTCCCCTTACACTTGCGACACCTTATTCTCCCTTTGACATTACATACTTCGCCATCAGCGGAGACCCTGGAGGGTATCAGGTGACCGGCGCAGGGACCACGCTCGCACCTCTGGGTGATGATGACCTTGTCGATTTCACCTTCAACGGGAATGTGTTTCCGGAGGGTACGGCGTTCACCGTGTCTTTGGGCACGACCGGTTATTTCGATATGGTCGACTCCACCGGGGCGCTGGTGCAGACTCTTAGCCCCTACGACCCGACCAACAACCCCAACGGTGTCCAGCCGCTCACTTTCGCAGCTGTTCCGGAGCCGTCATCCATAATCGCCTTGTTGGGCGGTTTGGGATCACTGCTCGTTTTCAGACGGCGAAGGGCCTAAGGCTGAGACTGATGCAGGCGCGGGCGTCGCCCACCTCGATGGTCCTGGGTTTCCGAACCCAGGACCAAGTTCCCCGGGTTTGCAACCCGCGAGGCACACCTCACGGTTGAACGCTCGCTACCGGCAATGGAAGTGGCAGGGCACCCCGCGCGAGGTCGGGTTGGGGGTTACAAACCCCGATAGGCGGGTCCGGCGTTCGGAAACGCCGGACCATCGACGCTTTCCGCGCTCCTCTCTCAACTATCCCAAAAGACCGCAATCCGTGCAGTATCCCGGCGTTCGTGTTTGAGGAATAAACACATGTGGAAGTTGGTGAGTGAAATGCTGCTCAACATCGTCGACGTGGTCTGTTGCGAAAATCCCGAGTGCAGGAGCTTTGCCCACATCGTCACGAACGTCAGGGCGCAGACCTATTATTGTCCCATCTGCGGCTGCATCAGCTACGCAAGGCCGGTGGACTCGGCCATGACCGCGAACCAGGCGCAATTCGAGTCTTACCTGCGCAGGCTGATCGAATCGGAAGATTGAATGGTTTACAGTTGAACCCGAACTTAATCGCGAAAACGCGAAAGGGCAAAAGCGCGCAAAAGAAAAGAAGAAAGATCCACCTATGCGGCGGAACGAGGCTCGGCAATCACCTGCCAATCTGGGACTACTGAGTTCCCGCTGCCGTGTCGCTACCTTGCAGCGGGAACTCGAAGGACTCCATGTCTGAGGTTGTCTCGAGTTGTCGTTCCCGCCGCCACTGCATACGCCGCCGCAACGGGGATCACGGCAAGCACGACATTCCACGCGGCTGTCCTGGCAACCTGACTCGCACTCATAGCTGTCTATACGGCAACTCCTCAACCGATGGTTCCGACGGCGAATTCTGAACTCTGAAATTCGAAATTTTGAATTGAAGAAGCTCTACCCAGGGCTTACGCATTAAAAATTCCCGTCGAATGAATTTGCGGCTGCGACAGCACAAAGTCCCCCGTCGGGGACTGCATCTCCAGTCGGCGAAGGCCGACGTCGCGCTTTGTAGCCGCGGTTTCAACCGTCAGGGCGGGGGGGCGAGCCGCTGCCTCCGGTTTAATGCGTAAGCCCTGGAGCTCTACCGGATCGCTGGGTCCCTTCCCAATTCAGAATTTCAGAATTGTCCGTCCGCCGATAGGCGCCCTTGAACCCGCGGCCTTTGACCCATTATACTATATAGGCGGTTGGGGGACAGGTTAATCATGAATATTGCGGTCTTGGGATCGGGAAGCTGGGGCACGGCCCTGGCGGCATTGCTTGGCAAGAAAGGGTATGCTGTTGCCCTGTGGGCCAGACGCTCGGACCTGGCTTCAGACATTCGCAAATCGCGGGAGAACGTTCAGTATTTGCCGGGGGTAACGCTCCCGGAGGCCGTGATGAGCACCTCGGATCTGGACGAGGCCCTGCGGGGCCGCGGCGCCATTGTGCTGGCGGCGCCGAGCGCCGGCTCGCGGGCGGTTGTGCGCACTCTCCGAGATCGGATCGGCGCCGACGTGTTGCTCATTCACGCGGGCAAGGGTCTGGAAAGCGAGACCGGCCTGCGCGGATCGCAGGTCATCGCCGAGGAGCTTGGCGAAGAGGCAGGGCGGGCATGCGTCGCGCTTTCCGGTCCGAATCTGGCGGTCGGAGCTCGCGAATTGCATTCCCACCGCGACGGTTGTCGCATCGTCCGATCCCGACCGCGCGGCCCAGACCCAGCAGCTTTTCTCTTGCCCGAGTTTGAGGGCCTATCGCAACCCGGACATAGCCGGGGTCGAGCTCGGGGGCGCGCTGAAGAACATAGTCGCGATCGGGGCGGGAATCTCGGATGGCCTGGGCTACGGCGACAACACGAAAGCGACGCTCGTCACACGCGGAGTGATGGAGATGACCCGCCTGGGCGCGGCGCTTGGGGCGAATCCTCGAACGTTCACCGGCCTGTCGGGTTTCGGGGACCTGATGGCGACTTGCGCGAGCCGCCTTTCTCGAAACCTGCGCCTCGGCCTGATGATCGGGCAGGGAATCGGCGTGGAGGACAGCTTGATCGCCCTGGGTCAGGTTGCTGAAGGCATGCCCACCTGCAAAGCCGCTTATCTCTTGAGCGCCCGCCACGGGATCGACATGCCCATCACCCAGCAGATTCACGAGGTCCTCTTTAGCGGCAAACCGCCCACTCAGGCGGTGACCGACCTGATGACGAGGGTTTATAAGGACGAGTTCGAATGAGGGTCCCAATCCCTAAAGCGGCGCAGCCGCAACCAAGAAGGCCGTCGCCGGAAAATCAATACGGCCTCCCCATAATTCGGAAGGTCGGTGGTTTCTTCTTACGTATCTTACAACTGAAATCCGAGGTGACATATCAAAATTAGATACAACTTGTATAGGATTTCAGTTGTAAGATACTAAAGCGGCGCAGCCGCAACCAAGAAGGCCGTCGCCGGAAAATCAATACGGCCTCCCCATAATTCGGAAGGTCGGTGGTTTCTTCTTACGTATCTTACAACTGAAATCCGAGGTGACATATCAAAGTTCATTACAACTTGTATAGGATTTCAGTTGTAAGATACTACGCTTTTCCCCAGACTTCGCTGGGGAAAAGTGGCCACCTTACGGTGGCAGTTGACCAAGGCAGGCGGTCGGGTTTTTCGCTTTTCGGTTGTTAAGGGATGATTTCGAGGGGGCGGAGATTTCCACCCCCATCCCTTGAACAACACCTGAGTCGGCGCTCGGGAGAGCTCCCCAGCGTTGCCCTACCCTCCGCCCAGGCAAAGCAAGTATAGCTCATCCGCCATCCCTTAACAACCATAAAGCGGAAAACCCAAAGGCGGTGCGCCGTCGAATCCGCCTTAGCGACAACAAATTGTTTCTAGGAGGGCGCTAAGCGCCTAACCCGCATTATTCGTGAATTGATAGACGAGCGTCTTGGTTACCGGGTGTTTCGGGAATCTTGTTCCCGAAACTAAGTGCGTATCGGGAACAAGATTCCCGATACACCGGCAACCCAAAGGCGGTGCGCCGTCGAATCCGCCTTAGCGACAACAAATTGTTTCTAGGAGGGCGCTAAGCGCCTAACCCGCATTATTCGTGAATTGATAGACGAGCGTCTTGGTTACCGGGTGTTTCGGGAATCTTGTTCCCGAAACTAAGTGCGTATCGGGAACAAGATTCCCGATACACCGGCAACCCAAAGGCGGTGCGCCGTCGAATCCGCCTTAGCGACAACAAATTGTTTCTAGGAGGGCGCTAAGCGCCTAACACCCTACTAACCCCAAAAAGCGGGTAACCTATTGATGTGAAGCGCGCCTCGGCTCTTGTGGGGTGGCGTGATGCGAGCGTGTGCTGTCGCGATCGCTTTGATACTTGTTCTGGCTGCACCGGCGGGTGCGGCATCCACCATACAGTGCTCGTCGGGCGTCCGAATTTCCATCGGCGCGGGTCCTCTGGAGAGGATTCGCAGCCTGCAGGCCAGGATTATGACCAGGCATACATGCTCGCGATGTATCAACAGAATCAGGACATCGCACGACTGGCGCTGGTTGGCAGCGATCGATCAGCGGACGCAAGCGTCAGGGTCCTCTCGAAGAAGATCGCCCGTGAGCGCGTGGACATGAACGCCGACCTGCGCGGTTGGTACCTATACATTCGCTAATGCAATAATGCCCCCCGCTCCCAGGGACAGGTTCACGGGGATCCTGCGCGGCCTCACGGGAGCAGACTTCGATTGCCAGTACCGCGCCGTGATGATCGGTCTGATGAGCCAGTCCACGGAGGCCGCGAATTGGCTGGTGCAGAACTACAACATTATTCCCTACACCGTCACTCGCCGTTCCACCCTGATTCCCCAACTCGTCCAGCAGGCGCACATTATATCCCGCACCAATCGGAACGAAATCCGCGCGCTCTTGAGCGAGGGGACGTCGTAAAGTCGAAAGTCGGGGAAGGGAAGTGGCATGCGCAGGCAGCAGCCACCCCTATGCGGCGGGAACTCGAAGGCGCCGGATTGAAGCGGACGCTCGATTTGTCGTTCCCGCCGCATAGGGGGCGGCGACTTTTGACTTTCAACTTCCCTTTCCCTTAGAATGGTGCAAGCAATACCAACAGAGGTGACGAGTATGGCATGCGATAACCTTGCCGAGAACAACAAGAAATGCAACTGCACCTACTCCGGCTGCTCCAAGCACGGCAAGTGCTGCGAGTGCCTGCACTTTCATTTGACATGAGGCAACTCCCGGCCTGCTGCTTCCCGGCCGAGGTCGAGAGGACTTACGATCGTTCGTTTGCGGCGTTTGTGTCTTGCCAGAAGGGATAAAGGCCCATGTCCGGGACACCGGACCAACTCAAGCAGCGGACCAGAGACATCATCGAGATCCTGCGGCAGTGCTATCCCAACGCGAAGTGTACCCTGGATTACGAGACTGCCCACCAGCTCCTGGTCGCGGCGATACTAGCGGCGCAATGCACCGATGAACGCGTCAACGAAGTGACTCCGGCGCTGTTTGAGAGATATCCCTGGGTGGAAGCCTTCGCCAACGCCGACCCCGCGGAGCTGGAGAATATGGTCCGGCCCACCGGCTTTTTTCGCAACAAGACTAAGGCCGTAATCGCTTCAGCCAGGGCGATAGTCGAGGACTACGGCGACAGGGCGCCGGACACTATCGAGGAGTTGGTGAGGCTGCCTGGGGTGGGGCGGAAAACCGCGAATCTGATCGTCGGCGACGCTTATGGCAAGCCGGCGGTGATCGTCGATACACACGTCAAAAGGGTCGCTAACCGACTCGGCCTGACCGGCAGCGACGACCCCACAAAAATCGAGTTCGAGCTGCGCGCCATCCTCGATGAGGATGTTATGACGCATTTCAACCATCTGATAGTGGCTCACGGCCGAGCGGTATGCAAAGCGCCTAAACCCTTGTGCGGAATATGCAAACTGCTGCCGCTTTGCCCTTACGGACAGAACGAAGTTAAAGGTTAAGGAAGAAATGTTGAAATTTGAAATTTGAATTTTGAATTGAAGGGACCTAGGCTTTTCCCCGGACTTCGCTGGGGAAAAGTGGCCACCTTACGGTGGCAGTTGACCAAGGCAGGCGGTCGGGTTTTTCGCTTTTCGGTTGTTAAGGGATGATTTGGAGGGGGCGGAGATTTCCACCCCCATCCCTTGAACAACACCTGAGTCGGCTCGGGAGAGCTCCCCAGCGTTGCCCTACCCTCCGCCCAGGCAAAGCAAGTATAGCTCATCCGCCATCCCTTAACAACCATAAAGCGGAAAACCCAAAGGCGGTGCGCCGTCGAATCCGCCTTAGCGACAACAAATTGTTTCTAGGAGGGCGCTAAGCGCCTAATTCAGAATTCAAAATTCAAAATTTAAAATTCGGAACTGTCCTTCCCTCCCAACCTTTAACCTTTAACCTTTAACCCTTCCCCTTCGGCAGCAGCAGTACGGCGGCGTAGTAGCCGAAGTACTTGTTTGCCGCCTTTTGTACATCCGCAACGGTGACCTTCTCGATTCGGTCCGGGAAGCTCTTATAAGCCTGGTAGCCCAAGCCGGCAATCTCCATCCACCCGATCTCGAACGCGCGGTCCATAAGATGCTGGTGCGAGAGGGCAAACGTACCGATCGTGTAGCCCTTGGCGCGCTGAAGGTCTTTGTCCGAAAGGGGCTTCTCCTTGATCTGCCGCACTTGGGCCAGCAGGGCCGATTTCACGTCGTCGAGCACGATTGTGGGGGGTTCGGTCAAGCCGCCCTTGAACGGGTCGGTAACCACGTAGGCCACGATGTGGCTCTGGTGCATCAGGCGGGGATAGGTCGTGCCGATATCGTAGCCCATGCCTCTCTTTTGCCTGATCTGCCGAAACATGACCGAGCCTTTGCCGCCGCCAAGCGCGTTGGCCGCAACCAGTGCGGCTGGGTAGTCCCGCGAGGTAACTGCCGGAGCGAGCCAGCCCACCATCAGATATGCTTCGGATAGGTCGGCCTCGATGGCGCGAAAGCTGTTGTGGTCGAGCGACTCATCGGGCACGCCTCTGAAGACCGGAAGCTTGCCGGGCGCGACGCCCGCGAATGCCATGTCGGCCCGGTCGATGGCCTGCTCGGCCGTGACATCACCCGCCACCGCGATAACCATATTGTTCGGCACATAATATTCCGAGAAGAACTTGCGCAGGTCGCTCGCCGTCACTGACTTGACCACTGGCGCGAAGCCAACGTCCGGCCTCCTGTAGCCGTTGTCCTGGTAAAGAAGCTCACGGAGGTCGTTGTAAGCCTTGAGAAAAGAGTTGTCGCTGCCAGCGGATATGTGCTTGAGGAGTTCCGCTCGCACATCTTCGACGTATTTCTCCTCGAAGTTCGATTCGTTCAAGCACTCGCCAAGCAGAGTCATAGCGTGGTTGAACATCGCGGACGTGGTGACCACGCGGATTTCGGTGAAATCCGGATGCCACTGCGCGCCGATGTTTCCGCCGACCTCGTCCGCCACCGCCGCGACCTCTTCCGCGGAGCTTTGACGGGTCCCGGCAAGGAGCAACTGAGCGACGAAGTTCCCGATACCGGCGGTCTGGATGCTCTCCTGTGCCGCGCCTGTCTTGACCATCGCCGAAATCGCCACAAGTCCGCTGCCCTTCTCAGGCTTGACTACCACGGTTAGGCCGTTATCGAGCACCTTGCGCACCGTCTTTTGCGCCGGCTGCCCCGCAAGCGGTCCTGCCCAAAGCGTGAGGCCCGCGGCCAGAGCGAGAATCGCCGCATAAGCCATGCGTTTCGAATGAATCGGACGTGTGCGGGGCGTGAGTTCCGGGCTCTCTGCTCTCCGCTCTCCGCTAAATGCTATTCTCTCGATCTGATGCTGTTTCATCATTCGGACCCTCCCTGGCTCGGACGAATTACCACGAGGGCCGCTTTTTCCGGGTCGAGATACTTCTGGGCCACGCGAATTATGTCCTCGTTGGTGACGGCCTGCACGCAGTCCACGTACTTCGCCGCAAACTGCGCATCGGAAACAGCAAAGTAGAACCCGGCTGAGTTCGCGCGGCCTTCCGGGGTCTCGTTGTCGAACGCCCAGACGCCGAGAATGGACCGCTTTGCCGCCTCGAGGGCTGCCTCGTCAAGCCCCTTCCTTCCGGATGGCGGCCAGCCTTGCAAATATCGCTCCCTTGACCTTATCCTGATTCGCCTCGGTGGTCGCGGCTACAAGCGATATCATTCCGCGCTGAGCCTGGGTTAGATAGTCGCCCTCGGCGTCGATGGCAAGCCCCATTTTGCCCTTGAGTTCGTCCCGCATCCACGTCTTTGGGCCAAAGCCAAGATACGCCATCAGCACATCCATGGCGCACACATCGCGGTAATCGGAGCCGGGCGGCCCGAGGAATCCCACTGCCACGTAGTAGTTGCTGAATGGTCCGTCGAAAGTCCCGCTGATCTGCTTCGCGGGCAGACTGACTTCGGCGATGGCCGTCTTATCCGGGTCCGTAGGCTTGTTGAGGTTCCGAAACGCCTGCCCGACCTCCGAGAGCGCCTGCTGCGTATCGACGTCCCCGACCAGCACGACAGCTATATTGGCCGGAACGTAACGCTTGTGATAGTAGTCGAGTATGTCCTGGCGGGTGATTTTTCTGATGCCTTCGGGAGTGCCCTCCACCGGTAGCGCGTAAGGATGGCTGCCATAGATGAGTCCGGCCAGATGGTCGCTGCAGACTTTTTCCGGGTCGGAAAGCTTGTTGGCGATCTCGTCGAGGATCACCATTCGCTCCGCCTGCACGTCCGCCTCTCGAAACTGGGCTCCGGTGACCGCATCGCCAAGCAGATCCAGCGCCTTGTCCAGATACCGGGAGCTGACGGTCGTATTGAAATGTGCCCAGTCCCTGGAGGTGTGAGCGTCAAGGGTTGCGCCGAGGCTTTCCGCCTCCAGGTCCAGTTCGCCTGCCTCACGCTTGGCGGTCGCCCCGAATATCAGGTGCTCGATGAAGTGCGATACCCCGTTATTCGCGGGGGTCTCATAACCGCTCCCGGCTTTTGCCCACACGTCGATTCCCACCAGATCGACGTTGTGGTCTTCGGCAATGATTACCGTGAGGCCATTGCCCATGATATTGATGCAGTAATCCGCCCCGTGGCAGGCTGCTCCGAGAGCAAAAATCAAGAGTAAACCGGCAGGCAGGACTCGAGTCATATCGTCTCCTAAGATAGCGTGTAGCGGAAAGTGGAAAGCCCGGAACGGCTCGCCTATGCGCGCTAAATCTATTATAATATGTTGAGGCGCACAAAGCGAGTGGGGAATATGAATTCAGCATACCGCGGCAGAAAAAGCGTATTTGGCCCGAACATCCTGGATGACGTCGTCGAGCCGAGGCTCCTGAAGAACTTCGACTTTACGCTGCTTTTCGCCGCCCTGGCGATAGTCGTATACGGCTGTGTGATGATCTACAGCGCCAGCAGGGGCGGACGGGTCGGCGCCGGATATGTGGAGCGTCAAGCAATATGGGCACTGCTGGGCCTGGTCGGCGCCGCGATCATCGCATCGATCGATCACGCCATATTCCACCGCTACGCCGGGCAGGCTCTACGTTCTTACCCTCATCCTGCTAGTTTGTGTCCTCAAGGCGGGTCACTCATCGAAGGGCGCGCAGCGATGGATCGGGGTGGGGGGATTCCAAATCCAACCCTCTGAGTTTGCGAAGGTAATTCTCATCATCGCATTAGCGGTGTTTCTGGTGAAGAGACTGGAAACCATAGGCAGCTTCAAGACTTTCGTGCACTCATTTATCTATCTGGCTGTGCCGATGCTCCTGATTTTCAAACAGCCGGACCTCGGCACCAGCCTGGTCCTGATCGCGATATGGACTGCTATGGTCTTCGTGATGGGTACCGATATCAAGAACATAGTCATCTTCGTAGGCACTCTGGCGGTGCTGGTAGCGGCGGTTTGGCTCATGCCCCATTTCCTGAAGCCTTACCAAAGGAACAGGCTGATCACGTTCGTAAACCCTTCGGCGGACCCGCTGGGCAGCGGATATCACGTCGCTCAGTCGCGCATCGCCATAGGCTCCGGGCAGCTCACAGGCAAGGGTCTGTTAAAGGGCACCCAGCGGGAGCTGAGCTTCATCCCCGAGCAGCACACGGATTTCATCTTCACGGTGGTGGGCGAGGAGATGGGTTTTGTGGGCGCGGTCGGCCTGCTGGCGCTGTACTTCACGCTGATCTGGCGCGGGTTGGTGATAATGTCGGTGACGGAGGATACCACCGGAAGAGCGATAGCGGCGGGCATCGTGGGAATGTTTATCTTCCATATATTCGTCAATATGGGAATGACCCTGGGAATCATGCCCGTGACGGGTGTGCCACTGCCGATGTTCAGCTACGGCGGCAGCAGCCTGATGGCGAACATGATGGCGATAGGCCTGCTCGAAGGGATCGGGATGCGCAAGGCACAGGATCAATTTCTGAGAACGGGTGTTCTCGGGTGTTGGGTGATAGGTGATGGGTGTTGGGGGGAAGGGACGCTCCCTTCCATCGCGCGAGCATCGGTGTCAGGTGGTGGGTGTTGGGTGTTGGGGGGAGAGGGACGCTTCCTTCCATCACCCAACCCCCGATACCCAACACCTAATTGGGGAGTTTCTTAGGAGCAAGTGACGGCGACGCTGTCGCCGTTACATTGGAAAGAAACCCACCCCCGGTGTTTCGGGAATCTTGTTCCCGAAACTGGGGAGTTTCTTAGGAGGAGCAAGTGACGGCGACGCTGTCGCCGTTACATTGGAAAGAAACCGACCCCGGGTGTTTCGGGAATCTTGTTCCCGAAACTGGGGAGTTTCTTAGGAGCAAGTGACGGCGACGCTGTCGCCGTTAGATTGGAAAGAAACCGACCCCCGGTGTTTCGGGAATCTTGTTCCCGAAACTGGGGAGTTTCTTAGGAGCAAGTGACGGCGACGCTGTCGCCGTTACATTGGAAAGAAACCCACCCCCGGTGTTTCGGGAATCTTGTTCCCGAAACTGGGGAGTTTCTTAGGAGCAAGTGACGGCGACGCTGTCGCCGTTACATTGGAAAGAAACCCACCCCCGGTGTTGGGGAGTTTCTTAGGAGCAAGTGACGGCGACGCTGTCGCCGTTACATTGGAAAGAAACCGACCCCCGGTGTTTCGGGAATCTTGTTCCCGAAACTGGGGAGTTTCTTAGGAGCAAGTGACGGCGACGCTGTCGCCGTTACATTGGAAAGAAACCCACCCCCGGTGTTTCGGGAATCTTGTTCCCGAAACTGGGGAGTTTCTTAGGAGCAAGTGACGGCGACGCTGTCGCCGTTACATTGGAAAGAAACCGACCCCCGGTGTTTCGGGAATCTTGTTCCCGAAACTGGGGAGTTTCTTAGGAGCAAGTGACGGCGACGCTGTCGCCGTTACATTGGAAAGAAACCGACCCCCGGTGTTTCGGGAATCTTGTTCCCGAAACTGGGGAGTTTCTTAGGAGCGGGTAGCGAGGAATCTCAACGCCGCGCCTGCATTCTTGTTCCGGTGCTTGAGACTCGTCCGAGAGGTCGAGATTCCTCACATTCGTTCGGAATGACAGCCATGCGCTCGGTATTCGCGATTCCTGAGCACTTACGCGGAAAACCCAAAGGCGGTGCGCCGTCGAATCCGCCTTAGCGACAACAAGTTGTTTCTAGGAGGGCGCTAAGCGCCTAATTAGGCGAGTGGTAGTCCTCGTCACGGTCGTAGTGCCTGACGTCGCCGTCGAGCTGGTCCGCGACAAACCGCCGCGTCCGTTCTTCATCCTCAGCAAGCTCGGTAATCTCGCGGTCTTGACGCTCGATCTCCAGCGCCGATATCATCGCGCGGGCCTCGGCACAATCCTGGCAGTCCGGTCTGTCGCAGAGAAGCGCCTCCTGATCGAGCGCAGGACCTCCAGGGCGGCGTCGATGACCGCCCGCGCGCTCATCAGCCTGGCGCGGCACTTGCCGATTAGGGTTTCGGCAACCGCGCCCTTCTCGACCAGAGGCTCCTCCAACTCGGCGAACCCCTGGTGAGCCGGGTCTTCTGATCCACTTTCGTCTGATCTTTCCGTGGGAGTCCTTGACGCCGATGGGCCTTTGACGGTCCAGGTACGCCACTCCGGCGAGTTCCTCGGCCAGGTGGATTGTGGAGTTCGTGGTGTGGTCCGTGCCAAGCTGAAGATCTTGCCGTTTGCCTGGAGGAGCCGAAGAATGCCGAGTCTTGCCGAAAGGATGATGGATTTCGGTCCCTTGCGTTAAATCTTCAGCAAGCGGGCCGATAGCCGCCACGGCAGTGACAGGGTGAGCGCTCCTGACGGCTCTGGGGCGAAGCCGCACTGCTTCGGAGATCGCCGACTCCGCGAGGGCGATTGGCGTCGGTCGAGTCATCGGTCTGAAAGGTGATGCAGGAACCAAGAGAGTGCCCTTGTCGCCCAGCACGGCAAGCACCGCATCGACGACCGCCTCCGCTCCTCCCGCACTTCGCCAAAGCTGGAAAGGCATGTGAACGACGACGGTGTCACCCGCCCGCAGCCCGATCCGCCGCAGACCAGTTTGTATTGATCTCTGGTAACGGTTGACAAGCCTGTTCCCTTGTGACATTGCGCCGCCACGTATCGGGAAAGGGGTTTCCCGACACAACGGGATCGTGACCTACTTTGCAGCCTTGAAATTGGCGCGCTTCATAAGTATGGACTTGCGTCTAGCTGCTGCGTTAGCGTGGATAATTCCGCGCTTCGCGGCCTTGTCGATTATGCTAACAGTCTCGCTCACGAGTGAGGTCGTGTTCTCGGCCTGCGCGTCCATGGCCGCCTTGGTCTTCTTCGCGAAGGTCTTGATCCGCGATTTTGTATCCAGGTTCCGAGACACGCAACCTCACGAGACTTCTTGACGTCCTTAACAACGGACTTGATATTTGGCAACTAGGATTCACCCCCTGCTTCGCATAGTGCTGAGTAACGAGAAAGGATGCCTCGTTGCTCCTAATATAGCAGGTTGCTGGGGAAAATGCAAACCGGATCGCCGGGGGGTTAGAAGTGAGGAGTTGGGAGCTAGAATGGGAGATCACCTATGCGGCGGGAACTCGGAGGGCTTCATGCCAAGGATTGTCTCGCCTTGTCGTTCCCGCCGCATAGGCATGGCCCTTCCGGAAACCTTTAGCCTTCGAACACTTAACCCGTTTTCGAATTGTTGGGCCTGATTTTCGCCCGATAGGCATTATCTACGCAAAAAGAGGGTATACGCTAACAGCATGGTGTGCCGGTGTGGCTAGTTTCGGGAACAAGATTCCCGAAACACCCGTTAAAGTAATCGAGTGTAGTCTTTGTGGCATAGTGCGAATTTCGGTCCTCTCTGAACACTCATTTCAATTTAATTTGAACAGTCATTTCGGAATTATCTGAACGCCCATTTCGGCCATTCTGAACGCTCATTTCGGGATGAACGCTTGCGGGGCGGCGCTGGACACCAAGGCGCTGACGTCTTACCAAGAGAACACAACAAGCTCTGGAGGTAAAGATGTCACGGAAAGGAGTGTCCATGCGCAAAGTAAGAGAAATTCTGAGGCTGAGGCTCGGTGGAGGGCTATCTACCCGGCAAGTGGCCGATAGCTGTAGAGTCTCGGTGGGCACGGTAAGTGAATATGAGAGGCGGGCGAGGGCGGCAGGGTTGGGCTGGCCACTGCCTGCTGACTTGGACGACACTGGTCTTGAACGGATCGTCCGGGCGAGAGAATGCGACTTCCGGCACAATCGGCCACTGCCGGATGCGAGTTATCTCATTACGGAGATGAAGCGAGCGCATGTGACGCTTCACCTCTTGTGGCTGGAGTACCGAGAATCTCTGTCCGGTGGTTACGGCTACACCCAGTTCTGCCACTACTACAACCAGGCCAAGGCCAAAGCGGACCTGGTGCTTCGCCAGGAGCACAGGGCCGGCGAAAAGCTATTTACCGACTACGCCGGTGACACGCTCAAGATGGTCAATCCCAAGACCGGAGAGATAATCCCCGTCTACGTGTTTGTGGCCGTCCTGGGTGCATCCAACTACACGTTCGCTGAGGGTGTCACCAGTCTGAATGTCGCCAGTTGGATTGGCTCCCATGTGAAGGCATTCGAGTTCTTCGGCGGCGTGCCGGAGATTGTGGTGCCGGACAACACCAAGTGCGCAGTCATTAGGCCGGACCGCTACGAGCCTGACATCAACCCCTCTTTCGCGGAAATGGCGGCCCACTACGGCACCGCCGTCATCCCCACTCGCGTCCGTAAGCCCAGAGACAAGGCCAAAGTTGAAAACGGCGTCCTGGTAGTTGAGCGCTGGATAATGGCGGCCCTACGGAACCGCACGTTCTTCTGCCTGACCGAGATCGCTGAGGCGATAGACCAACTCCTTGACCGACTCAATACTCGGAAGTTCAAGGCCGTAAACTCCACCAGAGAGCAGCTCTTCAAGACATTGGACGCACCCGCCCTAAAGCCATTGCCCGCCAATCGTTACACCTTCGCCGAATGGCGCTCCGCCAAGGTCAATATCGACTATCACATATCAGTGGCAAAGCACCTCTATTCCGTCCCCTATCAACTCGCCACAGAGCAGACTCGATGTGCGTCTGACGGCGACCACAGTCGAGGTTTTCTACAAGAACCGGCGCGTAGCCAGTCACATCCGAAGTTACCGCGAAGGCGGCGCAACTACACTCGACGAGCATATGCCAGACAGCCATCGCAGGTACCTGGAGTGGACACCGTCACGCATCATCAACTGGGCAGGGCGCACCGGACCGGCGACCGCGGCACTTGTCGAGAACATAATGCGCACGAAACCCCATCCCGAAATGGGCTTTCGTTCCTGCCTTGGGATCATCCGGCTGGGCAAGGAATTCGGCACCGAAAGGCTGGAAGCCGCTTGCGCACGAGCACTTAAGGCAAAAGCCTATTCTTACAAAAGCGTCAAGTCCATCCTCACAAGTGGCTTGGACAAGAAACCGGCAACACAGACCACCATGCAGCTTACCTTTACTGAACACTCAAATATCCGGGGCAAGGACTACTACAAAAACCAAGGGGGATAACAATGCTATTAGAGCAGACCATCGACAAACTCTACACAATGAAGCTCGACGGGATGGCAAACGCGATCCGCGAGCAGACAACTGACCCGGCGGCGCTCTCGCTTTCTTTCGAGGAAAGGCTTGGGCTAATCGTCGATAGGCAGTGGGACCTCAAGGAAACAAGGGGCTTGAGGCGCAGGCTTCAGGTCGCAAAGCTCAGGCAACCCTCCGCAGTTGAGGATATTGACTTTCATTCAGCCAGGGGGCTGGATAAATCGGTCATGCTTTCTCTCGCGGACTGCAAGTTCATCGAATGCCATTCCAATATAATCTTAACCGGTCCCACTGGAGTCGGAAAGACATACATCGCCTGCGCTCTCGCTCAGAGGGCTTGCCGCCTCAAGCACTCCGTCCGCTACTTCGGCTGCGGCCCCTTCATTTCGAGCCTCGCCACGGCACGGGCTGACGGCAGCTATCTCTCTCTTGTGCGCAGGCTCGAACGCACCGATCTGCTCGTCATCGACGACTGGGGAATGTATCCGCTGGACGCAGAGGCGGCAAGGGATATCTTCGAGATTCTGGAGTGTCGCACGAACCGAGGATCCGTGATCGTCGTGAGCCAGGTGCCGGTCGATGCCTGGTACGATATCATCCCCGCGCCGACCATTGCCGACGCGATCCTCGATCGGCTGGTCCACAATGCCTATCGGATTGAGATGAAAGGGGAGTCGATGAGAAAGAAACTCTCCCCACTTGCCGGGGGAAATTAGAGATGCCTGCGCCAAAGAAATACGACAGCCCTGCCCAAAGGCAGGCGGCATATCGGCAACGATGCAAACAGCGGCAAATACTGACATACGCCAAGCTGGGGCTTAGCCCGGCAGCAGTTCCCTCAACACCGGGGAAGAGGCGGTGGAAAGCTATGAGCCGTCAAGCTGTCTCCATTCTTGAGAAAGCCGTTAGCGAGATGGAGGCGTATTACGACTGCAAGCCCGATACGTGGCAGGACTCGGAGACAGGAGAGTCGATTTGCCAGATGATAGAGATCATCGAGGACGCAGTTGCCGCCATACGGGAGTTACTCTGACCCATCCGGTGCCTGAAGCGTAACGTTACGCTTCCCCTGCCACAACCCGAGGGCAGGTATTGACTAATTTCCGGCGGCTATTCTACTATATAGCCGTCCAGCGTCGCTCCGCTCCGACGGGGCGTTCAGAATCGCCGAAACCGCTGTTCAGATAACTCCGAAACTGCTGTTCAGATTGACCGAAACCCGCACTTGTTGACTGGACAGAACAGAGCGCCGGGCGCATTGCCCCGGAGTTTGCCGGTGTATCGGGAATCTTGTTCCCGATACGTGATTAGTTTCGGGAACAAGATTCCCGAAACACCCGTTAACCTCTAATTTCTAGTTTTGCCGGTGTATCGGGAATCTTGTTCCCGATACGTGATTAGTTTCGGGAACAAGATTCCCGAAACACCCGTTAACCTCTAATTTCTAGTTTTGCCGGTGTATCGGGAATCTTGTTCCCGATACGTGATTAGTTTCGGGAACAAGATTCCCGAAACACCCGTTAACCTCTAATTTCTAGTTTTGCCGGTGTATCGGGAATCTTGTTCCCGATACGTGATTAGTTTCGGGAACAAGATTCCCGAAACACCCGTTAACCTCTAATTTCTAGTTTTGCCGGTGTATCGGGAATCTTGTTCCCGATACGTGATTAGTTTCGGGAACAAGATTCCCGAAACACCCGTTAACCTCTAATTTCTAGTTTTGCCGGTGTATCGGGAATCTTGTTCCCGATACGTGACTAGTTTCGGGAACAAGATTCCCGAAACACCCGTTAACCTCTAATTTCTAGTTTTGCCGGTGTATCGGGAATCTTGTTCCCGATACGTGATTAGTTTCGGGAACAAGATTCCCGAAACACCCGTTAACCTCTAATTTCTAGTTTTGCCGGTGTATGGGGAATCTTGTTCCCGATACGTGACTAGTTTCGGGAACAAGATTCCCGAAACACCCGTTAACCTCTAATTTCTAGTTTTGCCGGTGTATGGGGAATCTTGTTCCCGATACGTGACTAGTTTCGGGAACAAGATTCCCGAAACACCCGTTAACCTCTAATTTCTAGTTTTGCCGGTGTATGGGGAATCTTGTTCCCGATACGTGACTAGTTTCGGGAACAAGATTCCCGAAACACCCGTTAACCTCTAATTTCTAGTTTTGCCGGTGTATCGGGAATCTTGTTCCCGATACGTGATTAGTTTCGGGAACAAGATTCCCGAAACACCCGTTAACCTCTAATTTCTAGTTTTGCCGGTGTATCGGGAATCTTGTTCCCGATACGTGATTAGTTTCGGGAATAAGATTCCCGAAACACCCGTTAATCTCTAATTTCTAGTTTTGCCGGTGTATCGGGAATCTTGTTCCCGATACGTGACTAGTTTCGGGAACAAGATTCCCGAAACACCCGTTAACCTCTAATTTCTAGTTTTGCCGGTGTATGGGGAATCTTGTTCCCGATACGTGACTAGTTTCGGGAACAAGATTCCCGAAACACCCGTTAATCTCTAATTTCTAGTTTTGCCGGTGTATCGGGAATCTTGTTCCCGATACGTGATTAGTTTCGGGAACAAGATTCCCGAAACACCCGTTAACCTCTAATTTCTAGTTTTGCCGGTGTATCGGGAATCTTGTTCCCGATACGTGATTAGTTTCGGGAACAAGATTCCCGAAACACCCGTTAACCTCTAATTTCTAGTTTTTGGGTTTCTAATCTCTAATCTCTAAAAGGGGGATTGGCTATGGCCAGTAGCGTATCGGTCTACTCGACACCGACCTGCCCTTACTGCAAGCAGGTGAAGGATTATCTTACGGACAGAGGCATCTCGTTTACGGAGTTCAATGTGGCAACCGACACAGACGCGAGAAACGTCATGGTCGAGAAATCCGGACAGTTGGGAGTGCCTGTGGTCGAAGTGAACGGCAGCGTGATCGTAGGGTTCAATCGCGCTAAGCTTGACGATGTTCTGAAAGTCTGATACCGTGGTGCGGGTTCACGTTATTTCATCACGAAAATACGAAAACACGAAACTTATTTCTGAAATCCTACCTCCCGCTTTCCTCCTTTCGTGTAATAGGAGTACGCGTGCCCGCCGGGTTTCCGACTGACAACTGTCAACTGATAACTATTCTCGAAACGAGGCTCAATCGATGGCGGAGGAGCGGCTCTACGACCTGATAATTCTGGGTGGCGGCCCAGCGGGGATGACCGCGGCGATTTATGCCGCGCGCAAGCAGATAGACCTGGTAATGGTGGCGGGCGACATCGGCGGGCAGGTGAGCTGGAGTTCCGATATAGAGAACTACCCAGGGGTCGGCACGATAACCGGCCCGGACCTTGTGCGGCAGTTCGAGCAGCATATTACCAAGCTGGGCATAAACACGAAGTTTGCGCGGGCGAATAAAGTCTCGCGGGAGGACGATCTCTTCAGATCTGACCTGGACGAAGGCCCCTCGCTGTGGGCGAGGGCGGTCATAGTGGCGACCGGCAAATCCCCCCGGCGGCTGGATGTGCCGGGCGAGGCGGAGTTCGCCGGGAAAGGCGTTGCCTACTGCGCCACGTGTGACGGGCCGCTGTTCGCTGGCGCGAATGTGGCGGTGGTGGGAGGAGGTAACTCCGGCGTCGATGCGGCATTACAACTTATGAAGATATGCCCGAATGTTTATCTCATAGAAATCAGGCCGGATTTACATGCGGACGAAGTGCTGCGGAAAATCGTGAGAGCGGCGCCGAATGTGGAAATCATCAACAAGTCCTTCGTGAAAGAAATCGGAGGGGATAAGTTCGTCAACAGCTTGACCGTGCAAAACGTGGATACTCGGCATACTCGTGAGCTTGCCGTAAGTGGGATTTTCGTGCAGGTTGGCCTCATTGCAAACGGTGGGGTTGTGGAAGGCCTCCTCACCTTGAACATCAACGGCGAAATCCCGGTCGACTGCGCGGGCCATACCGCGGTCCAGGGGCTTTTCGCCGCGGGTGACGTTACCAACGTGCCGGAGAAACAGATAGTAATCGCCGCGGGAGATGGAGCCAAGGCCGCCCTGGGCGCCTACGCCTATCTGCTCCAGCAGCCTGTTCCCACGGACTGGGCCACGAAGATGGTAGGCGATGCCGATTGAGATGTCCCGCGCAGCTTATGTGCACATACCATTCTGCCTGTCGAAGTGCCATTATTGCGAATTCACTTCATTCCCGGGGATGGAGTCCATCTTCGAGGATTACGTTCGAGCGATTGTCGTGGAAATTGGGCGTGCCCGGCGAGAACTCGATGCGGTTGGTCCATTGGAGACGGTCTACTTCGGTGGTGGAACTCCGAGCCTGCTTAGTCCAGGCTTAATCGGCGGCATACTATCGACCCTGGCAACGACCTTCGGCTTGGCCGCTGACTGCGAAGTGACCCTTGAGGCCAACCCCGGAACCGTGGACGAACCCAAGCTGCTCCGCCTGAGAGAGAACGGAGTCAACAGGCTCAGCATTGGCGTTCAGTCGCTGGACGATTCGCTTTTGCACAATCTCGGGCGGGTCCACTCCGCCCAGGAAGCCGTCGATGCTTATACCGCCGCCAGGCGGGCGGGCTTCGGCAATGCCGGGCATCGACCTCATGTTCGCGCTCCCCGGCCAAATGATCTCCGACTGGTCCGCGACCCTGGGCGCGGCGGTTGCCCTCGGCGCCGAGCATATATCCCTTTACGAGTCACTATCGAGGAGGGAACTCGCTACGCGGCGCTCTGCCTCGAAGGGCTCCCTCGAGCTTCCTGATGAGGGGGAACAGCTCGATATGTATGAGGTTGCTATCGAGACCCTGATTGCATCCGGGTACGAACACTACGAGGTCTCCAACTTCGCGCGGCCTGGTTGTCGGAGCCGGCACAACCAGGTCTACTGGCGAAATGAGCCGTATTATGGCTTCGGCGCGGGCGCGACCAGCTATGTGGGCGGCGCACGGTCGCGCAGGGTGGGGGACCCCAGGGAGGTACATACGGGCGATCCGGACCGGGTCGGACGCCGTTGAGTTCTCCGAGAGCCTGACCGGGCGGGCGCTGTTGGCGGAGACGATGGTTCAAGGTCTGCGAATGCTCGATGGTATAGAGTTGTGCAAGATTACCGTGAAAACCGATACTGCTCCAGCGGTTATCTTTGCGCCTCAGATCGAACGCTTGCGCGAGCGGGGGCTCGTGGAGGCGACCGGTGGCATTCTGAAAGTCACTCACAAGGGCCTGCTGCTCATGAACGACGTCGCGCGGGAGTTTGTGTGATTGACACACCGCCGGTGCTTTGGTATGATCTACTCGACGCTGCATGTCATCCTCATCGCGGTTGAAGTCCCGACTTTTGACTTTCCGACTTTCCGACTTTCGACTGTTTCCCGAAGGAGGTCCCGTGTGACAGAGCCTAATCCCGCTGTGCTGGAAGAACTGGTCGCGGTTCTGGATTTTGGCGGGCAATACACTCAGCTTATTGCAAGGCGCGTGCGCGAATGCCACGTCTACTGCGAGATACTCCCTCACGACACGCCTGTCCGTGAGTCTCGTCGCCAAAAGGCCCAAAGCTATCATCTTTTCGGGAGGGCCGGCCAGTGTCTATGAAGAGGGCGCCCCCAGCGTGGATAAAGCGATCTACGACTGCCGGATTCCAATCCTCGGAATTTGTTACGGAACTCAGTTGATGGCCTATCAGCTCGGTGGAACTGTCAGTCCGGGTGAGAGGAAGGAGTTCGGCAAGACCGAACTCGAAGTAATCGACCACTCCGGAGTGTTTCGTGGGCTGGAAGACAACCTGATATGCTGGATGAGCCATGGAGACCTGGTGGAGTCCGCTCCGGGGGGCTTCCGGATAACCGCCAGGACCCGGAGCACCCCGGTAGCGGCGATGGAAGACCGGGACCGCGGGCTATTCGGAGTGCAGTTCCATCCCGAGGTGGCGCACACTCCGCGGGGAACGGACATTCTGCGCAACTTCCTGTACCACGAATGCGGCCTGAAAGGATTGTGGACGGCGGAGGGTTTCATCGACTCGGCGATACGCGAGATTCGCGAGCAGGTTGGCTCGGACAAAGTGATCTGCGGGGTAAGCGGCGGCATCGACTCCTGCTGCACGGCCGCGCTCGTCCATAGGGCGATCGGCGATCAACTCACATGCATATTCGTAAACCATGGCCTGCTCCGCCTCAACGAGGCCGAGAAGGTCAGGCGGACTTTCCAGGACCATTTCAAAATCAACCTCGTTTATGTGGATGCTCACGAGCGGTTCCTCAAGCGTCTGGAACGCGTCACCGACCCGGAGACCAAACGCAAGATCATAGGCGAGGAGTTTGTCCGGGTGTTCGAAGAGCATGCGTCGCGAATAGAGGGCGCGAAGTTTCTTGCGCAGGGAACGCTCTATCCGGACGTGATAGAGAGCGGTTCCAAGAGCGCCGCGGTGATCAAGTCGCATCATAACGTCGGCGGTCTGCCCGAGGATATGAACCTGAAGGTGCTGGAGCCGCTGAGATATCTCTTTAAGGACGAGGTGAGGCAGGTCGCGGCAGGTACTCGGCCTGCCCGACGATATGGTCTGGAGACAGCCGTTTCCCGGCCCCGGGCTTGGCATCAGAATAGTGGGCGAGGTGACTAAGGCCAGGCTCGAGACTCTTCGGCACGCCGACGATATCGTCGTCGACGAGATCAAGCGGGCCGGCCTTTACAGAGAGCTGTGGATGGGTTTTGCGATCCTCGCTCCCATTAGAAGCGTGGGGGTGATGGGTGACCAGCGCACTTACGATGATACCATCGTCGTGCGCGCCGTCACCAGCCAGGATGCAATGACCGCCGATTGGGCGAGACTGCCTTACGATGTTTTGGAACGGATAAGCAGCCGGGTGATAAACGAGGTCAGCGGGGTCAATCGCGTAGTCTACGATATCGAGCTCGAAGCCGCCGGCCACGATGGAATGGGAGTAGGGTTGTGACCGATTGCGCGGAATCCATATCCGTCCTGATCCCGGAAGAACACATTCGAGCGAGGGTGCGGCAGCTCGGAAGGCAAATCTCCGCGGACTATGAGGGGCAGTCCCTGCTGGCGGTGGGCATACTCAAAGGTTCGACGATCTTCCTGGCGGACTTGGTGCGCTCGATCGATTTGCCCGTGGATTTCGACTTCGTGGCGATATCGAGCTATGGCGATGACGTCCGCTCCTGCGGGGTAGTGCGGGTCGTGAAGGATGTGGACACGAATGTCGAAGGACGCCATATCCTGATAGTGGAGGACATCGTCGACACCGGCTGGACACTGCGAATGAGCTATCTCTCCGAGAACCTCATCGCCCGCGGGGCGGCCAGCGTAAAGGTCTGCGCCCTGCTCGATAAACCCAGCCGGAGGAAAGTGGATGTAGGCATCGACTACGTCGGGTTCGTGATAGACGACCATTTTGTGGTCGGATACGGCCTCGATCGCGACGGGCGCTACCGGAATCTTGGCTATCTGGGTGTCTTAGAGGTTAGAGATTAGAGGTTGGGTGGGGCTGCCTCCGCGTGGCGGGTCCGGGGTTGGTGGTTTTCTAGCCCACCATGCAGGGCTGATACTTCGCGGGCGTATGCCCCGAAGCGCCGTATGGGGAGGTGACGCCTCGGCTGGGTCTCCGCCTTTGTGGCCGGCAAGAGTTGCTCTGGGATGCCTTCTGGATCCGTTATTTTTGTCTCCTTTCGGGAGTTCGTTTCGTAATTAGTATCTTACAACTGAAATCCTATACAAGCTGTACTGAACTTTGATATGTGACCTCGGATTTCAGTTGTAAGATACTGAAAAGAAACCACCGACCTTCCGAATCACGGAAAGGCCGTATTGATTTTCCGGCGATGGCCTTCTTGGTTGCGGCTGCGCCGCTTTAGGTGATAATTGTACTAGTGCTTAGTTGCATAATCGATCGACATAACGCTGTAGCAGGTGTTTCGGGAACCTTGTTCCCGAAACTAAGTGCGTATCGGGAACAAGATTCCCGATACACCGGAGAAACCACCGACCTTCCGAATCACGGAAAGGCCGTATTGATTTTCCGGCGATGGCCTTCTTGGTTGCGGCTGCGCCGCTTTAGGTGATAATTGTACTAGTGCTTAGTTGCATAATCGATCGACATAACGCTGTAGCAGGTGTTTCGGGAACCTTGTTCCCGAAACTAAGTGCGTATCGGGAACAAGATTCCCGATACACCGGAGAAACCACCGACCTTCCGAATCACGGAAAGGCCGTATTGATTTTCCGGCGATGGCCTTCTTGGTTGCGGCTGCGCCGCTTTAGGTGATAATTGTACTAGTGCTTAGTTGCATAATCGATCGACATAACGCTGTAGCAGGTGTTTCGGGAATCTTGTTCCCGAAACTAAGTGCGTATCGGGAACAAGATTCCCGATACACCGGAGAAACCACCGACCTTCCGAATCACGGAAAGGCCGTATTGATTTTCCGGCGACGGCCTTCTTGGTTGCGGCTACGCCGCTTTAGGTGATAATTGTACTAGTGCTTAGTTGCATAATCGATCGACATAACGCTGTAGCAGGTGTTTCGGGAATCTTGTTCCCGAAACTAAGTGCGTATCGGGAACAAGATTCCCGATACACCGGAGAAACCACCGACCTTCCGAATCACGGAAAGGCCGTATTGATTTTCCGGCGATGGCCTTCTTGGTTGCGGCTGCGCCGCTTTAGGTGATAATTGTACTAGTGCTTAGTTGCATAATCGATCGACATAACGCTGTAGCAGGTGTTTCGGGAACCTTGTTCCCGAAACTAAGTGCGTATCGGGAACAAGATTCCCGATACACCGGAGAAACCACCGACCTTCCGAATCACGGAAAGGCCGTATTGATTTTCCGGCGATGGCCTTCTTGGTTGCGGCTGCGCCGCTTTAGGTGATAATTGTACTAGTGCTTAGTTGCATAATCGATCGACATAACGCTGTAGCAGGTGTTTCGGGAATCTTGTTCCCGAAACTAAGTGCGTATCGGGAACAAGATTCCCGATACACCGGACTGAAAAGAAACCACCGACCTTCCGAATCACGGAAAGGCCGTATTGATTTTCCGGCGATGGCCTTCTTGGTTGCGGCTGCGCCGCTTTAGGTGATAATTGTACTAGTGCTTAGTTGCATAATCGATCGACATAACGCTGTAGCAGGTGTTTCGGGAACCTTGTTCCCGAAACTAAGTGCGTATCGGGAACAAGATTCCCGATACACCGGAGAAACCACCGACCTTCCGAATCACGGAAAGGCCGTATTGATTTTCCGGCGATGGCCTTCTTGGTTGCGGCTGCGCCGCTTTAGGTGATAATTGTACTAGTGCTTAGTTGCATAATCGATCGACATAACGCTGTAGCAGGTGTTTCGGGAACCTTGTTCCCGAAACTAAGTGCGTATCGGGAACAAGATTCCCGATACACCGGAGAAACCACCGACCTTCCGAATCACGGAAAGGCCGTATTGATTTTCCGGCGATGGCCTTCTTGGTTGCGGCTGCGCCGCTTTAGGTGATAATTGTACTAGTGCTTAGTTGCATAATCGATCGACATAACGCTGTAGCAGGTGTTTCGGGAATCTTGTTCCCGAAACTAAGTGCGTATCGGGAACAAGATTCCCGATACACCGGAGAAACCACCGACCTTCCGAATCACGGAAAGGCCGTATTGATTTTCCGGCGACGGCCTTCTTGGTTGCGGCTACGCCGCTTTAGGTGATAATTGTACTAGTGCTTAGTTGCATAATCGATCGACATAACGCTGTAGCAGGTGTTTCGGGAATCTTGTTCCCGAAACTAAGTGCGTATCGGGAACAAGATTCCCGATACACCGGAGAAACCACCGACCTTCCGAATTATGGGGAGGCCGTATTGATTTTCCGGCGATGGCCTTCTTGGTTGCGGCTGCGCCGCTTTAGGTGATAATTGTACTAGTGCTTAGTTGCATAATCGATCGACATAACGCTGTAGCAGGTGTTTCGGGAACCTTGTTCCCGAAGCTAAGTGCGTATCGGGAACAAGATTCCCGATACACCGGAGAAACCACCGACCTTCCGAATCACGGAAAGGCCGTATTGATTTTCCGGCGATGGCCTTCTTGGTTGCGGCTGCGCCGCTTTAGGAGATAATTGGACTAGTGCTTAGTTGCATAATCGATCGACATAACGCTGTAGCAGGTGTTTCGGGAATCTTGTTCCCGAAACTAAGTGCGTATCGGGAACAAGATTCCCGATACACCGGAGAAACCACCGACCTTCCGAATCACGGAAAGGCCGTATTGATTTTCCGGCGATGGCCTTCTTGGTTGCGGCTGCGCCGCTTTAGGTGATAATTGGACCAGTGCTTAGTTGCATAATCGATCGACATAACGCTGTAGCAGGTGTTTCGGGAACCTTGTTCCCGAAACTAAGTGCGTATCGGGAACAAGATTCCCGATACACCGGAGAAACCACCGACCTTCCGAATCACGGAAAGGCCGTATTGATTTTCCGGCGATGGCCTTCTTGGTTGCGGCTACGCCGCTTTAGGTGATAATTGTACTAGTGCTTAGTTGCATAATCGATCGACATAACGCTGTAGCAGGTGTTTCGGGAACCTTGTTCCCGAAACTAAGTGCGTATCGGGAACAAGATTCCCGATACACCGGAGAAACCACCGACCTTCCGAATCACGGAAAGGCCGTATTGATTTTCCGGCGATGGCCTTCTTGGTTGCGGCTGCGCCGCTTTAGGTGATAATTGTACTAGTGCTTAGTTGCATAATCGATCGACATAACGCTGTAGCAGGTGTTTCGGGAATCTTGTTCCCGAAACTAAGTGCGTATCGGGAACAAGATTCCCGATACACCGGAGAAACCACCGACCTTCCGAATTATGGGGAGGCCGTATTGATTTTCCGGCGATGGCCTTCTTGGTTGCGGCTGCGCCGCTTTAGGTGATAATTGTACTAGTGCTTAGTTGCATAATCGATCGACATAACGCTGTAGCAGGTGTTTCGGGAATCTTGTTCCCGAAACTAAGTGCGTATCGGGAACAAGATTCCCGATACACCGGAGAAACCACCGACCTTCCGAATCACGGAAAGGCCGTATTGATTTTCCGGCGATGGCCTTCTTGGTTGCGGCTGCGCCGCTTTAGGTGATAATTGTGACCAGCTGGTAATTCTACCGGATTGCGCTCGGCATTCAGGGCTGGCGGGTTCGGAATTCCCGCAAGACTCGAGCCTCTCTCCTCAGCGGATCTCTTACCCAGCTTTATCTCCCTGATGCGGTCCTCCCGCTTCTTTGTTCTCCTCGACACCATTTGTATATGTACTGCCCCGACTGCAAATGTAATACACTGGCGCTGTTGTCATGTTCATTTCAGTCTTTGCTGGCCGCGACGCATTCCGACATTTCATTTGAATGCATACGCTTTCAGGCACATTGACGTACGAGCGAGCCCTCTAAAAAAAAGTGTGCCCAAAAGCGAAAGTAACAGCTCAGTCTTCCTAGTTTTTTTGGGGTGCGGAGAAAAATCAGCAAAAAAGATAGAAGGATTTTGCTTCAGTTGTCTAAGTGGGATATATGGACGAGCGAACCCGCGAGGAACTGATAGCGCAAAACAGAGCGTTGTGTGCAGAGAATACAGATCTCAAGAGGCAGTTGGTTGATTTGTCTGCTGAGATCGAGATGCTGCGAGATAAGCTTTCTGGCGGTGGTGGGGGTAGCAGTGCTGCTCCATTCGTCAAGCCGAGTCGCCAGCAGCGCCGTGCGGCGGAGCGTGCCGAGCGCAAGAAGCGTAAGCAGTCTTTTGCGCGCAGGCGCGATGTGGCGACTGAGGAAGTATTCCACGCTGTAGAGCATTGTCCTGATTGCGGCAAGAAGCTCTCTGGAGGTTATGAGCAGAGCCGCCACCAGGTATTAGAGATACCGCGTGCGCCCGTGAGGATAATCGATCACGTGATCATCGCTCGCAGATGCGGCTACTGCGGTAAGGTTCACGTTCCAAAGCTTGCGATATCCGACGGTGTGGTGGGGAAAATGCGGCTTGGCGTAGGGCTAATGAGTCTAATCACAACGCTCTCAGTTGCCAAGCGGATGCCTCAGCGTGCGATTCAGAAGCTCTTGGAAGGGCTTTACGGCCTGCATATATCGATTGGCGAGATAAACGAGGTGCTTCACCGGGTTTGCGAATGGGCGAAGCCGACTGTTCTCGGGATTTTGGGAAAGATTCGGGGAAGCCCCGATGCGAACGCGGACGAAACCGGTTGGCGTGAGGACGGAATTAATGGCTATTTGTGGAGCGTGTCGACGGGAGCAGAGCGGTTCTACTACTTCCATCGCCGCCGCGAGGGTCGCATCATCCGGCACATCTTGGGCGGTAAGTTCGAGGGCGTGCTTGGCTGCGACTTCTACGCCGGCTATGATTGGTATTTGGGTCCCAAGCAGCGCTGCTGGGTACATCTATTTCGCCTCATAGACAAGGTTGTGCAAACGCATCCGAGTGTGAAAGTGTGGGCTGACAAGGTACACGATATTTATAAGGCGGCCAAGAAAGCTAGTCGGCGTGAGGCCAACAGGTCGACTCGTGTGCTTTTGCGGGAGGCACTGCAAGAGAAGTTGCTGCCCATTGCCGAGCCTTATCTAAAGGATAAGAATGCGCCCGAGCACAGGCCGGCGAAATTGATATGCCGGTATTTGCCGGAGCTATTCACATTCGTTGAGCATCCCAACGTTGCGTCCAGCAACAACGCGGCGGAGCGGGCTATAAGGCCAGCGGTGATATCGCGCAAGATAAGCGGCGGAACTCGCTCAGCAAGAGGCAGCCAAACAAAGACCAGACTGATGAGTGTCTTTGCTACCTGGAAACTCCAGGGTAAGGAGTCGATTGCGGCTTGCGCAGATATGATAGTCGCGGCAAACACGCCGGTCGCAACCTGCCCTCAGTAAGTCATACCAGGAAGAGTGAGCACTTACAAGCGAAAATGGCACTTGACAACTAGCTATAGTCATGCCATAATACAATTACTGAAATGTATGACAACCTGCGTCCCGCGGATTTGCAGATCACGCAGGCGCTCGTAAGTAATATCTGAACACAGAGGGATGACCTATGACCAAGTCTCAGCGACTAGCAAAACAATTGCGCGGCGAAATACTGTCCGGCAGGTGGTCGCCGCAAGGGCGCATTCCCGGAGAGTATGAGTTGCAAGCTCGGTTCGGAGTCAGCAGGATCACCGTCAGAGATGCCCTCGCTACTCTGGCAAACGAGGGCCTTATTATCAGAAAACAGGGAGATGGCACCTACGTAGCTGAAAGGAATGCACGTTCGTGCGTGCTTATTACCGTGGAGGCAGGGAGGCTTTCCTCGCTAAATGGATATTGGTTTCGCTCTATGGTGGAAGAAGCCCAGTCGCAGATAACGGACGCAGGTTTCAGGGCTGTTCTTGCTCTGGCACACGGGGAATCGGATGATGAGTTTATGTCCTCTGTAAATGTCTCCATCGATGCTTCGCAAGGTGAAGTTGTCGGAGTGTTTGATCTTATCTGGAGAAAGGCTTTACAAGATTACCTGACATCGAGCGGCATTCCCTTTGTTCGAGTTGATCCGGGTGTTCCCGTCTCCACCTATAGTGTCGTGCTGGATTATGCGAGTTTGGTCCGAATTGCCGTGGGCGAGTTGCTGAAATTCGGCTATAACGATTTTGTTCTGATGCACTATCGGTTTTCAGAGAAGGAACTGGAGAACCCGACATGGAGGGAGCATGCCAGGCTGATTGAAGCGGCGGTGAGCAATAGAAGCGACAGACTCTCGCTCGTTCGCCATCTCGATCCGGACCTTGCCTACGCCGCTTTTAAGGAATTATGGGCAAGGAAAGACAGACCCAGAGCCATCTTCTTCTACGATGATAGCCTCTTTGATGTGGCCAGCAGAGCGATTTTGGAGCTTGGAATCCAGGTCCCGGAGGAACTTGCCATTATTACGCACGCCAATGTCGGCAGACGTATTCACTTCCCGACGCGCTTAGCTCGCATAGGCTTCGATCCGGTCACAGTGGTGACGGAGGCGTGGGGCCTCTTGAAGAAGATCATTAATTGCGAGCCCGTGTTCAATGCGGTCATAGCGGTTCCACCTGTATATGACAGAGGCGAATCTCTGTGCAAGGCTGCGTCCGAAGATCGATCACCTGATGCAAGAATGCTGGTGTGAAAACCTCGGCACAGCTATGCGGTAGTTGCGAGATCGGAGGATAACATGTGAAAGAGCTGATTCCAGTGCCATGTTTCCAATTGCGCGTAAGTCTCATTGCTATCTAGTGGGTCACAAATACCGCCATTCCATTCATGGAGTCATTTCCAGGGAGGGCAAGTACCGTGGCCGGAACCAACCCTCATCATCAGAACAGAGGCGCCCGGATGGAGGAGGCAGTGCCCCACTAGTAGAGCGATTCCTAATTACCATGTCATCCTGAACTTGATTCAGGATCTGGCTGCGTGCGAAGGAGATGCTGAATCCCCTGAATCAAGTTCAGGGTCAGCATGACAGACCATCGGCAGTATTATTATTTAGGAATCGCTCTACTAGTAAGCAGCCCGTATCTTCAATTTGTATCGGAAAGGAGAGAAAACAGCATTTCTGGCTGTTTCGCGGAAGTAAAATGAAACGAATAGTATTGCTAATGACGCTGGCATTGGCGTTTGCCGCCATGCCTGGATCCCTTCACGCTCAAGCCATGCCTCCTATGGAGTGCCTGGGGCTCCCATCAAATGATTGGATAGATATACAGGACAGCGAGTTCGCTAGTGGGGCAGTGGCGCCCGACACTGCTGCTTCGGACGGTTACGCCGTGGAAGTGCAGGCGAACGAAGGTCGGACTGCTACCTACTATATTACGCCAAGTCAGGCGGGAACGTGGCACTGCTACGCAAGCATAAGATGCCAGTCCATAGACACCTCGGGCGTGGCGTGTAGTGTCATAATATATGACAACAGCACGAGTTCGTGGATGCACCAGGAGGTCGATCTTGAGAATGGCGCAGTGGATGGCCAATACCACCAGTACGACCTGGGGGTTCAACAACTAACTGACACGATGGAGTTCACCGTCTCCGCTCCGAACACTACTGACACGACTGTCTACGTTGATCGGTACTTTTTGATGGCGCCGGCGGCTCCAGGCGCCGCGGCTACCGTCCCTTCTATGATAGCTGGTTTTCCGGCAAACGATTGGATAGACGTACTGCCGAAGGACTTCTCTCTGGGTGCTGGGCCGGTCGAGAGTGGTGGTCCGGGCGGTGGGCCGGTCTCGCTAGTGAGTGACCCTGCCGCCGCGGGCGGTTACGCCGCGGAAGTGCCGGTGAACGCAGGTTGGAATGCTGACTACTATGTTCCGGCCAGTCAGGTAGGAACGTGGCACTGCTATGCAAGCATAAAATGCTCTTCCATAGACACCGCGGGCACGGCGTGTGATGTCGGAATATACTACGGCAGCACGGGTACGTGGACCTGGGTGGGTGTCAATCTTCAGAATGGCGCGGCCAATGGCCAATATCAGATATACGACCTTGGGGTTCAGCAACTAAATGACACTGCCGTGTTTTTCGTCGCCGCTCAAGGCGATTATGACACAACTGTCTACGTTGATCGGTACTTTATGGTGGCCCGTCCGGCGGCTGCGCCTCCTCCGGAGTGCGTGGGGCTTCCAGCAAGTGATTGGATAGATATACAGGATAACGAGTTTGCTAGTGCGCCGTCAGTGCCCGACCCTGCTGCCTCGGACCTTTGGGCCAAGGAAGTGGTGGCGAACGCAGGTTGGACTGCTACCTACTATATTACACCAAGTCAGGTGGGAACGTGGCACTGCTACGCAAGCGTAAGATGCTCTTCGATAGATACCGCGGGCGTGGCGTGCAGCGTCATATTATGGGACAATAGCGCGGGTTGGGTTGCCAGCGACGACGTCTATCTTCAGAATGGCGCGGGGGACGGCCAATATCATCAGTACGACCTGGGGATTCACCAACTAACTGACACCATGGAGTATACGATCTCGCTCCGACCACTACTGACACGACTGTCTACGTTGATCGGTACTTCTTGATGGCGCCCGCGGCGCCCGGCGCCACGGCTACCATACCCCCACAGTGTGCTGGCCTTTTAGCAAGCGATTGGGTGGGCATACTGCCGAAGGACTTCTCTTTCAGTGACGGGCCGGTGTCGTTAGTTAGTGACTCTGCCGCCGCGGCTGGTTACGCCGCGGAAGTGCCGGCGAACGCAGGCTGGAATGCTGACTACTATGTTCCGGCAAGTCAGGCGGGAACATGGCACTGCTATGCAAGCATGAAATGCAGTTCCATAGATAACTCGGGCACGGCGTGCGATGTCGGAATAGTTAACAATAACACGGTTACGTGGAATTGGGATGCCGCCAATCTTCCTGGCGCGGCCAACGGCCAATATCAGATCTATGACCTCGGCATTCAAGAATTAACTAACGTTGACGAGTTTTTCGTCGCCGCTGGGACCACTTACGATACGATGGTCTATGTCGATCGGTACTATTTGGTGGACCTGGCGCAGCCTAACAGCGTATCCAACTTACTCGGCCTCCCGGATAACCGCGACATCCAGTTGGCATCACCGCTAGTGGCCACGACACCACCGGGCGCTTTCTCCGATGGAAGCATGTACATCGAAGACGCCAACAGGACCGCGGGCGTCCGATGCTTATTCAACTCCGGAGTCCAGAAGCCGAAACTCTGGGATAACGTAACCTTCATTGGCGCCATGGCTACCGACTCCGCGGGTCAGCGCTACGTTAATGTCTATTCGATGACCGGGGACAGCGCCGGAGCATCCATAGGCGCGCTTGGTACAGGTGTCGAGAGTATCAACTATGGGCAACCCAGTATGTCCGGACTTCTTGTGAAGGCCTGGGGCGAGGTGACCTATGTCGACTCCAGCGGCACTTTCTTCTATATCGACGATGGCTCCGGTGTTGTGGACAGCAGCGGAGTTGCCAAGGGTCTCCGTGTAACGACCGCCGAGACGGCCCCTGCCCTCGGAGCGTACGTCGCGCTCACGGGTATCGCCACGATGTCACTTGTGCCGGCAGGCAGCTCGACAGCAGTCGTGCCGAACTTGCGAATACCCAACCCTGGGGCGACTATACTAATCAACTCCGGGGCGGCATACTGCGCTTCGACGAGTGTAACACTTACTCTCGACGCGATGGACACCAGCAACCAGGTGTATGAGATGCGTTTCAGCAACGACGACTCGACCTGGAGTTCGTGGACAGCCTACTCCACCACGAGTTCCTGGACGCTGGCCTCGGGAGATGGCACTAAACGCGCCTGTGGCGCGGCGCGCTCCGCGTGAAAGATAATTCTCCCGCTAGTGTGTCATTTCGAGCGCAGCGAGAAATCTGCTTTGTGGCGCCTCAAAAAGCAGATTCCTCACTGCGTTCGGAATGACACGCCCATTACGTTATCTTCGGAAACGAACATGGGAGGTTTCACGCTCAAAATGAGCTATATTTTCCTATGTACCGCACTAAAACCGTCTATGCCCAATTCGAGGACTACTCCGGATACGTATCGACGGCATCGGCCACGATACTCCTGGACACGACAGTTCCAACAGCCGGGACGTGCACGCCTCCGGCAAGTGTCGCTGGCGGGACCTCCACCATTGCCGTGCCCTTCAGCGGCGCGTCCGACGCCGGCAGCGGGCTCAATCACGTGGAGTTGTGGTACAGATACGCGACGTCCCCTGGGACCACTGGAACATGGATGAACTCGGGTCTGACCGCAACAGCCGGGTCCGGTACGTTCACGTTCACTCCGTCGAGCGGCAGTGGTTGGTACTACTTCGCCCTTGTCGCCCAGGACAACGCCGGGAACCGATCAGCCGCTGCGACAGGCACAGGCTCCGGTCCCACAATCTTCCGGCTCTTGTGGTCTGACGGCTTCGAGAGCAACAATCTCACCGCGGGAGTCTGGATAACCGCCGGTTCCCCCTCTACCCAAAGCACGTATGTGTACGCTGGCTCGTATGCGGCTCCAGCTCAAAGGCAGCAGCACCTGCTCGATAACCAAGAGCTTCAGCACTGTCGGCTACACGAACATCATAGTGCAGTACGCGCGCTACGGTCGCAATGGTGGATCGAGCGGTACATTTACCGCCGCTTACTCCACAAACGGCGGATCGAGTTTCACCAATCTGGAAAGCTTCACCAGCACCAGCGCATGGACCTTGAAGACCTGGTCTCTGCCGTCGGCAGCCGCGGGCATTTCGAACTTCGAGATTCGATTTCAGGTGGCCAGTTATACATCGTCGCAGTACGCCTATGTGGACAGTGTGTCGATCATAGGACTGTAAGAATGAGTTGCGAGTTGGCATTGCGCCAACATCTCTGATGGATATACGCGATAGTTGCGAGATCGGAGGATAATATGTAAGAGGGCTGATTGTGAATGCAGCATTTTGGTTGCGCGCAAGCTGCATTGCTATTTGGTGGGTCGTGAACATTGCAATTCCATGATCCTAATTCTTGCCGGAGGGCCATTACCGTGGCCGGATATGACCCTCCGGACATCACGGAAAACCGAATCCATGTGGCAGTGGCCCACCAATAAGCAATTGATGAGCGCGACGTAATCTCAACGTATAAGCTTGCGAAATGCTTGCTAGTAGAGCGATTCCTAATTACCATCGCATTTAGCAGGTGTTTCGGGAATCTTGTTCCCGAAACTAAGTGCGTATCGGGAACAAGATTCCCGATACACCGGCAAAGCTTGCGAAATGCTTGCTAGTAGAGCGATTCCTAATTACCATCGCATTTAGCAGGTGTTTCGGGAATCTTGTTCCCGAAACTAAGTGCGTATCGGGAACAAGATTCCCGATACACCGGCAAAGCTTGCGAAATGCTTGCTAGTAGAGCGATTCCTAATTACCATCGCATTTAGCAGGTGTTTCGGGAATCTTGTTCCCGAAACTAAGTGCGTATCGGGAACAAGATTCCCGATACACCGGCAAAGCTTGCGAAATGCTTGCTAGTAGAGCGATTCCTAATTACCATCGCATTTAGCAGGTGTTTCGGGAATCTTGTTCCCGAAACTAAGTGCGTATCGGGAACAAGATTCCCGATACACCGGCAAGGAGAAAGAAACAGCATTTATTGCTGTTTCGTAGGGAGGTAAATAACAATGAAACGAATAGTATTACTAATGACGCTGGTGTGGGCGCTTGCCGGCATACCGGGATCCCTTCATGCTCAAGCCACCCCTCCTCAGGAGTGCCTGGGGCTTCCGGCAAGTGATTGGATAGATATACCCAATGACGAGTTCGCCAGTGGGGCAGTGGCGCCCGACACTGCTGCTTCGGACGGTACCGCTGTTGAAGTGCAGGCGAACGCAGGTTGGACTGCTACTTACTATATTACGCCAGGTCAGGTGGGAACGTGGCACTGCTACGCAAGCGTAAGGTGCTCTTCGACGGACACAGCGGGCAGGGCGTGTGATGTCATATTATGGGACACTAGCTCGGGCGCGGGTTGGGTTAGCAGCGTCACCGTCTATCTTCAGAATGGCGCGGTGGACGGCAAATATCATCAGTACGACCTGGGGGTTCATCAACTAACGGACACCATGGAGTTTACCATCGCCGGTCCGGACAGTACCGGGCTCAGCACGACTGTCTACATCGATCGGTACTTTTTGATGGCGCCCGCGGCTCCCGGCGCCGCCGCTACGGTCCCTTCCATGATAGCTGGTTTTCCCGCAAACGATTGGGTAGACATACTGCCGAAGGACTTCAATGAGGGTGATGGTGCGGTTTCGTTAGTAAGCGACTCCGCCGCCGCGGCCGGTTACGCCGCGGAAGTGCCGGCGAACGCAGGTTGGACTGCTGATTACTATGTTCCGGCAAGTCAGGCGGGAACGTGGCACTGCTATGCAAGCATAAAATGCGTTTCCATATACTCCTCCGGCGCGGCGTGTGATGTCGGACTATACTTCGGCGGCACGAATACGTGGACTTGGGATGGCTTCTATCTTCCTGGCGCGGCCAATGGCCAATATCAGATTTACGACCTCGGGGTTTGGCAAGTAACCGACCTTGATGAGTTTTTCGTCGCTGCTGGGACCACCTATGGGACGACTGTCTACGTTGATCGGTACTTTATGGTGGCAATCCCGCCGGCTACGCCTCCTCATGAGTGCGTGGGGCTTCCAGCAAGTGATTGGATAGATATACAGGATAACGAGTTTGCTAGTGCGCCGTCAGTGCCCGACCCTGCTGCCTCGGACCTTTGGGCCAAGGAAGTGGTGGCGAACGCAGGTTGGACTGCTACCTACTATATTACACCAAGTCAGGTGGGAACGTGGCACTGCTACGCAAGCGTAAGATGCTCTTCGATAGATACCGCGGGCGTGGCGTGCAGTGTCATATTATGGGACAATAGCGCGGGTTGGGTTGCCAGCGACGACGTCTATCTTCAGAATGGCGCGGGGGACGGCCAATATCATCAGTACGACCTGGGGATTCACCAACTAACCGACACCATGGAGTTTACCATCGCCGCTCCGACCACTACTGACACCACTGTCTACATTGATCGATACTTTCTGATGGCGCCCGCGGCGCCCGGCGCCACGGCTACCACACCTTCCCAGTGTGCTGGCCTTTCAGCAAGCGATTGGGTAGACATACTGCCGAAGGACTTCTCTTTCAGTGACGGGCCGGTGTCGTTAGTAAGTGACTCTGCCGCCGCGGCCGGTGACGCCGCGGAAGTGCCACCGAACGCGGGTTGGAATGCTGACTACTATGTTCCGGCAAGTCAGGCGGGAACGTGGCACTGCTATGCAAGCATGAAATGCAGTTCCATATACACCTCCGGCATGGCGCGTGTGATGTCGGAATATACTACGGTAGCACGAAGACGTGGACCTGGGTGGGCGCTGATCTTGGGAATGGCGCGGCCAATGGCCAATATCAGATCTACGACCTCGGCATTCAACAACTAACTGACGTTGACGAGTTTTTCGTCAGCCCTGGGACCGCTTATGGCACGATGGTCTACGTTGACCGGTACTTCCTGGTGGACGTGGCGCAGGCGAATAGTCTATCCAGCTTATCCAGCATTCGCGATAACCGCGACGTGCAGTTGAACTCGCCGGTGGTTGTGACCACATTACCCAGCACTTTTTCTGATAACAGCGTGTAAGTCGAATCGCCTGACAGGAGCTCCGGCATCCGCTGTGTGTTCGACTCCGACCAGCCGGGTCTTTGGGACAGGGTAACATTGATGGGGACCGTATCACCGATCCCGCGGGTCTGCTTTATCTCAATAATGTCAGATCGATAACAGACAGCGCCGGAAGTGCCATTGGTATCCTGGGGGCAGGCGCCAAGGCTATCAATCAGGCAAAACCGAGTATGTATGCGCTCTTGGCACGCGCCTGGGGTAAAGTGACCTACGTATCATCGGACGGCAATTTCTACTATATGGACGATGGTTCGCACCTCGCTGACTCCAGCGGAGTGGCTGCCGGACTTCGAGTGGAAATCGACAATTTGAATACTCCGATCAACCCTCCGGTTCTCGGCCAGTACGCGACGGCGACGGGCGTGGTTTCGAAAGCCCTGGGTTCCCAGTGGCACTTCGAATGTGGTAGTGCCGATCCTGCAAGCTGTCGATACCAGTGCCTCGGTGGTTATTATCGAGAGCCAGTTCACATTAAGCAGCAGCGAGGTGATTGTCGTAACGATCCCTCATCGCCGGATGGTACGATTGCGATGATACCCGGCAACTATACTGACTGGGCCGTTCAGTATGCGGTTCCACCCAGTCATGTGGAAACATGGCACTGCTACGCGACTGTGAAGTGCTCCGACCCCAACGGCGGCACACTTGCCGGTTCCGGGCCCGCGTTTACCCTGGGCATTTATGATCCCAGTGTTGGCAACCTGAGCTATCCGGTTTCCAAGACTATCACACTTCAAAGCGGTGCAAGCGATGGCCTGTACCACACG
>CAWGNL010000026.1:0-59779 GCA_963823885.1 uncultured bacterium
CACTCTTCCTGGTATGACTTACTGAGGGCAGGTTGCGACCGGCGTGTCTGCCGCGACTATCATATCTGCGCAAGCCGCAATCGACTCCTTACCCTGGAGTTTCCAGGTAAAAAGACACTCATCAGTCTGGTCTTTGTTTGGCTGCCTCTTGCTGAGCGAGTTCCGCCGCTTATCTTGCGCGATATCACCGCTGGCCTTATAGCCCGCTCCGCCGCGTTGTTGCTGGACGCAACGTTGGGATGCTCAACGAATGTGAATAGCTCCGGCAAATACCGGCATATCAATTTCGCCGGCCTGTGCTCGGCGCATTCTTATCCTTTAGATAAGGCTCGGCAATGAGCACAACTTCTCTTTCAGCGCCTCCCGCAAAAGCACACGAGTCGACCTGTTGGCCTCACGCCGACTAGCTTTCTTGGCCGCCTTATAAATATCGTGTACCTTGTCAGCCCACACTTTCACACTCGGATGCGTTTGCACAACCTTGTCTATGAGGCGAAATAGATGTACCCAGCAGCGCTGCTTGGGACCCAAATACCAATCATAGCCGGCGTAGAAGTCGCAGCCAAGCACGCCCTCGAACTTACCGCCCAAGATGTGCCGGATGATGCGACCCTCGCGGCGGCGATGGAAGTAGTAGAACCGCTCTGCTCCCGTCGACACGCTCCACAAATAGCCATTAATTCCGTCCTCACGCCAACCGGTTTCGTCCGCGTTCGCATCGGGGCTTCCCCGAATCTTTCCCAAAATCCCGAGAACAGTCGGCTTCGCCCATTCGCAAACCCGGTGAAGCACCTCGTTTATCTCGCCAATCGATATATGCAGGCCGTAAAGCCCTTCCAAGAGCTTCTGAATCGCACGCTGAGGCATCCGCTTGGCAACTGAGAGCGTTGTGATTAGACTCATTAGCCCTACGCCAAGCCGCATTTTCCCCACCACACCGTCGGATATCGCAAGCTTTGGAACGTGAACCTTACCGCAGTAGCCGCATCTGCGAGCGATGATCACGTGATCGATTATCCTCACGGGCGCACGCGGTATCTCTAATACCTGGTGGCGGCTCTGCTCATAACCTCCAGAGAGCTTCTTGCCGCAATCAGGACAATGCTCTACAGCGTGGAATACTTCCTCAGTCGCCACATCGCGCCTGCGCGCAAAAGACTGCTTACGCTTCTTGCGCTCGGCACGCTCCGCCGCACGGCGCTGCTGGCGACTCGGCTTGACGAATGGAGCAGCACTGCTACCCCCACCACCGCCAGAAAGCTTATCTCGCAGCATCTCGATCTCAGCAGACAAATCAACCAACTGCCTCTTGAGATCTGTATTCTCTGCACACAACGCTCTGTTTTGCGCTATCAGTTCCTCGCGGGTTCGCTCGTCCATATATCCCACTTAGACAACTGAAGCAAAATCCTTCTATCTTTTTTGCTGATTTTTCTCCGCACCCCAAAAAAACTAGGAAGACTGAGCCGTTACTTCGCGGGGTGTTGGGTGCCGGGTTTTGGGTGACGGAAGGGAGGGGCAGTCCCTTCCATCACCTACCCCCCAGCACCCATCACCTCCCTTGACCCCGGATGACGCACGCTCTCACCAATGCGGCCTTTTTGTTTGCGATAAAGTCAAACCCGTACGATTTCGTTCAACGGCAGTCCTACTATTCGTGCGCGCTTTTTGTCTGGTTCGTGAACCCAGTTTGACAAGCTCAGGATTGGGGCATAATAGATCAGCACACGTGACATATGTGCAGCTTTCTGACTTTTGACTTTGGTTCCGAGGAGGAACAGGACAATGCTTACACAAAAACGGTTGTTAGCCATAATTGGGCTCTCGGCTCTCGTGGTGGCGTCGGCCACCGTCGCGGCATTTGCCGCTGACCAGCCGGTAAATATGCCCCTGGTGAATATCGAGCTTAAGGGCGTCCGGGTTAGGAACGCCATAGACGCGATTTTTCGAGGCACGAATCTGAAATATCATGTCGACCGCGAGGTTTCCGGCAACATCGGCGAAATCCGGCTTCGGGGCGTCACTGTTGACCAGGCCATCAAGACCGTGGCCGATAATGCGAATCTGACCGTCAGAATGGAAAATGGAGCTTACATTATAGCTCCTAATAATGAGGTGGTTCTGGGCGTGACCAGGCGGCAAACGGCTCCAGCGACCGCGGATCAGCAGTCGGCTCTGCCTTCGGAGAGCTATAACGCTGCTGCAAACGGTGACGCTCCCGCCGAGCGGATTTTTTGGGGACCTGCTGTCCCGGAAATGGTGCCGATCGGTGTGGGGCTCCAAATCATCAATCCGTATGGCTACCCGGGGGCTCAGGTGTTTGGTGGCAGCCAGCCTGCATTCCAAGGCGCGGGGCCGTATTCTTCGCCCTCTGGGGGGTTCAACCCGCCTGGAGGGTTCAACCTACCGGTCCCGGGGCTGTCGATCGGCCAATACGCCACGTTCCAGCCGCCGCTATTTGGCTTCGTTGTGCGTTACTAGCGGTTTCCAAAACGGCCGAATGCCGTGGTTCTAATACGCAGGCTCTCATCAAAGCGGCCTCTTTTGTTTGCGATAGTGTCGAAACCTCACGATCTCGTTCAAGGGAAATGCGATTGTTCGTACTCGATTTTTTGCCTCATTATGTGAACCAGGTTTAACAAGCTCAGGATTGGGGCACAATAGAGCGCTGCACGGTATGTATACCGGCATAGGAGGTACAAGATGATGGAACGTCGAAGATTTATCGCGAGGAGTCTCCTCCTGACCGCCCTGCTTGTCGCACTGGCAGCATTTTACCTGATGCCAATGCTCGCGACAGCAGCCGGATCGAAAGCCAAACAAGCCGTCTACAACAAGGCGGTGCTGCACGTAACTATTGCTCTCACCAGCAAGGGCATTGTCGCAACGCCCACCTCACTAAAGCCAGGCGACCACCTGCTAACCATCAAGAACAGCACCTCGGAGCCGCGCGGCGTGGAGATGATCGGAATCGACAAAGCCAGTTCGCCGACGGTGCGCTACACCCAGATACTCAGCCCGGCAAGAGCGAAGAGTTCAGATGGTAATTCGCGAAGGGCAAGACTGTCTATGTCAGGGATATTATGAGTTGCAGCCATGATCAGAGGAACTGTATGGTCGTGACCTTCGGCCAGATGCGTAAGGCCATCGATGTCGATTAACAGCCAGCCATTGGAGGCATCAAAATGAGAGGGATATTGCGATTACAGTTATCATTATCACCGTTCTTCTAATCACACTTGTGTGTTCAGTTGCGTGGTCGGAGGGAACTCGGGAGGTCAGGCTCGGCGACTTCCTCCTGCTCAGAGTGAGATGCGCCGCGGGAGGTTACACGATCGATGAGCGAGTCAACGCGCTCCAACTGCGGGCAAACGACCTGCTGCGGGCTAAGAAGACAACCATAACGTGCAGTGTCAGGATGTCCGGCGCCGACGCCAACATTTACACTGACGACAAGTTCTTCATGACGGTTACCCCCGCCGACGGCAAGGCGAATGGCACAACCGCCGAGAAGCTGGCCAACACCTGGGCCCAGCGCCTTCGCACCGTCTTCCCCAAGTCCACCCCCGACAAGCCTGGTGTGGGCAGGCCTGGTCAGGTGGGTGCCCCGGGCAATGCAAAGTAAACCCGGAATAGTACGCTGGAACAACCCAAAGCATTGCCGAACATCGGCAAGAACGTACCCGTCGCGATCTGCCCGGCTCACCGGGAAAGATCGCTGTCAGAAAGGATCTTTCAGATGAAACTCAATTCAAAGCTTCTCATCCTACTACTTCTTGGTTTGATGGCTGTCAGCGTGAGTGCGAACGCTGAGCGGATCACGGCGCCGAAGGGCACCGAGGTGATTCTCGCCTTCGACCAGGCACTGAACTCCAAGACGGCCAAAGTCGGGGAGTCCGTGGCTCTTCACGTCAGGGACAACGTGAATGTCAATGGCCACACCGTCATCGCCGCCGGCACGAAGGTGACCGCAACGATCAGCGAGGTCGATAAGCGTAAGCGCTACGGTATCAATGCCAAGATGCGCATCGTGCTCAACCCGGTTAGATCGACTTACGGCCGGAGGATCGACTTGGAGCCCAGTTCCAAAGGCCATTACGTTGGCGGGAAGAAATCGGGCGAGGCCGCCGGCGCCACTATTGGAGGAGCGATTCTATTGGGACCGGTGGGCCTGGTCGGTGGATTCTTCGTCCACGGCAAGCCCGTCAACATCAAGGTCGGGGACCCGCTTGTGACGGAAGTCTCGACGACCGTGACGCTGCACAAAAAATAGCAGCCTCCGGGTGATTGAATAGGAATGCGCACGCCGGATGCGGAAAATCCGGCTGTAATGGGACGCAGGACGAGACCGCCGCGCCGCTCCATCAACAATCCGGGATCGGTCCAGTGTGTGAGGTGCTGAGTCGATGACGCGTACCAGATATCTTCCGCGCCGCCAACGTCCGGGCGATGGAGCACATAGAACTGTCCGTTGATTCTCCCGGAGAATAGCGCCGCGTCCTTGTTGGCTGGTATCAACGTTGTCCCAAGTCTGTCGGCTTGCTGGAAATCGCTGGTGGTGGCGAGGGCGATGATCGGCCCGTGCCTTGAATATGCGGTATACGCTATTGCCCACTCGTTCCCATCCATTCTTGTGACGCGTGCATCCTCGCATCCCCACTCCTCATACGGGAAACCGGAGATTCCGGGCTGGAGGATGGGCCTGTCGGCATACCGCCAATTATCGACGCCGTTGTGGCTCCTGGCGACACGGATTTGCGATATCCCGTCCTTGTTCTCGATTCTCAGCAGGAGAACCACGTCTCCATCGACCTCGGCGACGCCTGGGTTGAGTACTGCATTGGCTTCACACGGCATGTCCTCGGGGGTCAACAATGGCCCCGCTCCCTGGCGAACCAGGGTACTGCCTGTTCATATACAACGACTCCATCTCAATCCGCCCCTCAAATTCCTCACCTATTTCTAGTGGAATGTTTGGGAAACAGCGGGCGGGGGCACCCTATACGGAAGAGGTATTCATCAATGTTTAGATCAAAACGCACGAAATCGGCACTTCTGGCGATTGTTTTATTCATCGCCGGTCTGGTATTTACGTTAGGTCACACTGGTATAGCACAACGTGGCGACGAAAAAGATCAGGGACAAGCGGCGAAATCTCAGCAGCGCGCGGGTGGCAATCGAAGGAGGTCGAAGCTCCGGGAACACCGCCAGACCCTCCGGCGGTCAGCAGAGCCGCCAGAACGCGGCGAGGCCATCTAACAATGCCGCACAAGGCCGCCCCAACGCAGCCAGACCATCTAACAATGGCGCGGCCCGTCAGCAGAGGCGCCCGAGCGTAGCGAGACCATCTAACGGTGGCGCGGCCCGTCAGCAGACCCGCCCGAGCGCGGCGAGACCATCTAACAATGGCGCGGCCCGTCAGCAGACCCGCCCGACGCGGCGAGACCATCTAACAATGGCGCGGCCCGTCAGCAGACCCGCCCGAGCGCGGCGAGACCGTCCCATAATGCCGCTGCCGCCAAGCAAGGCCGCGCGAACGCGGCGAGAACGACTCACAATGCCGCGGTCGCCAAGCAGGGCCAGACGCCGAGAGAACGACTCACAATGCCGCTGCCGCCAAGCAAGGCCGAGCGAATGCAGCGACAACGACTCACAATGCCGCCTCGCAAAGCAGGGCCGCGCGAACGCGGCGACAACGACTCACAATGCCGCTGCCGCCAAGCAGGGCCGAGCCAACGCGGCGAGAACGACTCACAATCCCGCGGTGGGTCAGAATGGACGCCCGAATGCGGCGAGAACGACTCACAATGCCGCGGCCGATCAGAATGGCAGACCCAACGGCGCTTCCGCGCACGCAGTCGCTCCGGGTGCACGACACGCGCAGCGCGGGGAATCTCTACAGAACTGGGGCACGAGCGCCCGAGTCGATCCTGTGTATATGAACCAGTGGCATCAACCGCGCTACCAGGGTGGATCTTATCACTATGGTGGCTTCGGTTACAGGAGTGGGTTCGACTACGGATACTGGGCGTTCGGCCATCCGCGCTATCGCCACTACGATTCGCCGTTCTTCTTCTTCGGACTGCTGTTCATCTACGGCGAGCGGTGCGCAATATACCGGCAGCCGGCCTACGCATACTATCCGGCGCCTGATTACTACTACGGTTCCGGTAACAACGGCGCCTACTATCTGAGCCGAGACAGGTATTCAGGTCTGCATACTTCACTCGACGACATTCGGAACGCGTGGATCACGGACAATAGCGACCCGATGGCGCGACATATAGACCCGAGTGCGAGAATAGCGGTCTACTTGGATGGGAAATACTCGTACTCCATGTCCGGCAAGGACTATCGCGGTATGACGGCGGATGCCATGCATCACACCAGCACTAGCACGTTCGCCGTCTACAAGGTGGATAAGAGGTCGGACGGGGCTTACATTGCCTTCGCCAAGCAGCAGTTCTATGACGCTAACAACAACTACAAGGTGGCGTTTGTCAGCTACACCTTGGCCCCCAGGCACGACAAGTGGATGGTGGTGGCAGTTGGGTCATCGGCGCATAGACTGGGCTGAGCAGGTCGCTCTCACAAAAGAAGATCTGCCCAGTATCGATGGGCAGATCTTCTTGGCGCAGGCGTGTGCTCGTTCTCGGGAATGCAAGTCCCCCTACGGAGTAGGAAGTCGGAACCGTTAAGCGAAGGCCAGGGCGTTGGTGAACCGCGCACCGGGTGTACAGTTCGCCGGGAATCATCTTCCCACAAGGGTCTTCGGTTTCCGTCAAGGGCCAGTTCACAAGCGCTCCACGCCTTCGCGGCGCGCTGCGGAGTATGCTCGTGGGCGGCCTGGCCGCGGGCGCGGCCTTCGCTCTGGCGCGATTGGTGTGAGACGAAGCCACGTTTTCCGCCAGGAGTTGAATGTATGTCGCCCGGATCTAAATGGGTAAGATATAATCCGCCACGCTGACATTGTGTAGACCATGGAGGAATCGATGGGCAATGTGAATCGAGTAATGAAGATGGCACTTACGCTGGCGATGATGCTGGCGGTTGCCCTGATAACCTCTAGCATTGGGTATGACCAATCGGTTGTTCAGCCCAGTGAGGTTAGAGGTATTATTCACAAACTCATCGGCGAATGGATCGGCGCCTATGAACAATTCACCGACGGGAAGAAAGCCGACACCAAGTATTTCCACGCGGTCATCAAGGAATCAGGCTCCGATACCTATCAGACGGTGTTCGATTACTACAGACTTGACGAGAAAACCGGTGCGCCCATTAAGGTCGGAGAATCGACCATGACCACCGTGGTAGCCTCTGATGGCACGGCGACGAATAACATCATCGGCAAGGGACAGGTTCTGATCGACCCAAGAATCTCGAAGCCTGAACAACACGACTTGCGGGAGGTGTTGCGGGTGTCTCCATCAGGCGGCATGCAGGGCAGTGGCAGTGGGCGCATCAGCGTGAGCGGCATGGCTTTCGGGATGGGCAGGAATGGCAAGGTGAATGATTATCGCAGCGATTGGACCGTGCAAAACGGCACTCTGAAGATAAGCCAGGAGTCTCAAAGTAAAGTTCACGGTGCTGCTATTCAGCAAGAGCTTCGACATCACCGCCGAGTTCACGGGAAATCGTGGAAGCGATATAGGCGGACTGATGAAGCGCGCCGAGGGCAAAGGACCCGGACGCTGAGTCGCGTGATCTCCCGCTGCACTGCCCCCGGATTGCTCATGCTCTCACCGGAGCGACCTATTCGCGCAGTTTCGGGATTTCCGGAGCGAATACGACATTTTTGCCCTGGACCAACGGTTGTGGTCGCTCCTCAAATCCCGAAACACCGGGGGTGGCGGCCGGTCCCTAACCGTCAACCGTTCAACCGACAACCGACGACTATTTTCACAGGAGAGTCCAATTGCGATACGTCACTGCGGAAAGCTGGCGGATGAGTCGACCCATCCGCCAGCTTCTCATGTTTCAAACAATAGCAGCGGGGTTTACTTTATGAATATCCCCAACTTGTCGGCCACATACTCGGTATCCACCAAGAGTTTACAGCAAGCCGGATTCTCGTCGGTCTCGGCTATGCCGGTAATGGAGCCCGTCGGTTCAGGATACCGGGGGGATGTCGCAATACAGGCATCCGATACCTCCATTTCGAAGTCCTCGAGGTCGAGGCCGGCGGTCACGAGGTCCCCTGCAGCTCGACGGCAGCTTCTACCGCATCGAGCTTGGCCTGCAGAATCGGGTAGAGCACCTCGTCGGAGACCAGCCCAACCTCGTCCTTGCCGAACGGCACTTCGTGGAACAACTCGAGTTCATCCTTGATGGTCTGCAAAGTTGCGTCCACGCTCCAAGTCCACGTATCGGTGTGGAAGTAGGACGGGCCGGAACCATCGTCCCAAAGAGTATAGGTCCCGTAAGCGATTGTCAGCGTCCATTGAGTGCCCGGCACTTCATACATGAGCGGCCACCAGAGCCTGATATTCGGAGTGCCCTGCTGGTCGATCGTCCGCGCGGGGAACACGTCGGAGCACTGACCGGACGCGGGGACCTGCTTTTGCAGGCTCACGTCCTTGAGGAAGTAAGGCACGCTGGCTTGAGCGGCCTTTACAAGTTCGACCAGTCGACGCCTGGTGTGATGCTGAGAATGCCGGGGACAGAGCTCATCGTCAGCGGGCCGTTTCCAAAGTAGCCCACAATCGACGCCGCGCCCTCCGGACTGTTCACAGGCAGGGCCTGGCTGAGCCGTGGCACTATGTTTACAGACGCTTCGCCGGTCTGGGTCAGAATCACCGCGCCGGCGTGGGCGGTGACCGTGACGATATTCGAGAGCGGATTCGGATCGGAAGACAATACGACATGGCTCGCGGTGAATGTTACACATATTCCGGACCCAATGATGGAAGCCTGCCCCCGTTCGCCGTCGTGAATGCGCTGGTCAGGTCGCCGAGGATCGAGTCGCCCACGCTATCGACCGTCACCGGAGGCGTTCCGCAGTTGCACACGGTGAACTTGTAGGTTACCGTGTCACCGACTGAAGCCGCGGTGACATTGGCTACCTTTGCCACGCTCAAACAAGGCCCCGGGACGATGGTGATGGACCAGGTGCTGGATGCGGTCGCGGGTGTGCCGCCGTTGTGGGCGCTGACCGTGATGGTGTTGTCAAGTGGGCTCGGGTCCGTGGACAGCACGGTGCGAGTCGCGGTAAACGACGTGCACGCCCCGACTGCAAGGGTCGTGCCGCTATTCGCGGTTGTGAATGCGGCGGTCAGGTCTCCTAGAAGGGAGTCGCCCACGCTATCGACCGTCAGCGTCGTCGTCCCGCAGTTGCACACGGTGAACTTGTAGGTCACCAGATCACCGATGGATGCCTCAATGTGGTCGGCAACCTTCACGACATTCACGCAAGTGGCTGGTGGAGTTGAGGTGATAACCACGCTCGCCCCGGCGGTGTCCGACGTGGAACCTGTGCTGTCGTGAACGTCGACGGTAACTGTATTCACGAGTGGGTTAGCGTCTTCGACCGTCACCGTGTGGTCCACGGCGAATACAGCGCACGCTCCGATGTCGAGGGTCGAGCCCCCGTTCGCCGTCGTGAATACGCCGGTCAGGTTGCCCAGATTCGAGTCGATTACGCTGTCCACCGTAATCATCGTCGATCCGCAGTTGCAGATCGTATACGTGTAGATGATCACATCGCCGATGGCGGCCTCGGCGCGGTCTGGTACCTTAATGGCGGTCACGCAAGGGTGGCTCGGCACGCAGACGCCGCTAACGACGACTTCCGAATTGCTGATCGTGACCGCGCCGTTCCTGGCCAGTGCCCGGCCGGTCAGAGCCCCGCCGTTGAGCGTGATGCTCGTAAGCGCCATGATATTGCCCGCGAAGATGTTGTTCGTCTCGATGGTCGCCGACGAACCGACCTGCCAGAACACATTGCAAGGCGACGCTCCGTTGATTAACAGCACGCTGGAATTCGTCGCGGTGATCAGGGTGCTGCCGATCTGGAAGATCCACTGTGCATTTGGGTCTCCTTGAGCGTCGAGCGTCAGAGTGCCGGTCAATCCCACTGATGATGAGAAGCAGTAGACCCCCGGAACGAGCGTCTTCCCGCCCAGGTCTTGGCCGGTGAGATTGGTATTGCACGCAGCGCCCGCCGCGGCATTGTATGCGATCGTCAGGTCGGACTGGGCCCCTGCCGTCACCGCACTGGGCGCGGTGTACCAATGTACCAACGACCACTCCCGGCGGAAATCCCGTTACCGCGGGGTTGGGGGAACTGCCGACATCCCCCGTGACAATCGTTCCCGAGGCGTTGGTAGGGTCATTGGTGATGCCGCTGCCGGCAAGCAATCCGAAGCTGGCGGCAGTGCCAAGGTCGATGGGAGCGGCGGATGCGCTCGCTGCGAACAACACGAGAACCAACGGAAGAAGCCAATGCACTCTCAATGTGATCCTCCTTATGCCCGTCGTGGGGCTGGGTAAGTTTGCCGCGATTTGTGAACGTAGTGCGACATTAGTCCGCACCAGAGTGGCCGCTTGTCCCGGCCAATCGGCTGTATTGTACCCAAATCCGGTCGCCTCTAAACATAATTAACGGAATTAACACTATATGTGCAACTAGTGCTTAGTTGCATAATTGATTGATGGAATGCTGTAACGGGTGTTTCGGGAATCTTGTTCCCGAAACTAAGTGCGTATCGGGAACAAGATTCCCGATACACCGGCAAGAATACTATTGGGTGTTTCGGGAATCTTGTTCCCGAAACTAAGTGCGTATCGGGAACAAGATTCCCGATACACCGGCAATTAACGGAATTAACACTATATGTGGGTGTTTCGGGAATCTTGTTCCCGAAACTAAGTGCGTATCGGGAACAAGATTCCCGATACACCGGCAATTAACGGAATTAACACTATATGTGCAACTAGCAGAGCCATTCACCGCAAGGGCGATCTTCCGGATGACTCGTTCCCACCGGTTGAGAGAGTTCACTGTTCGTGACTTTCGACTTTGGACTTCCGACGGATTGACTACCGTGCGGGTCGGGTATTAGTATCTTACAACTGAAATCCTATACAAGTTGTACTGAACTTTGATATGTCACCTCGGATTTCAGTTGCAAGATACTGAAAAGAAACCACCGACCTTCCGAATTATGGAAAGGCCGTATTGATTTTCCGGCGATGGCCTTCTTGGTTGCGGCTACGCCGCTTTAGGATATATGCTGCGCCGGTTTGTAAGCCTGGTCTCCCGCGGGATGGCGGAGACGATCCCGATTCAAGGTTTGGTGGAAGTGAAAATGCGTGTTTTGGCGGCGATATTTGTCCTGGTCGTGCTGGCCCCGAACATTTGCGGGGCGGAGGAGTTCTTGTTTCCCAAAGTGCAGCCCGGGCTCACCGAGACCAGTTTTCTGACGGGCTACGGTGAGAACTACCACATACCGGCGTGCATGAAGGCTCACTTCGGGATCGATGTTGCGACCCTGCGCTACGCGCGATATACCTCACCCAGCACCCAGGTAGGCGTGGAGTTGTTCGCGGGACTGCTCTCCACCAACAATGGCAACCTGGCTGGCTCCGCTATGACAAGCTTTCGGAAGTATTTTCAAGTGCGCAACCACTATGCGATCGGCTATGACCTCGGGTTCGGTCTCATTCACCTTCAGGACAGAATAGAAGGCTTGGCCACACACACGAACTTCACCGAGTACGTCGGAGTGATCTGGCAGTTCTCGACCGGCGGCAGCGGGGCGTTCGACATCGAATACAGGTTCTCCCACGTCAGCAACGCCGGCATTGCCCGGCCCAACGTCGGCATAAACTCCGGCAACCTCCTGGTGGGACATTCTTGGTATAGGTAGCGGGTGTTGGGTCTTGGGTGATGGAAGGGAAGGGAGGGGATTTCCGTTCGGGCAGATTTGTAATCTGGCCCGCAAAGGGCAATCTGGGCATCTCCGATGCCTTAAACAACTTTGTAATTCGAGTGGTTGTCTCGGAGGATTGCAAATCCCCAATTTGCTGGCCAGGTGATGGGTGATAGGTGTTGGGTGATGGAAGGGACCGCCGCTCCCTTCGGTCACCCAGCACTCATCGCTCATCCTCGTCCAAAGCGCGCCGCCTACTGCCTGCCGCCCACCCCTCCCTTCCAACACCCAACACCCACTCACCAACACCCAGAATCCCCGATTAAATATATTTTTCTGAGCAAGAATCGAGCGTGGAGTTGTCGAAGAAGTAATCACCTGGGAGGTGAAAGGTGATGTCGACGACCCGATTATCGCGCTATTATTCTTACTACGTGGACCCGAAGGTGGATCCTGCCGCGGTTACCAACTACGGCGGGCTTTTCCCTTATCTGGACCTGATGCTGCTGACTGGTTTGCCGAATGTTGCGAACGGATGTCTGCCTGCGAGGAGCGCGCGTGAGTGGCAGCATGCGGAGCATATAGGAGCTTTGCTGGCGCTGAATCTGACTGGTGGGGATCGTGTTGATGATCTGGCCAAGCTAAGTGAGGACGCTGGGATAGGCCTGTATATGAGACAGATTGCGCGGGTTATTGGAGTAAAGAGACACTTCTCGCGCGGTGGCGGGAATGACATGCCATCGCTAACTTCTGTTCGAGAGTGGCTCGAGCAGTTCCATAACGCGGACGAGGACGGGAAGCGCGGTTACGGCCAGGCTTATATTCCAGAGGCAAACGCGGCGCTTGTGGGTTTGCGGAGGGTAAACCGGGAGTTTGTGGGCCGCGGCTGGCAGCTCGATCAGCGAAGCGGCCGACCGAAAGTATCTCGAGCGACACTTGAGATCGACGCTACATTTATCGAGACACAGAAGCGGGATGCTTTGCGTTGCTATAAGCACTTCGACGCGTACTCGTCTCTTACGGTGAGGTGGGCGGAGATGGGCTTTGCGATCTGGGATGAGTTCAGGGACGGCAACGTTCCTCCGGCGTATAGGAACGCGGAAGCTCTTGAGGAGTCGATAAGATACCTCAATGAAGAGCTGGGAATTACGGATGCATGGGTTCGTAGCGACGCGGCGGCCGACCAGGAGCGCGTTGTAAAGATGCTATCTGAGTGGAAGATTGGCGAGGAGTTCAGTCCGGTGAAGTTCGCCATCGGTTACATTAAGACTCCGGATTTCCGGGACGAAGTGGGAAAGCTCAGCGAGAGCGAATGGGAGAAGGTGTACGACGCGAAGGGCCGACTTGATTACGAGGTAGCGGAAGTACCGTTCGTCTCGAATAGCGAAGCGCTACTAAAGTGCGAGCCTTATCGGCACATCGTAGTGCGGCGCAAGGTGAAACAAGGGGTATTACCCGGCTTGGGCTTAGACGATAACGGGCTGGCTGACCAGGAGACCTTAGAGATAGGCGGACGGACCTATCACATTCATGCGATCATCTCAAACATAGATCAAGACTGGTCGAACCAGCGGGTGGTGGAGTGGTATAACGAGCGCTGTGGAGGGGGAGAGGCGATTCACAGCGTGCTCAAGAGCGATCTGGCGGGGGGAAGCCTGCCATCGAACAAGTTCGGAGCGAACGCGGCGTGGTGGGCAGTGGCTATCCTGGCTCACAACCTGCATGCGCTGCTGGAAAAGCTGGCGATGCCGGCGGGTTTGGTCGGCAGCCGGTTCAAGCGGTTGCGCCTCCACCTGATTAACGTCCCAGCGCGACTGGTAGCCCACGCCCGAGCTTGCTGCGTACGATACTTCCAATCGGCGACGCTGTATTTGGTGCAGGAGATTCGAGCTGAATTGGCAAGATTGGGACCGGCGTTCGGTTGATAGACAAGAACACAATCAACCCAATCGAGGATTTACTGCACGAAAATCGGCGGAAAAGGCTCGATTGCGCACTCCGGCACCCCAAAACGCGCGAAATGGATGTCGGGCGGAATACAAGAGGGCTAACAACGGGGCTGAGCTTGCGCAAGGCACCCGGGTGAGACAAGAAAACCTACAAGTCAGGGCATGCGCTGCGCGAAAAAACGTGTCTTGCCGCGATATCAATGCACGACAGCTACGCGCAATCGAGCATTTGGGCCACAAGATAGACCTTGACAGCTAGGATATAATAGTAGTATAAGAGGACCGCGCGGAGTCGAAAGGCCCGCCACGACCTGCTCGCCGGCTCTGGTGCCATCACCCGGCAACCGCTTCCGCTCGGGCGGATTCCGTTTTTGCGAAACGAAGCCAAATGATGACCCGGCGGGCCAGGAGGACTAAACACCTCCTCCGATGGCCGCTGGCGCGCAGGAATCAGCAAAGCATTTTTGCGAAACGAACCCATCCAATGACCCGCCGCACAAGGCAGAAGCGCCCCTCCGACGGCCGTGGACGCCCACGTGCCGTCCGACGGGACCAATGAACCGCCGTTTTTGCGAAACGAAGCCAATCGACAGCCCGCCGACCTACAGCACGTTCGAGAGTTGGCGATGAACCATATGCCGGGCACAGCAGCAAGAAGAGGCAGCATATCCAAACACAAAAGGCAGAGCAACCCTACAACTGCTCTGCCTGAAACTTGGTGTTTCGGGAATCTTGTTCCCGAAACCTGACGTCGTATCGGGAACAAGATTTCGGTGTTTCGGGAATCTTGTTCCCGAAACCGCCGCAGCGATAAAGCTTGCCACTAAATGCACACGGAATGCAGAGCAGTTATACAATCGCTCTGCCGCGTGCTTATACGTTACCCCGTGTTTCGTTCCGTGTCAAGTGGTATTTGACAAATGGCGATTCCGGGGGTAAACTGGGGGTATAGCGTGCAGGCTTGAGCGAGGACTTGCCGCCTACCACAACGCGGTCAGACTCCATAAGAGAGCGAGAGAGGAACAAAGATGTCTAAGAAGTTGGCAATACTGGTGTGTCTCGTAGGGCTGTTCGTATGCGCCGTCACCGGCGCTGAGGCAGTGCAGTATCAGATTGTGGATTTGGGCATTCAGACTGGGGGAGTCGCCTGCTATGCTACCGGCATAAACAACAGCGGGCAGGTGATTGGTTATGCAGATACATCAATGGGTGCGTTCCTCTGGGAGAATGGGAACGTGACCGACCTGGGTACCCTGCCAGGAGGAACCTGGAGCCGGGCTTATGGCATCAACAACAGCGGGTGGGTGGCCGGCTATTCAGGGACATCAACATTCACACGCGCCTTCCTCTGGCAGAACGGGAGTATGACAGACATGGGCACTCTGACGGGGTACGACACCAGCTATGCTACCGGCATAAACGACATGGGGCAGGTCGTGGGTTACTCTGGCACAGCAGATAACACGTCTATTCACGCGTTTTTGTGGCAGAGCGGCAGCATGACAGACCTGGGCACCCTGACGGGATACGACGCCAGCTATGCTAACAGCATAAACGACAAGGGGCAGGTAGTTGGGTACTCTCAGCTTTCTAATGGCTATCAACACGCCTTCCTCTGGCAGAATGGGAACATGACCGACCTGGGCACCCTGACGGGATACGACGCCAGCTATGCTAACAGCATAAACGACAAGGGGCAGGTAGCTGGGTACTCTCAGCTTTCTAATGGCTATCAACACGCCTTCCTCTGGCAGAATGGGAACATGACCGACCTCGGCATCCTGCCGGGGTACACTCAGAGCCAGGCCAATGGCATTAACGACAGCGGACAGGTCGTAGGCTATGAATACGCATCAAGCGGCATCTGGCACGCCGTCTCCTGGCAGAACGGGAGTGTGACCGATCTGGGCACCCTGCCGGGAATGAGTAACAGCGAAGCTTATGGCATAAACGACAGCGGTTGGATATGCGGGTATTCCATTGGCGCTGACGGCGTGTATCACGCCGTCCTCTGGCAGCCAGTTCCCGAACCCTCCTCCATCCTCGCTCTGCTATGCGGCATCGGCGGGCTTGGAGGATTTGCACTGAGACGAAGGAGACTACAGGCAGGAACAATTCTTACAACATAACACAACAGCATGGGCCGGGTTACAATGCTCGGCCCATGCTTCGTTCCTATGGTGTAGATCATCCGGCCTATCCCTTTCGCGCATACGGCACATGCAGGAGTTCGGCGGCTTTGCGCTTCGTAGCTTCACCCCGGCGATCATATCTCTGAGTAGTGGTTACGTTGGCGTGCCCGGCTAATTGCTGAACCGTGCTGATGTCAGCCCCGGCGTCAAGAAGCTCACCTATAAATGTGCGGCGCATGTCGTGCGGGGAAAAGCTCTTCACCCCGGCTTCCTCTCCACGCCTTTTGAGCACATAGAATATGGACTGGTCAGTCACCGGCCTTATGGTGATGTTCCCGCCCTTGTTGACTGGACAAAACAAAGCGCCGGGGGCATTGCCCCGCATTCCCAGCCAATCGAGCAGAGCTTCACGGCTTCCATTGGTAGCATATACCATGCGATCTTTTGGTGTTTCGGGAATCTTGTTCCCGAAACCTGACGTCGTATCGGGAACAAGATTCCCGATACACCGAATGAAGAGCTGGGAATTACGGATGCATGGGTTCGTAGCGACGCGGCGGCCGACCAGGAGCGCGTTGTAAAGATGCTATCTGAGTGGAAGATTGGCGAGGAGTTCAGTCCGGTGAAGTTCGCCATCGGTTACATTAAGACTCCGGATTTCCGGGACGAAGTGGGAAAGCTCAGCGAGAGCGAATGGGAGAAGGTGTACGACGCGAAGGGCCGACTTGATTACGAGGTAGCGGAAGTACCGTTCGTCTCGAATAGCGAAGCGCTACTAAAGTGCGAGCCTTATCGGCACATCGTAGTGCGGCGCAAGGTGAAACAAGGGGTACTACCCGGCTTGGGCTTAGACGATAACGGGCTGGCTGACCAGGAGACCTTAGAGATAGGCGGACGGACCTATCACATTCATGCGATCATCTCAAACATAGATCAAGACTGGTCGAACCAGCGGGTGGTGGAGTGGTATAACGACCGCTGTGGAGGGGGAGAGGCGATTCACAGCGTGCTCAAGAGCGATCTGGCGGGGGGAAGCCTGCCATCGAACAAGTTCGGAGCGAACGCGGCGTGGTGGGCAGTGGCTATCCTGGCTCACAACCTGCATGCGCTGCTGGAAAAGCTGGCGATGCCGGCGGGTTTGGTCGGCAGCCGGTTCAAGCGGTTGCGCCTCCACCTGATTAACGTCCCAGCGCGACTGGTAGCCCACGCCCGAGCTTGCTGCGTACCATACTTCCAATCGGCGACGCTGTATTTGGTGCAGGAGATTCGAGCTGAATTGGCAAGATTGGGACCGGCGTTCGGTTGATAGACAAGAACACAATCAACCCAATCGAGGATTTACTGCACGAAAATCGGCGGAAAAGGCTCGATTGCGCACTCCGGCACCCCAAAACGCGCGAAATGGATGTCGGGCGGAATACAAGAGGGCTAACAACGGGGCTGAGCTTGCGCAAGGCACCCGGGTGAGACAAGAAAACCTACAAGTCAGGGCATGCGCTGCGCGAAAAAACGTGTCTTGCCGCGATATCAATGCACGACAGCTACGCGCAATCGAGCATTTGGGCCACAAGATAGACCTTGACAGCTAGGATATAATAGTAGTATAAGAGGACCGCGCGGAGTCGAAAGGCCCGCCACGACCTGCTCGCCGGCTCTGGTGCCATCACCCGGCAACCGCTTCCGCTCGGGCGGATTCCGTTTTTGCGAAACGAAGCCAAATGATGACCCGGCGGGCCAGGAGGACTAAACACCTCCTCCGATGGCCGCTGGCGCGCAGGAATCAGCAAAGCATTTTTGCGAAACGAACCCATCCAATGACCCGCCGCACAAGGCAGAAGCGCCCCTCCGACGGCCGTGGACGCCCACGTGCCGTCCGACGGGACCAATGAACCGCCGTTTTTGCGAAACGAAGCCAATCGACAGCCCGCCGACCTACAGCACGTTCGAGAGTTGGCGATGAACCATATGCCGGGCACAGCGGCAAGAAGAGGCAGCATATCCAAACACAAAAGGCAGAGCAACCCTACAACTGCTCTGCCTTAATCCTCAAATATATTGGCTCCCCCGCCTGGACTCGAACCAGGAACCCCCTGGTTAACAGCCAAGTGCTCTGCCAATTGAGCTACAGGGGAAAGCCGATACACGCTTGAGCGTGAATTGCACCCCTTGGCTAAGAACCAAGTGAACTTGGGGACAAACGCCATTCACCGAACCAAGTGAAGTTACAAGCTATTCACAACACCCCTTGGTTCGTGTTGCCGTGTATCACTATGTTACCCCGTGTTTCGTTCCGTGTCAAGTGGTATTTGACTTTCGGGCATTTTGGTGGTAAACTGCGGGTAAGCGTGCAGACTTGAGCGAGGGGGAAGAAAGATGAAAAGATGGTTTCCGCTGGTTTGTCTTGTTGGGTTACTGGCTGGCTGTGTCACGGGCGCAAACGCCGCAGTTGTCTACGTCAATTGCAACTCCACTGTAAATGGTCCGGGTAACGGTTGGAACAATGCCTTTCAAACCGTGCAGGCTGGCTTAAATGCGGCTAACCCAGGCGATGAGGTGTGGGTTGCTGCTGGGAAATACGTGGAGAATATTACTCTTACTGCTGGCGTGGGGCTATATGGCGGCTTTGCCGGAACTGAAACGGCCAGGTCACAGAGGAATTGGAATGCGAATGTAACTATTCTGGACGGAAACCAGAGCGGGAGTGTGGTGACAGCGCCGTCGGGCGCGGCTTTAACAACGTGCGTGGACGGTTTCACGATACAGAACGGGAGCGCAAACGGCATCGCTGGCGCCTCCGGCTACGGTGGCGGGATATACTGCTACAGTGGTTCTCCCACGATCTCAAACAACACCATAACAGGAAATAGCGCGTTCGGCACCTACTCCGGCTGCTCCGCCTACGGCGGCGGGATATACTGCGGTAGCGGTTCGCCCACGATCTCAAACAACACCCTAATGGGAAATAGCGCGTTGGGCATCGGCTCCGGCTCCGGCTACGGCGGCGGGATATACTGCGGCGGCGGTTCGCCCACGATCTCAAACAACACCATAACGGGAAATAGCGTAAACGAATACTGGGGCTACGGCGCCTACGGCTACGGCGGCGGGATATACTGCGGTAGCGGTTCGCCCACGATCTCAAACAACACCATAACGGGAAATAGCGCGGACTGCAACTGTGGCTACGGCTACAGCGGCAGCAGTCTGCGGCTACGGCGGCGGGATATACTGCGGCGGCGGTTCGCCCACGATCTCAAGCAACACCATAACGGGAAATGGCACGGACGACGAGGGCTTCTACGGCGACGCCCGTGGCGGCGGGATATACTGCGGCGGCGGTTCGCCCGCAATCTCAAACAACACCATAACAGGAAATAGCATATGCGGCGACGGATACGGCTACGGCGGCGGGATATGCTCCGACAGCGGTTCGCCCGCAATCTCAAACAACACCATAACGGGAAATAGTGCGGACGACGCGGGCTACTACGGCGGCTGCTCGGGCGGCTGCGGCGGCGGGATATGCTGCTACAGCTACAGCGACGATTCGCCCGCAATCTCAAACAACACCATAACAGGAAATAGCGCAAACGGCTACTTGGCCATCAGCGGCAGCGGCGGCGGGATATACTGCTACAGCGGTTTTCCCGCAATCTCAAACAACACCATAACAGGAAATACCGCGTACTGCAACGGCGGCGACCCATTCGGCGTCTACGGCTGCGGTGGCGGGATATACTGCGCCGCCGGTTCGCCCACGATCTCAAACAACACCGTAACGGGAAATAACGCGTTCGGCAACGGCGGCAACGACTCCAGCGACTACGGCTACGGTGGCGGGATATACTGCTACAGTGGTTCTCCCACGATCTCAAACAACACCATAACAGGAAATAGCGCGTTCGGCATCGGGTCCGGCTGCGGCTACGGCGGCGGGATATACTGCGGTAGCGGTTCGCCCTTCGCCGTCGCAGTCGCTGGAACGGTATCCGGTAATACATTCACGGAGAACAGCGACGGCTCCAGCGACTGCGACGGCGAGATATGCGTCACAACGGATAGCGCCGCCGGTCTTTCTGGGACCGCGTGCGATGCGTTCGGGGCTATCACCAGTGTTAATTGGTCCAATTCCACGGGCGGCGGTGGGGCCTGCACGGGAACGACATCGTGGTCGGTGACCGGCGTCGCCCTGCAGCCCGGCGACAACGTCATCACCGTAACCGCGACAGACATGTGGGCCAACACTGGCACGGCTGTCATTACTATAGCAGCAACATCTGCTGGCGTTGCCAGGCAACTAGCGGCTAATACGCCCATTTATATCAACGCGGTCGTCACGGCGACCGCCATTGACTCGGCAGGCGTCACCGTGGAGTCAGCAGACCGCAGTTCCGGTATAGAGTTGATTACGAGCCAGCCCCTTACGGTCGGGCAGAATGTCAGCTTCACCGGAACCACAAACAGGGTCGCCGGGGAGATACCAAATCGACAATGTGACCTTTGTGGACTCCTCCGCCGGCAGCCCCTTGGCTCCGCTTGGCATGACAACCAAGACCATCGGCAACGACTTGACGGAAACACTCAGCTACTCCGGGATTAACACAACCGGGCTGCTTGTCCGGGTGGCAGGAAATGTCACGGGAGTTGTGCCGTCCCTGAACGTTGTCTATGTAGACGACGGTTTCGGCTATCAGGATGGAGTCGGTCCGTCCCCAGGGATACGAGTCCATTTTCCATCGGGAGTGAGCTTGCCATCACAGAATCATATTGTCACAGTCACCGGCATTTCCAGGGTAGAACAGATAACGCTCACCAGCCCTGCATTAGTGAATGGAGTCACGTGCCCTTCTGGGACAGTGCTCTACGTTCCGGGGGTTTGGGTTAGAAACGCCAACGACATCACGGACATCGGCCGGCAGTAAAAGCCGCGAACGGACGCAAGAGTCTTCAAGGGGAGTCCCTGCCGCGCAGGGACTCCCGAAACCTTGCGTTACTTCTCGGGCTGTCCTTCATCCTTTACTGCCCGCCTGCTGCTTGGCAACAGAATCACGGTTCGCCCGCACACAATCATTTTGATTATAGTGCCATCATCGCGGACCAATTCCCGGCAGGACATTCCGCCGCGTGTTGGCTCCGCTGCTTCTTCCAACTTCTCAACTCGTTTCCGCAGTTCCATCCTATGTTTCCTCCTCAACAGGCAGGTGCAACGCCTCAATCGCGATTACACTGGTCTGGCTTCCTCTCCGATACGCCAGTTGTCCGGCACATTACAGGACATGCCCCGACCTACCTTCTTCTATGAGAATGTGTTTAATGGTTGCTTGACGGGCATACACATAGTGCTTTGCAGGCCCAAAACTGTACCCGCCGTGGTAGTAACAGACGTTGCAGCCCCGCGTAGCCCATCGCTTGCATTGCTCGCCTGTCTGCTTGCTCTTCGCCTTGCAACGTCTCTTAAATGGATTTCGCATACGTCACCGGTCCATGTAGGTTTCCGATTCTCTCGTTTCCGCAGTTGAATCCTTACGCGCATCCTCCTCAGCAGGCAGGTGCACAATAATATGCGTGACGCGTTTCCGGCTCAGCTTCTCACGCCAGTTGCAGTATGAAGCATACTCCTCATCACCCATAGCCGCACACGTTGGGCAATACCTTCCGTCTGTCACCAGACTCCTGCCCTTCGCCGACCGTATACATGTGGACGGGGTAGTACGCCTCCGGCGGTTGATGCTTCGCTTCCAACTTCTCGACTCTCTGCTTAATGCTCATCGGTCTGTCCTTTCTTCCAGCGCCGTAATCCGCGCGTCCAGTTCGTCGATCTCCACGGCCTTGAATGCCAACTCCAGCACAGACCTTGCTGCCGTGACACGGCTGGACGGCGGGGCATCCCCGTCGCCCATGACTTCCTCCAGCGTTTGAACAGCAGTCGAGCAAGCCCTTTGCAGGCGCGCCGTTGCCTGCCGAACGCACTCGCGCCGGGCTTCGGCGTATGCGCTCTGAAAAGTCGAATCCTCACGGAGCCACCGGTAGAGAGTTCCTTCCGATACCCCGGCGTATATGGCCGCCTGGGTGACTGTCGGTTGTTCCAGCAGCCCGCAAATAGCCTTTTCCCGCTGCCGTGTCTTCTGTCCGTTTCCTGCCATCAGCTTGCACCACCTTTCAGATCGTCGTAGTCTATGGCCGCATTGTCACGCGCATTCGCGCTTGACAGCCACGGGTCCGGGCCAGGTTCTACCACTTGCCCGTCTATACCTGCAGCTTTTCAGGATGGCGAGCAATTCGGGCACCAACTCCACCGCTTGACAGTCATCGCACGCCGAGCACTCATACCAGGCCCATATCTCTGAACATTCGTAGGCATATAGCGTGACGCGCCCTCCACAGTTGCCACAAGTAGCTTGTGAGGCTTGTACACCGCTGGATTTGACGCGCCTGGTGTCCGAGACGGGTATAGAGTCGTTTCCGTCCGCAGTCACGCCTGTACACGCGCTAGAACCCCGCTGTGCTTGCTCTGACTGCAGCTCCGCAATGATGGCCGCTTTGTTTGCCTGCACAACTTCGCGTATTCGGTCGGTGATATTGGCCTTCGGTTCCAGCCAGAGCGCGCCGCCCGGTCTTATCGAAGCCCTTATTCCGTGCTTTGCCAACGCGACAAGATAGCCCATCAGAAGCCCTCCCCGTCTTCTTTGCCATAGATCGCTTCGGAAAGATTGCCGTCACCAATCGGATTCTGTTTTTGCTCAATAGTGGCGAGTAGTGGCGAGCTTTCGCCACTTTGGGAAAAGTGTTCATGTTCTTCCTTCATGAGAGAGTTTTCCGAAATGTCGGTTTTCTCGCCACTCTCGCCACTCTCACGCTCAGAATCGCCCGGCGACCTCGCAGGCACAAGCCCAATTCCTGTGTGACGATCGCACCCCGCCGGTGCCCTTCTTCCGGTCTATGCCGTCACGTTGCGTAAGAGATCGGCTGAAGCCCTGGGGCTGTTTGAATGCCTGCTTACGCCCGGTTTCTTGGCACCAGAGCAGATAATCTTTCCATAGCGTTGAAACCTCCACTTCTTCATCAGGAAGAAGTTTGCACCGTTCGTCAAGGAACTCCGCCAAAAGGTCTTGACTCTCGAATAGCCGGTTGACCTCCTCTCGTATGACATCCGGTGTCATCAATCCGTGTTCCCGCCACTCAAGACAGCCTTGCACCATCCACGCGAGTATGCCGTTCTTCTCGACAAGCAGCTTCGGAAGAAGTTGCGAATCCTTTACCGGCGTCTTCTTGTCTTCGGGGTCGTAAAAGCGTTGTCTGAACGGAATCAACTTGATTCGCCGCTTCATTGCGAAGTTTTGAGATCGTATTCGGGGTATCTCGTTAGTCGAAAACACCACCTTGAATGTCGGGGTATAGGTGAAGAACTTTTGATAGAGTTCTCGGCATGTGATAGGGTCTTCGCCGGAAAGCGTCTTCAGAAGCGATTCATTGAAGCTCTGTGTTTCTTCGCCTTCGGAAGCTGTCACGAGTCGCTTTCCCATCAGTGCGGCCAGGTCCGCCGTGTTGGACTCCCTGCGCTCGGTGAACGTGCTGACGGGCGTATCACCGGCATAATCCCCCAGGATAGTCCGTAACGGCTCTACGAACCTACCCTTACCGTTTTGCCCCTTGCCAGTGAAGATAAAGACAGACTGCTCGCGGGTATCCGCCGTGAGGCAGTAGCCCGCCATCCGCTTCACGAAGCCGATAATTTCTTGGTTGCCCTGGAAGACTTCATCGAGGAATCGTATCCACCGGGGACACGTAGCCGCCGGGTCATACTCGACCGGGGCCAGCTTCGTTATCAGGTCTTCGCGGGTAGGCGTCCGCAGGTTGCCCGTGCGCAGGTCCACAGTTCCGTTCAGACAGTTGAGAAGCCAGGGGTCATGGTCAAGGGACAGAGCCAGCACGGGAACACCTTCGCGTTCGGATGCCAGCTTGACCATCGCAGACAGTCGCGGGGCCGATTCCGACTTCTGTATATGCGCAAAGAGAGCCTTGCGCCGGTTCTCATCCGCGTCTCTGAGCAGGTCGCACATTGACCTTACGACATTCGCGGCCAGCCGGTTAATTCCGTAGTCGGCGTCGTATTCCCACCGCTTGCCGTTCCACACAAGCCAGGCTCCCCGGTTCACGTCGAAGCGCGGGTTCGCGCCGTGCGCCGCTATGAGTCGTTCGGCGTTCCCCAGGTCGGTAAGCGGGAAGTCACCTGTCGGAGTCTTCCGCGTTTCCGGTATCGGCTTGGGTTCCCACTCAGGGCAGGCATTGATAAGCTCAATGAGTTCCTGCTTCGTTCCGCCCGCCGCAATCCAGTCAGACACATCGCCCTTTTCGGGCACCCCCGGCAGTTCAAGCACTCTAACACGCTTTGCGTATCCCTGGAGGGCTTGCGCCACTGTCTCCGCGTGTTTCCTGCCACTCTCGTCATTATCGGGCAGGATTATGACTTCCGCCCCGGTGAGACTCTCTGAATAAGACACCTGCCACTTTCCAGCGCCGCCCGCGTTGCACGTTGCCGGAACGTCTATCTTGTGAAGCGAATGCACGTCCTTTTCACCCTCGACTATGCAAATGAGCGCACCCCTTGCGGCTCGCTGCACAACCATCGGGAGTTGATACAGGACGCGGTTGACGCCCTTGAGACTCCACGTGTAGCCGCCGACAGGCTTGGGAACGCGCTGCTTGAATGCCTTGGGACTGTAGCGCACGACCTCGAAAACGGTCTGCGCGCCCTCCGCGTCCAGATACTTGTAAACAGCATCTATTCGCGTCGTGGACTCCACACGGACCGCCCCTGCCTGCATAGGCAGGTACAAGTCCGAGAGCTTCAAGCCTACGGCGTCCAGTATTGTCGCCGGTTCACAGCCCGCGTGACAATGAATCAAACACCTGCCGTCGTCACCCTCGGATATGCTCAATGAAGCCTGCCGGTCTTCGTGAGCAGGACACAGGGCTTGCCACTCCTTGCCGTGCTGCTTGGCTTGCGGGAAGTGGTCTAAGACTCGATCTATTGGATTCACGGCTTCACCTCGCTCCAGTTCAGGAAGTAGAGCTTGCCCGGATCGTCAGTCGCGCAATCCGGGTGACGATACCCCAGGAAGTCCGTCACTCTAAGCGGGTCATCGCCTGCGCAATGAATGTGAACTCCGCCGCAATAAGGACAACTACGGACAAGCCAGCCGTATGTACTCCGGCTTATGTGTGGATGAGTGGCCGGGGTTAGCAATTCCGCGACGGCCACGGCTATGACGCGCTTTTGGGTGTGCATCATTTCACCCCCGCAGGCACGTGAACCCAGTGATGCTCTGGAAGGAAGACCTGCTCGCCGAAGTCGCCGAGACTGTCACGGATACCGTAGGCCGTGAATGCGCCCAACGAGGTTTGCAGTGTGCCCCTGTCAGTCGCAAGCATAACTGCGGAGACTCCGATCTTTGCGGCCTGACGCAATGCGTCCGATTCCACGCCCCAGCCCCGATGCTTCAAGCAAAAGTGCTTGGCTTGGCTAACGTTCGTCTTGCGAAGTATCCGCTTCCCTTCACGGCTGACAACGTGACCGGCGCACTTCCGACCGTTCGGACCGGTAACGTAGATCGGCAAACCGGGGCTTGCGCTCTGCCGCCCGTTGGGGTATGCTTTCTTGTGGAGAGCATTGAAAAATGGCTCCCGTCCGGTCGGCCCTCCCGCCAAGTTGGAACGACCGGACTCCAATCCTCTGTAGCTCATTGTTTGGCCCCCTTTCCCAATTCCCGCGCCGACTGCCCGGTTTCCAACATCCGCTCCAGCGCCGCCACCGGAACTACCAGACGTCTTCCGAACCTGAGCGCTGGTATCTGACCACGCCGTACCGCCGCGTAACCTGCCTGCCTGCCTATGCCCAATCGTTTGGCCGCTGTTTCAACGTCTACAACCTCGTTACTCATAACAGTCCTCCAGTATGGGATTGCACAGTGTCCGTGCATGCCTGTATAATAGCATTTAGGACAACTTGGCTAAGTTGTCCTAAACTCGGTAGACGGGAGCGTGCCGTGGACGCGTTTGAAGAACTACGTGTGCTTGCTGAAAAGAAGTGGAAGAGAAACGTCACTCAACATGAGTTGACCATCTATCTGGAGTATTACTGCAAGGAAGAGCGCTCCGAGAAGACCGACGTACTAGGCGACGAAGACACTGTTCAAGATTTCCTGGTATCATACGAGCGAATATCCGAGATTCATGCCAAGGCGTCCGCTAAAAGCATGGCTACGGCTCAAGACCAGGTGCGGTCCCCGCGCGGCGGGTTCTACGCGGGCGCGCTTGCCCGCGCAGTTCACATGCGCTTGCTTGTAGGCGAGTATAGAACCGGTCGTGACGCTCACGGGAACGTGTTTATACGCAAGCGCTTACCCTGGAAGCTGATTGCCTCAAGCTGGAATAAGTACCACCCCGACAATCAATTGTCGATTCCCACACTGAGACGTGAATACTACCGAGCGTGCGGTCCCAAACGGTCAAGTGAGCAGCCGCCACCGGAAAAGGCGCAAAACCGGCACACATTCGGTGCATACGAACTGGACTGGCTAGAAGAAGCAGAATTGGACGTGCAAGAATTGGAAGAACGGTGCAAGTCCTGGAACGTAAAGAACCCACATCGCTTTGTCGACTGGCACAAGCTGGTTGCAACTCAGCCATCAGACCAGAGCGCATTTGACGCCTGGCTAGCGAAAGCCCGCTCGCTGTTCGACGATTCGTCGATTCTAAGTGACAAGAAAGCCGCCCAGGAAAAACCCCAGGCGGCTCCATAGTCGTGTTGGGCAGGCAAACGCGCCAGAAACGCAGCGTGGCGCGTCTGCGGGCATTCTACTTGAGTCGCTTCCCCGTCGTGTTCTTCGCCGCTTTCAGCCGGTCCGCCGGAGAGTAGAGCCTGTGTTTGTCCCGCACATCGGTCTGACTCAGTTCGGCGTACTTCCGGGTCATATCCAGCGAAGAATGGCCGAGCAGCTTTTGCAGCGAAAACACATCGCCGCCGTTGCGGAGGTAACTTACCGCCATCGAGTGCCGGAGTGTGTGCGGTGAGCATCGGACGCCGGTTATTCCCGCGTTCTCACATCGCCGCTCGATTATGTCTCTGATGGTATAGCGGTCCAGTTGCCGCCCGAGGGTGCTGACGAACAGTGCGGAAGTGCCGAGTTCTCCACGCCGGCCAATGTAAGCAGTGAGCGCCTGGCGTGTGGTCTGGCCGAATGGAACAACGCGCTCTTTGTCACCCTTGCCGAGGACAAGCACCATGTTTTCCGTCCAGTTCACATGCTCCAGTTCCAACCCTGCAAGCTCGGAAACGCGAAGGCCGCAGTCAATAAACATCGTCACCATTGCCCGGTCCCGAATCCCTGAGAAGTCCTTCTTACACGTGGTAAGTATGGAGTCGATTTGCTCAAGGCTGAACGTGTTGATGGTGGTCTTTCGGCGTCTGGGCTTCTCAACGTTCTCCATCGGGTTCGAGTCAAGAATCCCATCAGCAACCAGGTAGTTGAAAAACGTGGAGAGCGTTATGTAGCTGTGGGCAGCCGTGGTTCCGCTCTTGCTCTCCGCCTCCGAGGTGAGGAAGGCTCTCAGGATTTGTGAGGTAAGTTCTTTCGGTGCAGTCGGTTCGGAGTGCTCAGTCAAATACTTCGCGAGCGCCTGCAGCCTGTAGCCGTAATACTCGACTGTGCGAGCGCTCAAGTTCTTCCCCTTGCAGTAGGCAAAGAAACCCTCCCTTGCCGCCTGCAGGTCGTCAGCCAGTGACGAAAAACCGTGGATTCTTACTACATTTGCTCTTGCCATGTCATTGCTCCTGTGGAGTGAAATGCACGGCAAAAACGAACCAAGTGGTGTTGCGTAAAAAACGCGAACCAAGTGAAGTTGAGCGATTTTGCCAGGTTCACTTGGTTCATTTCGGGGCCAATTTCGTGCTCAAAAAAAGCTTTGGCTCCCCCGCCTGGACTCGAACCAGGAACCCCCTGGTTAACAGCCAAGTGCTCTGCCAATTGAGCTACAGGGGAGCGCCTCAACGTTAGAATTATACCAACATCACGCGGCGGGTGTCAAACACCCGCGGGTTAAAGGTTGGAAAGTTAAAGGTTAAAGGTTCGGAAGGGAGGACCTTCCCCAACCTTTAACCTTTAAACCTTCAACTCTATTCTATTCTTCAGCTATCTCCAGTACCCGCCGCAGCACCGGCGGGGCAGGGGATCCACGACCTCTACCCGGCAGCCCAGGGCACGCGCGACCTCCTCGACCGTCACGTCGTCCAGGAATGCCCCGTCGCGCAGCGCCATCGATGGGATTACCAGCACATCGCCCAATGCCTTGCCCTTAAGCTGCGAGATAACGTCCCTGCCGGTAATGAGCCCCGCGACAGTAACGCTCTCGCCGAAAAACTCATTGGTGATCGGGAAGACCTGAATCTTGAGGTTTTCGCAGTCTAAGTAATCGGCCCAGTCTTCGATGATCCAGCCCGCCGCGACACCCGTCACGACGGAGACCGTCAATGGCGAAGGCAGACTCTCCGGCAGGAAGTTCTTTGCCCGCCGCCCGCCGGTTTTGAACTGCCGTATCAACCCCACGCCATTTTCGATCTGTGGGAAGCCTTCGTAAAATGTCGCCAAAGGCACATCCTTCTCGGCGCAGAGGTAAAACTCATCCGCGGCCCAAACCAGCCTTGTTCCGAGATCGTAATTATAGAGTCTCTGCCACTTCCTAAGCCTTTGCAAGACCTCGCGGCAATACTCCTTATCGAGCACGCCAAGCGGTGTCGGATTTCGCCTGTGCGCCGTCATCCCGGCCGGGACGACTGCCACGGACGCCACCGCCGGATGCCTTTTCCCCAGGTCGCTAATCGTCCGGCTCAAGGCTTTTGCGTCGTTTACCCCCCTGCACACAACGATCTGCACGTGCATGGTGATCTGCCCATCCGCCAGTGTGTCGATCTGCTGCAATATGTCCGGAGCGGATCGGTCGAGAATTTGCTCTGCGCAGGGCCGAGTCCGTGGTATGGACCGAGATATACAGCGGGCTCAACCGCTGGGCGACGATCCGCGACAGGTCCTCATCGGTCACGTTCGCAAGTGTCACATAGTTGCCATGCAGGAACGAGAGGCGGTAGTCGTCGTCCTTGAGATACAGCGACTCCCGCATCCCCGGCGGAAGCTGCTCGACGAAACAAAACAGGCAGTGCGCTCCGCATGTCCGCACGCCATCGAAGAGTTCGTCCACAAACGAAACTCCCAGCGGCGCGAATGGGTCCTTTTCGATCTCGAACTCGGTGGTCTCGTCACCCCGCCGCACGGCGACGTTCAGAGACCCTTCGGAGCAGTAGAAACGATAGTCGATAACATCCCGCAGGGTCATGCCCGTTGATGCTGACTATCTCGTCGCCGGGGAGCCACCCAAGGTCCTGGGCGATACTTCCGGAATCGATAGATGCGATTATTCCACTCAATTACAACTTCTCCAGTGCGGTCCTGACCTCTTCTATTACCCACTCCGGCGTCGACGCGCCCGCGGTCAGACCGACTACTTGCATTCCTTCCACCCAGTCCGCGCGGATCTCCGAAGCCGTCTCCACATGGTAGGTGGGCACTCCGGAATCCCGACATATATGTGTGAGCCTGGTGGCGTTGGCGCTGTTGCGCCCGCCAACCACAAACATTGCATCCACTTTCCCCGCCAGGTCGCGAGCTGCGCACTGCCGGTCGTGAGTGGCGTAGCAAATAGTGTCGTGGGCCACGACTTCCTTTGCCAGCGAAGCGATTTTTCCCACTATCTCGCCAAACCGCTCGGGGGTCTGGGTAGTCTGGCTCACAACGCCTACCCGTTTCCCTGCGCAGTCCACGGCGTCGATTTCCTCGACCGAGCCTACAATCACCGAGTTTTCCCCGGCCGCGCTCTTGATGGCCTTGACCTCCGAGTGTCCGGCATCGCCGACTATCACAATCAAATAGTCCTGCTCCGCCAGCGACTGGACCCGCCGGTGGACATTGGCCACATACGGACACGTGGCGTCGATCACCTGCAGGCCCGCGGCCTCGGCGGCTGCCGCGACCTCGCGCGGAATGCCGTGCGAGGGCATCACCACGGCCCCGCCTCGCACCTGGTCCACGCTCGTAACAACCCGCACGCCCTGCTCTTCCAGTTTGGCCACCGCCTGCGGGTTGTGAATCAGCGGACCCAGCGTGGCAAGCTCTCCGCCCTTTTCCGCCGCCGAGTGCACAAGGTCCAGGGCCCGCTTCACCCCGAAGCAAACCCCCGCCATGTCGGCCACCATTACCTTCATTTCCCGTCCAACTGCTTGAGCAGGCCGTATTCCACGCTGTCGGCCAGCGCGTTCCAACTCGCCTCGATAATGTTTTCGGACACCCCGACAGTGCTCCAGTGAACGTTCTGATCGCGCGACTCGATGATCGTGCGCACCTTGGCGGCTGTCGCCGCGCTGGTATTGATAACGCGCACCTTGAAGTCGGTGAGCTTGATCTTGGCAAGCTGCTTTCCGTAGAACCTTTGCAGCGCCAGGCGAAGGGCATTATCGAGGGCGTGCACCGGGCCGTCGCCTTCCGCCACGGTAAAGGCCTCCTTGCCGTCGACCGCGATCTTCAGCGTCGCCTCCGTGATCGTGGCCTCGTCCGGGCCGCGCTTCTCCACAATCACGCGGAAACCCTTGAGGTCGAAGAGCTTCCTGTAAGTGCCCACCGATTTCTTGAGGAGCAACTCGAAGCTCGCCTCCGCGCCCTCGAACGAGTAGCCGTCGTGCTCATGTTCATCACCGCGTCGAGGACATTCGTCACCTCGGGCGATTGCTTTCCAGGTCCACATGGTACGCCCTGGCTTTTTCGACGATGCTGCTCTTACCCGCATAATCGGATATCAAAAGCCGCCGCCGGTTGCCCACCAGTTCGGGGTCCATGTGCTCGTAGGTGAGCGGGTTCTTCATCATCGCGTCCACGTGGACCCCTGCCTTGTGCGCGAATGCGCTGGCCCCCACAAACGGCTGCCGGTCCTCGGAGAGCCTGTTTGCGATCTCATCGATGGCGCGCGAGACCTCCGTGAGGCGGCGAAGCGAACCCTCGGGCAGGCATCGAAGGCCCATCTTCATCTCCAGCAGCGGGATGATAGTGGTCAGGTTCGCGTTGCCACAGCGTTCGCCAAGCCCGTTGATGGTCCCCTGCACGTGCACGGCGCCGCGGGTGACCGCAACTATGGTATTGGCCACGGCCAGGTCGGAGTCGTTGTGAGTGTGTATGCCGATATCGGCCTTGCAGCGGGCCTTGACCACGTCCACTATTTCCGCAATATCAGACGGAAGCATGCCGCCGTTGGTATCACACAAGCATAGACATGATGCCCCGCCTCGCTCCGCCGCAAGCAGACTTTGAAGAGCATACTCGACATCGGTCTTGTAGCCATCGAAGAAGTGCTCCGCGTCGAAGATCACTTCCTTGCCGCTTTCGACCAGGAACCCAACGGAATCGTATATCATTTCCAGGTTCTGGTCAAGAGGAATGCGAAACACATCGGTTACGTGCAGTCCCCACGACTTGCCGAAGATCGTCACTACCGGGGTCCGAGCTGCCAGCAGGTCCGCAAAAAGCGGGTCCTCGGCGGCGGTGTACCTGGCTCTTCGCGTGCTGCAAAAAGCGGCAAGCTTCGCGTGCTTGAACTCGACATTCCTGGCCCGCCTGAAGAACTCGGTATCCTTCGGATTGGAACCGGGCCAACCGCCCTCGATATAGGCGACCCCGAATTCGTCCAGGCGGCGGGCGACCTTCAGCTTCTCCTCGGCCGAGAAGTTGATCCCCTCCCCCTGCGTGCCATCACGCAGCGTGGTGTCGTAGATTGCGATATTGGGCAACGAAAAATGCTCCTCTTATTGGTTTGAACCGCTGAGACGCTGAACCGGATGAATCGCTGAAACTCCATCCGATATCACAGACCTCCTAAGAAACTCCCCAGTTTCGGGAACAAGATTCCCGAAACACCGGGGGTGGGTTTCTTTCCAATGTAACGGCGACAGCGTCGCCGTCACTTGCTCAGAACCACACCGTTCTCGACGACCGCTCACTCGCGATCAGGGAACCGTCTGCCGGTCCCACGTTCAGTGTCTCATCCCCTTCAGCGCCTCAGCGGCTCAAAAGCACGAGACTATCAGACTCCCTTCAGCCTGGCTTTCGCGTAGTTCACCAGCCCTCCGGCATCGATGAGCCGGCACATGAACGGCGGGAAGGCTTTTGCCTGGAAGGTCTTGTTGGTGGAGACGTTTGTGATCCTGCCGGCTTCCAGGTCGATCTCCACCGTATCGCCCTCGGATATCCCCGCCACGGCTTCCGGACACTCCAAAATCGGCAGCCCGGTATTCAAGGCGTTGCGGTAAAATATGCGGGCAAATGTATTAGCCACCACGCACGCTATCCCCGATTCCTTGATGGCGATGGGGGCATGCTCGGCGCGAAGAGCCGCAGCCGAAGTTATCCCCGGCAACCATTATATCGCCGGGCTTGACTTTCATGACGAATTCGATGTCGATATCTTCCATGCAGTGCGAGGCAAGCTCCTTGCTGTCGGTGGAGTTCAAGTATCCTCGCCGGTATGATAACGTCCGTATCGACGTTGTTCCCGTATTTATGGACGGCGCCTTTGATCATTACGCTAATCCTTTCCGGATTTTTGAACCACAACGCTATCGCTGACAGACCGTCTCAGCGGTTCAAAACGTCGTGATGAGAAAAAAAACTACCCCAACTCCTCCGGGCTGGCGATGCGGCCGAGGACAGCCGATGCCGCCGCGACCGCGGGGCCTGCCAGGTAGACCTCGGATTTGGCGTGGCCCATTCGGCCGACGAAGTTACGGTTGGTGGTGGCGACGGAGCGCTCGCCCTCGGCGAGGACTCCCATGTGCCCGCCCAGGCACGGCCCGCAGGTTGGGGTGCTCACCGCTCCGCCCGCCTCCACGAATATGTCGAAGAGTCCTTCGCGCATCGCCTGCAGCCAGATCTCCTGAGTCGCCGGAATCACGATCAGCCGCACATCCGGATGGACCTTGCGCCCTTTGAGTATCCCGGCCGCGACTCGCAGGTCCTCGATCCGGCCGTTGGTGCACGAGCCGATGACGGACTGGTTGATGGTCACGCCCATCGCCTCGCTCACCGGTTTGGCGTTCTCGGGCAGGTGAGGGAAGCTGACCTGGCACTCGAGTTTGCCGACATCGACCTCGATCACGTCCTTGTATGAGGCATCCGGGTCGCTCTTGTAGACTTTGAAATCCCGTTTGGCCCGGCCCTTGACGTAATCCAGAGTGATATCGTCCGGCTCGATGATCCCGTTCTTGCCGCCGGCTTCGATTGCCATATTGCACATCGTGAACCGCCCGGCCATTTCTAAGCTCGCGATGGCCTCGCCGGTGATCTCCATCGACGAGTACAGCGCCCCATCGACGCCGATCCTGCCGATAGTGTAGAGTATCAGGTCCTTGCCCCCGACCCACTTAGGCAGCTTGCCGTAATAGACGAACTTGATCGTTTCGGGGACTTTGAACCAGGTCTCGCCGAGGGCCATCGCCACCGCGAGGTCGGTACTGCCGACGCCGGTCGAAAACGCCCCGAGCGCCCCATAGGTGCAGGTATGCGAGTCCGCCCCGATGACGGCATCGCCCGGACCGACCAGCCCCTCGTCGGGAAGCAGCGTATGCTCGATGCCCATCTTCCCGACCTCGAAGAAGTAGGTGATGTGATGAATCCTTGCGAACTCGCGCATTATTTTTACAAGCTCAGCGCTTTTGATATCTTTATTCGGCGTGGAGTGGTCGGGCACGAGGGCCACGCGATCCTTATCGAAGACAGTCGCGGCGCCGATCTTCTCGAACTCGCGAATAGCGATCGGCGCGGTGATGTCATTGCCCAAAACCAGGTCCAGGCGCGCGTTTATCAACTCGCCCGGCTCGACGGTCTGCCTGCCGCAGTGCGCGGCCAGAATCTTTTGAGTTATCGTTTGTCCCACGTTCTTAGTCCTCAGTCGTCAGTCGTCAGCCTGTGGGTCGTCAGTCCCACGCAGCCGAGAGCGGCACTTCGGTCTGATCGCCGGTAGATTCGTTGACAACAAGGAGCCGGCCGAGGTCGCGCGCTAACTGTTCATTGGCATTGAGCAGGCTCGATTCCGTAAACCGTGCCATCCGGCGCGATATCGACGTTCACCTCCTCAGTTATGTGAAGCGTCTCCGCCTGGCCGCTCTTTTCCCGGAAGCGTATGTAGCCAATATTGTATCTCGGGTCATACTTCAGTTCCATTCTTGGCCTCGGTATCCGCCTTTATGCTTTCTTCAGGTGGTTTTGGCCTGAATGCCACAACGGTCGCCGGATCAAGCAGGCCTCAAAGACTGAGTACGCTGAGCACCGGGATCAGCGCGGTCGCTGGAAAGGTCAGCGGTACCAAAAACAGACCCGGCGCTGGGCTCGGTGCAGATCCGAAGCCGTGCAAGAGCAAAACAACACAAAGCAGAAGTCCAATGATCCAAGCCCAATATGATTTGCGCTTGAGCCCCTGTACGATTACTTCCAGGGCCACCGCGACAGCTATAAGGAACATGCACGGCGCGACCATGGGCTCCCTTATTACAATACTCCACCCAATCCCTGGAGGTCCAATACCACGAAGGCCCTTGGCCGCTCCGATCGCCAATGTCATGGCGAAGAGCGCCGTCGCGCGAAAGCAGCATATCGTAATCATCAACCGCTTCGGCATGACTGATCCCCCGCTACCTGGCCGTCTGCTCTGCAATCATCGACTCGATCTCGTTCATGAGGTCGGGGAGGTCGCCCGAAACGATCTCCCATATACGATTGAGATTCACCCCCAGGGTAGTCATGAACTACCACGTTTCGGAAGCCCGATATGCCCTGCCAGTCAATCCCTGCATGCCGCATCTTCAATTCGGAACTCAGCCGCTGGACCGACTCGGCGAGGGTATGAAGGTTGCGCAGGACCGCATCCTGTGTCTTCCTATCGGCGAAGAAGCTGTCCCTGCCATCTGCAGTATACTCTTCGATCCGGCAGATGCATTCCTGAATGTGTACCAGGTACAGTCCGTCATCTTTCACAACGACACCGCCTCGCGAAGCACCCGATCCCGGATATACCAATGCAGCGATTCGGGCTCGACTACATCCACCTTCCGCCCGAGCAGCTCTTGCAGGTCGAGAAGCAGCCCGCCCGGAAACCACGACGAATGCTCGGGCAAGGCTTCGACGAGAAAATCCACGTCGCTCTCCGGCCCCAAATCGCCGCGCGCGGCGGAGCCGAACACGCGCACATTGCCCGCGCCGTGTCTCGCGGCGATGCGCAGGATTTGATCTCTGTTGTCCTCCACGACCTTCGCGATTGCCATGTCGAACGACCTCACCGCGGTCCCGTTCCCGCCGCATAGGGGGATCCCGACTTTCGACTTCCCTAGAGAATGGGTTTGTCTTTGCGTTTTCCGCCGCCGCCGCGTTTCTCCTCGTAGTAGACGAGTTTGTTGATCGCGTTCAGGTAGGCCTTCGCGCTGGCTTCCACGATATCCAAGCTCGCGCCCCGGCCCGTGTAAAGCTCGCCGTTGGTGGCCTCCATCTTCACCGTCACCTCGCCGAGGGCATCGGTGCCGCCGGTGACGGCCTTCACGATGTAGTCCAGCAGCCGGTACTTCGCCTCCACCATCTTGTCGATGGTCTTATAGACCGCGTCCACCGAGCCGACCCCAATGCCGGCCTCGACTATATGACCCTCGCCCGCGGTCAGGCGAATGGTCGCGGTCGGGATGCCGTCCAGGCTGGTCATCACATTCATATATTCGAGGTGGTACTTCGCCGGGACCACGTACACCTCGTCGGCGACTATACTCTCCAGGTCCTCGTCAAAAATCTCCTTCTTCTTGTCGGCCAGCTCCTTGAACCGCTCGAAAGCCTTGTCCAGCTCGGCCTTCGCCAATTGATAGCCGAGCGACTTGAGTTTGTCCTCGAAGGCATGTCTGCCCGAGTGCTTGCCGAGCACCAGTTTGCTCTCGGAAAGACCCACGGCCTCCGCGTCCATAATCTCATACGTTCGCTTTTCCTGCAAGACTCCGTGCTGGTGAATGCCGGCCTCGTGCGCGAAGGCGTTCGCTCCCACCACGGCCTTGTTCACCTGCACTGAAAGGCCGGTGACATCCGACACCAGCCGGCTAGCGCGGTAAATCTCCCTGGTGTTGATCCTCGTGCGAGCATTGAGCAGATCCGAGCGCGTGTCGATCGCCATGACCACCTCTTCCAGGGCAGCGTTCCCGGCGCGCTCGCCGATGCCGTTCACGGTGCATTCCACCTGCCCCGCGCCCGCCTGCACCGCGGCAAGCGAGTTCGCCGTCGCCAGGCCTAGATCGTTGTGGCAGTGAACGCTGATTGTGGCCCTCTTGATGTTCGGCACGCTCTTGAAGAGCCGCCGATCATCAGGCCGTATTCTTGCGGGATCGCGTAACCCACGGTATCGGGGATGTTGACGACGGTCGCGCCGGCGTCGATCACCGCCTCGACCACCTGGCAGAGGTAGTCGAAATCGCTCCTGGCGGCGTCTTCCGCCGAGAACTCCACATTCTCACAATAGCCTTTGGCGCGTTTCACCGCCGCGACCGCAATCTCCAGCACCTGCTCGCGGGTCTTCTTGAGCTTCTTTTCGAGGTGGATATCGCTGGTGGCTATGAATGTGTGGATCACGGGCTTCTTGGCGAATTTGAGAGCCTCCCACGCCCGGTCGATGTCGAGGAAGCTCGCCCGGCAAAGCCCCGCGATCGCCGGACCCCTTAGAGTCTGGGCCACCGCCTTCACGGCATCGAAGTCGCCCTGAGACGAGATCGGGAACCCCGCCTCGATGACGTCCACCTTGAGCCGCGCAAGTTGCTTCGCGACGCTCAGCTTTTCTTCGATGTTCATGCTCGCGCCGGGCGACTGCTCGCCATCGCGCAGTGTCGTATCGAATATCCTTATGAGTCTCGCAGGCATATCTTCACCTCGAAAAAAAAGGTTGAAGGTTAGAAAGTTAAAGGTTAAAGGCTGGGCTGTGCCTGATTACCGCGTTTCCCCCTCACCCCAGCCCTCTCCCATCCAGGAGAGGGAGCACGAAATTGCCTGCACGGAAGGGGGAGGCCTTAACCTCTAACCTCCAACCTCGAACTTCTAACTTCCGGTCTCCGGCTTCTTCAGCCAGGGCATCATCTTGCGCAGTCCCTGGCCCACTTCCTCGATAAAGCTTTCGCGGCTGTGCCTTCTCGCCGCATTGAGCACGGGCCGGCCGGCCTGGTTCTCGAGAATCCATTCGCGGGCGAACTCGCCTGTCTGAATCTCCTCGAGGATGCAGGCCATCTCTTCCCTGACATCTTCGGTAATCACGCGCGGCCCTCGGGTGTAGTCTCCATACTCCGCGGTGTTGCTGATCGAGTATCTCATATAGTCCATGCCGCCTTCGTACATAAGGTCGACAATGAGCTTCAACTCGTGCAGGCATTCGAAATACGCGATCTCCGGCTGATAACCCGCCTCCACAAGCGTCTCGAAGCCCGCCTGAACCAGCGCGGTGCATCCGCCGCAGAGTACGGCCTGCTCACCGAAGAGGTCGGTCTCGGTCTCTTCCTCGAAGCTGGTTTCGAGCACTCCTACCTTTGTGGCCCCGATTCCCTTGGCGTAGGCAAGCGCCATATCCGTGGCCTTGCCGCTGGCATCCTGATAGATGGCGATCAGGGCGGGAACCCCCGCGCCCTCGGTGTAAACGCGGCGCACCAGGTGACCGGGACCCTTGGGAGCGACCATAATTACGTCCACTTCCTTGGGCGGGACGATCTGGCCGAAATGAATGTTGAACCCGTGCGAGAAGAGCAGTGTCTTGCCCGCCGACAGGTGCGGCTCGACCTCCCTGGTGTAGACCTTCGGCTGCACCTCATCCTCGGTGAGAATCTGGATGACGTCGCCTTGCTTCGCGGCTTCCCCGGCGCTCATGGGGTGAAAGCCGTGCTTCACGGCGAGTTCGTAATTCGGGGTGCCGGGCAGGTCGGCCACGATTACGTCGAGGCCGCTGTCGCGCAGGTTCTGGGCCTGGGCGTGGCCCTGGCTGCCGTATCCGATGATAGCGATCTTCTTTCCCTTCAGCACGTCCAGGTTCGCATCCGAGTCGTAATATACTTTCGCTGGCATTTGAATTCCTCCGTTTTTTGCTATTTGGCGGCTCTGCCGCGGCGGACCGCCGCGGAGCCGCTGAGTAACACCGAAATCTTAATAATCGCAACCCCCAGCATCGCGCCGAGAAATGCGAACATTATCACCTGCAAGACGAGATTCGCGACCGAGTCCAACCCAAGCGCATCGGTTATGACATTATACAGCCGCCACAGCCCGTAGATGGCCGTGCCCACCGCCCCCACCAACAGGCCCGCGACCGCCTTGCGCTGAGTGTAATGCTCGTGGGCGCCCAGCACGATGCCGATTATCAGCCCCACCAGCGGTCCGCCCACCGCAAGCAGCGCCATTCCTTTTTCTACAGAAGCCGGCATTATTAGTTGGTGCATGGGAAGTCGTCAGTTGTCAGTCGTCAGCTCCATGCAGCGGCCGAGTTTTGAATTCTGAATTGAAGGGAGCTTGTATCGGATCGCCCCGTCCCTTCCCCAATTCAAAATTCAAAATTTCCCGTTGTTTCGCGAAACCCTTTTCCCGAAACGGGCCATGGGATTCTTCTGGCACGCCGAAATTCCTCATCCTGATCTTTTTCGCGTTTTCGCGATGAAAATCCGGCAACCTAGTGCTTAGTTGCATAATTGATTGATATAACGCTGTACGGGTGTTTCGGGAATCTTGTTCCCGAAACTAAGTGCGTATCGGGAACAAGATTCCCGATACACCGGCAAGAATACTATTACCTATTTATGCAAGTAGGCACTAGATCATCGCCGTGTGCTCGCCGCGGGCCATCGCGATCTTGCCCGTGCGGACCATCTCTCTTATCCCGTAAGGTTTCAATAAGTCTTCGATGGCGTCGACCTTGTCCAGGCTGCCGGTGACCTCGATGGTGAACGTGGTATCGCTGATGTCGATAATCTTGGCGTGGAAAATATCGACGATCTGCATTATCTCGGCCCGTTCGGCAGCCGACGCGTCGACCTTGATCAATGCAAGCTCCCTTTCGACAATCGGAATCTCGCTGTAGTCCACCACTCTGATCACATCGATAAGCTTATTCGTCTGCTTGTTGATCTGGTCCAGAATAGAGTCATCGCCCGAGACCACGATGGTCATGCGCGAGACGCTCGGATCGTCGGTGATGCTGACTGCCAGGGACTCGATGTTAAAGCCCCGCCGCGCAAACAGTCCCGATACCCTGGCAAGAATACCGGGCTTGTTTTCCACCAGCACGGTTATCGTATGCTGCATTGGTCTTCGCATGGGAACCTCGCAGGAAAGTGGAAAGCGGAAAGTGGAAAGCCCGGACCGCCATCCGCATCCGCTAATTATCAACTGTCAATTATCAATTATCAATTATCTTGGCCTATTGACCATCATCTCTTCGATGCTCTGGCCGGCGGGGATCATCGGAAACACATTCTCCTCGCGGCTGATACGGAAGTCGATAAGCGTCGGAGTATCGTCGATCTCCATCGCCTTCTGCAAAGCGCCCTCGACATCCTCCATCTTCTCCACGCGCATACCGACCGCCCCATAGGCCTCGGCCAGCATCTTGAAGTCCGGCTGGGCGGATATGTCCACTCCCGAGTAGCGGCCGTTCCAGAACAGCTCCTGCCACTGCCGCACCATGCCCAGGTACCTGTTGTTCATCAGGACGATCTTGATGGGAAGCTTGTGTTCCACCGCGGGGGCAAGCTCCTGAAGGGTCATCTGAAAACCCCCGTCGCCGCAGATCGCAAACACCGGCAAATCCGGACAGCCCACCTGCGCGCCTATCGCGGCAGGGAAGCCGTAGCCCATCGTGCCCAATCCTCCGCTGGAAAGAAATCGCCTCGGCTTGGTCACTCTGTAATACAGCGCGGTGAACATCTGGTGCTGGCCCACGTCGGTCACGATTATCGCCTCGCCCTTGGTCAGGTTCCAAATCCGGTCGATCACGCACTGCGGAGGCATCCGGGTCCCGTCCGCCGGGCAGTGCAGCGCAAACTCATTTCGCCAATGCATGATCTGCCTGTTCCAGTCGGTTTCCTCGCGAGGGTCCAGCTTGCTCGCCAGGCGCCTCAGCGCTTCCTTGCAGTCGCCGATTATGGGTACGTCCACCGGCACGGTCTTCTCGATCTCCGCCGGATCGATATCGATATGTATGACCTTCGCCTTGCGCGCAAAAGCTGCCAGCTTGCCCGTAACCCTGTCGTCGAACCTTGCGCCCACCGCTATCAGCAGATCGCACTTATCGACAGCATGGTTCGCGTAGGCGGTGCCGTGCATCCCCAGCATCCCCAGCGAATGCGGATGCGTTTCCGGAATGGCGCCTTTACCCAGCAGCGTCGTTGCCACCAGAATGTGAGTCTTTTCCGAGAGTTCGGTAAGCTCCTCCGATGCGCCCGCGGTTATCACGCCGCCGCCCGCATAGAAAACAGGCCGCTCGGAAGCTTCGATCAGCTTGACGGCCTCGTCGATGGCCGAGTCATCGATCTCCTGCTGGGCGGTGTAACTTCGGATATTGACTTCCCTGACCGGCTGATAATCGACCTCGGCGATCGAAACGTCCATCGGAATGTCAACGAGCACCGGCCCCGGCCTTCCTGTCCGAGTGATATACAGCGCCTCCGCGATCACGCGCGGGAGGTCGGCCACATCTTTTACCAGGTAATTGTGCTTCGTTACCGGCAGGGTGATCCCCGTGATATCCGCCTCCTGGAAAGAGTCCTTTCCGAGCGAGCTGGTCTTTTGCTGAGCCGTAACAGCCAGCATCGGAATCGAGTCCATGTGCGCGGTCGCGAGGCCCGTGACCAGGTTGGTCGCTCCCGGCCCCGAAGTCGCGAAGCACACTCCAACCCTGCCTGTGGCGCGCGAGTAGCCGTCCGCGGCGTGGGCGGCGCCTTGCTCGTGACGCATGAGCATGTTACGCAAGTCCTTGCGGCCATAAAGGGCGTCGTAGATAGGGATCATCACGCCGCCGGGTATTCCGAATATAATGTCGATTCCCTGGTCCACCAACGACTGGATCAAGGCCTCGGCGCCTTTCATTTTCACGCTAGTAAACTCCTGTCGAAACAGTCAAAAGTCGAAAGTCGGGGCCCCCATCCTCTGATAGGTGGCAATCTCAGAATCGCCACCTCAAGGCCAGATCGGGATCTCGGAATCCCGTAGGCTTTGCATGACTCGCCGGATTGGGTGTTTCGGGAATCTTGTTCCCGAAACTAATCAATCCCTGCGCTGGCACTTGCGGGCCGGATTGCAAATCCGCCCGAACGGGAGGGGAGGGACTCCGGTTCCCTTCCCCTAGTCTCTAGCCCCCAGCCCCTACTCGACGATCGCGCCTTTCGCCGCGGAAGCGACGGACCTCGCGTATCGCACCAGATAGCCTTCCGTCACCCTCGGCTCCGGGGCTTTCCACCGCGCTCGCCGGGCCGCCAGTTCGTCGTCGGAGAGCTTGACATCCATGCGCTTGTTCGGAATGTCGATGCTGATGATGTCACCATCTTTCACGAGGCCGATCGGCCCGCCCGATGCCGCCTCCGGCGAAACGTGACCTATGCACGCCCCGCGCGACGCTCCGGAAAACCGGCCGTCCGTTATCAGCGCGACATCCTTGCCCAACCCGAGGCCGACCACCGCCGCCGTTGCGGTAAGCATCTCGCGCATCCCCGGACCGCCCCTGGGACCCTCTCCGCGGATCACGATCACCTCGCCCTTGGATATCTTTCCGTCGAGGATATACTTCACGGCGTCATCCTCGCAGTCGAACACCCGTGCCGAGCCTTCGAAAACCCACGCTTCCGGGTCAACCGCCGATTGTTTCACCACCGCGCCATCCGGGCAGAGATTTCCCTTCAATATCGCAAGCCCGCCTTCCGGGTGATACGGATTGTCAATGGGGCGAATGACATCCTCATCTCGAATAACGGCGTCTTTCACGTTGTCGCCTACGCTGCCGCCGGTCACGGTCATCGCCGTCAGATCGATGAGGCCCTTCCCGGCAAGCTCCTTCATGACAGCGGGCACGCCGCCGGCCTCGTCGAAGTCCTGAAGGTGATGAGTAATCTGCTTCGCCGGGTCATCGGACGGATGGGCTACCGCCGGACTAAGAGTCACCAGATGCGGGGTCCTGGCGCTTATATCGTTCACGCTTTCGAGAGCGAACGGGACCTTGGCTTCGTGGGCGATCGCGGGCACGTGGAGCGTGGTGTTCGTGGAACAGCCCAGCGCCATGTCCACGGCCAGGGCGTTGGCGAACGCCGCCTCGGTCATGATGTCCCGAGGCCGGATATTCCTTTCCAGTAACTCCATAATCTTCATGCCGGCCAGCTTTGCCAGCCTGGTGCGGGCCGCGTAGACCGCGGGGATAGTGCCGTTGCCCGGCAGCCCCATTCCCAGCGCCTCGGTGAGGCAGTTCATCGAGTTGGCCGTGAACATCCCCGCGCAGCTTCCGCACGTCGGGCAGGCGCACTCTTCCATCTCCGAGAGTTCCTGCTCGGTGATCCGTCCGCTCAATACCGCGCCCGCCCCCTCGAACATCTGTGTCACCGATATATTCATGCCGCGATATCTGCCCGCTAGCATCGGGCCGCCACTCACGACGATAGTCGGTATATTGACCCGCGCCGCGGCCATCAGCATGCCCGGAATGATCTTGTCGCAGTTCGGAATCAGGACCAGCGCGTCGAACGCGTGCGCCTTGGCCATGCACTCGATCGAGTCCGCTATCAACTCGCGAGTCACCAGGGAGTATTTCATCCCCTCGTGGCCCATGGCCAGACCGTCGCAGACTCCGATCACGCCAAACTCCATCGGGGTCCCGCCGGCGATCCGCACCCCGGCTTTGACGGCTTCGGCGATCTTATTCAGCTCGATATGACCAGGCACGACCTCGTTCCACGAGTTGGCGACGCCGATCAACGGACGATACATCTCCTCGTCGATATAGCCCATCGCCTTAAACAGCGAGCGAGGCGCGGCCCGCTCCAATCCGGTCCTCAGGACATCGCTTTTCAACTGACAATCACCCATTTAGGCGCTTAGCGCCCTGTTAGAAACAATTTGTTGTCGCTAAGGCGGATTCGACGGCGTACCGCCTTTGGGTTTTCCGCTTTATGGTTGTTAAGGGATGGCGGATGAGCTATACTTGCTTTGCCTGGGCGGAGGGTAGGGCAACGCTGGGGAGCTCTCCCGAGCCGACTCAGGTGTTGTTCAAATCCCTTAACAACCGAAAAGCGAAAAACCCGACCGCCTGCCTTGGTCAACTGCCACCGTAAGGTGAAAAGAAACCACCGACCCTCCGAACTGCGGAAAGGCCGTATTGATTTTCCGGCGATGGCCTTCTTGGTTGCGGCTGCGCCGCGTTAGGGAAGGAATGCGGCGTCCAATGCGCGACGTCCAATCCCCAATCCCTGGTTACCAATTCCCAGTTCCTGGTTCCTATGTGCCCTATGGTAACATAACGCCGTGAGGCTGGTCAACTTTTGCGAAGGGAAGGATCGGGTTAAAGGTTGGGGAGGCGAAACCCACGTATGCGGCGGAACGACAAATCAAGGCGATCCTTGGAATGGAATCCTTCTGAGTTCCCGCTGCACGCGTGGCACGTGCGCCGCAAGCCTGGCGCGCGGTCTTGCCGGATTCGGAAATAGTGGCGGGAGGGGTGGGGTGGCGATTCGGAAATCGCCACCCAGGGAACGGGAGCGTGCCCGAACGGAGAAGTCCGGGCTTTCAGCTTTCCGCTTTCAGTGGCGTGCTTCCTAAAGTACCGGCAGCAGCTTTTCCAACTCGTAAGGTGTGACCTGGATTCGGAAGTCGTCCCATTCGTGCTTCTTGAGCCAGATGAACCGCTCGAACGCATGGTCTCCGAGCACATCCCTCACCAGTTCGCTCTTCTCTGTCTCGGCGATTGCCTCGCCCAGGCTTCCGGGCAGGCTCTCGATTCCTTGGCCTTGCGCTCATCGTCGGTGAGCTCGTAGAGGTTCTCGCTCATCTCCTCGGGAAGCTGGTAGCCTTCCTCGATGCCTTTGAGTCCGGCGGCCAGCATTACCGCGAATGCCAGATACGGGTTGCAGGCCGGGTCGGGGCAGCGAAGCTCGGCGCGGGTCGCCAGCTCTTTTCCGGGCTTGTAAAGCGGCACCCGGACCAGGGCGGAGCGGTTGCGCTGAGACCACGCAATGTAAACCGGCGCCTCGAAACCGGGCACAAGCCGCTTGTAGGAGTTGACCCACTGCGCCAATAATGCACGACATCTCCTTGGCATGCTTCAATAGCCCGGCGATGTAGCACTTGCCGTCTCTGGATAGATGAGTCGGGTCGTTGCCGTCGAAGAAGGCGTTCTTCGCGCCGCTGAAAAGCGACTGATGCGTGTGCATACCGCTGCCGTTCTGGCCGAATATGGGCTTGGGCATGAATGTCGCGTAGACTCCGTGTTCGTTGGCGACTTCCTTAACGACCAGCCGGTAAGTCATCGCGGAATCGGCCATTGTCAGGGCGTCGGTATAACGCAGGTCGATTTCGTGCTGGCTGGGGGCAACCTCGTGGTGAGAGTACTCCACCCCGATACCCATTTCTTTTAAGTAAAGAATCGTGTCGCGCCGAAGGGGAGTGGCGACATCCAGCGGAGTGAGGTCGAAATAGCCGCCGTGGTCCAGCACCTCGGTGCCCTCGGATCCCTTGAAGTAGAAATACTCGAGTTCCGGGCCCACGTAGAAGGTGAATCCCTTGTCGGCCGCCTTCTTGATCTGCCGCTTGAGCAGATACCTCGGGTCGCCCATGTAAGGCTTTCCATCGGGAGTGAGCACGTCGCAGAACATCTTCGCAACGCGCTTCTCCATCGGCCTCCACGGCAGCAGCGTGAAAGTTCCGGGATCGGGCATAGCGATCATGTCGCTTTCCTGGATGTCCTGATAGCCTGTAATGGACGATCCGTCGAATCCCATCCCCTCCTCGAGGGCGCCTTCGAGTTCCTCGATGGTGATAGCGAAGCTCTTCATTATGCCGAGGATGTCGGTAAACCAGAGCCGGATAAACTCAACTCCCTTGTCCTTGCACTCCTTCAGCACCCACGCTTTACTTTGGTCAGTCATAATCAATTCCTCCGGTCTTTTTTAGTAGATGTGTTTGGATTTAAAGGTCGGATAGCAGACAACGAAAATGCGCGCACCACCCCGCTTTCTTCTATTTCTAACGTCCAACCTCCAGTATCTTACAACTGAAATCCTATACAAGCGTACTGAACTTTGACATGTCACCTCGGATTTCAGTTGTAAGATACTGGCAAGAAACCACCGACCTTTCGAATTACGGAAAGGCCGTATTGATTTTCCGGCGATGGCCCTCTTGGTTGCGGCTACGCCGCGTTAGTATCTAGGCCACGAACTTGTAACCCACACCGTGGACTGTCTGGATGCAGTTCTCGTGCCGCTGGCCGAGTTTTGCCCTGATCCGCCGCACGTGGACATCCACCGTGCGCAAGCCACCAAAATACTCGTAGCCCCAAACCTGGTTCAGGAGGGCCTCGCGAGTGTGGACCCGTCCGGGATGAGCGGCCAGGAATCTCAAAAGCTCGAATTCTTTGAATGTCAGGGCAAGCTGCCTTCCGTCTACCGTCACCTCAAAGCTCTCGGCATCGATTTCAAGGCCTTCGACGGAGATGACTTTGCCTTGGAGCATCTTGTGGCTGCGCATCAAGAGGCGCGCGAGCCGCACCACAAGCTCCGACACCTCGTAGGGATAAAGCAGGAAATCATCGATGTACTTGGACTGGAGTTCCGGGAGATCGGTCGACTCGGTGATGGCGATTCGCGGCGCTTCGGCCACCTGATCGAACTGGGCGATCAGGTCTTTGGCGACGCGCAGCGCTCTCTCGCCATTGCGAAGGTCGATCACGACCAGTTCCGGACTGCCATTGGCGACGGCGTCGGAAAGGGATGAGAGGTCCCAGGCGGACCTGACAAAATGGCTCAACCCAGCCACGGATGCGGCTATGCCCGGCAGCGCGCTTTCAGATTCTCCGACTATGAGTATTCTCGCCATCGCATCCTGAAATGATTTCAGTATTCCGCCAGGCTCATTATACGTATGTACGGTTCCATGTCCAGCACCCCTTTCGCCTACTCACGCGGCGCCGCTGCTAGTGCTTAGTTGCATAATTGATTGATAGAACGCTGTACCGGGTGTTTCGGGAATCTTGTTCCCGAAACTAAGTGCGTATCGGGAACAAGATTCCCGATACACCGGCAATGTACCGTCTCCATGTCCAGCACCCCTTTCGCCTACTCACGCGGCGCCGCTGCTAGATCAGGGTACAGTCTGCTACAGCTAAGGTTTCAATTACCGGGTGTTTCGGGAATCTTGTTCCCGAAACTAAGTGCGTATCGGGAACAAGATTCCCGATACACCGGCAATGTACCGTCTCCATGTCCAGCACCCCTTTCGGCTACTCACGCGGCGCCGCTGCTAGATCAGGTACAGTATGCTACAGCTAAGGTTTCAATTACCGGGTGTTTCGGGAATCTTGTTCCCGAAACTAAGTGCGTATCGGGAACAAGATTCCCGATACACCGGCAATGTACCGTCTCCATGTCCAGCACCCCTTTCGGCTACTCACGCGGCGCCGCTGCTAGATCAGGTACAGTATGCTACATCTAAGGTTTCAATTCTGTTTCATGACGATTAAGCGTGTGTTACAAGGGAAGTCGAAAGTCGAAGGTCGGGAAGTCGAAAGTCAGAAGGGACCCCTGCAAGAAAAAACTGCGGTGCGCATGGCTGTCATTCCGAACGAATGTGAGGAATCTTAACCTGTCGGATGAATCTCACCTTCCGAATATATATCGGCCGGCTATGCGGCGGTTCCCGCTACCGGGCGGTGACATACTTCAGTTGTTTCGGGAAACCCTTTTCCCGAAACGCCATGCGGTCGGGGTATCGAGAAAGGGTTTCGTCCCATTCAGGCACCCTATTTTTTTGGCTGAATTTTTGTTTGAAAAGGAGAAGAAGTGGGTACACTTTCGCCAACGACGTTTAACGATGAGGTGGGAGGTTGGGCTAATGCGCTATTGGAGAGTGGTTGGGTCACTTGTGGTCCTGGTCGCGGGACTATGCTTGTCCTCTTGCGCGTGGAGTGCGGTGTCCGGTTTGCCGGACTGGATGATTCGGCCAGGGACCATAGAACAGTTATTAATGTCACAGTCAGGACACGCTATTCTGGATTGCGAGTCAGTCGCGAGGATCAGTAAGAATGGCCGGTATATCGTGCTTAAGGAGCCTTTTTCCGACGCGACCATAATTGCGATGCTAGACTCTGTTCCGTCGTCATTGCATTACGAAATGGTCGTGGATTGCGAAGCAGACGTGACTACATTGCCAGGACCCACGGGGTACCAGGCCCTCGTGAACTGCCAACTGTATGCTTATGCGCTACCCGACGGGACGATCATCGACCGGCCGGATATTGTTAAAGGTTTGTTCACACCGAGTGCATGGTGGGGCGAAAAAGTATGCCTGACGGGCGGATCGACACAAGCCGAGTCGTTCAACCCGGTAAGGGCGATGGACGATTCCTCGCCCGAGCCGAATCCGTCCCCCGCGCCGGCAGACATGACCTACTACCCAACCATAGGGGCCATCCTTAACGCAGATCCCCCGCTTGCCGAAGATGCCCTGGTACAGATCCAGTGTGTCGCCATAGCGGATTCGGGAGTGGATTCCGACGGCTTCAACTACCTCGACGCGTCGGACTCAACTGGCCAAATCAGAATTTATGCAGCCGCGGCCGCGAGCGTCCAGTCGGGGGACCGCGTGAACCAGGCAGGAGGCCAGATTCAATTCAACGCCGGCACGCCAACAATCTGCGTCGATGAGGGGCCTGGCTTCGATGATACCCAGCCCGGCGGGGTCTTGAACATCGTCCATCAGGCCGGTATTCCATGGTCCAAGACGTTTGCCGACGGCACGCAGCTTGGAACGGCGCTTGCGGATAAAATGGTCGTCACCACATACAGCGGCTCTGGCGGCGCGGACTTCCCGGCCGCGTTCTATATGGAAGAACAGGGCCGAGGCAGCGGAATTTTGGTGAGGTACAGTGGGGGAACCGCTCTGGATCGCGGAGATATCGTGACCGTGAGCGGGACCGTCTCGACTGACTCCGACGGCGAGCGCGAAATCCTGGCGAGCGAGGTTTCATCGACGGCGGGTAACGGCCCTCCGGGAGCACTCGGGATGGGCAACGCGGCGGTTGGAGGCGCGGCGTTCAACGTGTTGACGCCCGGCCCGGGGAGCGGGCTCAACAACCTGGGGGTTTTGGTCAAGGCGTGGGGCGTTGTCACCGGAGTCGACTCCGCGTCAGGATGCTTCTATGTGGATGACGGCCGGTCGCTAAACGATGGCTCGGGCCTGATCGGCCTCCGGGTGGCATGGGACTGGGACACCTGCGGCAAAGCGGCCATAACCCCTCCAACCCAGGGCGACTATGTGACCGTGACGGGGATTTCCGGCTCGGAAGATGTGGGGGGATACCTCGTCCGCACACTGCGCTTGCGCGACTCTAATGATGTGACCACCATGGTCGCGTCCCCGGACAGCAGCCTGGACGATATCAGCCTGCCGACCGCTAACCTGAACGGCGTCAACCGCTGCAACATCAGGTGGGCGTGCACAGACTCATCGGGCTGCGGTGATATTTTTACGCCCTCCGGCTCCGGCAGCTATGTAATCGACACGCTGCGACTCTGGATCGTTCCGTCGATTCCCGCTTCTCCCGCCTACGACCTGGGAGACTACTTCCAGTCGATTACGCTCTACACCGGCACGTCAGCCGGATTGAGCCATAAAGCCTCTGGCACGTTTACCGCCGGGACCAGCGGGACGCACAACCCGCATATATCGTTCCTTCGGGTCAACTATGTGAACAGCGCGGGTTACCAGGAGGCCAATCAGTTCGACCAGCTCTGGCAGGTCGATTTTCGTGGCCTCAACTGGCAGGTCTCGGGCGGCACGACCTACTCGTTCGGCGTCTATGCCGTTCCACTGGTGGATAGACTGTCCTTCCTGCACGCCACGCGCCTGACCCAGGGGTCAAGCGGCATGTTTCAGTTCAACCCAGCCAACCCCGCCGCCGGGACGACGGCCTGCAGGCTCCGGCTGGTTGGGCAGCGCTTCGGATATCAACGTTCAGATTTTCGCGCATCCGCGGTAGGCGGCTGCGAGCGATGGAAAGGAAAAAAGGGATGACTACGAAAATGGTGGGCTGCCTTATTAAGGCCCGGCTCAGCCTCCGGGGCGTGGCGGAGACGCTTCGGCTACGGGGAGCGATCGGAGGTCTGGTAACATGCGCGCTGCTGGGCTGCTGTGCGGCGAGATGCGCCGCGGATTGCACCCTGCCCGACTGCTCCACTGGCGCCTCCGGGGCATGCCTGGACGTCGGGCCGGGCTTCTACCAATGTGTCACCGTAGGCGGCGCGGCGTCGCTCGCCGTCTACATTAGCGCGTGGGGAGGGTGCGAGGAGTGGGCGTTCCCCTTCGCTCACGGCATCGGCACCGACCCCGACTGCGTCGGTGTCTCTTGGGAGGGCGGCCTTGCGGTGGAACCCGCGGGATCCTATGGGAATGAGGTAGACTCTACAGGATTCTACGACTATTATGGTTATGATTCTCCATATTCCACCGTGTGGGTTGGGTCCGCCGGGACCAGCACCCCGGGCGCCTACGCGATGACAGCGCAGGTTACGCTGACTGCGGTGACTTATGACTCCGCAGCCAATCCGACCACCGTGACCTACGAGAAAGACGCCGAATTCACCATCGATGTGAAGCCCCCCGCCCCGACCTGCCCGCCCGACGGCAACTGCGGCCTGCGGTCCGGGGCGGGAGGCAGCGGCTGCGGCTCTTGCGGCGGCGGCGGAGACGGCTTTCCGCAGCCGGGTCTGGATACGCCGCGGGTGACGCCCAGCGTGCCGCCCGGCCCGAGCGGCCCGGTACCCGCCTGGGTCAACGGCGCTTTGACTTCATGCCACGGGGAGTCGCTGCAGGTCGTCAACAGTTGCTCGTCTGTCTGGTTTCAGGTGTGGGACAAGTGCGGCAACTGCTACGGGACAAACATGTCCGATAGCCCCTCTTGGTCACCACCGCAGCCCCTCGGGTTCCAGATAGGGTCGGAGAGCGGCTCCCTGTCATATTCGACGGACTCCGCCGGCAACCCGAGCGGGACGGTGGAAGTGGATTATCTTGACGGCGGCAAGACGATCTACGGATTCAGCACGCCGGATTCGGCCAGCGGATTTATCTCCGGCCCCGACAGCATGAGAATTATCGACGCGTCGGGCAACATCACAACCGTGACTCACGGCGACACTCAGGACACGATCGTCACCCCGACTACCCCCGTCAACCAGCCGTGGACTTACGGCCACGCGTCGGGCAGCCGGCTCATCAACGCCATTGGCGCACCCGACGGGACGTATACCGACCTGGCCTACACAGCCGCCGGCCAGTTGCAGGAAGTGGATGCGTACGACGCCAACACGGTCCTCGCCTCTTCCACGGCCTACACATATAGCGGCCAGCAGCTCGCCAGCGTCGCAAAAGGGAATAAAGAGGCCGCCTACACTTACTCCACCGACTCTTCCGGCAACCAGTCCGTGCAGACGGTCGAACAGTCCGCTGGCCTGCTTCAAACGCGATACACTCGCACCGTCTATTATTACGGGATCGACGGCTCGACCACCGTAACCAGGAAGAAAAACCTCACTGACCTAATCGACGACCCGGCGGACGAGGCCACGACCTATACATTCCACGTCGATTCCTACACCGGCATGAAGCAATACGTCAACACCGTCACCGGCCCAACCGGAACGCACACGACTTACGACATCGCCTATTTTTCGGGGCCGGAGGGCGGGGAGCCGTACGCCGTCACCGTCAGGGACAGCGGCGCAAATTTTCTTCAGCAGACGAATTACACCTACGATGGAAACACGGGCGCGGTGCTGGGCGTGGAAGGGGTGGACTCATCCGGCAACCCCCTCTCGATGGACAGCAGCGCCTACTACACGAACTCGGCCGGCTCGACTGTCTGGCTTGAAAGCCATGAAGATACACGCGAATCCTGGACCCACTACATTCGAGACCCCAGCAATATGGCCGATGTCCTGGCTGTGCAGACCGCCGGCCCGGGGCTGAGCACCGAGCCGCAGTGGGTCGACTCTGGCGCGAACTACCTGATAGCGCCGATCAAGGAGTACACTTACTACACCCCGACCGACTCGGCGGGCGGTCTGCCCGGCCAGGTGAAGACCGAGACCGTCCCGGGCGTCGGTTGGATAGGCGGCAATCAGGTCGCTTACGTCGACAGCACCGGCTACGTCTACGTGGACAGCGCCGGATACCACAACTCGCCGACTCAGACCACCTACCATTATACTGACGGCGGCGCCAAGACCAACACCACCGCCTACGACGCCCTGGACCGGGTCTTGAGCGCCACGGATGCAAACGGCAGGACTATCAGCTACACCTACGACGCCCTCGGCCGCCAGGTTGCGACCAGCTACGGCAATGGAATGGGGACGCAGAACCAGTATTCCTGCTGCACTCTCGAGTGGAGCATGGACGAAAACGGCAATCACACCTACTACGACTATGACGACGACAACCGCGTGATCGGAACCTGGACCGACGTCCAGGGCGGTCAGAACGAGCTCTAACCGTCTGGTCACCTACTCTTACGACCCGTTCGGCAATCGGCAGGGCGTGACGACCTACGTGCTGGATTCAACGGGAAACCCCGTCGGAAGGCAGACGGCCTACACCTACGACGCGAACAATCGAGTCACGAAAATCGTCTATCCGGATAGCGCCGCCGAGGGCGACCTGATTAGAGATGAGTTTTTCCAGTATGATAGCCTGGGTAATCTGGTGGCGAAATTGCAGGGATCGGTGGATTCGACGGGGAATATCGCCTCGGGCGCCGCCACCGCCTACGGCTACGACACGCTGAACAGGCTGACTGCCGTGAAATACAACTATCAGTCGGCGGTCTGGCCGGCGGCGACGATCGACTCGTCCGGCGGAAGGGTTGTCGATTCGACCGGGAGCGGCGTCGCGGACTCCTCCGGCGCTAACGTCACGTATGCTTACGACGGCGCGAGCAACCTGAGGACCCACATGCACGACGCGTCCGGCGACAGCTATTACAGCTATGACTCTCAGGGGCGGCTGGTAAGCTACACGCCGCCGGTGGGGCTGGCGGCCGGCAACGAGATGTGGTATGCTTACAACAACGCCGGCCAGAAAACCAGGGTGTCGATAGCTTCGGGCCTGGATACGTCGGGCAACCCGGTGAACGCGACTTACGATGTTATCCACGACTACTACGCCAACGGGTGGCTTCAGGACGTGAAGTATAACAGCAATACCATCGCGCAGTACAGTTACGATTCGGCGGGCAACAGAACCGGGATAGCTTATCCCAATGGCGTATCCACAAGCTACGTCTACGACAATGACCCGCGATATCGTCTGACCGGCATAACCGATTCGGGCGCGAACATGGCGGCATTCCAGATCAACTATACCGTGGACAGCGTCGGCAATCCGCTTTCGATGACCGACTCGACGGGCAGTTCGACACTTCCCTGGTCATACGGCTATGATGCGAACAATCGTCTGACCAGCGCGACCGCACCGAACCCGGTTCCCGGCCAGCCGGCAGGCGGGAGCTATGGCTACGATTGGGTTGGAAACCGGCTTCATCCGCCAGCCGACCCGAATCCGATGGCTTACAACGCCGCCGATCAGCTAACAGCCTGGCCGGGAATGCACGGTTATCAATACGACAGCGCGGGGAACCTTGTGACGGTGACGGGAGCCGGCACAGCCAGCTACACGTACACGCCAGCGGGATTGCTGAACCAGGCGACGTACAGCATCAGCAGTGCCTCCGGCAGCCACACGCTGACCAATACCTGGGATGCTGACTCGAATCGGGTAGCATTCTCGGCTCCGTCCGGCGACTGGTACGAGAGTTTATGATATAACGGCGGGAATTCCGGCTGTGGTGGAGGACTCAGCGGCGTCCAGCATCGCATACTACATCAGAGAGCCTAATGGCTCGCTGATAGCCCGCTATGACTCGACGAACGGCATGCGGTACTATCACTTCGACGAACTTGGCTCGACGCGCCTGATCACGGACAGCGCCGGCAACGTTACGGACAAGTACGACTATGATGCTTATGGCGCCGTGCTGTGGCACGAACGGGATGCGAATTCCATTGATCAGCCATACCGGTTCGTCGGCGAGCTTGGTTACTACACGCATTGGCAAGAGCCCGACTTTGGGTTTCGGTGTTTCGGGAACTTGTTCCCGAAACAAACAAGCGCCACATCGGGCGGGGATAGCCGGGCAGTCGTAGTCTACGCAACCGCACGTCCACCGGTTACGCCCACGACAATGACCCGCGATATCGCCTGATCGGGATAACCGACTCGGGCGCGAACATGGCGGCATTCCAAATCAGCTATACCGTAGACAGCGTCGGCAATCCGCTTTCGATGACCGACTCGACGGGCAGTTCGACACTTCCCTGGTCCTATGGCTACGACGCGAACAACCGGCTGACCAGCGCCGTCCCGCCGAACCCGGTTCCCGGCCAGCCAGCCGGCGGGAGCTATGGCTACGATTGGGTTGGCAATCGGCTTCATCCGCCCGCGGACCCGAACCCGATGAACTACAACGTCGCCGATCAGCTAACAGCCTGGCCAGGAATGCACGGGTATCAATACGACAAGCAGGGTAACTTGACGCAGGTTTCGGTGTTCGGTGTTTCGGGAACTTGTTCCCGAAACGGACAGGATCCATGCGCACGGCGGGGAATATCATGTGGGGCGCTGTCACTGCTTAGGGCTACGACACGCTGAACAGGCTGGCGGCGGTGAAATACAACTACCAATCACCGGCGTGGCCGGCGGTGACGCTCGACTCGTCCGGCGGAAGGGTTGTCGATTCGACCGGCGCCGGCCTCGCGGACTCCTCCGGGGCTAGCGTCACGTATGCTTACGACGGCGGCAGCAACCTGAGGACCCACATGCACGATGCGTCCGGCGACAGCTATTACAGCTACGACGCGCAGGGGCGGCTGGTAAGCTACACGCCGCCGCTGGGTCTGGCGGCCGGCAGGGAAATGTGGTATGCTTACAACAACGCCGGCCAGAAAACCAGGGTGTCGGTGTTTCGGGAACTTGTTCCCGAAACGAACAGGCCCCACGTCGAGCGGGGATAGCCGGCAAGTGCGGCTAATGTGATACCGTGAAATGGAAGAACATCGACATAGGGGCAAGCTACTACTGCATAACGGGAACGTTTGTGGAGTGGCTGCCCTTGCTCAACAATGCAACTGTGCGGGATATCGTTTGCGATGAGATCGGCAGGGCGCTGCTCGAATGCGGTGGGTACGTGTCGGCGTTTGTGCTGATGCCGGATCACGTTCACCTGCTGGTGTACCTGCCTGACGGCGGTCAACTGCACCGGTTCAACAGGCTATGGCGCGGAAGGTCTGCTCAGAGGATAATAGCGCACGCAAAGGACGTGAACGCGACAAAGGTCTTGGAGATGATGGCGCGTCATGCTAACGGCAGAGCCCGCTTCGCCGTGTGGAAAGAACAGGTGCGGGCTCTTGCAATCTACAGCGAGAAGAAGCTCTATGCGAAGGTGAATTACGTTCATGCCAATCCTGTTCGAAGGGGGCTGGTCACGCTGCCAGAGCAGTGGTCATTCTCCAGTTGGCGCTTTTACGAGTGCGGCGAGAGGGTCGGCCTTGATGTCCAGCCTTTGACGCCTTGAAGTGAGTGAGTTCGTTTCGGGAACAAGTTCCCGAAACACCGACTGGTGTTGTCGGAATTACGGAGGCCTTTAGTGGGTAGGACACGCCGTATGATGCTAATTCTCGTCACCGCCGCTCTGGTGGCGACGCACTGCTCCTATCGTCCGCTGGCAAGCGCACCAAATGGGAGCGGGTCGTACAAGGGCCATCTGCACCCGCCCAACCGCCACCTGGACGACCAGCCTCTTGACCTTCTCAATGACGGGTCAACGGCCTCGGTAGGGCTAATCATGAAGGCCACGGCACAGGACAGCCCGGAGACTACCGTCTACCTGACCATCTGGCAGCGTTCACGATTGGGGAAGCGCCAAGTCTACTCGCATCGAATCGGCACGGGAACAGGCGGGAGCGTTCACGTGGGTCACCTTACCGGCGGATCGTCCGTCGAAGTGTTTACGTTTGTGGACGGGCAGAAAACGGAGGCTGCGTTGGTGCGTTTTCGGAGCGCCCGGAGTCTTATCCTTTACCGGCTCGACGAGGGACGTCCCCACGTATTCCTCAGGTGGCGCACGGACACAGCGGGCTGCCCTGCGGACGTGGTTGAGTGCTGGCCGGTTGGCCAACTCGGCCTTGAATCCGACCCCCGCTTTCGTCTGCACCAGTACGCGCTGAGGGTCATGCGGGACGACGGCCATAGGTATCGGCTGCATCACGTGGACCCCTCGGACGCGCGTATGTGCGATTAGTTCTTTCTTAGGAAAAATAAGCCCTTTTTGAGCGTGAAACCTCCCATGCGATAATAAGAGTATGGGAAATGGGAGCGGGCTTTCGGTGTTCGGTGTTTCGGGAACTTGTTCCCGAAACAAACAAGCGCCACACCGGGCGGGGATAGCCGGGCAGTCGTAGTCTACGCAACCGCACGTCCACCGGTTACGCCCACGACAATGACCCGCGATATCGCCTGCTCGGCATAACCGACTCCGGGGGAAGCATGGGCACCGTGCAGATCAGCTATACAGTGGATAGCGTCGGTGTTTCGGGATTTGAGGAGCGGCCACGGCGTGATGATGAGGACGCCCATCGACCGTCCGCTCCGGAAATCCCGAAACGAAGCGACGTAACACACAGGGAACACCAGGCCGAGCCAAGGCTGCGACATGCGAGACTATTACGATTCGGCGGGCAACAGAACCGGGATAGCCTATCCCAACGGCGCGTCCACCAGCTACGCCTACGACAATGACCCACGATATCGGCTGATCGGGATCACCGACTCGGGCGCGAACATGACAGCACTGCAAATCAATTTCGGTGTTTCGGTGTTTCGGGAACTTGTTCCCGAAACGAACAGGCCCCACGTCGAGCGGGGATAGCCGGCAAGTGCGGCTAATGTGATACCGTGAAATGGAAGAACATCGACATAGGGGCAAGCTACTACTGCATAACGGGAACGTTTGTGGAGTGGCTGCCCTTGCTCAACAATGCAACTGTGCGGGATATCGTTTGCGATGAGATCGGCAGGGCGCTGCTCGAATGCGGTGGGTACGTGTCGGCGCTTGTGCTGATGCCGGATCACGTTCACCTGCTGGTGACCTGCCTGACGGCGGTCAACTGCACCGGTTCAACAGGCTATGGCGCGGGAGGTCTGCTCAGAGGATAATAGCGCACGCAAAGGACGTGAACGGGACAAAGGTCTTGGAGACGATGGCGCGTCATGCTAACGGCAAAGCCCGCTTCGCCGTGTGGAAAGAACAAGTGCGGGCTCTTGCAATCTACAGCGAGAAGAAGCTCTATGCGAAGGTGAATTACATTCATGCCAATCCTGTTCGAAGGGGGCTGGTCACGCTGCCAGAGCAGTGGTCATTCTCCAGTTGGCGCTTTTACGAGTGCGGCGAGAGGGTCGGCCTTGATGTCCAGCCTTTGACGCCTTGAAGTGAGTGAGTTCGTTTCGGGAACAAGTTCCCGAAACACCGACCGTGAAATGGAAGAACATCGACATAGGGGCAAGCTACTACTACATAACGGGAACGTTTGTGGAGTGGCTGCCCTTGCTCAACAATGCAACTGTGCGGGATATCGTTTGCGATGAGATCGGCAGGGCGCTGCTCGAATGCGGTGGGTACGTGTCGGCGTTTGTGCTGATGCCGGATCACGTTCACCTGCTGGTGTACCTGCCTGACGGCGGTCAACTGCACCGGTTCAACAGGCTATGGCGCGGAAGGTCTGCTCAGAGGATAATAGCGCACGCAAAGGACGTGAACGCGACAAAGGTCTTGGAGACGATGGCGCGTCATGCTAACGGCAGAGCCCGCTTCGCCGTGTGGAAAGAACAAGTGCGGGCTCTTGCAATCTACAGCGAGAAGAAGCTCTATGCGAAGGTGAATTACATTCATGCCAATCCTGTTTCGAAGGGGGCTGGTGACGCTGCCAGAGCAGTGGTCATTCTCCAGTTGGCGCTTTTACGAGTGCGGCGAGAGGGTCGGCCTTGATGTCCAGCCTTTGACGCCTTGAACTGAGTGAGTTCGTTTCGGGAACAAGTTCCCGAAACACCGACAAGTTCCCGAAACACCGAACTTGGTATAGTCACGCTCACATTTAGCTTGGTGTTCAGGGTTCCGCTGCTTCTCGCTGGATGCTGGGTGCTTTACTGGACCAGGCTGCGAGAATAAGGCGAGGCGTCGAGCCCGTTCAAAGCTGCTTCCCTGTGGGCCAGGTAGATCGCCTCGGCGGCGTCGGCGCGGGTGATTGGGTCGTCGGGTTTGAACTCGTCCGGCGTGCCGCCGGCGAAGAGCCACGCCTCTATCCGGTGCGCCCGCAGCGTTTCCACCGCGACATAATACGGCGAGTCCCCGCCAACGTCCTTATACGAGGGCCGCGCGGGCTCGACGTATTGCCAGTCCGCCGAGACCGCCCGCTTCGACTCCACCAGCCATTTCGCGAACTCTCCACGCGTGATAGGCTCCGCCGGCGCAGGGCAGGCACGGTGGCCTGCCCCTACGGGCCCTTCCAAACGTATCAGCACATCGAGCGCGGCGGCGGTGTCCTCGACCGTGAGCGCCTCATCGGGCCGGAACGCCTCACCCGGCAGCACTCCGCGAGCGCCGACGAACTGGATCGCCTTGAAGTGCCGGGTCTCCCGAGTCACGTCCGAATACCAGGTGATGTACGCGTGCTGGTCCAGAACCCTGTCCTGAATCCATGCCGGCAACGTAACGCGGCTCGACGCAATATGAAATCGAATAGTACGCCGCCGCGCCTGCCGCCTGACCCATAGACATCCTCACCGGTTCCAGTCGCAGCGTTCCGTAGCCGATGTGCGTCGCCGAGACCGCCGTGGTCACCATCAGACCGTCGATAGTCTTCGGCGCCATCACGCCGTACGGAATCTGATACCAGGGAGTGAACTTCGCCAACCAGCACTCGCCCTCGCCCTTGTCCTTGCGGGTGGGGTCCTTGAGGTCCTCCGCGGCGTGGCTGTCCATCGGGTAATCGCCGATCCCAACCGAGTGCCTCAGGAAATAATCGCGCGCACACGTGACTTCGTTTTCCTTCAAAATGTGCTCACCGATTATTCGCCGCGCCTCGCGAACGTAGAGGGCGGGGGGGAAGTTGCCGCTGTCGAGAAACTCGTATCCGCCAGCCCGAGGTTCTTGAGGCCCAGTTCATTTTGGACGTAGTAGAGGTAGCCCAGCGCCCTGTCTCTGCACATTTCCTGAATCTCGCGCCTGCGCTCGGGTTTTGCGGTAGGGTAATCGTAGTTGATGCCGGGCCAGTCAATCCCGAACGGATGCTGGTATCTCGAACTTATCGTTCGGCAGCTTGCCGGAAGTTGCGTTCCAGGTCTGGCCCACCCGAAGAGTTGCAGTAGACTTGCGGCCTGTAGAGCCGGGGCTTTTTGATCGCGGGAGCCGCGCCTTTAGCCCCGTAATCTTTCCAGATCATCAGATATGCGTAGGACTGCTGCCTTTTGTCTCCCGCGCCGGTGCTGCCGGGCAGGATTTCCTGCGTCTTGTCGTCAAAGTAGATCACTCCGGCGTGAGGCTCTTCGGGGGTGCGCGGCTCCCTCCCGGCGCGGAATTCGCAGCCGCACGCCGCGGCGAAGTCTCCCTCGTCCGTGGCGTCGATTGTAACTTTGGCGCATACACGGCCGGTCCGGTGGGTGACGCAGTCGCGTAACACAGCCCCCTGCACCTTGTTAAGGATGCGTATCGGCTTGACGAAACTGCATTTCATAAAGACGCTGATGCCGGGCTGATCGAACGTGATGCTCTTCATGATCGCGTTGGCAACCCGGGATTCGTATCTGAGTCCACCGCCGCCGCCGTAGAAAGCATCGACTCGCATTCTGAAATCCTCGAAGAACCCGTTGGACCGCGATGGATTGCGGATGTCGGTGCTGGCAAGCCCCATCGCGCACATTCCTCCGAGGCGATTGGTTTCCTCGACCAGCGCGACCTTAAGCCCCAGCCTCGCGGCGGAGACCGCGGCGGCGACTCCCGACGCCGATCCACCGATCACAAGCACATCGAACTGCGCGCTTTTTGGCAGTTCGCGCCCCAGGTCGTCTCCCGCACTGCCGGGCCGCCCTCGCCAATGGAGAACGTGTAGGCTGTGTTAGGGCAAAGGTCCGAAAGGGCAAGCGAGGCAAAAGCCGCCGGGCCAGGGCTCATCGTCCCAATGCATGGCAGTTTTCAAACACTTGCGCCTGGCGGCCCTCGTGGCGCCAGTAGAGCTTTATCGCGCGAGGTCCCTGGGCGATTGCCTGGAATGATCCATCTTTGGATGTGGACAGCATTTCCGAAGCTCCAAACGCCGAGGCGCACA
>CAWGNL010000027.1:0-93201 GCA_963823885.1 uncultured bacterium
TCTTGCGGCGGCGGCGGAGACGGCTTTCCGCAGCCGGGTCTGGATACGCCGCGGGTGACGCCCAGCGTGCCGCCCGGCCCGAGCGGCCCGGTACCCGCCTGGGTCAACGGCGCTTTGACTTCATGCCACGGGGAGTCGCTGCAAGTCGTCAACAGTTGCTCGTCTGTCTGGTTTCAGGTGTGGGACAAGTGCGGCAACTGCTACGGGACGAACATGTCCGATAGCCCCTCTTGGTCACCACCGCAGCCCCTCGGGTTCCAGATAGGGTCGGAGAGCGGCTCCCTGTCATATTCGACGGACTCCACCGGCAACCCGAGCGGGACGGTGGAAGTGGATTATCTTGACGGCGGCAAGACGATCTACGGATTCAGCACGCCGGATTCGGCCAGCGGATTTATCTCCGGCCCCGACAGCATGAGAATTATCGACGCGTTCGGGCAACATGACAACCGTGACTCACGGCGACACTCAGGACACTGATCGTCACCCAACTACCCCGTCGACCACCCGTGGACTTACGCCCATGCATCGGGCAGCCAGCTTATCGCCGCTATTGGCGCACCCGACAGGGACGTATACCGACCTGGCCTACACAGCCACCACCGGTCCAGGAAGTGGATACTGGTCAACAACGCCAACACGGTCCTCGCCTCTTCCACGGCCTACACATATAGCGGCCAGCAGGCTCGCCAGCGTCGCAAAAGGGAATAAAGAGGCCGCCTACACTTACTCCACCGACTCTTCCGGCAACCAGTCCGTGCAGACGGTCGAACAGTCCGCTGGCCTGCTTCAAACGCGATACACTCGCACCGTCGATTATTACGGGATCGACGGCTCGACCACCGTAACCAGGAAGAAAAACCTCACTTACCTAATCGTCGACCCGGCGGACGAGGCCACGACCTATACATTCCACGTCGATTCCTACACCGGCATGAAGCAATACGTCAACACCGTCACCGGCCCAACCGGAACGCACACGACTTACGACATCGCCTATTTTTCGGGGCCGGAGGGCGGGGAGCCGTACGCCGTCACCGTCAGGGACAGCGGCGCAAATTTTTTTCAGCAGACGAATTACACCTACGATGGAAACACGGGCGCGGTGCTGGGCGTGGAAGCGGTGGACTCATCCGGCAACCCCCTCTCGATGGACAGCAGCGCCTACTACACGAACTCGGCCGGTTTGACTGTCTGGCTTGAAAGCCATGAACAGACACGCGAATCCTGGACCCACTACATTCGGGATCCCAATAATATGGCCAACGTCCTCGCCGTTCAAACCGCCGGCCCGGGGCTGGACTCGGAGCCGCAGTGGGTCGACTCTGGCGCGAACTACCTGATAGCGCCGATCAAGGATTACACTTACTACACCCCGACCGACTCGGCGGGCGGTCTGCCCGGCCAGGTGAAGACCGAGACCGTCCCGGGCGTCGGTTGGATAGGCGGCAATCAGGTCGCTTACGTCGACAGCACCGGCTACGTCTACGTGGACAGCGCCGGATACCACAACTCGCCGACTCAGACCACCTACCATTATACTGACGGCGGCGCCAAGACCAACACCACCGCCTACGACGCCCTGGACCGCGTCCTGAGCGCCACGGATGCAAAGGCCGGACCATCAGTTACACCTATGACGCCCTCGGCCGCCAGGTTTCTACCAGTTATAACAACGGCATCGGCACGCAAAACCAGAATCCTGCTGCACCCTCCAGTGGAGCATGGACGAAAACGGCCACAAGACCTACTACGACTACGACGACGACAATCGCGTGATAGACACGTATACCGGCATCCTCGGTCAGTTCGAGCTCATCCCCTGGTGGCCTACACTTATGATTTGTTCGGCAACCGGCAGACCGTCACCACCTGCTCTGGTGTCAGGGAAACCCCGTCGGCGGCGGACGACCTACACGTACCATGCAAACAATCGAGTCACGAAAATCGTCTATCCGGATAGCGGCGCCGAGGGCGACCTGATTAGAGATGAGTTTTTCCAGTACGATAGCCTGGGTAATCTGGTGGCGAAATTGCAGGGATCGGTGAATTCGACGGGAATATTACTTCGGGTCCTGTCACCGCCTACGGCTACGACAATCTTAACAGGCTGACTGCCGTGAAATACAACTATCAGTCGGCGGTTGGCCGGCGGTGACGCTCGATTCGTCCGGCGGAAAGGTTGTCGATTCGACCGGGAGCGGCGTCGCGGACTCCTCCGGGCTAGCGTCACGTATGCTTACGACGGCGCGAGCAACCTGAGGACCCACATGCACGACGCGTCCGGCGACAGCTATTACAGCTATGACTCTCAGGGGCGGCTGGTAAGCTACACGCCGCCGGTGGGGCTGGCGGGGAACGAGATGTGGTATGCTTACAACAACGCCGGCCAGAAAACCAGGGTGTCGATAGCTTCGGGCCTGGATACGTCGGGCAACCCGGTGAACGCGACTTACGATGTTATCCACGACTATTTTGCAACGGCTGGCTTCAGGACGTGAAGTATAACAGCAATACCATCGCGCATAAACTTATGATTCGGCGGGCAACCGGACGGGATAGCCTATCCCAACGGCGTATCCACAAGCTACGTCTACGACAATGACCCGCGATACCGGCTGGTCGGGATAACGGACTCCCGGGAGCGCAACTTGGCGGCTCCAGATCAACTACACGGTGGATAGCGTCGGCAATCCGCTCACGATGGCGGACTCGGGATTGGAACGTCGTCGTATACGCACGACGCGAATAACAGGCTAACAAATGCGGCGATAACCGAACCCTGTTCCCGGCCAGCCTCCCCGGCGGGAGCTATGGCTACGATTGGGTCGGTAACCGGCTTCACCCGCCCGCGACCGAACCCGATAACCTACGGCGCGGTCGATCAACTAACATCCTGGCCGGGGATGCACGGTTATCAATACGACAGCGCAGGGAATCTCATTACAAGTGACAGGAGCAGGCACGGCGGGCGATGGCTACGCTGCCCGGGCCGCTGGGGCGGGAACCAGGCGACCTATAGCTTGTCTGCTGGCGGCGGGAACCGCACGCTGACAAACGCTGGGATGCGGACTCCAACCGAGTGGGCTTCTCGACTTCATCCGGTGGCTGGGATGAGGTCTACGACATAACGGCGGGCATTCCGGCAGTGGTGGAAGACTCGGCGGCGTCCAGCATCGCATACTACATCAGGGAGCCGAATGACTCGCTGATAGCCCGCTACGACTCGACAAATGGCATGAGATACTATCACTTCGACCAACTCGGATCGACTCGCCTGATCACCGATAGCGGAGGCAACGTCACCGATAGATACGACTACGATGCTTACGGCGCTGTGCTGTGGGACGAGAGGGATGCTCGGTCCATTGATCAGCCGTACCAGTACGTCGGCGGCTTGGCTACTATACGCACTGGCAAGAGCCGGATTTTGGGCTGTTGCAGCTTGGGAGAAGGCCCTACGCCCCGCAGGCCGGAAGGTTCGCCCGGAGAGACCCGATGGGCTACAGGGCTGGGATCAACCTCTACGGATATGTCGGCGACAATCCGGCTTACAACGTCGATCCGTCGGGCCTGCTGTGTTGGCGCGTCAGTGCTTGTTCAGATTCGGAGAAAGTGGGGCGTCCTGTCTTTGTCACCTTTTTTCTTCTGCCCGATGTTCCTGGCCTGTGGGATGGACCTCCTCCAGGAGCAGATGGGCCGCCGAGTATCGGATATGTGGAATGGATCGAGTATAAGCAATTGTATTCGGGAACGGCTCGGTGGGCTTGCCTCGGGGTTAACCAGTGTCACAACTGGCTGGGCCTCCCGGCCCTATATACCTATTACAAGATAGGCCCGTGTCACGACTGGAAGCACTTTTTTGTGAAAAAACAAGGGTCGTGGCCTGACGGGGACTGACATCGACGTCGGGGTCCGAGATGGCCCGAGAGAGGAATTCTGATGCGCACATTGATCAAAGTGGTAGCGATAAGCCTTGTGGCGTACTGCGTCCTTACAGTTGTTGCCCTGTCGTTGGTCGGCTATCTCTGCTGGCGTCTGGGTACGCGCTGGAACGACGTTGGTTTCGCTCTGACAATTACCTGGGGCGTGGTCCGACTGGGCGTGCTCTTTGCCGCGGGCGTAGCGGTCGGCCGGGCCTCGGCCACCCAGCCGACGCTCCGTGCTGGAACTGCAGGTGTCTTGCTGTCAATCCTCCTGATCGCCATCGACATAGTAGCTGCGTATGCGCTTCACGATGGAGGGGGAAAGCCGAGCTTTTCCGTTCACGGGCTCGCTTATCTGCTCCCCATCTCATGTTTGCAGGTTGGGACAGCCGTCTTGGGCGGATATGCTGGGTCCAAGAGGCAGAGGGAATCACCTGCCCGGTAATGGTCCGGTGTTTCTCTGTCCTAATGGCGTATCTACCAGCTACGCGTATGACGATGATCCGCGATATCGCTTGACACAGATCACGGACTCCACAGGGAGCACAACCTTGGCTCAGATCACCTACACGCTCGATAGCGTCGGCAATCCACTCACGATGACCGACTGGGTCGGGACATCAACCTACAATTACGACGCAAATAACAGGCTGTCAAGCGCGGCGATTCCAAACCCCGTTCCGGGCCAGCCTGCCGGCGGGAGCTATGGCTACGATTGGGTTGGCAACCGGCTTCATCCACCCGCCGACCCGAATCCGATGGTCTACAACGCAGCCGATCAGCTAACGTCGTGGCCGGGAATGCACGGTTATCAGTATGACAGCGCGGGCAATCTCGTGTCGGTCACCGGAGCAGGCACTGCTAGCTATACCTACAGTCGGTGTTCGGTGTTTCGGGAACTTGTTCCCGAAACGAACAGGCCCCACGTCGAGCGGGGATAGCCGGCAAGTGCGGCTAATGTGATACCGTGAAATGGAAGAACATCGACATAGGGGCAAGCTACTACTACATAACGGGAGCGTTTGTGGAGTGGCTGCCCTTGCTCAACAATGCAACTGTGCGGGATATCGTTTGCGATGAGATCGGCAGGGCGCTGCTCGAATGCGGTGGGTACGTGTCGGCGTTTGTGCTGATGCCGGATCACGTTCACCTGCTGGTGCACCTGCCTGACGGCGGTCAACTGCACCGGTTCAACAGGCTATGGCGCGGAAGGTCTGCTCAGAGGATAATAGCGCACGCAAAGGACGTGAACGCGACAAAGGTCTTGGAGACGATGGCGCGTCATGCTAAGGGCAGAGCCCGCTTCGCCGTGTGGAAAGAACAAGTGCGGGCTCTTGCAATCTACAGCGAGAAGAAGCTCTATGCGAAGGTGAATTACATGCATGCCAATCCTGTTCGAAGGGGGCTGGTCACGCTGCCAGAGCATTGGTCATTCTCCAGTTGGCGCTTTTACGAGTGCGGCGAGAGGGTCGGCCTTGATGTCCAGCCTTTGACGCCTTGAAGTGAGTGAGTTCGTTTCGGGAACAAGTTCCCGAAACACCGAACTCAGCCACGCCCTGGACAACGTCGGCAATCCGCTTACGATGACCCACCGGGTCGGAACATCGACATACACGCACGACGCGAATAACAGGCTGACAAGCGCGGCGATGCCGAACCCCGTTCCCGGCCAACCGGCGGGCGGGAACTATGGCTACGATTGGGTTGGCAATCGGCTTCATCCGCCCGCCGACCCGAATCCGATGACGTATAACGCGGCGGACCAACTCACCACTTGGCCCGGCCTGCATAGCTACCAATACGACAGCGCGGGGAACCTGGTGACGGTCACCGGAGCAGGCACGGCAACCTACACCTATACTCCGGCGGGCTTGCTGAACACGGCGACGTATAGCACCAGCTCGGGCCCCGGGAATCACACGCTTACCAATACATGGGACGCGGATTCGAAATCCAGTGGGCTTCTCGACTTCATCCGGTGGCTGGGATGAGGTCTACGACATAACGGCTGGAATTCCGGCCGTGGTGGCGGAGTCGAGCGGTTCTGGCGTTGTATACTACATTCGGGAACCCAACGGCTCGCTTATCGCTCGCTGCGACAGCACAAACGGCATGCGATATTATCATTTCGACCAGCTTGGCTCGACTCGCTTACTGACGGACAGCGCGGGCGATATAACTGATAAATACGACTACGATACCTATGGGGCGGTGCTGTGGCACGAGCGGCACGCCGGCTCCATTGACCAACCGTATCAATACGTCGGGCGATTGGGGTATTACACCCACTATCAACAACCCGACTTCGGGTTATTGCAGGTTAGGGTGCGGCTATATGATTGCAGCGCCGGCAGGTTTACGCAAGAGGATCCCGCTCGGGACGGTGCGGACCGGTAATCCTACGCATACAGCAGCCCGACGTCACACGCCGACCCAAATGGAGACCTTGCGTGGTGGTGGGCTTGCTTAATTCCGTGCGGCGCGGCGATCGGCACGCCCATCGCGATTCTTGCCGGATGCTACGCTGGCGGCGCGCGAGGCGCCGCTCTTACCCGGTGCTATAATGATCAAATGCGCCAAGAGCACGATTGCTGCGCGGGATATGGCGGAGCCTGCATTAGCTGTCTCACTTTCGCGATATCGAAAGGCCGTGTACCCTCGAAGTACCCCAGCCCACTCAAGTAGTTTGTAGACTAGGTGGCTACGGATAGTCGGCATGTCAGCAATCGCTGCGCCCAATCTCGTGTCCCGAGGAAGAAGACGGGGTGTCCGCCTTCACCGCGCTGTGCCCGGCCCCGCAACGGGAGGCGGACACGGTGTAGGGCGCAGCATTACCCCGCGCAGAACGCGAGGGAGGATCATTTTGGCAGCGAACATCGTGGCAAGCGTCGTTGGCCTAGTGGCGGCCATCGCACTGGTTGTCAAGCATTGGCGGCAGCCCGAAGAGAGATTCGTCTGGTCCCTTTTTGGTACCGCATTCGCAAATCTTCTGTGGTATGCCCTTTCGCCCGGATACACCGCGCAGGTTGGTCTGGTCATGCTGGCGACGGCCATGTTGGCGGCATTGCTGACCTCACCGGGTGGGGGGACACCGCCCGAGTGAGTGTTTTCGTGTTTCGGCGTTTCGGGATTTGAGGAGCGGCCACGGCGTGATGATGAGGACGCGCATTTACCGTCCGCTCCGGAAATCCCGAAACGAGGCGCCGCAACGCACAGGGAACACTAGCCCGAGCCAAGGCTGCGACATACGATGAAGTGGAAGAACGCCGACATAGGGCCGGGCTATTATTACATCACCGGAACCATCACCCAATGGCCGCCGCTGCTGAACGCGCCGGATTTCCGGCAGATGGTATATGCGACGACATCGCCCTCGGCCGCCAGGCTGCGACCAGCTACGGCAGCGGCATCGGGACGCAGAACCAGTATTCTTGCTGCACTCTCCAGTGGAGCATGGACGAAAACGGCAACCATACATACTACGACTACGACGACGACAACCGCGCCGGATCAAGGCTGTGGAAGGCGAATGACGGGGCCTTTGACCCCTTAGCGGGGAGGCTGGTTCGTTTCGGGATTTCCGGAGCGACTACGACGCTTGTGCCGTACTCGAGCCACTGTGCTCGCTCCTCAAATCCGCAACACCCACTCGGCTTTATCGCAGCGACCTCGCATCCGTCGACTCATGCACCTTTTTTCGGGCGTCGACACATTTTTTGCAGATTATCTGAAAAAGGGTGGAACCGGCGGCGCGTTTGCGGCGTCATAATATTAGCAAACCTTCCCACCCTCTTTTCTCTCACACCTGGTTCCTCTCAGGAACCAGGTGTCTTCTTGTACGGGGTTTCTAGGCCTTCTTCCACTTAGCGAACTCCTCGCTGTCGACTTCGCGGAAAGGCTCGCCCTTCGTCTTGTCATCGCGTTCCACATGGACGACGCCGTCGCAGACCCCGAGGAATGTGAATATCTCGCCCTCGGGTGAGCGGACCTTCTCCATCCGCTTCGTCCCGTAAATGCTCGGGCCTGTGCCGGCCAGTATGTCTCTTCGTATCACCGCCAATGGTTTCGCCAAATCAGCACCTCGCTCACATCGGGTTCAAGGTTGAAGGTTGGGAACTGCGACCCCCAATGCTATTATATCGAAACTATGGGAGAACCGCGAGGCCGGGAAGTGCGAGTAAGAGATCACTCTTTGTGAGAATGGCAGCCACCTACGCGTGGCGCCTTCTGCCCGCGAGAGGGGGCATGGTCCGCATCTGCCCAGGTTCAGTGCTATGCGTGCAGCGGGAACTCGAAGGCGCTGCCGAATCGGACGCTCTATTTATCGTTCCCGCCGCATAGGTGGGTTGTACTCACGGACAGTGAGCACTTACGGATCGCTGGATCCCTTCCCTACGCTGCCTTCTTCAGGCGTTTGCGAGCGCGTTTGTTGGCGTACAATCATCTGGTCGGCCTTTTCCAGAAGGGTGTCGGAGTCCCCGGCTTCGTCGGGGTATGACGCGATGCCCACGCTGGCCCCGATTCCGCTTGGGAGGGCGCTCATAGCGCGCCGCGAGTAGCGATCCATTGCCCATCTGATCCTGTCCGCCGTTCGGATCGCTTCGGTCTTCGGCGTGCCGGGCAGCACGACTATGAACTCATCGCCGCCGGCGGCGCGCGACCAGGTCGTATCCTCTCACGAGGTTGCTCAAAATGCCGGCCGCTTCCTTGAGGACCATGTCCCCGACCTGGTGGCCGAATGAGTCGTTGACGGCCTTGAAATTGTCGATGTCGATGCCCAGCACCGATAGAGGCTCGCCGCGCCTGGCGGCGCGGTTCAACTCGCGATCGAGGTAAGGGCGCAGGAAGCGTGAATTCCGCAGACCCGTGAGCGGGTCGTTCATCGCCGAATCGCGGATGTTGTCGTAGGCTTTCGCATTCTGGACGGCGATGGCGGCGCGGTCCGCCACGAACGTAAGTGTGCGCAGGTCGTCTTCCATGAACGCGCGGGGCGAACAGGAGTAAAGATTGATTGTCCCGAGCACCTCGCCGAAGGTCGTAATCGGGGCAACCATGCAAGCCTTGAATGCCGGGGGAACGGCGCCGTCGACTTCGAACTTCAAGTCGTCTGAGCCTACCACGCCCAGATAAGGGACCTGCTCGGATGCCGCTCGGCCGGTTATGTGCTCGCCAAGCATCGTGCTCGCGTTCTTGAAGACGTCTTCCCCTTCACCGACCGCCACCTTTGCAACCAGATGGGGCTTCTCCGACGGGGCCAAGACAAATATGACGCAGGAATCGGCCTGCCAGAGTCTTCTCGCCCGGTGCGCGAGAAGCGAAAGCACTTCGTCGAGTTCAAGCGTGCTTGAAAGCGTCTGGGTCAGCTCGAAGAGTCCTATAAGTTCGTTGTTGGCCTGGGCTATCACGCTCGCCGTGGTGCTCCTCGAGCAGTCGGCGCCGGGCTCATTGAGACCGGCTACTTCGGGTTCCACTGCCAGAAACGCGGCGACGACATCCGGGTCGAAGTGGCTTCCCGACAGGCCCGTTATACACGCCACGGCTTCCCCATGCGACCACCCCGGCCTGTAGCATCGCTCGCAGATCAACGCATCGTAGACTACAGCCACCGATATTATCCGCGCGCCTATGGGTATAAGTTCCCCCGCAAGGCCGTCGGGATAGCCCGTGCCATCGAATCGTTCGTGGTGATGGCGGACCATCTCGGAGATGCCCCAGGGATCGTCGATGTGCTCCAAAAGCCTGGCGCCGATAGCCGCGTGGTTGCTCATCTTTACAAACTCTTCGGGATCGAGCCGGCCGGGCTTCAAGACGATATATTCGGGAACGCCGAGCTTGCCGATATCGCTGAGCATGGAGGCTATGCTGATGCCGCGGACGCTGTCTTCGTCCAGACCGATGTTGCGCGCGACAAGTTCGCAGATTTGTTGGATTCGCTTTACGTGGTGCGGTTCGTAATATGAGTCCTTGGCCGAAATTGCGGATACCAGGGCCTCAACAATCGTGTGGTAAACTTCCAGGAGATGCTTGCCTTCCTTGTCCATTGGTCCACCCGTCTTATTAGGATAAGCCCCGAAAGCCTTCGAGGTTACTTTTTCGTGCCGAGCATTCGGACATAGCATATCAGTGTACCCGGGCGCCTGTGCTCGACGAATGAGCCGAATTTGGCAGATCGACGGCGCCCTTATCCAGCCTCTCGATCTGAAATATCCATCCCCGAGTCAAGCATACCGGGCGCTTCTCTTGTCCGAAAAGATTCCTAGCGACTCGATTACGGTCCGTTCTTTTCTTAGCCACCGGACTATACAGGCTCAGCATTGTGTACCACCACTTCCAGAAACGTAATGCCAGGCTGTCGCAGCCAACTACTCTGCCACCCGTGCACCTGCGGCCCATCAAGCGTTTTCGGATGTGCCTGAGTTAGTTTGCTTCGGCAGCCTGGCAAACGTGTTCCGTGAAGCGGAATTTAGTCCCAATGGCTTTGCGTCCCCCGGTTTCCTGGGGTTTGCCTTTTTCGAACCGGCTATCAACCTGAATAGCTTCCAATGGGTTATGCCATAGTCCCGCGCGCCTTTACAATGAAGAATTTGCCGGGATTTTCCGATAATCGAAGTTACAGAGGGGTGTTGGGTGATAGATGATGGGTGCTGGGGAGGGGATCGCCTTCCCTGCCATCACCCGTCACCCGTCACCTAATCGGGAGGCCGTCACTTGGATAAGAACTTTGTGCGCGCGGGAATTGTCGGACTGATCCTTATGGGGCTGCTCGTCCGCGAGTGTGTATGGGTCGAAGCAGGCACCACGGGGATCATCTCCGGTGTGGTCAAGAGCGCCGATAAAGGCACACCTATTTCGGGAGCGAACGTGATCGTTACCGGCACGAAGCTGAGCACCGTTACTGACGGCCAGGGTTATTACGTAATCACCAACGTGCCTCCGGGTGAATATGAGGTCACGGCGGAAATGGTCGGTTTCGCCAAGCAGGCGACCGGGAATGTTCAGGTCACCATGGATGCCACCACCACCGCGAACTTCGACATGAAACAGGAGGCCATACAGGAAGAGGCCGTCGTGGTCAGCAGGCCCAGGCCAATGGTCAGCACAAGCACCGTGAACACGCTGAACCAGGTGAACTCCCAGCAGGAGCCCCTTACCCGCATAGACCCGGCGTCCCTGAAGACCGCCCCCGGAGTGCTCAGCACCCTGCCGGGCGTGACGGTCGAGCCCGACGGCAGCGGCCAAATGCACATCCGTGGAGGCCAGCCGGACCAAATCGGCTGGTACATCGAGGGGATTCCGATCACCGATCCCAACACGGGTCTATTCGGCACTAACCTTTTCACCACGGGCATGAGCAAGTTTCAGGCTTACACCGGTGGATTCGGGACCGAGTACGGCAACGCGATTTCGGGCGTCTTGAACGAGGTCTTGAAGACCGGCGGCGAGACAACCGGATTCAACCTGGACGCGGAGGGGGGAAGCAGCATATACCGCAGCGGGTTGTTCGAGGTAGGCTCCGGCCCGACCGCGGGATTCAACTACTACGTGGGAAGCAATATGCTGCAAACGAATCTTGACGGGCCCGTGGTCAAATCGCAGTCCTTCGCGGACAACGTCGCCAAACTGGTCTGGCCCTCGAAGAACGATACGGTGACTGTCCTGGGTCTGCAAGGGTCCCTGGTAGGCTGGCTCACCGACAGCCACGACGTGGGCGACAATAGCCAGCCCGTCACCCCCTCCACGGATTACATGCGGCAGCGATACGCCGTGACTGGGATCACCTGGAACCATAATTTCGACGCGCAGTCGTTCCTGACCGTGCGGCCTTACTTCCTCGAGACCATCATCGATCAAAACGTGATGGGCGGCTCGACGGGTCTGCCTTATTACCTCAGCGAGTGGTCGGACCGCGAAGGCCTGCAGCTTGGTTACACCAGTCAGCTCAACGATTCTCATCTGCTCAAAGTCGGCGGATCGGTCCTCGCGAGCAACAACAACGATTATATGTACGCGACATACCAGGGGACCGTGGTGCCCACGTATAATTTCAGGGCGGATGTGAACACCTTCCAAGGCGACATGTACGCGCAGGACCAGATCAAGATGGGCAAGAAATGGACTGCCGACGCTGGCTTGCGTTACGAGGCGATCACCTACGACAGAACAGGTCTGGCATACGTTTCCGGGGAGGGGTACACCGGGGCGCCGTTACCGAACGTGTCGGAATCGCAGATCAGCCCCAGGATGGGCCTTTCTTACGCGGTCGACGATACGACGGCGTGGAAGATGGACGTGGGCCGGTATGTGAAGTTCGTTCCGGCATCCGATGTGCAGCGTATCTACTTCGACCCCAACGACGCGGAACCCGCGCAGCCCGGCTTAGGCTCGACTTCATCCGAACGCAGCACCAATGCCGAAATCTCCTACGAAAAGCAAGTCTCCGACACCGTGGCCGTGCGGGTAACCCCGTTCTATGCGATCTACGATAATTTGGGCGAATTGTTCACCGACTCCGCCGGCATCACCGAGTATACCAATCTCGGCAAAGGAAACTCCCGAGGAATGGAACTCTACGTGCGCAAGAAAATGTCGAGCAACTGGCAGGGATGGCTTTCATACACATATCAGAAGGTGAAAGCCAACAGACTCGACCTGGGCCTGCTCTCCGACGATTACTACACTTCCTGGGACCAGCGCCAAACCATGTCCGCTGGTTACCGATTACAAGACCGGCAAGTGGGATCACAACATGCGCATGGACTTCGGCAGCGGCCGGGCCGACTCGGTGTACGGCCTTGACCCATCGATTCAGCAGCGGGCTAATCCCTTTGTGGTATTCAGCTACGATCTGACGGTCGCACTGCCCAAGGGCAGCGCCGTCGGCAATAATCTGACCTTTAGCGTATACAACATCTTTAACAACCATCAGACACTGCAATACACCTGGTACTCCCCCACCGACCGCGAACGGACCGCCTGGGTGCCGGGGCGATTCATCAGCATGGGAGTCGGCAAGTCTTTCTAGGACAGCCAAGCACAACAAAGCACAAAGCACTAAACCGGACAAAAGGCGGGGATGTCCCCCCGCCTTTTGTCTATGTAAGCATTTGGCCATGCACAGGAGGATCTGTCCTGGTTAGCACAGTAACGGAGGCGCGTGGATTCAATCCGTCGATGATGTCGCCCAAGACACTCGTTATGTACGGACTACAGGCGAGAAAGCGTGCCACCGAGTTATGAGCATGCTCTCGAAGCCAGATCTCCGTCGGCGTCGTCACAATTTCCATGCACCACACCTGTCGGGTGAACGGCGTAGGTCTCGCACCCGCTGCCACTATTCTACCTCGCTGGCCAGCGTACTGCAAGCGCCCGCCAACCCGACATCTTGAGCCGCAGTTCTTGCAGGTAATGACGCGCCCCGTGAAGAAGCACAAAGGGGTGGACCGTTTGCTGACAACCCTGCGTGGGAACATTTCCTGCGTCTACATGCGACCTATTATTGTAGATCTCCGCTGCTTCTGGAGGAATGTTCATGAAAACTCTCGCTTGCATCATCATTTTATCGATATGCGCATCAGCCGGTTTCGCGGCGCAGGTTTCGGACTGCACTGGGGTGGTCCGGGCGTTTGGCGATGTGACCAGTTGGATGAGTTCGGCATTCGTGATCGGGGATGGAAGCTGGGTATTGGCCGCCGCCGACGCGGTCACCGAAAAAGTCGGGCCGGCCACCGACCAGACCATTCGGTATCCGATCTTCATCAGCAACTACACCGGCGAGGTCTATCAGTGCGAGCTTAAATGTGTCGATAAGGGACTGGGCATCGCGCTGGTAAAGCTGCCTGTCAGCGGGCTGCCGGCGGTGACCCTGGGTCAGACTTCCGATTTGAGCAAGGTCGCCATCGGGACCATGGGGAACTCACCGGAGACGATCCGGTGGGAAACCGCTGGCCGACCGATATCTACGGCATCGTCCGCGAGAAGAGCGACAAGTCCTATAAGCTCGTCCTCGACGACTGGACCGCCAGGAAGGGCTTCGTTACCGATATCGACAAATACAAGTGGCTGTTTGTAAGCGATGTCTCCCCCGCGGTTCCGATTCCCAGCGGAGCGGTCGTGATGCGGGATACCACGGTCGTGGGAATGTACCTCAACAGATTGCGAATTACGGGCGGAAAAGTGGACATCCTTTACGGCAGGGTCGCTATATGCGGCGAGATTGCTCGTTATCTGAGCGACCACGGCCTTTCGACCGCCGAACTATACTCTCCACCGGCGCCGACCGTCACCCCCGACCCTGACGCCGATACGGTTTTCCAGCTCCAGAGCCGGGTTTACTCGCTCATAGGGTCGCGCAGGCCGGACCTCTCTCTCGATCCGGCCTCGGCCCTGGCAAAGCTCCGGCCTGCCGACGCGCAGGTCCAACTGGCGTTGTCCATTGCTCTGATGGGCGCGGGCAAGTTCGACGATGCCCTGAAGGCCTCGGACGCCGCGGCCAAGCTCGACCCGGCGCTCCCCACGCTTGACACAAACCGGGCGCTCATACTCATCGCGCTCGGCAAAAGGTCCGAGGCCGAGGCCGAACTCTTGAAGGCCGTCAAAGACTTCCCCGGCGACCCTCGTCCTCTGACCGCCATAGCCAACTTCTATACGGCGGATGCGACCCTCGACAAAGCCCTTGATTACGCCCAGAAAGCGGTTTCCCTTTCGCCCAACAGCCCGGCGACGCTGCTGCTGGTGGCTCGGGTCCAGAAGCGACAGAAGGATTACCAATCCGCCACAAAGACAATCGGCGACGCGCTTAAGATGGCTCCCGATTGGCCGGAGGCATGGTATGCGCTCGGGTCCACCTGCGAGGCCGGCGGGGACCTGGCCAGCGCCGAGAAGGCTTACGTCACCCTTGCCCGGCAAGCTGCCACAAGACCCCGCGGTTGTGCTGACGCTGGCGTCGTTCTACACCGACCACGGCAAGAATGACGCGGCAAACGAACAACTGGCCAAGCTCAAGGCTCTCAATCCCCCGCAGCCCGTCCTCGATGCGGTGAAGGCCCTGGAGGACAAAATGGCGGGAAAGCCCGCGGAGAAGAACTGAGCCGGCAGATCCTGGCGGAAAGCGGAAAGTTCGGAGCCGGCATCGGCACGCCCGCAATGTTCCTCCCGGGTGGCGATTTTGAGAACCGCCGCCCCACCTCTCTCGCCACTATTTCCGAATCCGGCTGAACAGCTACCGGTCCACGCCAGGCGTTAGGCTTCAGGTTCAAGGACTCCGATATAAATGGGACCCTTCCGATCTACACATAACTTCTTAGTGGGATGCGGGATTCGGAAATCCCTTATCTTGCGTTAGGGTGGCTTTTCGGGTTAGGTAATCAAGAATGCCATAAGTCCACATTCTGTCCACTGGTATTATAGGACTGGCAGTCTCGCAGCTCAACATCCACATCCGGCAGCTTTGCCAGGCCATTCGCGCTGTAGACACCAAACTCCTCGTCATATGATCCGGAAAGGTCAAGGGTTGGGCTCTTAAGCAGCGGTTGAGAGGGCGTGAGAATGTGGAGGAACACATCCTCCTCAACAATCTGAACGCGAACCCGAGTCTTGTTGTTTGCACAAGCACTGTCCAAGAGCGCCATGTCGGAAGCCGCAACGACCGTGCCGTCTGCGTGGGCAACGTCCCAAACCAGGCCGGCAAGACCCCGCTCCATGAGCACGACCCTCAGGTTATCAACGATACTGACCTGGAGATTCTGTCCCGGCACTCCAACCAACATAAGAGTGTTCGGGCTTTCCCATACGGACATGGCATCCCCCCACTTCTTCACTTCTTGCTTCTCGGGGAGCACCAGGCGAGTCTCGACAGTCTCGTCTGCGTCTGCGTGAAGTATCAGTTGCACGCCATCTCCGAACTTCCGCCGATCAAGGAGTTCCGCGGTGGAATACTCCAGAAACTTGCATTCGTCCAGTTCGACGTAGAACGGGATGCGCTTATTCCGTTGAGGCGGCAACGCCAAGCATGGCGCGGCCACTTGGAAATCGGCGCCACACATCTTCCGCCGTCCTGAACTTGATTCAGGACCCGAATCCGGCATCCATAGCTGTGTGCCAGATGGACATATCGGATGCCTCCCAAAAATCGCCCCTCAAATCTGGTATTTTTGCGATTGACTGCTTCCTTCGACAGAGTGTACAATATGGTAGAGGTTGCCGTGCCGCGATAAGACGGCAAGGTGCGAAAGGGGAAAGAGTATGACGAGGAAATGCTTGGTTCTGGCGGCGCTGCTTGCAACGCTGTGCGCGAGTTCGTCGCTTGCGCGGAATCCCCCGATTCAAGAGCAGTTCTTTCTGGTTCAGGCCTCTAACAACTCCGGCAATCCCGCCGACGGCTTCCGGGTGGACATCCAGGGCGCGGACTCATCCGGTTGGGATGCAGGCAGTGTCTTCTGCTCGGACAGCACCGCCACCGCGACGTTCTTCGACGACGGCAGCGGCGTAAGCATCGTCTGGAGCAACGTCTACACGCCCCCCGGCAACACCAGTAGTTTTGGGTTCGGGTTATATCCCCCGGGGTCGATCACTGCCTGCGACGCCTACTGGACGTCGCAGGGTGCGGCGCTCACCCATCTCGATGACCTCTGGCCGGATTGGACAACCTTGAACGGCAGCGTGCAAAACGTGATAAATAACCGGACGGGCGGCGAGCGGTGGGTCCGCGTGCTGCCGGAGGCCGATTATGTTACGAGAAGCATGGGATACCTGGGCAAGGTCGGCGGCATGACCATCGATTGGCTTCAAACATATCTCGCTCAAGAGATCGGTCCCGGGAGCACGCTCCCGTTCGATTACGCGCAAAACCTGAACGACAGCATGTCGCTGTTCATGACCTACGACGTTTACCCGGACTCCGCTTCGGCCGCTTCGTACGCACCGAGCATAAGGTTCAGCACCTCCGTAAACCTGGAGACTCCTTCCAGCGAAACCCTGACATTCACGAACCTTGGCGATGTTTGTGATAAGTTCTGGTATCCAAATCAAGGCAGCACGGACGTCCCAATTCTCGGTGTCAACATCGCGGCTTCTACCAGTGAAGCTGTTACGCTGCAATCATTGACGATATATCCTTGGGACAACACGAATGGCGCCGATGTCAGCAGCGTTAAGGTGTGGCTGGATTCGGCCGGCAGCGGAGTAATCAATTCGGCGGCCAACCCCATCAGCCTCCCCTGCCCCTATCCCGCACAGCACTCTCAAACAGTAATACAGCTTACGCCTCAGCAGGTGATCCCGGCGGGCGGCAATCTCAAGCTGCTGATTTCGGTTAGCTTGAACTCCAACTCTCAACCCGGCGATGAGATTGGATTCTCTCTCGGTAATGCCAGCGGCGTGGGCAATACTTCAGGCGAGCAGGCGTCGTGCAGTGGGCTCAGCATGGAGACCCAGCGGGTGGTCATCGGAACCATCCCTATCACCATCAGCGCGGCTAAGAAAATGGGTGTCGATTCGACCGGACAGACCTTCGTGACCCTGGCCAATGAAGTAATCACCGCCGACCTGCAGAGCACGATGGGTATGGCATACCTGCAGGAGCAAAACCGATCCGCTGGAATAGGCTGCCTGATTCCGGCCAATAGCAGTGGAAATCAGCAGTCGATTCCGGTGGTCTCATATGTGACGGTTGTAGGCAGCCTGAAGCTTAGTACCGATGGCGCGGAACTGGTGCTGAACGTGATTGACGGAGTCTCCACCTCCGGTCAGTCGGCTAGGCCCCTGGCTATGTCCAATAAATCGACGGGCGGCGGCGCGTTTGGAGGCCAGCCGGCCCTGACGGACAACGCTGCTCTGGGTAAGCAATCGACCGGCCCAAGTAATGTCGGCCTGCTGGTGAGGACGTGGGGACGGGTGACAGGTCTCGGGCAACTGACCATCGACGGGGCGCAGCGCGACGTTTGCTGGATCGACGACGGCAGCGGCTTGCAGGACGGTCTGATGGGCTTTTCCGGCATCGCGGTGGTCAAACCCACCGACTGGCAGGGCAACAATCCCGTTGTGGGCCAAACCATGGTCGCTACCGGGATACTTCGCGCTATCGCTAACAAGCCCAGCAACGGCCAACCGGTGCGGCTCCTTGTTCCCAGGTCCCAGACGCAGGATGTTATTTTACTCGGCAGCGGCTCGGCCGGTTCCTAACAGGGAATGGGTGCTGGGTATTAGGTGATGGGTGTTGGGATGGGAAATCCCATCCATCACCTAACCCCCAACACCTAACACCTAACACCTTACTTACCCTTCTTAAGCGTGTCCTGCATATCTTGCGGAAATCTCTTCGGCTCCTCATAGCCGATCACCCGTTTAACTTCCTTGGAATCGCCGTTTAGAAACACGATCGTCGGAAAGCCGGTGACATTGTAACTTCTTAGCCCAATCCGCGTGCTTCTCGGCGTTATTATAATACCCGCGCCTGGTCAATTAGAAGCTCTGCCTTCTTCCAGCACGATCATGTAGTTTTCGACCGGCATGTAGTCCGTAAGCGAATTGCCGGTTCCCAGCGCCCAGTAGCCATCCCCGAAGCACTCCTCGATGCGCTTGCGGGCGTAGGCGCGAAGTTCTTTCTCGCCGGAGCGGCAGATGGTGTCCACGTCCAGCCCGCCCAGCGCGGTGACGCGGCTGCCGTAGACCTTTTTGAACTCGGAGACAGGCATAATGGCGTCTTCGAACGAGTGCTTGGCGTCGATCTTGCAGTCGTCGATCAGATCGTCGTAGACGTCCTTCAGATTGCCGCACGAGTGCAGAATGAATGGCTTTCCGTTGTTGTGGGCGATTTCGACCATCTTCTTGTAAGTGGGGAACACGTATCGACGCAAAAGCTCGGGGCTCAGGAATGTGGAACTCTTGAACCCCAGGTCGTCGCCTTGCCGCAAAGCGCATACGGCATCCATGGTGGCAAGCTGCACGTTGGCGCTCACGTGCAGCCCTCCGACCCGCGCAAACACCATTTCCACCAGTTCCGGGTCGTCCGCCAGGAGGTATGACATGCCAATGGTCCCCAGCAGGAACGATGTCCACTCATAAGGCCCCGCTCCCACTCCTCCGACGATCTTTGCTCCATCAGGCAGGAGCTTGGCGACGGTCTCGAAGTGGCTGAAGTCGATGGGATTAGACTCATCGGGCCAGGGATAAGTCTCGTAGTCGCGCCGGCCGCGGATCATCACCATGGCCTCGCTGCCCTCCGAGAGCCTGCCGTGGCCCTGGCCCAGAGGCATACTCAGGCCAATCTCCATAGGCACCATATCAAAGCCCATCCCCAGCCAGAAGTCGACGTAAATCTTCCAGTAATCCGGGTCAGAGTAGGTCATCTTGTCGAAGTCGGTCCCCGTGCGCCTTGCCACGAATCCGGGGCTGGCTATGTGCTCGTAGCACGGCAGATGGTCCGGCCTGCCGCTCCGCCGGAGCACCTTGAGGAATTGTTCATAGTCCGGCTGCCTCACTTGCATCGTTCAGTCTCCTGTGAAAATAGTTGTCGGTTGACGGTTGACGGTTAGGGACCGGCCGCCACCCCCCGGTGTTTCGGGATTTGAGGCAGCGAACGATTGTTTATGTAAGGCACAAACGTCGTATTCGCTCCGGAAATCCCGAAACTCTCCGAGGTCATTTTTTGTCAATAGTGGTGAAGCCAAGGGCTTCATGCTTGATCCTGCGCGAATGATTTCTTCGATAGGCCGCGCCCCAGCGGGTCAAAGCTCTTCGAGCCGAACCCCAGGTGCTGATGCCTCCTCCAACCTTCCGCGAATGCGAACTGCCCCGACAATCGCCCGACCTGCGAAGCCATATCCTGCATAAGGTGAATGTAGTTGTCGTGGCCCTGGCTCTGGTCGAGCCATTCCTTCTGGCTCCTGTGGCACGAGAGCATTGCGCGCTTGCGGTCCATCACATCCGAAACGTCCACGAAGATCTCCGGGAGTATGGCGTTTCGCAGCGGGTCGGTCAGGCCCATGGGCATCGAGTGGTAGATGCACATTTCGTTATCTATAGGCCCGGTGGCCGGGTCGGTTGCGTAGTTCTTCATATTCCGGCAGAAAGCCGCGGTCACCGCAATGCGCGCGGTGTTCGTGTGATCTTCCATATAGTCCTGGGGCGACGGGACCAACAGGACCTCGGGCGACAGTTGCCTGATGAGTGCGCACAGCTTCATTATGAGTGGCTGTTCGTAGAAGATCTCCAGGTCGTCCACCAGCGGGGGATGGAACGCGGCCCCGATCAGCCCGGCCGCCGCGCGCGCCTCGTCCGTCCGTATGGCGACAATTTCATCCCTGTCAAGGCTGACGGCGCCGCAGGACCCGCTGCCGACGTTCATGTAATGCAGTTCGTATCCGGCTTCACCCAAAAGCATCAGTGTCCCCGACATGCCGAACTCGATATCGTCCGGGTGGGCCGCCACGGCAAATGCTGTCTTTTTCATGATTGATGACACCTGCCTGCGAAGGGTTAGTAGGGTTAATAGTATCTTACAACTGAAATCCTATACAAGCTGTGCTGAACTTTGATATGTGACCTCGGATTTCAGTTGTAAGATACGTAAGAAGAAACCACCGACCTTCCGAATTACGAAAAGGCCGTATTGATTTTCCGGCGATGGCCTTCTTGGTTGCGGCTATGCCGCTTTAGGGGAAGGGAAACGCGGGTGCTGCCTGGCGAACCGTGCTGCTCCTGTTACAAACGCCGCAAATGCCTACCGACCTCACTCACCTCGGCTGTCTGCAATTATAGCATATTCATGACAGCGCGGCCACGAAACACTATGTTAGTAAGTGCTCACTCTTCAATAGGTACCGGCCCCCCTATGCGGCGGGAACTCGAAGGGCTTCATGCCAAGGATTGTCTCGCCTTGTCGTTCCCGCCGCATAGTGGTGGCTGCCGTTCTACATGAAGGTCGCTGTTACTGTCAGTTGACAGTTGGCCGTTAGCACGGCCCCTCCCTAACCGTCAAACGTGAACCAGGCATCCCATACGGCGCGGGCTAACTTTGCACGGCGGCTTCCCGGCGCACTGGTTGTTCCGACCGACCGTTCAGATACTCCAAAGCAATCTCCGCGCCCCGAGCGCCGGAGAGAAGCATCGCGCCGAACGATGGCCCCATCCGCGTGAGGCCGTATACTGAGGAGACGGACATTCCGACAGCCATTAGCCCTGGGTGGACAATCCCCGTGTGCCTGACCACGTCGTCCTCGGAGCGCTCCACCCACATCGGGCCGCATCCCGGCGCCTTGGCAAGACCCCTGTCGGCCAGGAGCTTGACAACCGAGGCGTCGTGGCCGGTGGCATCGATTACGAGCCTGGTTTCGATAGCCACGGGGTCGACGCAGGTTATGTTTCGAGGAAGCGCCTGAACAGGAGTCCAGTTGATTACGAGCCCGGCGACCCGGTTCTCATCCCGGAAAACCACATCGTCCACTGAGGTCATATTCTGGAACTTGACTCCTGCGTCGCAGGCGGCCGCGATCAGCTTGGAACAGGCGTGAGGGCCATCGGCGACGAATAGGCCGGGCTCGATCTCCTTGAGAGGCACGCCGAGTTCACGGAGGGTGATCTGCGCCGGATCCCGCACAACCACCTTGTTCATCAGGAAACCGCCGATCCAGAATCCACCGCCGAGGTAGTTGTTGCGTTCGACGATCATCACTTTGAGCCCGTGCTCGGCAAGGACCTTGCCGCACACGAGGCCGCTGGGTCCCGCGCCGGCAATGAGCACGTCGGTTTCGACATATTCGTCGAACTGAGCCGCGAACTCGCGCACGAGGGCTCTGGTGACGCTTTTCTCGTCGGATTTTGTGAAGATACTTTCCCGCTGCACTGACATTTTGTTATCCTCCAGTTGATAGATAATCCGCTGAAGGATATGGCCATCAAACAGCGAGGACACGCATGTCGGAAGGCTCATCTCGCCTGAGCGAGAAATCCGCATTTCCTACGCCGGTACTAACCGGATCAGGTTCGAAGGGACCTCCGATTTCTTTCGGAGTCTCAGCTGTTACCAGCACCCCCAGCGGCGATTACGCGAGCATTATAACCGGATTTGCGAAAGAAGTAAACAGCGGTAAGTGCTCACTCTTCCGAGAACGAAACTCCGCCAATGCTGAGTAGGTCCGGTTTGTGGACCGGGTCGAAATGGCCGCATCGGAGACCGCCCTTCGATACGCCTCGCTTGCGCTCGGCACTCAGGGCTGGCGGGTTCCGAATTCCCGCAAAACTGAACTCTCTCTCCGACCCGTCAGCAGCCAGCCAGGTCGGTGTTTCGGGATTTGAGGAGCGGCCACGGCGTGATGATGAGGACGCCCATCGACCGTCCGCTCCGGAAATCCCGAAACGAAGCGACGTAACGCACAGGGAACACCAGGCCGAGCCAAGGCTGCGACATACGATACTCTTACGACCCGACGGGCAACGGAACCAGCATAACCTATCACAACGGCGTGTCCACCAGCTATGCCTATGACAACGACCCGCGATATCGGCTCACCGGGACAACCGACTCCGGGGGAAACATGGGAACCGTGCAAATCGGCTATACGGTCGATAGCGTCGGCAATCCGCTCGCGATGTCGGATTGGGTCGGAACATCGTCATACGCCTACGACGCCGATAACAGGCTGGTCTCCGCGTCGATACCAAGTCCCGTTCCGGGTCAGCCTGCCATACGAGCGCTCGGCCAAGCCCAGGAACTGCTCGCCGGGCGAAGCGTTCGGATATCGGTTTCGCATTCGGGCGACTACGCCGTGGCGATGGTGCTGATCGAAAATAGCTAAAAGCCCGGACCGTTCGGATCGGCGACAACCTGGATTTGGAGTGCGGCGGTCTCGACGCCGCTTTTCCATTCACGCCGCTACCAGTCGAGAATGCGAGATCAGCAGCCCGTGCGTAAAAATTCCCCACTAAAAATTCACCAAACAGGAAGGTGATTGCAGGGCAGGCGGCGGAGACGAATAGGATAGGTGGTCAAAGTCGTGAGAAGGAGGTAACAAAAGATGAATAAAGTGAGCGTCTTGCCCGCGGTGACTACCTGGTTTTGGGAGTGCTGTTTGGCGCTTGCGGCGTTGCGGCGGCGGATGACGGGGTGGCGCCTTGGAATGAGCGGCCAGGCACGGTGGCGTGGGCCAGGGATCTGCCACTATTTAGTCACGTTTATCTTGACGCGGAAAATATCGTCAAGATACGGGCGCAATGTTTCCAGCCATATATTCTAATCGCGGAGCCATTCGCACAGAGTGACCGCTGTATTGTGTTCACAAATCCTAATATTTCGGTGTTTCGGGAACTTGTTCCCGAAACGAACAGGCCCCACGTCGAGCGGGGATAGCCGGCAAGTGCGGCTAATGTGATACCGTGAAATGGAAGAACATCGACATAGGGGCAAGCTACTACTGCATAACGGGAACGTTTGTGGAGTGGCTGCCCTTGCTCAACAATGCAACTGTGCGGGATATCGTTTGCGATGAGATCGGCAGGGCGCTGCTCGAATGCGGTGGGTACGTGTCGGCGTTTGTGCTGATGCCGGATCACGTTCACCTGCTGGTGTACCTGCCTGACGGCGGTCAACTGCACCGGTTCAACAGGCTATGGCGCGGAAGGTCTGCTCAGAGGATAATAGCGCACGCAAAGGACGTGAACGCGACAAAGGTCTTGGAGACGATGGCGCGTCATGCTAACGGCAGAGCCCGCTTCGCCGTGTGGAGAGAACAAGTGCGGGCTCTTGCAATCTACAGCGAGAAGAAGCTCTATGCGAAGGTGAATTACATTCATGCCAATCCTGTTCGAAGGGGGCTGGTCACGCTGCCAGAGCAGTGGTCATTCTCCAGTTGGCGCTTTTACGAGTGCGGCGAGAGGGTCGGCCTTGATGTCCAGCCTTTGACGCCTTGAAGTGAGTGAGTTCGTTTCGGGAACAAGTTCCCGAAACACCGAAACTATGGTAAGGCGTCATCTGAGAACAGTTGCGCTGCCGATGCTCCTGCTGATTTGACGGCAACGCTTCGGATATCAACGTTCAGATTTTCGCGCATCCGCGGTAGGCGGCTGCGAGCGATGGAAAGGAAAAAAGGGATGACTACGAAAATGGTGGGCCGCCTTATTAAGGCCCGGCTCAGCCTCCGGGGCGTGGCCGAGACGCTTCGACTACGGGGAGCGATTGGAGGTCTGGTAACATGCGCGCTGCTAAGCTGCTGTGCGGCGAGATGCGCCGCGGATTGCGCCCTGCCCGACTGCTCCACTGGCGCCTCCGGGGCATGCCTGGACGTCGGGCCGGGCTTCTACCAATGTGTCACCGTAGGCGGCGCGGCGTCGCTCGCCGTCTACATTAGCGCGTGGGGAGGGTGCGAGGAGTGGGCGTTCCCCTTGGCTAACGGCATCGGCACCGACCCCGACTGCGTCGGTGTCTCTTGGGGGGGCGGCCTTGCGGTGGAACCCGCGGGATCCTATGGGAATGAGGTAGACTCTACAGGATTCTACGACTATTATGGTTATGATTCTCCATATTCCACCGTGTGGGTTGGGTCCGCCGGGACCAGCACCCCGGGCGCCTACGCGATGACAGCGCAGGTTACGCTGACTGCGGTGACTTATGACTCCGCAGCCAATCCGACCACCGTGACCTACGAGAAAGACGCCGAATTCACCATCGATGTGAAGCCCCCCGCCCCCACCTGCCCGCCCGACGGCAACTGCGGCCTGCGATCCGGGGCGGGAGGCAGCGGCTGTGGCTCTTGCGGCGCGGGCGGAGACGGCTTTCCGCAGCCGGGTCTGGATACGCCGCGGGTGACGCCCAGCGTGCCGCCCGGCCCGAGCGGCCCGGTACCCGCCTGGGTCAACGGCGCTTTGACTTCATGCCACGGGGAGTCGCTGCAGGTCGTCAACAGTTGCTCGTCTGTCTGGTTTCAGCTGTGGGACAAGTGCGGCAACTGCTACGGGACGAACATGTCCGATAGCCCCTCTTGGTCACCACCGCAGCCCCTCGGGTTCCAGATAGGGTCGGAGAGCGGCTCCCTGTCATATTCGACGGACTCCGCCGGCAACCCGAGCGGGACGGTGGAAGTGGATTATCTTGACGGCGGCAAGACGATCTACGGATTCAGCACGCCGGATTCGGCCAGCGGATTTATCTCCGGCCCCGACAGCATGAGAATTATCGACGCGTCGGGCAACATCACAACCGTGACTCACGGCGACACTCAGGACACGATCGTCACCCCGACTACCCCCGTCAACCAGCCGTGGACTTACGCCCATGCATCGGGCAGCCGGCTCATCAACGCCATTGGCGCACCCGACGGGACGTATACCGACCTGGCCTACACATCCGCCGGCCAGTTGCAGGAGGTGGATGTCTACGACGGCAGTATGGTCCTCGCCTCTTCCACGGCCTACACATATAGCGGCCAGCAAGCCGCCAGCGTCGCAAAAGGGAATAAAGAGGCCGCCTACACTTACTCCACCGACTCCTCCGGCAACCAGTCCGTGCAGACGGTCGAACAGTCCGCGGGCCTGCTTCAAACGCGATACACTCGCACCACCTACTATTACGGGATCAACGGCTCGACCACCGTAACCAGGAAGAAAAACCTTACCGACCTGATCGACGATCCGGCGGACGAGGCCACGACCTATACATTCCACGTCGATTCCTACACCGGCATGAAGCAATACGTCAACACCGTCACCGGCCCAACCGGAACGCACACGACTTACGACATCACCTATTTTTCGGGGCCGGAGGGCGGGGAGCCGTACGCCGTCACCGTCAGGGACAGCGGCGCAAATTTTCTTCAGCAGACGAATTACACCTACGATGGAAACACGGGCGCGGTGCTGGGCGTGGAAGCGGTGGACTCATCCGGCAACCCCCTTTCGATGGACAGCAGCGCCTACTACACGAACTCGGCCGGCTCGACCGTCTGGCTTGAAAGCCATGAAGATACACGCGAATCCTGGACGCACTACATTCGGGATCCCAATAATATGGCCGATGTCCTGGCTGTGCAGACCGCCGGCCCGGGGCTGAGCACCGAGCCGCAATGGGTCGACTCTGGCGCGAACTACCTGATAGCGCCGATCAAGGAGTACACTTACTACACCCCGACCGACTCGGCGGGCGGCCTGCCCGGCCAGGTGAAGACCGAGACCGTCCCGGGCGTCGCCTGGATAGGCGGCAATCAGGTCGCTTACGTCGACAGCACCGGCTACGTCTACGTGGACAGCGCCGGATACCACAACTCGCCGACTCAGACCACCTACCATTATACTGACGGCGGCGCCAAGACCAACACCACCGCCTACGACGCCCTGGACCGCGTCCTGAGCGCCACGGATGCAAACGGCCGGACCATCAGCTACGGCTACGACGCCCTCGGCCGCCAGGTTTCTACCAGTTATAACAACGGCATCGGCACGCAAAATCAGTATTCCTGCTGCACTCTGGAGTGGAGCATGGACGAAAACGGCAATCACACCTACTACGACTATGACGACGACAACCGCGTGATCGGAACCTGGACCGACGTCCAGGGCGGTCAGAACAGCTCTAACCGCCTGGTCACCTACTCTTACGACCCGTTCGGCAACCGGCAGGGCGTGACGACCTACGTGCTGGATTCAACGGGAAACCCCGTCGGCAGGCAGACGACCTACACGTACGATGCGAACAATCGAGTCACGAAAATCGTCTATCCGGATGGCGCCGCCGAGGGCGACCTGATTAGAGATGAGTTCTTCCAGTACGATTCCCTGGGCAATCTGGTGGCGAAATTGCAGGGATCGGTGGATTCGACGGGGAATATTACTTCGGGTCCTGTCACGGCTTACGGGTACGACAATCTTAACAGGCTGACTGCCGTGAAATACAACTATCAGTCGGCGGTTTGGCCGGCGGCGACGATCGACTCGTCCGGCGGAAAGGTTGTCGATTCGACCGGGAGCGGCGTCGCGGACTCCTCCGGGGCTAGCGTCACGTATGCTTACGACGGCGGCAGCAACCTGAGGACCCACATGCATGACGCGTCCGGCGACAGCTATTACAGCTACGACGCGCAGGGGCGGCTGGTAAGCTACACGCCGCCGGTGGGGCTGGCGGCAGGCAAGGAGATGTGGTATGCTTACAACAACGCCGGCCAGAAAACCAGGGTGTCGATAGCTTCGGGCCTGGATACGTCGGGCAACCCGGTGAACGCGACTTACGATGTTATCCACGACTACTACGCCAACGGGTGGCTTCAGGACGTGAAGTATAACAGCAATACCATCGCCCAATACAACTATGATTCGGCGGGCAACAGAACCGGGATAGCCTATCCCAACGGCGTATCCACCAGCTACGCCTATGACAATGACCCGCGCTATCGCCTGATCGGGATAACGGACTCGGGCGCGAACATGGCGGCATTCCAAATCAGCTATACCGTGGACAGCGTAGGCAATCCGCTTTCGATGACCGACTCGACGGGCATCTCGACACTTCCCTGGTCATACGGCTATGATGCCAACAACCGCCTGACCAGCGCCGCTCCGCCTAACCCGGTTCCCAGCCAGCCTGCCGGCGGAAGCTACGGCTACGACTGGGTCGGCAATCGGCTTCATCCGCCCGCCGACCCGAATCCGATGATTTACAACGCCGCCGATCAACTGACAAGTTGGCCTGGAATGCACAGCTACCTATACGACAGCCGGGGCAACCTCACGCAGGTCAACAACGTCACCGGTACAAAAATTGCGGGTTACCACTATAACTGCGTTGAGCTTATGGATTCGGCAGGGTTCATAGACAGCAGTGGCAACAACGTGTCGCTCACCAACACGTGGGACGCTGATTCCAACCGAGTGAGCTTCTCCACTTCGCCTGGGAACTGGTACCAAGTCTACGACATAACGGCTGGAATTCCGGCTGTGGTGGAGGAGTCGAGCGGTTCTGGCGTTACGTATTGCATTCGGGAGCCGAACGGTTCGCTTATCGCCCGTTGCGACAGCACGAATGGGATGCCGATACTATCACTTCGACCGGCTCGGCTCTACTCGCGCGCTTACGGACAGTACGGGGGCCGTTACCGACAAGTACGACTATGATGCCTATGGGAGTGTGATCTGGCATTAGCGCCATACCGGCTCCATCGATCAGCCGTATCAGTACGTTGGTCAGCTTGGCTACTATACTTGCTGGCAAGAGCCGGATTTTGGGCTGTTGCAGCTTGGGAGAAGGCCCACGCCCCGCAGGCCGGAAGGTTCGCCCGGAGAGACCCGATGGGCTACAGGGCTGGGATCAACCTCTACGGATATGTCGGCGACAATCCGGCTTACAACGTCGATCCGTCGGGCCTGCTGTGTTGGCGCGTCAGTGCTTGTTCAGATTCGGAGAAAGTGGGGCGTCCTGTCTTTGTCACCTTTTTTCTTCTGCCCGATGTTCCTGGCCTGTGGGATGGACCTCCTCCAGGAGCAGATGGGCCGCCGAGTATCGGATATGTGGAATGGATCGAGTATAAGCAATTGTATTCGGGAACGGCTCGGTGGGCTTGCCTCGGGGTTAACCAGTGTCACAACTGGCTGGGCCTCCCGGCCCTATATACCTATTACAAGATAGGCCCGTGTCACGACTGGAAGCACTTTTTTGTGAAAAAACAAGGGTCGTGGCCTGACGGGGACTGACATCGACGTCGGGGTCCGAGATGGCCCGAGAGAGGAATTCCGATGCGCACATTGATCAAAGTGGTAGCGATAAGCCTTGTGGTGTACTGCGTCCTTACAGTTGTTGCCCTGTCGTTGGTCGGCTATCTCTGCTGGCGTCTGGGTACGCGCTGGAACGACGTTGGTTTCGCTCTGACAATTACCTGGGGCGTGGTCCGACTGGGCGTGCTCTTTGCCGCGGGCGTAGCGGTCGGCCGGGCCTCGGCCACCCAGCCGACGCTCCGTGCTGGAACTGCAGGTGTCTTGCTGTCAATCCTCCTGATCGCCATCGACATAGTAGCTGCGTATGCGCTTCACGATGGAGGGGGAAAGCCGAGCTTTTCCGTTCACGGGCTCGCTTATCTGCTCCCCATCTCATGTTTGCAGGTTGGGACAGCCGTCTTGGGCGGATATGCTGGGTCCAAGAGGCAGAGGGAATCACCTGCCCGGTAATGGTCCGGTGTTTCTCTGTCCTAATGGCGTATCTACCAGCTACGCGTATGACGATGATCCGCGATATCGCTTGACACAGATTACGGACTCCACAGGGAGCACAACCTTGGCTCAGATCACCTACACGCTCGATAGCGTCGGCAATCCACTCACGATGACCGACTGGGTCGGGACATTAACCTACAATTCGGTGTTTCGGGAACTTGTTCCCGAAACGAACAGGCCCCACGTCGAGCGGGGATAGCCGGGAAGTGCGGCTAATGTGATACCGTGAAATGGAAGAACATCGACATAGGGGCAAGCTACTACTACATAACGGGAACGTTCGGTGTTTCGGGAACTTGTTCCCGAAACGAGCACATGATACCGTGAAATGGAAAAACATCGACATAGGGGCAAGCACTACATGACGGGAACGTTTGTGGAGTGGCTGCCCCTGCTCAACAATGCGATCGTGCGGGATATCGTGCGCGACGAGATCGCCAGGGCGCTGGCCGAGTGCGGCGGGTACGTGTCGGCGTTTGTGCTGATGCCGGATCACGTTCACCTGCTGGTGTACCTGCCAGACGGCGGTCAACTGCACCGGTTCAACAGGCTATGGCGCGGACGGTCTGCTCAGAGGATAATAGCGCACGCAAAGGACGTGAACGCGACAAAGGTCTTGGAGACGATGGCGCGTCATGCTATGGGCAGAGCCCGCTTCGCCGTGTGGAAAGAACAAGTGCGGGCTCTTGCAATCTACAGCGAGAAGAAGCTCTATGCGAAGGTGAATTACATGCATGCCAATCCTGTTCGAAGGGGGCTGGTCACGCTGCCAGAGCATTGGTCATTCTCCAGTTGGCGCTTTTACGAGTGCGGCGAGAGGGTCGGCCTTGATGTCCAGCCTTTGACGCCTTGAAGTGAGTGAGTTCGTTTCGGGAACAAGTTCCCGAAACACCGAAAACGCGGCAAGGGTCTTGGAGACCATGGCGCGTCATGCCAACGGCAAGGCCCGCTTCGCCGTATGGAAAGAGCAGGTGCGAGCCCTTGCAATCTACAGCGAGAAGAAGCTCTACGCGATGGTGAACTATATCCATGCCAATCCCGTTCGAAGGGGGCTGGTCATGCTGCCAGAGGAGTGGTCATTCTCCAGTTGGCGTTTCTACGAGTGCGGTGAAAAGGTTGGGCTTGATGTGCAGCCTTTGATCCTCTAAGGTGAGGTAGTTCGTTTCGGGAACAAGTTCCCGAAACACCGGAAGGGCGGCTCGCCAGAGACGATGAACGGGCCCAGGATGCGGCAGCGACGGCGCTCATGGCGATTCGGGACGGTGATATTCAGGGGGTGCGACAACTCCTATATACGGGATCCCAGGACTGGCTACTGCTTGAGAAGAGGTACCGCAAAGAGGTGCTAAGGTGGTGGCCCACACAGCCCTGATTCTTCAACTAAGATCGTTGACTGATCGGCAAATTCGCGACTCGCTGGAGGTTCCCCGCGAGCAGCCGGACGCCCTTCTAGCGAGCATACTTCGTTGGGCGGCAACGCCGCCAACATGGCAGAAACTGCAGGAGCACCCGGCGTATGGCCTTCTCGTCAGGTGTTGCCTGCCGAGGCATGCCCTGGTGATCATGTGTGTTAGAGAGGCTGGCTGTTGGAAGATAGCGGGGCTTCCTAGCCTTAGCATGAAGGTCCTTCGGTACCGCACCGTGGACGAAGCCTCCGCGCATAATGACGCCATGGCGGAGTAGCTTCGGTGTTCGGTGTTTCGGGAACTTGTTCCCGAAACGGACAGGATCCATCCGCACGGCGGGGAATATCATGTGGGGCGCTGTCACTGTCGGTGTGCAGGTGGGGCGGTTTACGCAGAGAGACCCCATCGATTCAATCAGGCGGGGCGGCGGCGCGTACACTTATGCGTTTCGGTGTTTCGGGAACTTGTTCCCGAAACAAACAAGCGCCACATCGGGCGGGGATAGCCGGGCAGTCGTAGTCTACGCAACCGCACGTCCACCGGTTACGCCCACGACAATGACCCGCGATATCGCCTGCTCGGCATAACCGACTCCGGGGGAAGCATGGGCACCGTGCAGATCAGCTATACAGTGGACAGCGTAGGTAATCCGCTTTCCATGACCCGACTCCACGGGCAGTTGTTCGACACTCGCTTGGTCTTACGGCTACGATGCCAACAATCGTCTGACCAGCGCCGTAGCGCCGAACCCGGTTCCCGGCCAGCCTGCCGGCGGGAGCTATGGCTACGATTGGGTTGGCAACCGGCTTCATCCGCCCGCCGACCCGAACCCGATGACTTACAACGCGGCCGATCAGCTAACAGCCTGGCCGGGGATGCACGGATATCAGTACGACACCGCAGGGAACCTCGTGACGGTCACCGGGGCAGGCACGGCGAGCTATACCTACACCCCGGCAGGTCTGCTTAACCAGGCGACATATAGCATCAGCTCGGGATCCGGGAATCACACGCTTACCAACACTTGGGATACGGACTCGAACCGAGTAGGCATGAGCGCCAACGGACAGGCCCACTCATTCGTCTACGACATAACGGCTGGAATTCCGGCCGTGGTGGCGGAGTCCGCGGCGTCCGGCATCGTATACTACATCAGAGAGCCGAATGGCTCGCTGATAGCGCGCTACGATTCGACGAATGGCATGAGATACTATCACTTCGACGAACTGGGATCTACCCGATTGATCACAGACAGCGCCGGCAGCGTCACCGACAAATACGACTACGATGCTTATGGCGCTGTGCTGTGGCACGAGCGGCACGCCGGCTCCATTGATCAGCCGTATCAATATGTCGGCCAGCTCGGCTACTATACCTGCTGGCAGGAGCCGGATTTCGGGCTGCTGCAGCTTGGCGTGAGGTTTTACGATCCGCAGGTAGGGAGGTTTACGCAGAGAGATCCTATGCACGACGGTTTAGACTGGTATGATTACGTCGGCGGACATGTCCTCGTGAGAGTTGACCCCTCTGGATTGATCGACATATGGACACCTATTAAGAACTGGGTCATCGGAAAAGTTAAGGGCATCGCGGCCTACTGTCATAGAGAAATAACGTGTCCATGGATTCTCGACGGATGTGTTAATCATTGCAGGATACAGTGGCATCTTCGCGGAACTGGCGCTCCTTCGGATGATGTGAGGGACGGGCAGTGCGAGGCCTGGTGCGCTGAAAGCGGGTTCAAGTCTTGCATAAGCACAGGTAATTTTCCGTCAATACCGAACGGGCTTCTTCCACCTGGATCTCCTGGCTACCCGTAGATTTCTGCTTAAACTATTACAGGAGCGTAAACTATGACAACAGCACAAAAGCACGTGATAAGGGCAGGACTGGCCGTCGCTGCCCTCACTGTCGTTGCGGGGATGGTTTGGAGTCGGCTTCTGTCGAATCCAGCTTCATTCCGACCAACTCTGCCTTATTCTTCGTCTGCCGGAGTCACGTGTCTCATAGTCGCATCGACGCAGCACCCTGGCGTGCCTTTCCCCGTGTACGACACCCTCCTCCTTGTTGGCGACGGCTCGACGATCCGGCTCCCGCTCCTGGCTGGCCAGGTGAAGTCGTCCTCAGAATTCGTCGAAGACGTCTGTTGGGATTCAACAGGCGGGCGAGCTTGTTGGATTGTCTGCAGTGTGGATGGATGGAGCCTGTCGACGTATGACACGAAGACCAAATTGGTTAGGTCAAAGCGACTGCCAAGTGTGGGTGTGGGCGAGTCTTACCACGTCGTGTGCTGGGTGCCCGATGGTGACTCATTGCTTCTAGAGAAGGATTCGGTGTCTACGGCGAGTGGGACCGGCAAAGGCTCCGGATCGCTCTGGATTACCGGGCTGCGCGACGGAATGCCGAGAATTGTTACGCTTCTGCGTTGTCCACCTGGAACCGTTGCACCTGGGGAACGCGCTGTATGGAAGGATGGCTCAATCATCTACTTGGATGGCGGTTGTATTCAACGTGTAAGTGTTCGCACCGGTCGTTCTGCCAAGGTTTCATCGCTATCGCATCTGACGGAGTTGGCTTCCGATAATCAAGGGGACATCCTCGTCTTGCAGCACGACGGGCCTAGGGCCAAATTGTTTAGGCTGGCTCCTGATCTAGCGCGGCCCGCCATTGTATTGGATGTTCAGGCGATGTCCATTTTGAGGGTGGCTTCGAATGGCTTAGCTATGGCGCGGATACGGGGAGGCGATGGCACGTGGGATCTGATGGCCGGAATGCCGAACCAGCGCGCGGTGCGCGTACTCAGAGCGAGGGAGCCATTCGCTTACTCAGTCGGCCGAGCTGACGAGAAAACCATTGTTTGGATCGTTTACCCGGAAAGTGGGCGCGTGGATCGCCTCCTTCTCGATGGAGTGCGCATCGTCGAAAGAGGTAGGGTCCGTATTTCGGTGTTTCGGGATTTGAGGAGCGGCCACGGCGTGATGATGAGGACGCCCATCGACCGTCCGCTCCGGAAATCCCGAAACGAAGCGACGTAACACACAGGGAACACCAGGCCGAGCCAAGGCTGCGACATGCGAGACTATTACGATTCGGCGGGCAACAGAACCGGGATAGCCTATCCCAACGGCGCGTCCACCAGGTATGCCTACGACAGTGATCCGCGATATCGTCTGATCGGGATAACCGACTCGGGCGCGAACATGGCGGCATTCCAAATCAGCTATACAGTGGACAGCGTAGGTAATCCGCTTTCGATGACCGACTCGACGGGCAGTTCGACCCTCGCCTGGTCCTACGGCTATGATGCGAACAATCGTCTGACCAGCGCGACCGCACCGAACCCTGTTCCCGGTCAGCCCGCCGGGGGAAGCTACGGCTACGATTGGGTTGGAAACCGGCTTCATCCGCCCGCGGATCCGAACCCGATGGCTTACAATGCCGCCGACCAACTGACATCCTGGCCGGGAATGCATGGATATCAGTACGACAGCGCGGGGAATCTCGTGACGGTCACCGGAGCAGGCACAGCGAGCTATACCTACACTCCAGCGGGCTTACTGAACACGGCGACGTATAGCTTGTCCGTCGGCGGCGGCAACCACACGCTCACCAATACCTGGGATGCTGACTCGAATCGGGTAGCATTCTCGGCTCCGTCCGGTAGCTGGAACGAGGTTTACGACATAACAGCGGGAATCCCCGCGGTAGTTTCGGAATCAAGCGGTTCCGGGACTGTGGACGACATTCGAGAGCCCAACGGTTCGCTGATAGCCCGTGCGGTCGGGTCGAGCCTGTGGTATTACCATTTCGACAAGCTCGGCTCGACCCGCTTGATCACCGATAGCGGAGGCAACGTTACCGATAGATACGACTACGACGCTTACGGCGCGGTGATCTGGCACGAGCGGTACGCCGGCTCCATCGACCAGCCGTATCAGTACGCAGGCAGGTTCGGCTATTACACGGTGTACCAAGAGCCGGATTTCGGGCTGCTGCAGCTTGGGGTTAGATTCTGTGACACCCAGACCGGAGGGTTCACCCAGGCGGACCCGGTGAGACACGGCCTGAATAGTTACGCGTACGTCGCCGGGAAGCCCACCAGCCGGGTGGACCCGTCGGGGAAGGTTTACGAGATGCCGGGTGCGAACGGGGAGCCCGTCATCATCCCTGATCCCACGCCGCCGATCATCTACCAGCCGCAGTTGCCGCTTCCTAGCAACGGGCCGACGATAACGATCGGTCCCTCGTCCGGCGCGCCGTGGGCCAGTATCGGGGTGCCGGGGGGGGACGTCTCGGCGTACCAAAACTGCATGTTCATGTGCCTGTCGACGTATGCGCCCGGCATGGTGGGAGCTGGCGCGACGGCCGGGCTCGGTTGTGCCGTGGCCATTCCCATCTACGGGCCGCTCATCGGCGCCGGCGTTACCGTTGGGTCAGGCACTGGCGTGTACGGGATGTGTCAAACCATGTGTGTTCGTCTGGCGACGTACCTGTCGACTTACCTAGCGTGAGCTACGGGCCCCCGTTTCGGTTCATATGGGATCCCGAGGCTCCCAATATTGAGATAGAATATTGAGACAGAATAGGGAGGATCGGATGTGCCGATCTGGGGCTCTCGGCTTTTCATGGCCTTTGTCCCTTTGTATATGGCGGGGTTGTTTTTCTTTGTGCAGCCCCCCGGCATGAAAGTGACGTCGCATCGGCGTTAGACAACCCTTCGGGCAGGCCATGTACGCCTCATGTGATGCGCCTGCCGACTCGTCCCGCCTGAGCTGCGAACCGCCGTTCGAATATGAGAAAACCGACCTCGAACCCGTGCCATGGGAGTTCTGGGGGTGACTAAATGCCTATTGTTGGATCTTTACTGTTTATGGCGTTTATCGCGCTGTACACCGCCGGACTGGTAATATTTGTCACCCGGCCTGGCGTCAGGGCAATCGCGCGCGGCCGCAGTTATATCCACATTGGCGGGAAGCGCATCCGGCGAATCGGATACACGAAATGGTCACTGCGAGCTGCAGGAATCATTATGTCCCTGGCGGCGGTCGGGGCGTGTCTGTACGCCAGAAGTGTGGGATACGACTGGTGGTTCAACAGCGCGGCCGTTTGCGTGTTCTCCGAGGTTGCGACCCTGGGGGACCTGGGAGTCGTGGGTCCCTCACTACGCACGCCATTGGCGGTCCGAGCGCTGGCGAGCATACCTCTGGGCATGGCCCTCATGTCTTGGGTGGGCAAGTTACTATGGCCTTATGCATTTCCCATTTACGGCCTTCGTGGTTCTCTGTGCCGTTACGGTGGGCCTATCCGTGTATGTAGCGGTTGCTTGAGTCTGCGAACCCCCGTTTCGAAAAAGTCGTCTATCCATATAAGTCGATTCGGTGTTTCGGGAACTTGTTCCCGAAACGGACAGGATCCATCCGCACGGCGGGGAATATCATGTGGGGCGCTGTCACTGCTTACGGCTACGACACGCTGAACAGGCTGGCGGCGGTGAAATACAACTACCAATCACCGGCGTGGCCGGCGGCGACGCTCGATTCGTCCGGCGGAAGGGTGATCGATTCGACCGGCGTCGGCCTCGCGGACTCCTCCGGGGCCAACGTTAGATATGCATACGGGGGCGGCAGCAATCTGAAGATATCGATGTCCGACAGCTCGGGCACGAGTTCCTACAGCTATGACGGGCAGGGGCGGCTACAAACGTATCACCCACCGGTTGGGCTCGACTCGGCCTCGAACATCGTCTATAGCTATAACAACGCGGGCCAAAAGACCAAGCTAAAGATAACGAACAGAGCCTCCATGACCTCGTTGTTGGTTACGACTATTTCGCCAACGGCTGGCTTCAAGATGTGAAGATCAGATAGCGGCACCGTCCCTGTCGCCACCTACGATTACGATTCGGCGGGCAATAGGACAAGCATTACCCTGGGCAATGGCACGCATACGGGTTACACCTACGACAATGACCCGCGTTATCGCCTGACGGGCATCACGGACTCCACAGGGAGCACAACTTTGGCTCAGATCAACTACACAGTCGATAGCGTAGGCAATCCGCTCACGATGGCGGATTGGATCGGAACGTCGTCATACGCCTACGACGCCAATAATAGGCTGACAAATGCGGCGATACCGAACCCTGTTCCCGGCCAGCCTGCGGGTGGGACTTACGGTTATGATTGGGTGGGAAACCGCACACACCCACCCGCGCATCCGAATCCCATGATATACAACGCCGCCGACCAACTCGTAACGTGGCCGGGGATGCATGGAAACAGCACGACTCCGGGCTACGTTTACGACGCCGCAGGCAACCTGACCCAGGTCAACAACCTCACCGGAACAAAAATAGCAAGCTATCACTACAGTTTCGCGGGGCTTCTGGATTCCGCGGGGTACATAGACAGCAGCGGCAACAATGAGTCACTAACAAACGTGTGGAATGGGGTCGGCGACCGTATCGGCTTTACAGCGGGCGGGACAACGGATAACCTTATCTACGATACGACCGCGAAAACACCCGCCGTGATCGAGGACTCGACCGCCTCCAGCGTGGCATATTATATCCGTGAGCCAAATGGTTCGCTAATAGCCCGATACGACTCGACGAATGGCATGAGATACTATCACTTCGATCAGCTCGGCTCTACGCGCCTGATCACGGACAGCACCGGCAGCGTCACCGACAAATACGACTATGATGCTTATGGCGCTGTGCTGTGGCACGAGCGGCACGCCGGCTCCGTCGAGCAGCCGTATCAATACGTTGGTCAGCTCGGCTACTACACCTGCTGGCAGGAGCCGGATTTCGGGCTGCTGCAGCTTGGGATGCGGTTCTACGATCCCCAGGCGGGGAGGTTTACGCAGAGGGACAAGGTGCGCGGCGCCCCGGAGGCCGCTTACGTCTATGTTGTCGACAACTCGACTACTTACGTGGACCCGAGTGGCAAGTTGTACTGCCACGCGCTGTCGCACGCCCCGTGGTAGTAAGTGCTCAGTCTTCCTGGTATGACTTACTGAGGGCAGGTTGCGACCGGCGTGTTTGCCGCGACTATCATGTCTGCGCAGGCGGCAATCGACTCCTTACCCTGGAGCGCACACGTGGCGAACACGCTCATCAGTCTTGTTTTGGTCTGACTCCCTCTTGCCGACCGCGTTCCGCCGCTTATCTTGCGCGATATCACCGCTGGCCTTATAGCCCGCTCCGCCGCGTTGTTGCTGGACGCGACGTTCGGATGCTCAACGAATGTGAATAGCTCCGGCAAGTATCGGCATATCAGTTTGGCCATCGCGTGCTGGGGCGCGTGCTTATCCTTCGGATAAGGCTCGGCAATGGAGAGTAATCTCTCTTGCAGTGCCTCCCGCAAAAGCACACGAGTCGACCTGTCGGCCTTGCGCCGACTAGTGTCTACTTGCATAAATAGCTAATAGTATTCTTGCCGGTGTATCGGGAATCTTGTTCCCGATACGCACTTAGTTTCGGGAACAAGATTCCCGAAACACCCGTTACAGCATTCTATCAATCAATTATGCAACTAAGCACTAGCTTTCTTGGCCGCCTTATAAATATCGTGTACCTTGTCAGCCCACACTTTCACACTCGGATGCGTTTGCACAACCTTGTCTATGAGGCGAAATAGATGTACCCAGCAGCGCTGCTTGGGACCCAAATACCAATCATAGCCGGCGTAGAAGTCGCAGCCAAGCACGCCCTCGAACTTACCGCCCAAGATGTGCCGGATGATGCGACCCTCGCGGCGGCGATGGAAGTAGTAGAACCGCTCTGCTCCCGTCGACACGCTCCACAAATAGCCATTAATTCCGTCCTCACGCCAACCGGTTTCGTCCGCGTTCGCATCGGGGCTTCCCCGAATCTTTCCCAAAATCCCGAGAACAGTCGGCTTCGCCCATTCGCAAACCCGGTGAAGCACCTCGTTTATCTCGCCAATCGATATATGCAGGCCGTAAAGCCCTTCCAAGAGCTTCTGAATCGCACGCTGAGGCATCCGCTTGGCAACTGAGAGCGTTGTGATTAGACTCATTAGCCCTACCCCAAGCCGCATTTTCCCCACCACACCATCGGATATCCCAAGCTTTGGAACATGAACTTTACCGCAGTAGCCGCATCTGCGAGCGATAATCACGTGATCGATTATCCTCACAGGCGCACGCGGTATCTCCATTACCTGGTGGCGGCTCTGCTCATAACCTCCAGAGAGCTTCTTGCCGCAATCAGGACAATGCTCTACAGCGTGGAATACTTCCTCAGTCGCCACATCGCGCCTGCGTGCAAAGGACTGCTTACGCTTCTTACGCTCGGCACGCTCCGCCGCACGGCGCTGCTGACGGCTGGGTTTGACGAATGGAGCCGCGCTGCTGCCATTACCTCCGCCAGAAAGCTTATCGCGCAGCATTTCAACTTCAGCAGTCACATCAATCAACTGCCCCTTGAGTCTGCGTTTTCTGCGCGCAACGCTTCAATGAGTGCTATCAGTTCTTCGCGGGTTCGCTCGTCCATATATCCCACTTAGACAACTGAAGCAAAATCCTTCCTTGATTTTGCTAATTTTTTGCCTGCACCCAAAAAAACTAGGAAGACTGAGCTGTTACGCCGCAAGAGGAGTTGAAGGTTCTAATGTTCAAGGTTAAAGGTTGGGAACAGACACCCCACTATGCGGCGGGGGGAACGACAAGCCGAGACAATCCTTGGCATCAAGCCCTTCGAGTTCCCGCTGCAAAGTGGCGATGCGGTGATCTTTGGGCCTCTTGACCATTTGGCCTGACGCAATCTAAACTGTAGCCATGCCCGATGCGCTGCTTAAAATTCACGTGACCCCGCGCGGCTCCCGGAACGAGGTTACCGGTTGGCGCGGCCAGGTGCTCTCGATCAAGATCACCGCGCCGCCGGTCGAGGGCGCGGCAAATGCGGCCGTGGTCAGCTTTGTAGCCGATGCCCTCGGTGTGCGCAAGAGCCAAGTCGAGCTTGTTTCGGGCGAGAAGAGCAGGGAAAAGACGCTTCGAATATCAGGGCTTTCCGACGTGGAGGTGCGAAATCGGGTTAAAGGTTAAAGGTCGGGGGGGCTCTGCCAACCCCCCACTATGCGGCGGGAACGACAAGTCGAGGCTATTCCTGAAGTGGAGTCCTTCGAGTTCCCGCTGCACGCGTGGCACATTCTGCCCGCGAGAGAAGACATGGTCCCCGCATCTGCCCAGCGTGAGGTACTCATGCGTGCAGCGGGAACTCGAAGGCGCCGGATTGAAGCAGACCCTCTATTTGTCGTTTCCGCCGCATAGTGGGGGTTCTAAACTTTAACCCCTGACAGCCCTTCGGCAGCACCTGACTGGATGCTGCCGAAGTTATCCGTCACCCGTTTTTCCGGGATTGACTTAGAGTTGCGTATCCGATGAGCCCGCCGCCACTATCATCCATTGGTTACCGGACTTAGCCAGCGTGTAGCTCACGTAAGCCGACTTGGCTTCGCCGTTCACGTCGGTGAAATCCTGCCTGGCATACGCGGTGTAGGCTCCGTCCGACCTCTGATCTACCCTGTAGATCGAAAAATCGGATGTCTTGGTGCGCGATATGGCGTCGGTCGTCATCGAGCGATAGTCTTTGTCCGGCAGGGAGTAAGAGTACTTCCCATTCAGGTATATGGCAAGTGTGGCGCCGGTGGCCACATGCCTCAGGATCGGGTAAGGATTACCCGTGATCCATGCGTCCTTAATGTCATCGAGGGCCGCATTGAGCCCTGTCTGAGCGCCCGGGTTCAGGTAATAGTCTCCGTAGTAGTCCGATGGCATCGGAATGTACGTGTAAACCGGCTGTGTAACCACTACCACATCAGGTGCGGAGATATACGGGAAACCGTAGTAGTAGAACGGCGAGTAATAGCAGGCGCCCCGCAAGCATCACCGAAACCCCAATAGCCGAATGAGAACGGGAACCCGAAGCCGAAGTAGAAGAACGAACCGTTGTTATAGTACGGGTAATACCCGTGCCCGTGCCACCAGGTGCCCCCGTGGTTCCAGTTGTTACTGTGATTCCAATTGTTTCCGTGACCTCCGTTATTCCAGTTTTGGCCGTGTCCTGGAGACGCCGTATTGCCACTTCGCCACGGACCTCCGCCGCTTGCCGCGGCGCGTCCGCCTTGTCCTAACGTGCCGGACCCTCTACCCATCGTTCCCGGCGTGGATGCCGGGCCTCTGCCTGTAAACCCTTGCGAAGGAGAGGTCCGCGTCCCGGGGGCAGAGGACCTGGGTGTCGATCCCCCGAAACTTCCATAAGAACGCGAACCACCCATGCTTGGCGCCACGCGCGTGCCTCCTCCGAAGCCACCCGGCATGGAATGGTATCCTCCACCGCTAAAGCCCCCGCCGCGGTAACCACCTCCGCCGCCGAAGCCTCCGCCGCCGTGGAATCCACCTCCGCCGCCGTGGCCACCGCCCCCGCCGCCACCTCCGCCGCGCGCAAGGACCGGTCCACCAGCGGCAAACACCAACGCGAGCGCCGCACTAGACAGCCCTGTTACGAGTAAAGCGAACCCCCTGTTTCTCGGTCCAAACATGATATCACCTCGTCGAAACAGAGGTCTTGCGTGTACAAATACATTTGCAAGGCTTCTTATATTTACATCTTAGTTTACCCAGAATTGGGACAATTTGCGAAGATGAGGCGGCCACCACCATGCGGCGGGAACGACAAATCGAGCGTCTGCTTCAACATGCCAAGGATTGTCTCGCCTTGTCGTTCCCGCCGCATAGGGCTGCTCTCCCTTCACCTTAAATATTCGTGAAAAAACCGAGTGAAAATACCGAGTTGCGAGATACGGACTCCGCTGGTAATATCTTGTGAGATGTCCAGCATCGGCGCCGGACGACTTCTTGTGCGGGACGGAGGTTCCGGGCTCTCCACTTTCCGCTTTCCGCTGTTTTCGGAGCTGGTGGATTTAGAGGTTACGACGTGTCGACAGAGCTAGTTCGAAACCCTGAATGCGCACCACGACAGCAGCCACGCAATGATGCGGGCTGCCGATGAATCGCAGTATCTGGACCAGGTCTGCCGCATCATCGTGGAGGACTGCGGTCACGCGATGGTGTGGATCGGATACGCCGAGCAGGACTCGGGCAAGACCGTTCGGCCCGTTGCGCACGCCGGCTTCGACGAGGGCTATCTGGAAACGCTCAAACTCACCTGGGCCGACACCGAGCGCGGCCGCGGCCCCACGGGCACGGCAATCCGGGCGGGCAAGCCCGCGGTATGCGAAAATATGCTTACCGACCCCGCCTTCGCCCCGTGGCGCGAAGAGGCCGCCAAGCGGGGTTATGCCTCGTCCCTGGTCGTTCCGGTGATGTCCGAGGGCAAGGCGTTCGGGGCGCTCACGATATATTCACGAGAGCCCGATTCCTTTTCAGAGGACGAAGTCAAGCTGATCAGCGACATCGCCGACGACCTTGCTTATGGAATAACCTCGCTTCGGCTGCGCGCCGAGCAGCGTCGGGCGGAAGAGGAGCGCGAGAACACCATGCGAATTCCTGCGGATTGTGAACGAATGCGAGGGTTCTCGCGAGCTTATCGAGGCGACCGTCACGTTCTTTCAAGAGCGGTCCGGATGCGACGCGGTCGGAATCCGGCTGCGCAAGGGTGAGGACTACCCCTACTACGAAGCCAGGGGGTTCTCGGACGAGTTTCTTCAGGCCGAAAACAGCCTTTGTGTCAGGGATGCGGACGGCCAACTCGTCCGGGACGACAAAGGCTATCCCATTAATGAGTGCATGTGCGGCAACGTCATAAATGGGCGATTCGATCCCTTGAAGCCGTTCTTTACTCAGCGCGGCAGCTTCTGGACGAATTGCGTGACGCAGCTTCTGGCCCAGACGACCCAAGCAGATCGGCAGTCGCGAACTCGCGGCAGATGCAAGGGCGAGGGATACGAATCGGTGGCGCTGATCCCGTTGCTCGTGGGCAGCGACAGGATAGGGATCCTGCAGCTTAACGACCATCGAACCGGGCGGTTTTCGACTGAATCGATCGCTCTTTGGGAAAGGTTTGCGGGCAACCTGGCGGTGGCCTTGGCGAAGCTTCGGGCCGAAGAGGCGCTGGCGGAAAGCGAAAAGAACTATCGAACGATGGCCGAGTCCATTCCGCAGCTTGCGTGGATGGCCAGGCCCGACGGCTACATTTTCTGGTACAACCGCCGGTGGTATGACTACACCGGCGCCGCGCCCGAGGATACGGAGGGTTGGGGTTGGCAGAGTGTGCACGATCCCGAAGTGCTGCCCAGTGTCTTGGAGCGGTGGAGGATGTCGATTGCGACCGGCGAGCCGTTCGATATGGAGTTTCCACTGCGGGGTAAGGATGGGCGATTTCGCGCGTTTCTGACCCGGGTAATGCCGCTAAAGGACTCGGAAAATGAAGTGGCAATGTGGTTTGGCACAAGCACCGATGTGTCGGAGCAGCGCGAGGCGGAGACCCACAAGAGGGAGTTCTACCGCCGAACGATCCTCGCCGCTACCGAGGGCAGGCTGCTCATATCCGAGAAGAATGAAATCGAGTCCTTTTCGTGCTCGTCTGACTTTTTCTGGGATGTGAAGACAATGCCCGATCTGAGCACCATGCGCAATGAACTCGCCGCGCTGGCGCGGCGTGCCGGAATGGAAGCCCCCCGAATCTATCGGTTTCTGGGCTGCGCCGTGGAGGCCGCTGCAAACGCCGTCAAGCACGCTCGCGGGGGTAGAGCAGGAGTGTGCAGGCGAAACAAGTGCCTGATTTTCAGCATAGCCGATGCCGGCCCCGGAATAGGCGCCCTGGCCCTGCCCGATGTCGCCCTCACCAAAGGCTACTCCACCGCCGGAACCCTCGGCATGGGCTACAAGCTGATGATCCATATGGCTGACAAGGTCTATCTGGCCACCGGGCCCGATGGCACGACCGTGGCCATTGAAATGAGCATCGACGAACCACGCCAGGCAGTGCTGAGTAACGAGTAACGAGTAACGAGAAGGGACCCCCTGCGGCGTCCCCGTTCGGGCGGATTTGCAATCCGGCCCGTAAGCAGCAATCTGGGCATCTCCGATGCCCAAGCAACGTTGTAATTCGAGTGGCTGCCTCATTGATGGGTAGGGATCTCCGAATCCCTACCCCAAAGCCAGTCCCGGATCTCCGAATCCGGCTGTTGTAACCAAGTTCCGGGGTTCGGAGACCCCTATCTGGCTCTAAGGTGGCGATTCGGAGATCGCCACCTATCGGGCTCGTTACCCGCTACTCAGCACTCGTTACTGCCCTTCACTTTTTGAGCACGATCTGTCCCCGAATCTCCCCCATCGGATGGGCCCTGGTGTGGACGTTTGTGTAGGTATTGCCCGACCTCATCGTCTTCACGAGGGTGGCGATGGTCTTGCCCTGCATTGGTCCAACCAGGTCTTTTGCGGTAATCGTCCCTTGCGCGAGCGCGCCGGACGGAGGAGTGCCCGATACAAGGTTGAGTTCGACCGCCACGGGGCCGTTTTCCCCGTTGCTCCCATGTGAATATGGGCCATGGTGGGGTTCTTGATGTTGGAGATGACCATCTTGTAACTGATCGTCTTGCCGTCCGGGCTTACCACGAACGTGGCTTCTCCCTTGGTCATGCTCTTGACCGGCGGGACCTCACCCGATCCCGTGAGCGTGGCGGAAAACTCGGTCGTCTTGGCCTTTGCCGCCCAGGTGGCGACAGTCAGTGACAACACCAGGACAAACGTAATAGCAGGCAATCTTTTTTTCATACGCGTAACTCCCTTCGAGAATAGCATTTAGCGGAGAGCAGAGAGCCGGGAACTTCCGCCCAGCGCAACCTGATGCTCCTGCCATCCAGGCTATAAATATGTCATTCTGAGCAAGTGACGGCGACGCTGTCGCCGTTACATTGGAAGGAAACCAGCCCCCGGTGTTTCGGGACACCCTTGTCCCGAAACCAGCAGTTTCTTAGGAGCGGCCGACTGTGCGACAGGCACACGGTAGTTTCGTAAAGAAACCAGCCGGGCTCGCTATGCTTCGCGGGCGACTGCCCCGAAGCCCCCGGCAGCGGAGGTTTCTTAGGAGGAACGAAGAATCTGCTTTTACTTCCCGCGTAGATACATGCTCGTAAGCTAAGAGCAGATCCTTCCCACTCGCTCCTAGGAAACTCCCCAGTTTCGGGAACAAGATTCCCGAAACACCGGGGGGTCGGTTTCTTGCAGATGTTTCGGGATTTTGGCCTAGCCCGGCTCGTCGGACCTGATCACCCGAAATCCCGAAACATCGGGGGCGTCGGTTTCTTTCCAATGTAACGGCGACAGCGTCGCCGTCACTCGCTCCTAGGAAACTCCCCAGTTTCGGGAACAAGATTCCCGAAACACCGGGGGGTCGGTTTCTTGCAGATGTTTCGGGATTTTGGCCTAGCCCGGCTCGTCGGACCTGATCACCCGAAATCCCGAAACATCGGGGGCGTCGGTTTCTTTCCAATGTAACGGCGACAGCGTCGCCGTCACTTGCTCCTAAGAAACTCCCCAGTTTCGGGAACAAGATTCCCGAAACACCGGGGGGTCGGTTTCTTGCAGATGTTTCGGGATTTTGGCCTAGCCCGGCTCGTCGGACCTGATCACCCGAAATCCCGAAACACCGGGGGTGGGTTTCTTTCCAATGTAACGGCGACAGCGTCGCCGTCACTTGCTCCTAAGAAACTCCCCAGTTTCGGGAACAAGATTCCCGAAACATCGGGGGCGTCGGTTTCTTTCCAATGTAACGGCGACAGCGTCGCCGTCACTTGCTCCTAGGAAACTCCCCAGTTTCGGGAACAAGATTCCCGAAACACCGGGGGGTCGGTTTCTTGCAGATGTTTCGGGATTTTGGCCTAGCCCGGCTCGTCGGACCTGATCACCCGAAATCCCGAAACACCGGGGGTGGGTTTCTTTCCAATGTAACGGCGACAGCGTCGCCGTCACTTGCTCCTAAGAAACTCCCCAGTTTCGGGAACAAGATTCCCGAAACACCGGGGGTGGGTTTCTTTCCAATGTAACGGCGACAGCGTCGCCGTCACTTGCTCCTAAGAAACTCCCCAGTTTCGGGAACAAGATTCCCGAAACACCGGGGGTGGGTTTCTTTCCAATGTAACGGCGACAGCGTCGCCGTCACTTGCTCCTCCTAAGAAACTCCCCAGTTTCGGGAACAAGATTCCCGAAACACCGGGGGTGGGTTTCTTTCCAATGTAACGGCGACAGCGTCGCCGTCACTTGCTCCTAAGAAACTCCCCAGTTTCGGGAACAAGATTCCCGAAACACCGGGGGTGGGTTTCTTTCTAATGTAACCGCGGCAACGCCGAGGTCACTTGCTCAGGATGACATGACCCCTGCGTTAGCGTCGAAAGCGGAAAGCCCGGAACTTTCTTGCGCACGGGCAATCCTGGGTGGCGATTTCCTCGGCCGCGGAATAGCAACATCCTGGAGTATAGCCAAATTGGAAGCGGACTAATCTTGAGGAAACAAGCGTTGGGGGCTTTGGGGTGCTGGTTTGTTCGGTAGATAGGATAATGTAGGTCATTTTGGGTAAGTGCTCAGCCCGTGTGCCCGTCCTCGGGGCCGGGCCAGTGTAAGACAGAAACCACGCTAGAATGCGCGGTTACTGACGAGGAATCGTGAGTGCATGCCACCCCCCTATGCGGCGGGAACGACAAGGCGAGACAATCCTTGGCATGAAGCCCTTCGAGTTCCCGCTGCACGCGTGGCACCTTCTGCCCGCGAGAGAAGGCATGGTCTGCATCTGCCCAGCGTGAGCGCTATGCGTGCAGCGGCAGGGCAAACGCACTAAAATCCCTCACCAACCGATTGCCTGCTCCTGCCGGTTGAAACCGGGGCTACAAAACCACGAAGTCGGCCTTCGCCGACTGGGATCCCAGTCCCCGACGGGGGACTTTGTGCTAGGCGTAGCCGCGAATTCATTCGACGGAGATTTTAATGCGTTCGCCCTAGTGCAGCGGGAACTCGAAGGCGCCGGGTTGAAGCGGACCCTCTACTTGTCGTTCCCGCCGCATACGTGGGTTGTACTTCTGTTCAGGCGGATTTGCAATCCTCCATCACAACCATTCGGATTACAACGTCGTTTCGGGCATCGGAGATGCCCAGATTGTCCTTTACGGGCCAGATTGCAAATCTGCCCGAACAGAGGTGGCGATTCGGAAATCGCCACCCAGGAACCAGACGCCCGGGGCATTTACAAACTCAGCAGGAATCGTCTCCGGAGCAAACCCACGTTGGGGCTAGGCGCGGTCGCGGTCGTATATCACCTCGCCGGTCCGCCTGATCTCCGCGAGAAAGCCGCTCCTGTCAGTAGGTGAGTCTATCAAGACCGGTTCTATTGACAGGTCGATATCCCTTCGCATGCGGAAAAGCGCGGTGGAGGTCTCCAGCCAGTCCTTTGCCGGGGTATCAGTGACAACGGCTACGTCGATATCGCTCCACTCCCGAGCGGTGCCCGCGGTGTACGACCCAAACAATATGACCTGTCGCACTTCCATGCTCTGTCTGACTCGCTCGGCGAATAGGCGCACACATTCTATAACGTAGCTCTTATCCATCGTCCAATCCAACACCTGCCGTCGATCACTGGGTCCATCTATCCACCATACATAGTATAACATAATCAAGTGGGCTGGGGATCCCATCATTATCAATTGTCAATTATCAATTCCCCCTGTTTCGACTTCCCCCCACTTGCACCTGCGCTCGTATTCATATAACATGAGGATGAGCATGGAAGTCACGATCAGGCACTATACGCAGTCTTGCTGGCCGGAGTCGCTGAAGCGTTCTTACCGGGCGCTGGCGCGCGCGTATGCCAGGAATTGGGGCCTGGCGTGCGTGCTGACCGATGTGCGCGGGAATATCGTCGACGGCGAGATGAGCTGTTCGGACACGGACAGCGTCGTCAACTGCGCGTCCGTTCGGTCTCGCGCCATCGAGGAGGCGCTGCGCTGGGGTGAACCGTCGATGCTGCTCTGCCCGCATGGTTTCGTGACCTGGGCCGTGCCGGTGATGCGCAACTCGGTTGTGATCGGCGGGCTTGTCGTGGAAAGGGCCGCCGTGGGCACGGATGAGGACGTCCTCTCGCCCTCGGATATCCGCCGCGCCGCATCGGACCTGCTCACCGTGGCCGAGGAATCCAATCTCACCAACGCCGCCCTGCTGGAGCTGAGGCGGGCTGCCGCGGAGCGCGAATCCGAGCGGGCGGAAGCAATACACGAACTCAAGGGACAGGACTACCGTTCCATCAGGGACATTTACCTCGTGGAGGAACCGGCGCTGATCGCGGCCATCAAGCGTGGTGACCGCCCGGCCGCCCGAGAAATCCTGAACCGCGTGCTTGTCGGCATATACCATTCCGGCCGCCAGCGCCCAGCCTGCTGAAGAGTTTTATTCTCGAATTGGTGGTGACGATGTCTCGCAGCGCCGTCGAGGCGGGAGCGGACCCCGCGGAACTCTTGGGCGCGAACTACTCGTCATTTGCGGACCTGGCCCGGATCGATACCGAGGAAGAGCTGTGCTCCTGGCTGGTCGCGATGCTCGAACGGATGATGGACGCGATCAAGGCAAACCGGCAGTATCCGAGCAGCGTTCTTGTGGGAGCGGCTCTGAAGTATATGCAGGTCCACTTGCAGGAAGAACTTTCCAGGGATGTGGTGGCCGATGTGGCATGCCTTTCGCCCTCGCACTTCAGCCGGGTGGTCAAGCAGACGGTAGGGCAGTCGTTTACCGATTTGCTCGCCCAAATGCGCGTGGACAAGGCCCGCGAGCTTCTCGCTCGCTCCGATAAGAGCCTGATTCAGGTGTCGCTGGACTGCGGGTTCAGCGATCAGAGCTACTTCACAAAAGTCTTCCAGAAATACACAGGCCGCACCCCCGGCGAGTACCGCCGCGCGCACAGGCCGCGTTAGGGTTATAGGGTATCAGGGTTTTAGGGTTTTAGGGCGAAGGTATTCCCAAACCCCTTAGAACCCTGAAACCCTTCCCTTCGCTTGACCCGCTTACGGGCCATATGGTAGACTTCCTTCGGCTCGCCGGACCATCGGATGAAAATGAGTAGAGCCTTGGTCGCGGGGTCCCTTCGAACCTGGAACCTCGGACCTCGAACCGCTATTTTCGAAGGAATCATGCACGAAGGCTCCGCCTTCATCACCATAGATGAAAATGATCTTGCCGCGGGTGCGTTCCCGAAGGGACTCTTCCGCCGCGGAAGGTGGATCGCTTCGGGATTTCCGGAGCGAATACGACATTGTTGCCCTGGATCAACAATTGTGGTCCGCTCCTCAAATCCCGAAACACCAAAAAATGATCTTGCCGCGGGTGCGTTCCCGAAGGGACTCTTCCGCCGCGGAAGGTGGATCGTTTCGGGATTTCCGGAGCGAATACGACATTGTTGCCCTGGATCAACAGTTGTGGTCGCTCCTCAAATCCCGAAACACCAAACTCATGAAGAGTGAGCACTCACCCCAGCCTGCCGAAGTTGACCCGCTTGCGGGCGATATGGTAGACTTCGTTCGCCTCGCCGGACCATCGGAGGCCGAAGCAACCCCTGCGGGGCGGAAGTTCCGAGCTTTCCACTTTCCGCTAAATGCCATTTTCGGAGGAGGCTAAAGTTGTCTGTTCAATCGGGCGCGGATATTCCTTTTGAGGAGAGGCTGCGGCGCGGGATCACGTGGTATCGCGTGCCGCTGATGGCTCTGGCCACGGTCGCGCTGGTGGCGCTGATCCACGACACTCGGCCTTTTTGGTACGGTGCGCCGGTGGCTTTTTGGGGCGAATTGGTCCAGATTTGGGCGGCATCTCAGCTTCACAAGGACGAGCGCTTCACGATATCCGGCCCCTATTCCCACGTCCGAAACCCCATGTATATAGGCAGGTTCTTTCTTGGACTCGGATTCTTTATCATGACCTGGAACCCCTGGATTGTCGGGTTCTACGTGGTTGTGTTCGCGATCTACGCGCACATGCGTGTGAATCGCGAGCAAGGCCGTCTGAGGGTGATCTTCGCCCCGCATTATCAGGACTACTGCTCCGAAATCCGCCGGTGGCTGCCCCGAGTCAGGCCCTACTCGAAGTCCGAAAACAGAAAGGCCAAATGGACACAGGTCCGCGCAAACCACGAGCAGTTTAATCTTTACGGACTAATCGTGGTCCTCGCCGCCGTATACCTGCGGATCGATAAGTTCGCCGATCTGTGACCTGGCATATCTTCGGGAAGTAGCCCCGGGGTGTGGAGTTTTTCGCCGGGTGGACGCTACTCATCGCCTTCCGTTTTTCGAGCCGACACAAGAAAGTGAATCAGACCGTAAAGCTGAGACAGTGCGAAATCCTTCTCATCGTCATTCAGTGGGTCCATTAGCGCGCTTACCGTAGTTCCTACGTCACAACCACCGACCTGGTACTCCATCGATAGCAGTTCAGATGCCGCTACTCTAAGCGCCTTAGCAAGCTTCGCGAGCCCTGCAAATGATGGCGTGTTCCTTCCGATCTCCATACGTGCTATGAAGTTCGCGCTGAGGCCGGATGTTTCCGCTAGCTGCTCTTGCGTGAGTCCCATATCTCGGCGACGGTTACGCAGGTTCGTGCCAAATGCCTTAACAAGCTTATCTAAGTCTGGCTGTCTTCTCATTAGAGGCAGTTTAAGGCTTTGCCCCCGATGCCTCAATTGATTTTTACCCCAATAACGCATTGACAATTTCGTAATATAGTGAGATAACGCTATAGGCCGAGCTAACGATGAGGCCATGTGGTTAGCAGATAGGTATTGCACTGACTGACAAGCGAGGAGGGAACAAGCAGGCTTCAGCAAGAGTCTTACTAGCAAGGGCCCTACGGCGCGGCACGCTCCGCCCGAACGGATCCAGATGCGGGGCCGCATTCACATTTACAACCGCATAACGTCAAAAAACGGCAAAGATACGGTTGACAAACGAGGATTCATCTAGTGTCTACTTGCATAAATAACTGATAGCATTCTTGCCGGCGTATTGGGAATCTTGTTCCCGATACGCACTTAGTTTCGGGAACAAGATTCCCGAAACACCCGGTACAGCGTTCTATCAATCAATTATGCAACTAAGCACTAGCATACTACGAGTGTCCCCACACTGCGGGGACACGGAAAGCAAGAGACGGAAATGGAAGGCAAGCTAACATGCACTACCGTGTTTCTCCTGGCGTGCCTGTGCCTGACCACATTCCTCGGTTCAGGGGCAGCCCGCGCACAGGACCTCTTCCCGCTACAGGAAAACAACTCCGTCGCGACAGCCCTGACGCTGCCGGACGGCCAGCAGGTGACCTGCCAGATGGCGACCGTTCTCTCAATTCACGCCAGGAACAACCCGCCGTTCCTAACAATCTGCGATTCGGCTAACCCAAACAGCAGAATCGTAGCATTGGGACAGGGACTATTGCCCTTGGCTCTCCGGGCTGGCCTTACGGTCACCGTTTCAGGGACCATGGGTACCCTGCCCGGCACGTCAGAGAGATGCATCGTCGGATGCACAATCGAAGGTTTTTACGATGACGACGGCAACCTGACCTCGCTGCCTCCGGCATTCGGCTTTCTGCCCGCTCTGGAGGGGCAGGCGCTCCAACAACCGGCCGGCCCTATCCCTCCGTCCGATCCCAGCCTGCCCGACAATGGAATGGGAATAGCCGGACCCGTCAGCGCGAATCTTAGCGATGAGGTGACACCGTTCAATAGCGTTGGCGACCTCCTCGCGGCGGCGCCGCCGGTGCTGACGCCGATCTCTCTCGCTTGCAAGCCTGTGGTCAGCGTGGGCGACGATGGTTCTATCCTGGTCGGAGACGATTCGGACAGCGCGACGGTGAAGGTTTATGTCAACTCTCAGGTTCAGCCCGGTTCCCGGGTGATGGTCCGTCCGGGGCAGGGCGCACAGCGAGAACGGAAACCTGGTAGTCTATGCTGGCGACGGCCCCTCGCCGGATTTTGATTGGCAGGATTCGTTCGCCGGAAATATCTCCGCCGCGGCGCCCGGAACAACCGCCTACGCGGCCACCCTCAGCGACTCGACCCTCAGCCAGGCGCAGTCATTGGCGATCAAGCCCGGCGGCGTCAGGACCATGGACACCAGCGGCCAGGGGGCATCGGATGGCAGTTGGGTCTACCTCACGGGCCAGGTTGTTACGGCGACCGGTAATTACTATTCCTACGACTTCCCGGGGGCGCTAGCTGGGTACCCGTCTACTATGTGCAGTCCCTGGACAGGACGCCTGGAATGCGGATCTTGGACACGGGATCGCCGGCACCCACCGTCACTGTGGGCAGCGTGGTGGACGTCATGGCCGAGTTGGACACCAGGGATGGCCAAAGGATACTCGGCATTATGGACGACTGGGGAGACGTCGACTGCACGGTGCTGGACCCCAGCCAAACGCTCTTGCCGCGTCCCACGGGCTTGACCAACAAAGCCCTTGTGGGGGCCTCGCGATGGGGAACAACCCGGGCCTCGTCGACGGCAGCGGCCCCTATGGCCTGTACAACATCGGCAGCTACGTCACCGTGTGGGGGACGGCGCTGGAAAGCGGGACCTATCAATTCGCGTACGATCCCTTCGACCCCAGCGAGTACAGCACGCCATATATGCGGATAGACGACGGCTCGGCAGTGATGTCGGGTAATGGCAGCCCTTACTATGGCGGGCCGTACGGGGCACGGGGGTTATCGTCTTCGGGACCAACACCTACAACGGCGGCATTGTCAGCACGGGTGATTATGTCGCGGTCACGGGAGTCAGCTCCGTTTGGAAGCCGGAAGGTTTAACCGACACCTACCGGGCCATCTGGGCGGCGAACAGCGTGACGGACTACACAGTGGCGAGCATGCCGACCGGCCAGTCCCCTTCGAGCTCGGGCACAATCTCCGGAAGGGTGACCGTTTACGATATGACCGACTCCTCCGCCCAGGTGACTGTCTACTCCTCAACGCGATCAACACAGGCATACAGGCATCGCCCCTGTATGGCAACGTCGTTTCCGGCACCACGGATCCGCAGGTGATAGTCGCAAGCGAAGACGGCAACGTTTACGCGCTGTGGAAGAATGGGACAAACCATTCCGGCGGCCCAATCGCCGCGATATGGACGTTCGGCGGCGAAATCACATCGACGCCGACCCTGTGTTCCATCGACGGGACACATCTCGACATGATCGTGGGCGGTCCGGATGGCCTGTACAAGATTCACTTTGACGGCACGAATGGCAACCCGAGCATAACCGTCAACTCGAACTGGACTTACTGGCCGTGGTGTACCTTTCACTACAACAACGCCAGGACCGGATGCTGCGGGCTCGTGCCCAGCACGAAAGTCTCGGCATCCATCATCGGGCGCGTAACGAGCCAGAGCACGGGCTTGCCGATTCTGGGCGCAAGCGTCGTGGTGGAGTGGGACAATGGGTCCGCGTGGGTGATTCCGGCTGTGAACGGCAGGTCCGATCCGAGATACCCGGCTGGAAGCGGGCAAAACGGCGTGACCACCGTTGGTAACTACACCAACGGCAGCGAGATCAACGAAGGCGGCTACGTCATAAACCAGTTGCCGCCGAATACGTCCTATCGGCTGACCGTCAGCGCACAAGGTTATACCACCAAACAGATCACCGTGCCGGTTACGACCGGCATGGTAATTCAGGACGTCTCACTGTAACAACGGTAGGAGGAAATCAGGATGAAACGAACATTACTAATTGCAGCCTGCTCGGTGGTCCTTGTGTTGAAAGCGTCCCCGATTCTTCTGGCTGTTACGTACGCCGTAACCGATCTTGGCATTCTCGGCGGGGACACCGGCTACGTGGCCTTTGGGATCAGCGACAGCGGGCTGGTGGTAGGCAGTGTCCAAACCAGCGACGGGTGGGACCACGCCTTTCTCTATGACGGGACCATGAACGACCTAGGAGCGCCGCCCGGCGGATACCTGCAAAGCTACGGGAACGGCGTCAACGACGCCGGCCAGGTGGTGGGGTCGGCGTACGCTCCCAGCGTCCTCTTCGAAAGCGCGTTCCTCTACGATGGGCATGGCACAATTTGGGAACGTTGCCCGGCGGATGGACCAGTGCCGCGACTGGCATCAACAGCAGTGGCTGTGTCGCTGGCTATTCCAGCACGATCATCGCGGGAGAAGGCGACACTCGCGCTTTCTTGTACAACGGGACGATGCAAGACCTGGGAACGCTGCCGGGTGGGAACGCGAGCTACGCCTACGCCATCAACAACAGCGGTCTGGTTGCGGGCTACTCTTCGACTGGCAGCGGCGGCAACCACGCTTTCTTGTACGACGGCACGATGCGAGACCTAGTGTCTACTTGCATAAATAACTGATAGCATTCTTGCCGGTGTATCGGGAATCTTGTTCCCGATACGCACTTAGTTTCGGGAACAAGATTCCCGAAACACCCGGTACAGCGTTCTATCAATCAATTATGCAGCTAAGCACTAGGAACGCTCACCGGCGGGAGTAACAGCTACGCTCGCGGTATTAATGACGGCGGCTGCGTAGTCGGCTACGGCACGCTGAACTATGTCGACAAGGGCATCACCCAGCAATACGACCACGCATTTCTCTACAGCAATGGGACCATGCACGACTTGGGCGGGCTCGGCGGAGAGTATGAGTCCAGCTACGCCTACGGCGTCAACGACAGCGGTGAGGTCGTCGGCTCGTCCATTGTGAGTGGACAGCCGCATGCGTTTCTCTACAACGGCACATCAATGCTGGATATAAACAACCTCATCGATCCAGCCATGGGCTACACAGTGACCCATGCTCATGCCATCAATAACTCAGGCGACGTCATCGGCACCGGTGGAACTCTGCAGGGCGGGTACGACGACGTGTTGCTGCTGATCCCCGTGCCGGAGCCATCCACAGTTCTTGCCCTTGCCGGCGGAATGATAGGGATGGTCGGTTTCGCGCTGAGGCGGAAGAGACTCTGACGACATAACCCAAGTCAATCACCTGGTGGCAGCGCGGTCGGAGGTAAGAACCTCGACCGCGCTGCCCGTTTTGTATGAGACATCCACTGGCACCTGCCCGGCAGCTAAGAGACCATTATCAAAGCCGCCGCGCTCAAAAAAGCCGAACTCGTTTCCAATTCTTCGTTTAGTTCTTCGCTCAGTAAGGTAAAGTCCGAATATGGCTGCTTATGACGACGAAATCTTCACCACCTGGACGGGAGACCTGGCCGGCGGCAAGATTTGCGTGCTGTGCCTGTGCGGAGAGGCTCGACGCCTCCACCACGCCCGCGATGCTGACCCAGGTGCACGAGGTCATGGGAAAAGGAGCCGATGTAGTAGTGGATGTGCACTTGCTCTCCTATGTGGACAGCACCGGGCTTGCCGCGATTCTATCGCTCAGGAACGCTCTCTCCGGCGCCGGAAAGCGAATGTACCTGGCGGGCTGCCACGGGCTGGTGCAAAGGATACTGCAAATCACGAGTATCCACAAGGAATTCAAGTGCTTCGAGGATGTCGACGCAGCCGCCGCGCACATGGCGGGCAGTCGAATGTAGGCTAGTCGTCAGTTGTCAGCGGCGAACGGAAGGCAAGGGGTTCCCTTCTCGTTACTCACTGCTACTCATCGCTGTTCGCGGGTTCGAGCTGCTTGGCCATTCTTATCCGCAGACCCTGGTCGGTGAGGCTGGGTTCGCACTCGTCGGTGAGCGCACGCATCATCATTACCCCGCGTCCGCTTTCCGCCGTAGGCTCGCACGCCGCGGGACACTCCGGAGGAGAAGCGAGGTCGCTCTGATCTTCCACCACCACTTCCAGGCACACCCTCGAAGCCTGGCATTTGACCAACACCTCTGCCTGTTCCGGCGCGGCGGAGCCGTGCTTCACCGAGTTTGTGACGGCTTCGGATACGGCCACCATCATATCCGCCACATCTTCCCGGCCAAAACCCACGGACTCAGCCAGGCTTCTGACGCCTCGCCTCACCAGGGAGACATAGCGAACCTCCGCCGGAATCCGGATTTCGAGTACTTTGTGTAGAATCTGTTCCATTTCATTAGTCCGTCGAATGCAGACAAGCGAGCGCCTCCAAAAGGGGAGTTACCCGCAATTACAAGCGGCCAAACAAGGACGCCGAAGGTTTATAGGGTAACCCACATTATGCGGCGGGAACGACAAGCAGAGGGTCCGGTTCGATTCGGCACCTTCGAGTTCCCGCTGCACGCATAGCACTTACCCTGGGCAGATGCAGACCATGCCCTTCTCTCGCGGGCAGAATGTGCCAGGCGTGCAGCGGGAGCTCGAAGGGCTTTATTCCGGAGGTCACCTCGGATTGTCGTTCCCGCCGCATAGTGAACCCTACCAACCCTAAAGCGGCGTAGCCGCAACCAAGAAGGCCATCGCCGGAAAATCAATACGGCCTTTCCGTAATTCGGAAGGTCGGTGGTTTCTTCTTACGTATCTTACAACTGAAATCCGAGGTCACATATCAAAGTTCAGCACAGCTTGTATAGGATTTCAGTTGTAAGATACTACGCTTTTCCCCAGACTTCGCTGGGGAAAAGTGGCCACCTTACGGTGGCAGTTGACCAAGGCAGGCGGTCGGATTTTTCGCTTTTCGGTTGTTAAGGGATGATTTGGAGGGGGCGGAGATTTCCACCCCCATCCCTTGAACAACACCTGAGTCGGCGCTCGGGAGAGCTCCCCAGCGTTGCCCTACCCTCCGCCCAGGCAAAGCAAGTATAGCTCATCCGCCATCCCTTAACAACCATAAAGCGGAAAACCCAAAGGCGGTGCGCCGTCGAATCCGCCTTAGCGACAACAAATTGTTTCTAGGAGCGCGATAAGCGCCTATTAACCCTCCTGAAGGTATATCAGGCTCGCGCGGCGAACTCTATAGCGCAAGTTCCAATCTCTAAGCCGGAGGGGATAATGGCACAACGAATTTTGCGTCCGCTCACTTACGGGGACCTGTTCGACGAGGCGTTCGATCTGTACAAGAGCAAGTTTGTGACGCTGGTGGGAATTGCGGCGGTGGTCAACCTGCCGATGAGCTTGTTAGCCGTTTTCGCTATGACGCCGTTCTACAACTTCTCGGCGACCATGCCGAGGCCGGGGCAACCACTCCCCCAAGCATTTCCCGATTACTCTCAGTTCATTTACGTGATTGGGATATCTTTGCTGCTAGGCGTGGTGTGGGGACTGTTGAATTTGTTTGTGCTTGGCGCTTCCACCTGGGCGGTTTCGCGGAGCTATCTAGGGCGCGACGCGACTATTGCCGACTCTTACCAGGCTATCGGCCGCAAAGCGGCGCCTTTTGGGTTGACGGTTTTCCTGGCCGGCGTGGTAACCTACATCGGCTTTATACTGTGTATCATCCCAGGCGTCCTGCTTGGGTTCATGCTGGCGTTCATCACACAGGTGTGCCTGGTGGAAAACAGGTATTTCTTTAGTGCCGCCGAAAGAAGCAAGATATTGGCCGATGGTCAGTGGTTGCGGATATTCGTTGTCGCGATACTCGCAGGTCTTCTGGTGGCGGTCTGCTCCGCTGTGCTCAGCGCTCCCGCGCAGATCATACTTACGATGAGCATGGCGCACGGCGTCGCACCATCCGCCGCGGCCCTTTTCGTGTCCGGCGTTTGGCAGGGTGTGGCACGGTCTCTGGTGTGGCCGATAGGAGTTATCGCGTTCGTTCTGCTTTACTACGATGTGCGGGTGCGCAAAGAGGGGTTCGACATACAGATGCTTGCGGAGAGCATGGGAGTGGAACCGGCGGCATCCGAGCAGCCGCCGCAAAGCCCGGCGTAGCCGCCGCGAAAAGCCGGCGAATGGGCCGAGTGGCGATCGTCGAAAATCGCTGCCCGGAGTTTCGGGAAAGGGGTTTCCCGAAACAACGGAAACCCACCACCGGTGTTTCGGGATTTGAGGAGCGAGCACAGTCTTTTAAGTAGGCCACATACGTCGCAATCGCTCCGGAAATCCCGAAACGGGGTGTTTCTTAGGAATCGAGCATGAAGCTTTCCGCTTCACAACTATGCATGAAAATGGAGCGAACGCTCGCGGGTTGCAAACCCGGGGAACTGGGTCCGGCGTTCGGAAACGCCGGACCATCGAGATCTTCCCAAGACCGCGGGTTCCCCATCATGATCCGTTTGCCTCGCTACATCGTTATCTGCCTGGTTGCGATGAGCCTCGCGCTGTGCGTGTCCGATGCCGGGGAAAGCCTGGGCGATTACAATCGCCTTCTCTCGGATATCTCGACAAAGCTCGGTTTGGCCCTGGCGCTCGAAAAGCAGCATCCCGGCGCGTCCAACAGCGTTCTCGACGGCATTTTGAAAGAGACCCCAAACAAAGTCAGGGTTACGATCGGCCGTACCAGCATCATTGCAGACCTCGCATGGCTGAGCGAGGACATCGTCGACGCCCAGCAAGACACGGGCAAGGTCAAAATCGATTCGATCCGGGACTTGCTGGAGCGAGTGCGGACCCTTCAAGCGGCGCAAGCACGCGGACGGGCCTCGGCAGGCCCGCCGCCGGCGGCCGCGCGCGAGACTCTCACAAAAATCCTGGCGCGCTCCGAATACCATCCTTCGACCAAGGACCGGTTTTTGGAGGGCCTGTGGAGGCTCATTGACAGAGCGATGAACAAGCTCCATGTGCCGGAAGGAGCCGTGGGTGTTCTTGGTTGGATAATGCTCGTCGCTATCGCGATCGGCTTCGCAGTGGTGGCGGTCTTATTGATATTGAAGCTGTGGCGCCTCGACCAGGTCAGGCCGCGCCCGCGCGCCGCCGTGGGAAAGCGACGATCCATGGCGCCGAGCGTCAGGGCCGTTCTGGAAGCGGCCGAGCGTGACGCGGCGGAAGGGCGGTATCGAGAAGCATTCCGCGGTGCATACATCGCCGCCATTCTTATCCTGGACCGGGCAAAGCTGGTCAAGTACGAGCAGGGAGCGACCGATTGGGAGGTACGTCCGCGTCCTTAAAAGCCAGTCGCTCGACGAACCCGTCCGAACGTTCGAGGGGATGACGGCGTCATTCGACGATCTGATCTACGGCAAGCGCGATGTCTCGATGGATGATTACCTCGCCGGGCATGCGGCACATGCGCACGATCGAGGAATCATGCGCGCATGCGAAGGTAACACCTCACGGGTCGTGAGTGCATGTCACCGCGTATGTCATTCCGAGCGGCTAGCGGGGAATCTCAACGTTGCGCCTGGATTCTTGTTCCGGTGGGTGAGACTCATCCGAGAGGTTGAGATTCCTCAGATTCGTTCCTAAGAAACTCCCCAGTTTCGGGAACAAGATTCCCGAAACACCGGGGGTCGGTTTCTTGCAGATGTTTCGGGATTTTGGCCTAGCCCGGCTCGTCGGACCTGATCACCCGAAATCCCGAAACAACGGGGCGTGGGTTTCTTTCCAATGTGACTGCGACGGGGTCGCCGTCAATTGCTGCTAAGAAACTCCCCAGTTTCGGGAACAAGATTCCCGAAACACCGGGGGTCGGTTTCTTGCAGATGTTTCGGGATTTTGGCCTAGCCCGGCTCGTCGGACCTGATCACCCGAAATCCCGAAACAACGGGGCGTGGGTTTCTTTCTAATGTGACTGCGACGGGGTCGCCGTCAATTGCTGCTAAGAAACTCCCCAGTTTCGGGAACAAGATTCCCGAAACACCGGGGGTCGGTTTCTTGCAGATGTTTCGGGATTTTGGCCTAGCCCGGCTCGTCGGACCTGATCACCCGAAATCCCGAAACATCGGGGGCGTGGGTTTCTTTCTAATGTGACTGCGACGGGGTCGCCGTCAATTGCTGCTAAGAAACTCCCCAGTTTCGGGAACAAGATTCCCGAAACACCGGGGGTCGGTTTCTTGCAGATGTTTCGGGATTTTGGCCTAGCCCGGCTCGTCGGACCTGATCACCCGAAATCCCGAAACAACGGGGCGTGGGTTTCTTTCTAATGTGACTGCGACGGGGTCGCCGTCAATTGCTGCTAAGAAACTCCCCAGTTTCGGGAACAAGATTCCCGAAACACCGGGGGTCGGTTTCTTGCAGATGTTTCGGGATTTTGGCCTAGCCCGGCTCGTCGGACCTGATCACCCGAAATCCCGAAACAACGGGGCGTGGGTTTCTTTCTAATGTGACTGCGACGGGGTCGCCGTCAATTGCTCCTAAGAAACTCCCCAGTTTCGGGAACAAGATTCCCGAAACACCGGGGGTCGGTTTCTTGCAGATGTTTCGGGATTTTGGCCTAGCCCGGCTCGTCGGACCTGATCACCCGAAATCCCGAAACAACGGGGCGTGGGTTTCTTTCTAATGTGACTGCGACGGGGTCGCCGTCAATTGCTCCTAAGAAACTCCCCAGTTTCGGGAACAAGATTCCCGAAACACCGGGGGTCGGTTTCTTGCAGATGTTTCGGGATTTTGGCCTAGCCCGGCTCGTCGGACCTGATCACCCGAAATCCCGAAACATCGGGGGCGTGGGTTTCTTTCTAATGTGACTGCGACGGGGTCGCCGTCAATTGCTCCTAAGAAACTCCCCAGTTTCGGGAACAAGATTCCCGAAACACCGGGGGTCGGTTTCTTGCAGATGTTTCGGGATTTTGGCCTAGCCGGGCTCGTCGGACCTGATCACCCGAAATCCCGAAACATCGGGGGCGTGGGTTTCTTTCCAATGTGACTGCGACGGGGTCGCCGTCAATTGCTGCTAAGAAACTCCCCAGTTTCGGGAACAAGATTCCCGAAACACCGGGGGTCGGTTTCTTGCAGATGTTTCGGGATTTTGGCCTAGCCCGGCTCGTCGGACCTGATCACCCGAAATCCCGAAACAACGGGGCGTGGGTTTCTTTCCAATGTGACTGCGACGGGGTCGCCGTCAATTGCTCCTAAGAAACTCCCCAGTTTCGGGAACAAGATTCCCGAAACACCGGGGGTCGGTTTCTTGCAGATGTTTCGGGATTTTGGCCTAGCCGGGCTCGTCGGACCTGATCACCCGAAATCCCGAAACATCGGGGGCGTGGGTTTCTTTCTAATGTGACTGCGACGGGGTCGCCGTCAATTGCTGCTAAGAAACTCCCCAGTTTCGGGAACAAGATTCCCGAAACACCGGGGGTCGGTTTCTTGCAGATGTTTCGGGATTTTGGCCTAGCCCGGCTCGTCGGACCTGATCACCCGAAATCCCGAAACATCGGGGGCGTCGGTTTCTTTCCAATGTAACGGCGACAGCGTCGCCGTCAATTGCTGCTAAGAAACTCCCCAGTTTCGGGAACAAGATTCCCGAAACACCGGGGGTCGGTTTCTTGCAGATGTTTCGGGATTTTGGCCTAGCCCGGCTCGTCGGACCTGATCACCCGAAATCCCGAAACATCGGGGGCGTCGGTTTCTTTCCAATGTAACGGCGACAGCGTCGCCGTCACTTGCTCGAAATGACATATGCTGTGACGTGTACTCGCAATTTGTGAGATGTTGCTCCTTACGGGCCAGATTGCAAATCTGCCGAACGGGGTCCCTAACCGTCAACTGTCAACCGACAACTATTCTCTGGAGTTCGCCCCAATGGCTAAACTCGGCAAGGACGTCTGGATTCTGGGTTTGCTGCTCGTGCTGGTGATTATCCTCGGCATTGTCCTGGGAAACCACCAGTCGGCCGATCAGGGCCCGGAAGTCATTCCCGTGCGCACGACCTATTCAGCGCGCCCGGGCGGACTCAGGGCGCTGTACGAGACCCTCGAGAGCCTCGGCTATCCGGTCAAGCGAAATCTCGGGAAGTTCGACACCGAGCCGGAGGATGGGGTTCTCTTTGTGGTCGCGCCAGAGGCGCCGATATCGCGTGAGGAGTGGGACACGCTGCGCCGGTGGATCGAGCGCGGCAATCTGCTGGTCCTTACCGGAAACGCCGTCGCGGAGCCGTCGGTATTTGGCGGCATGCAGACTGTGTCGTCCACTCCGGCGTGTCCATCGTTTCTCTCGCGCGGCGTGAGTTCATTTGTGGTCGCCGAGGAAGAGCGAATCGAGAGACCTTACGCGCGCCTCGGCGCGCGCCAGCGCTTTACCAGGTTCGGCGATTTCGGCCGCCGTCCATCCCAAGATCGACCGGCCTGGCAGGAAGAATCGGCCCCCGAGCGGCCTCTGGTCCCGCTTTTTGCCGACCATAAGGGCACGATAGTCGGTTTCAGCCGCTGGGGCCGGGGCGCCGTTATCTCCCTGCCTGGGGGCTGGGCGCTCTCCAACCAGGGAATATCCCAGGCGGACAATCTTACTCTCGTCATTAACGCCGTAAACGGCGCGGGCCGCGGCGCGCGGATCACTTTCGACGAATATCATCACGGCTACGGGGCCCAGCAAGGCATAACTTCGCTTTTGTCCACTCCGGCGTGGCTGGGTCTTGGGGTGATAGGTATCGGTTTCCTCTTGCTTGTGGTGAACGGTTCGTGCCGCTTCGGCCGCCCGATCCCCCTGGTGGAAGGCGCGCGTCAAAGAGGCGAGTACTTGAGTTCGATGTCGTCGCTCGTGAGGAAGGCACGGGCAACCGATTTAGTGGTCTCGGAGCTTGGCGGGCGGTTCCTGACCGATGCCGCGATCGCGCTCGGCGTGCCTCCGGGATCGAGCACCGAGGTAATCATGCAAGCCGCGAGCAAACGCCGGGTCGAAAAACTATCCGAGCTGCGAGAACTCTGCGATGCGGCTCAAGGCGCTCTCGATTACACCGAAGCCCAAGTTTTCGCGCTCGTCAAACGCATGTATACAATGAGAAAGGATCTCAGGAAATGACTCTGCAAGAGATGGGGCTTTTTGTTCGGAATGAGGCTGGAAAAGTGATCGCCGGGCAGGAGGAGACAATCGAGCAAATGCTGGTATGCATGCTCTGCCGGGGGCACGTGCTCCTGGAGGGTGTCCCCGGCATTGCCAAGACCCTCACGGCACGGACCCTGGCGCATATCCTCGGCTGCGACTTCAAGCGGATTCAGTTCACGCCGGACCTTATGCCGACCGATATCACAGGCACTTATGTGTTCGATTCGAAGACGGCGGAGTTTCGTCTCAAGAAAGGCCCGGTCTTTACCAATATCCTCCTGGCCGACGAGATCAATCGCACGCCTCCGCGCACCCAGTCCGCGATGCTTCAAGCCATGGAGGAGCGGATGGTGTCCATAGATGGGGTCGATCATGCGCTCGAGGGTGTGTTTTTCGTGGCGGCGACTCAGAACCCGATAGAATACGAGGGGACCTACCCGCTGCCCGAGGCACAGCTCGATAGATTCTTGATGAAGGTGATAGTCGGATATCCCGATGAGCCGGAGGAACTGCTGGTGGTGAAGCGCTCCCACGAGGGGTTCGACCCGCATGACTTGAACGCCGCCGGTCTGCAGGCTATCTCCGAGCCGGCGATTCTTATGGATGCGTTCACCAAGGTCCGCGACATCAAGGCGGATGACCAGGTCATCCGCTACGCCGCCACGATCGCCCGGCAGACGCGCGAGGCATTCAGGGTGGTCCTGGGGGCGAGCCCGCGCGCTTCGATCGCGCTGCTGCGGTGCGGCAAGGCCCTGGCGGGCATTCGCGGACGGGATTACGTCACCCCGGATGACATCAAAAGCCTCGCCCCGCCGATCCTGCGCCACAGGATCATTCTCTCGCCTGAAAGCCTTATCGAAGGGGTGGGCGTGGACGAGGTGATCTCGGGAATTCTTGCCGCGGTCCAGGTACCCAGATGACAGAACCTCGCCCCCACAGCAGATTCGTGCCTACCCGGCGGTTTGCCGGCGCCTTCGCGGCGGGGGCGGTTTGGTTCTTCGCCGCGCCGTGGGCCGGAGCCGGGGTGTTGTGGCTGGGCGCCGGTTACCTGGTTTTTCTCGTGGTGATGGCCGTGCTGGACTATCTGTGGGTCCGCGATTCGCGCGAGTGCACGGCGAGCCGGGAGCGCGAGACAGTGCTCTCGCTGGGAGAGCCGAACCCGATATGGCTGGATGTCGCCCACGCCGGCCGCGCCTCGCTGCACGTTAGTCTGCGGGACGAGCCGCCGCTGGAGTTCGAGGCAAGCGCCCGGCAGATCGACTTGGAAATCCGCCCCGAGGAGCGCGCGCGAGTCAACTACAAAGTGACCCCGCCCGAGCGAGGCGACTACCGCTTCGGCGATCTCTACGCGCGTTACACCAGCCGCCTGGGCCTGGTAATGCGCCAGCAGCGTGTCGCATGCGAGGCGCCGGTCAAGGTCTACCCGGACGTGCTGGCGACAAAAAAGCACCTGATCCTCGCCAGGCAGAATCGAGCGGTAATGATGGGCCTGCGGCGGTCGAAGCTCTTGGGGCAGGGCCAGGAGTTCGAGCGCCTGCGCGACTACGTCCCCGACGATCCCTTGCGGCTCGTCGACTGGAAGGCCACCGCTCGGCGAGGCAGCCTCATCACCAGGGAATACGACGTCGAGCAGAGCCAGCAGATAATACTGGCGCTGGATATGGGCCGGACCATGGCAAGCCGCGCCGAGAACCCCGACGGCTCGATCGGTATGACCAAGGCGGATTACGCCATCAACGCGTCCGTGCTGCTCGCTCACGTCTCCGCTCAGTCCGACGACAGGGTGGGGTTGTTCTGCTTCGCCAGGTCGCCGATCGCTTTCGTTCCGCCCAAGAAAGGTCATTCGCAGGTCGCGCTGCTGATGGACTCGTTATATGCGCTGCAACCGCGCATAGAGGAATCCGATTATTTCGCGAACCTGTCTCTGCTGAGCCACAAGCAGTCCAAGCGGTCGCTCATTTTTATTTTCACCGATCTCATCGATCCGGAGTCCTCCCGCGCGCTTATCTCCAGCGTGGGACTCTTGGTAAGAAAGCATCTCGTGGTGTGTGTGGCGCTTGCTGACTACGAGCTGCCCTCGATAATCGACGCCCCGCCCACGAAGCCCGCCGATATGTACACCCAGACCGTCGCCGCCGGAATCATCAGAGAGCGCAAGAGCGCCCTCGCCCGCCTCGCCAGGCTCGGAGTGCTCACCCTCGACGCCACCCCCGCCGATCTCTCGATCGCCGCCGTGAATAAGTACTTCCAGGTGAAGAGGGAGGCGAGGCTATAGGGGAACGAGGTTACAAGGGGACAAGGGAGCGTGACAGGCGGCCATCGACTATGCGGCGGGAACGACAAGTCGAGGTGATCCTTGGGAATGAGTCCTTCGAGTTCCCGCTGCACGATAGAGGCAAACGAGTCGCGGGGGGACGAATACCCGGCGCGTGGCTGTCATTCCGAACGAGTGTGAGGAATCTCAACCTATCGCATGAGCGTAACGCTCTGGAGGAGGTATCCAAGCGCAGAGTTATAGGTTCATCGCTCGAACAGCATGACCAGTCAGTCGTTGCCTATTACCTTTGAGATCGGCGCTATAGAAAGAGAAGGAGGGCCAGAGCAATGGTCGACAATACGGCCGAGGTCTTCTGCAATCGGTGCAAGGGGAAAACGACGCACGCTATCATACGTGATCACCGCGAAAATTGGACCGATAAAGAGACTGGGAGCTTCTGGTGGTACGACGTGGCAGATCGTGGAATGTGCAGGCTGCCATGAAGTCTGCTTTCGAAAGGTCTGATGGTGCAGCGAGGACCTTGATTGCGACGGGAATCCGGAGCTGTGGGAGGAGATCTACCCGCTTCGCTCTGCCCACGATGGCGCGAAATATGATAATTTGCCGTTTGTGATTTCAAGCGGAGCTTTCCGCGCGTGCCCAGACACTAAAAAAGGAGGTAAAGCCCTCAGGGTGAAACACCCCTTGGCGGAACCTCCACGTATATAATTGCACAAGTTCGCCCGAAACGCAACATGACGCATGAACACATGAAAAGCAAGCAACAGAGCGCGGCGCTTCGCTCTGCGGCCGAAGCAACGGCGTGAGTTTCTTTCCACCTGGGTGGCGATTCGGAAATCGCCACCCAGAAAAGAGGTTTCAGGGGTACCAGGGCACGAGGGCTCCCGCTCCCTTCCCTTGTAACCTTATAACCTCGTACCCTTTCCTTCGTCCCGCGAGAAACAAGTAGCTGTAAAGCAGAACCCAAAGCATTCCCGCGACGGTCAGCTTTACGGCGTTGGGAAGCATGGACGGCGAGAAGAAGCCCTCGATAAGCCCGGCCACCAGCAGCATCGCGGCGACACCCAACAGCAATTTGAACGCTTCCCGTCCGGCAAGCTTGAGAGCCACCTTTCGCGTATAGCTCCCGGGGCACAGCAGCGCCCAGCCGAGCATCAGCCCCGCGCCGCCCGCTATGAATATCGCCGTCAGCTCTATAACCCCGTGCGGGGCCACGAAACTCCAAAAGCCCCACGCGACATGGGCGCCCTTTGTCTTTACTCCCGCCGCGATGGTTCCCAGCATGAGGCCGTTGTAAAATAGCACGAAAAACGTGCCCGCGCCGGCGGCGATTCCGGTGGCGAAAGCAAGGGCAGCCACCTGTATGTTGTTGGTTATGATGAAGCTGGACATTACCGGACGCTCCTGCTCGGGCATCCAGTTCCTGTGGCCGGCGTGCCGCTCGGATATTTCTTCGATCATTTCCGATGCCCGAGGACCAAGGACCGTGTCGGCCTTGCCGGGATCGCGGCTGACCACCCCGAACGCAAAACCCGCGGCCACCAAACTAATAAGAAACGCAGTTGCCACAAATTGCAGGTTTCGCCTGAGCGTTTGGGGAAACTCTTTCATGAAGAAACCGATGATCGAGGGCCACCCCTTCGGCTGCTGAACGTAGATGTGGCCATAGGCTCGCGACACCAGCGCGTTCAAATACTCGATGCGCGAGTCGTCGACGCCTTGCGCTCGGGCGGCGGAAAGCTCCGACACCGCTCGCCGATACAGCGGACCGAACGCAAGCACCTGATCGCTGGTCAGGCTGGCCGCGCCGGCGGACTCGATGCGCCTTAGTATTTCGTCCAGGCGCTGGAAGGTGGAAGAATCGTTCTGTACTCGTATCAGACATATGCACTCCTCTGAAAATAGCGGAAAGCCCGGAGCTTCCGCCCCGCGGCACTCGTTACTCTTCACTGGATCGGAGGTGATCGATGGCTCGCGAAGTTACAATCCTGACCCCGGAACAAGTCGAGGTCAAGTTTGAACTGGCTGGTATAGGTTCCAGATTCGTCGCGCGGCTGGTCGACTTCCTGCTGCAAGCCCTGGTATTTCTGGTCCTGTTTTTTGCGATAGGCGTCGGCTTCGGGGTCTTGTTCGTCCGGACCGTTTTCTCCGCCGGCTTGGCTAATCGCCGTCTTCGGTACCTAATAGTATTCGTCATAACCAATGGTTACTTCCTCTATTTCGAGGCCGCCAGGGGCGGTCAGACTCCGGGTAAGAAGATGGTGGGGATCAGGGTAATTCGCGATACCGGCCATCCGATCGATTTCCGCTCGGCTCTTCTGAGAAATGTCTTGCGAATCGTGGACGAATTCGGGGGGATGTTTCCCATCGGTCTGGTGAGCATCTTCTTCAGCTCCGAATATCGACGGGTCGGGGACTATGTCGGCGGGACGCTGGTCGTAAAAGTGGGCCGCAAACCGGAAATGCTCTCATTTCGCGGCGCGGCGGACAGCCCAGGCTTTCCGGACCGGACAAACTCATCCGGCGAAGGATCGTTCTCTCTTCCGCCGGAGTCGATGCCGCTGTTAGGCGCCCTCACCCGCGACGAATACCGTGCGATCAGGCATTTTCTGGACCGCCGCGCTGAACTCGATTCCGAGGTCGTGCGAGGTCTTTGCGACAAGATCGCCGAGCCAATAGCGGCCAAGCTGCATGTCGACACATTCGCCGTGGGCGGCAGCATGCGATTCCTGGAGGCGGTGAGAAGCGAGTGGGAAAAGCGGATGATCCACTGAATTTCGGGAAATTGATAATTGATAATTGACAATTGATAATGATGGGGATCACGGCCCCCGATGCGGCCGGAACGGCAAGTCGATAGCATTTTCCGAATAGAGCCCTTCGAGTTCCCGCTGCCGGATGTTGACATAAACCCATAAGGGGGTTACGGGTTACAAACCCGGGGAACTGTCTCCGGCGTTCGGAAACGCCGGACCATCGGCGCTACGCTGTGCGGCCGGAGCAACGGGTGCGGGGGCGAGTTCCGGGCTCTCTGCTCTCTGCCCTCTGCTCTCAACTATTTTCGAATGGAGGAACTTAATGTACGCAGCTATAATTGCGGGAGGATCGGGCACTCGGCTTTGGCCGCTGTCTCTGAGTTCCAAGCCGAAGCAGTTCCAGGTCCTTTACGGTGAAAATACTCTGTTGCAGGAGACCGCGCGGCGACTCGAGCCGCTGGTAGGCCACGATGAGTTGTATGTAATAGCAAACCAGTCCCACGAGCCGATCGTGAGGCAGCAGCTCGATTGGCTTCCTAATGAGAACTACGTGGGAGAGCCTGTCGGCAAGAACACGGCCCCGGCAGTCGGGGTGATCGCCACCCTGATCGCCAGAAAAGATCCCAACGCCGTGATACTGGTCACGCCCGCCGACCACGTGATTCAGAAAGAAAAGCAGTTCAGGCGGATACTGCAAGTCGCGGAGCAAATTGCATCCGAAGGTCCCAATGTCGTGACCATCGGCATCAAGCCCACCCACGCGCACACCGGATACGGCTACATCCAGATGAGCGAGAACTACCGCACCATAGACGAGATCGAAGTGCACGACGTGGTCAGCTTCAAGGAAAAACCGGACCTGAAGACCGCCGAGGAGTATGTTGCCTCGTGGCACTATGTGTGGAACAGCGGTATGTTCGTCTGGAGCGCAAAGACCATAATGGACCTCTACCGCGACCACGCCCCCGACATTTATAAGCTGCTGCCGCGCTACGACAGCGCCATCGGCACTGCCGAAGAATCTCGCACGTTCGAGGAGATTTACGATGCTTTCCCCAGTATTTCGGTGGACTACGCTATCCTCGAGCGAGCAGCAAACATCCGCGTGATTCCGGCGGCGATTGGCTGGAACGATGTCGGAACCTGGGCTTCCCTGCACGAGATAATGGACACCGACGAGGACGGCAACGCGGTGGTAGGCAACCACGCCGGCATCGATTCTCACAACTGTCTCATCCACAGCCCGCACCGCCTGATGGCCACCATTGGCCTGGACAACATGATAGTGGTCGACAGCGGTGACGTGGTGCTGGTAATGCCCAGCGGCCGTTCCCAGGACATCAAGTATCTATTGGACGAACTCAAGAAAGAAGGTAAGGGGAAATATCTGTGAGAGCTAAACCAGCCGTCCTGCCAGTTGCTCGTCCACCTCGGCGAGCTGATCCATTATCGGCAGCTTGTTGGGGCATTTGGGTTCGCATTCGCCGCAGCGCGTGCAGGATTCGGCGCGTTTGCCCTTGTCAAGGGCTGCGTACTGCTCTCTAGCCAAGTCGACGAGCCCGTAGACCTTCGCCCGGTTGCAGAGTCTGAAGTTGCGGGGGATATCGACTCCGTTGGGACAGTCCATGCAGTAGCGGCAGCCGGTGCAGAACTTGTTGCCGATGGCGGCAAACTCTTCGAGGATGCGCTCCATCTTCGCGCGGTCGTCGTCAGTGACGCCTGCAAACGAATCAGCCGCCCGCCCGTTTTCTTCGAGCTGTTCGAGTGTGCTCATACCGGAGCACGCGCAGTTCACATCCGGGTTGGCGAGCACGAACTGCAGGGCCGCGGCCGCGGTGGTTTGCGCGCCGCCGGGTATCAGCGCCTGGATTTGGGGCGAGGGACTCGCGAGCATTCCTCCCGCCAACGGGCACATGGCCACCACGCCCATCCCCAAGCTCCCCGGCCCGGCGTATGACGCTCGCATACGAGCGATCGAGCAGGCTGTAGGGAATCGTGAGGCTCTCGAATATGCCGGTCTCGATCACTTTTGCGAAGTTTTCGGGTTTGTCGTGGTCGGTGAATCCGATGTGCCCGATTATCCCTTCGGCTCTGGCCTTGTTCAGCGCGTCGAGCGGCCCGCCTTTCTTCGTGAGTACGTCGAGCTGGTCGAGGCCGAACCACCCCACCTGGAAGAACTCCAGATAATCCACGTCCAGGATTTGCATCTGAAGGTCGATCTCCTTGCGGTAGCTCTCCTCAGTCGCATAACTGTGGACACCAGCTTTGCCCGAGACGATGATCCCCCGACTTCTGCCCTTTAGCCCTGGCCCAGTCAGGTGCTGGCATTTGCCATCCACATAGCCGCGAGTGGTCTCGAAGTAGTTGACGCCGGAGGCGATGGCCTCGTCGACGATGCGCGCCGCAAGCTCGGGTTCATCGAGCGGCAGGTGCATGCAGCCCATTGCCAGAGCGGAGACTTTCAAGCCGGTTTTTCCGAGAGAACGATATTGCATAATTACACCAACACGTAATGCTATAATTCACTTCTCGACGGGCTCACGTTTCTCCTCTGAGAATAGCGGAAAGCCCAGAACTTCCGCCGCCTACACCCGTCACTCTTCACTGGGTGGCGATTTCGGATTCCGGCGGAGCACGCAACATCTCACGGATCGTGAGTACGTGTCACCGCATATGTCATTCCGAGCAAGTGACGGCGACGCTGTCGCCGTTACATTGGAAAGAAACCGACGCCCCCGATGTTTCGGGATTTCGGGTGATCAGGTCCGACGAGCCGGGCTAGGCCAAAATCCCGAAACATCTGCAAGAAACCGACCCCCGGTGTTTCGGGAATCTTGTTCCCGAAACTGGGGAGTTTCTTAGGAGCAATTGACGGCGACCCCGTCGCAGTCACATTGGAAAGAAACCGACGCCCCCGATGTTTCGGGATTTCGGGTGATCAGGTCCGACGAGCCGGGCTAGGCCAAAATCCCGAAACATCTGCAAGAAACCGACCCCCGGTGTTTCGGGAATCTTGTTCCCGAAACTGGGGAGTTTCTTAGGAGCAATTGACGGCGACCCCGTCGCAGTCACATTAGAAAGAAACCGACGCCCCCGATGTTTCGGGATTTCGGGTGATCAGGTCCGACGAGCCGGGCTAGGCCAAAATCCCGAAACATCTGCAAGAAACCGACCCCCGGTGTTTCGGGAATCTTGTTCCCGAAACTGGGGAGTTTCTTAGGAGCGGGTAGCGAGGAATCTCAACGCCGCGCCTGAATTCTTGTTCCGGTGCGTGAGACTCATCCGAGCTTTGAGATTCCTCACATTCGTTGGGAATGACAGCCATGCGCTACGTACTCATGACTCCCGATTACTTACCGCAACACGGTATTGGTGTAAAATGGTAATATACTGATCATGGAACTCTTCGGGCTCGATAAAGCCGAGTTGTCCTCCGTTTGCGAGGGGCTCGGCCACAGCGCATACAGGGGAAAACAGATCGCGGACTGGCTTTATAAGCGAGGGGCGCGGTCATTTTCGCAGATGACCGACCTGCCCACCGCGATGAGAGAGCAGTTGACCAGGGCCGCGGCCGTCACGCGCTCGCAAGTTGTCGAGGAGTCGAGGGCAAAGGACGGCTCCAGCAAGTTCTTGTTGAGGCTTTCGGATGGCGAGACAATCGAGAGCGTGCTATTGCCATACCCCGACCGGATCAGCGTGTGCGTCAGCACCCAGATCGGCTGCGCCGCGGGATGCGTCTTCTGCGCCACCGCTGACAGCGGCTTTGTCCGAAACCTGACCGCCGGCGAGATAGTCGATCAGGTGATCACGCTTCAGGAGCGCGCGGGGGCGCGGGTGACGCACGTGGTGTTCATGGGAATGGGAGAGCCGCTTCTAAATCTCGCGAACGTGCTCGCGGCCGTCCACATTCTCCACAACGAGGTGGGCATTTCGATGCGGCATATGACGATATCCACCGTCGGGATCACGCCCGCTATCCGGAGGCTCGCCGGCAGCGAGCTGCAACTCACGCTGGCGATATCCATGCACGCGCCCGATGACTCGCTCCGGCGCAAGCTGATCCCGCTTGCCCGGAAGTTTCCTCTTAACGAACTCATCGAGGCATGCGCCGATTACGCCGACCGCACCAAGCGCAGGGTCACATTCGAATACCTGCTGATCGGCGGGGTCAACGACTCCTCCGACCACGCGAGAAGCCTCGCCGCGCTGCTCGGCAAGACTCTTTGCCATGTGAACCTGATCCCTTACAATCAGGTCCCAGGCAAGGACTTCACCAGACCTTCGCGCCGGTCAGTGGCCCATTTTCGCGAAGCGCTGGAGCGCGCCGGGATCGAGGTCTCGCAGCGAATGGAGCGAGGTCACGCGGTTTCGGCCGCCTGCGGGCAGTTGAGAAGGAGAGTTATTTGATCCGCTCCATCTTCATTGTCATGTGGATTTCCTCCTGCATCGCCGATGGGGCGTCCGGACCCGCGAGGCCCGGGGGCAGGGTGATGTTCATAGTTGTATTTTCATTTACGTTCGACTTGATCATCTTCCCCAACGCCGGTGAGAAGAACGTTTCGCCGTTCCCGGTGATGTCCATTGTGCCATTCATCGAGGATGCTTCTTCGAAATCCTCTTTGTGCTTTCCCTTGGCTGAACCAGCCATGGCTTTCATCAACTCCGCCAGGTTTATATGGCCTTTCATGGTCTGATCGATCTTCGCGGTGGCCTGATTTCCTACCTCGCCGACGGATACAAGCTTGGAGACCACATTGATGTCGCCTCCGCCGGCCACTACCGGTACTTTGCCGCTCCAGGTGTCGCCGACATTCAAACCCCTGGCGGGAAAGACCGCCCCCATTTGCGTGACAAACTGGCTGGGATCGAAGCCGAGACCTTGTATCTCGCTGCCCCAGCCCTCGGCCTTCGAGACTTTGCCATCTTTGCCAATCGTCATGACGAAAGTCATAGACTTCATCTTGGACATGGCCTTTGTCACATCCGCGGGCCCCGTTACCTGCGTAACCAATATATATGTGCGAATCCTTGCAGACCCATCGGGCAAGACACCAAGCACCTTCTGCCGCATTGTCATGGTCTCGTCCACATCGATCGACGAGGGACCTCCCGGAATCCCGGCGTTTTCATGCTCGTCGTAATGGACATGCTGTATGTATCGACTTCGTCGAGTTTGTACTTGTATTCCAGGACGATCGGTTGCGCGCCAGCCGGGGCCGACAACAGCGCGATCAGGACCAGCGGCATTACTTTGCGTATCATTTCCTTTTCCCCCAGTGTGTGATGCCAACTTATAACTCTTCTCGCCTGGCGGCGGAATTCCTTCCCTGAAGAAAGTCGAAAGTCGAAAGTCGGTCCTCGGCAGATGGGTAAGCCCATCTCCTGGGTGGCGATTTCCAAATCGCCACCCCGCCATCGGGCGTTGTTTCCGGAAACCCTTTTCCCGAAACCGCTGGAACGCACGCCCGGTCGTTTGCGGAAGTCCCGAAACGATCAACCGTCAGCCTGGTAATATTACCAGATTTTCGCGATATGGCAGGAAATGCAGAGTCAACTGGGTAAGATATAATTGTCCGACCAGGTGTGGTGGTTGGAAAATAGGCTGCTCCCGCGGGGGTAAAATCTTCGCGAAGTCAGCACTCATCGGAGGATCAGATTGGTCCTTCTCCTTAACCACATGCCCACAGTAGTGGGATGCGGACAAAGAGCCAAGTGACCTCGGGAAGTTCGGGGCAACTTCGATTCCTGAAAAACTTGGCTCGTATTTTGTACCGGGCAGTCAGATGGTCTGATGGCAGATAGTTCGATAGCAGCAGGGAAGCGCGGGCCGCGCACCATGCCATCCGCGATCAGACTATCGAGCCACGAGCGATAGCTCACCCCACCTAGCAAGCAATCGCAACTTGCTTGTCGAGCCGTTCCACGCTGATCCGCCGATGCAGGGCGGAGCAGACACGGTAAAGCATTTCCAGCGCGCTTCCTTCGTAGTCGGCATTCTCGACTCTTGAGATGATGGATTGACTGGTTCCGGCGAGTTCCGCCAGAGCCTTTTGGGAGAGACCACCTTCGGTTCGAAGATCGTGAACAATCTGGCCGACCTGAACTCTTAATCTTTCCTCAACCAGCATTTGCTCCCATTCCTTGTCGCCGCCGTACCACTTGTTCATCAGTTCCACTGCATCCGAAGTCTTCTTACTCTTCATAGCGATACCTTTCCGGGTCTGATTCAAACAGACTCTTGCGTTCGATGGCAAGGTCGATTTCTTTGGCTGGAACCTTGGCTTCTTTCGTTAGGCCGTGGGTCACAACGACAACTTCGGCACTATGAAAGAAGTAGAGTATCCGGTAGTTGACTCCGCCGAATTCCAGCCTCAACTCATGGATTCCATCCCGCAGGTGATCTGCATACGGTCTCCGAAGCTCCCTGCCCTGGTCCCGCAGGAGTTCGAGCCGAACTGTACACCTAACGCGGCGCAGCCGCAACCAAGAGGGCCATCGCCGGAAAATCAATACGGCCTTTCCGTAATTCGGAAGGTCGGTGGTTTCTTCTTACGTATCTTACAACTGAAATCCGAGGTGACATATCAAAGTTCAGGTACAGCTTGTATAGGATTTCAGTTGTAAGATACTAACGCGGCGCAGCCGCAACCAAAAAGGGCTATCGCCGGAGGATCAATACGGCCTCCCCGTAACTCGGAAGGTCGGTGGTGTCTTCTTACGTATCTTACAACTGAAATCCGAGGTCACATATTAAAGTTCAGTACAGCTTGTATAGGATTTCAGTTGTAAGATATTAATAGCAGTCCTGCGGTCTCGCCTGATAACCTGGGTATCTATCCACGTCTTATAAGGGACCGAGCCATCCTTGTCCTTGAAGAATACTACGGTTACTTTCGGCACTACCCGTTCTCCTCTATTCTTATTCCATATATACCATAATTCCAAGCCGTTTGTCCAGTGCGTTTTCCTGGCTGTCCTTGATTTTCCAGGCAATAGCGATTATCATTGGCTTGTTCCTTACTGCTCACCCCGCGGTAGATGAACGCTTGCATCGGTCACACCAAACAATGCAAACCCTTTGCTTCACGGTTAAAGAGGATCAGTACGGGCGGTTGGACGTCTACCTTGCCGAGCAATCGGCTGACTTGTCCAGATCCTACATCCGCAAGCTTATAGATTCCGGCAATGTGCTTGTAAACTCCGCGCCTGCTCGCCCCAGCTACAAAATCCAAGCCGGCGACCGCATCAGCGTCGGCATACCCGAGCCCGAGCCAAGCGTTATCGGCGCCGAGGAAATCCCGCTGGACATCCTCTTCGAAGACGATCAGATCATCGTTGTCAACAAGCCCAAAGGGATGACGGTCCACCCGGCCCCCGGCAGCAAGCATGGGACCCTCGTGAACGCGATCCTGGCGCACAGCGATGAGCTTTCCGGGATCGGCGGCGTGGAGCGGCCCGGGATCGTCCACCGCCTGGATAAGGACACCTCCGGCCTGCTGGTTGTTGCGAAGACCGATATCGCGCACCGGTCCCTCCAGGCCCAGATCCAAAGCCGCAGCGCCCAGCGGAGGTACTACGCGCTGGTCTGGGGCGCGGCGAGCTTCGACGAGGCCGTCGTGGATGCGCCCATCGGCCGGCACCCCACGGATCGCCAGAAAATGGCCGTCATCAAGGACACCACCCGCCACAGCGGCCGTCAGGCCGTCACGCATCTCACGGTGCTGGAGCGATTCGATCACTTCACGTTTTTGGAAGCCAGGCTCGACACCGGCCGCACCCACCAAATCCGCGTCCACTGCGCGTTCATCGGCCACCCCGTGGTCGGAGACCCGGTCTACGGCGGCACGAAACGAGTAGTCCCTTCAGGCTACAGCAAGCTGGAACAAAGCGAGCTTGCCGCCCTGATCGCGGGCCTCGCCGGGCAGGCGCTGCACGCATACTCGCTCTCATTCGAGCATCCGGTCTCCGGTGAACCGATGACGTTCAACGCCCCAATCCCCGAAGATATGAACGCTCTGCTGGAGTGGCTGAAGGGAAGTCGAAAGTCGAGGAAGTCTGAAAGTCCAAAGTCGAAAGTCTAAAGTCGCCGCCGCCGCACAGGTGGATTGTGACCAGAATGGGTATTTCTTTTTTGTAACCCAGGGCAGTCGCCTGAAAAGCCTCCGCCGAATAAATTCGCGGCTGCGGCAGCACAAAGTCCCCCTTCGGGGACTGCACATCCAGTCGGCGAAGGCCGACTTAGTGCTTTGTAGGCCCGGTTTCAACCGGAAGGTGCAGGCAAGCGGTATGGCGCCAGATTTGATGCGTTTGCCCTGCCCGGCAACCCCTTTCCCGATACGCCGAACGCACAAAGTTTCGGGAAAAGGGTTTCCCGAAACAACTTTCGCGGCCCCTTTCGCGTTTTCGTATTTTCGTGCTTTCGCGATGAAAATTCCATCTCGACTTTACTGCGGAGCGTGTGGTTGGAACTATGGCAGTTGGCGGGGGCGATTTTACCCGGAGAAGCTGCCACAAAAGAACTGGCTGAGCTTTTACGCCGATCGTTTCGACACCGTCGAGGTCAATAACTCATTCTACCGGCTGCCAAGCAAAGAAACCTTCGAACACTGGCGGGATGCGGTCGGTGGGGGGTTCACCTTTGCGGTAAAGGCCAGCCGCTATCTTACGCACCTCAAAAGACTCATCGATCCCGAGGAGCCTCTTACGCGCATCCTGGACAACTCGGCGGGCTTGGGCGATAAACGCGGGCCGATACTCTATCAGTTTCCACCGAACTGGGCGATGGACCCTGGGCGGCTGGAGCACTTCCTCAAGCTCCTGCCCTCGAAGGCGCGCCACGCGTTCGAGTTCAGGGATGGATCCTGGCAAAATGACCAGGTCTGGTCGCTGCTCGCGCGATACGGCTGCGCATATTGCGTAATGGATTCGCCCGGCCTGCCCCTGCATCTCAAAACCACGGCCGATTTTACCTACATAAGAATGCACTCCGGCAAAGCCGAAAACACCGACTACTCCAAGGCCGAACTTGCGGCCTGGGCGGACCGGGTGCGCGAGTTCCTCGCACACGGCGATGTCTACATCTACTTCAACAACGACTCGCAGGCATTCGCCGTCAACAACGCCCTTGCGCTCAGAGAAATGGTCGAAGGGATAGCCGGATAGTCAGATGGCAGCCACCACTATGCGGCGGGAACGACAAGTCGAGGCATTCCCCGGCACGAAGCCCTTCGAGTTCCCGCTGCACGCGTGGCGCCTTCTGGCCGCTAGAGAGAGCATGGTTCCGTCCGCGATGCTGTCGCATCCCGCCCATTCCGCCATCCGGCTATCGAACCATCTAAAATCCCGGTATTTCATTCAGCGGCAATCCCTCCTTTATGCGGTATAACTCCAATGTAGACAACTGAATACCGAAAAAGTGAATAGCCGCCCCGTGCCCAATATTGAGCTCTCTTTCCTCCTCCCGAAAGTTGAATCTTGGGCATTGAGTAGCGAACCCTTTGATAGTTCGATAGCCTGATGGCGGATAGCGCCATCAGGCTATCTGCCATCTGACCACCAGACCAGGCCCGACAATTCCCACAGCTATTCCCGCAAGCAGGAAAACCTCCACCCGACCTATAAGATGCTAGTGCCTACTTGCATAAATGGCTGATAGTATTCTTGCCGGTGTATCGGGAATCTTGTTCCCGATACGCACTTAGTTTCGGGAACAAGATTCCCGAAACACCTGCATCTTGTTCCCGATACGCACTTAGTTTCGGGAACAAGATTCCCGAAACACCTGCTACAGCGTTATGTCGATCGATTATGCAACTAAGCACTAGGGAACTTATGATATTCCAAAACCGATAACTGGGTGTATGTTGAATACAGGCAATATCGTCGCTGGGATAGACATCGGCTCATTATCCACGGATGTCGTGATCCTGGACGGCGAGAGCATGATCTCATATTCGGTCGTGCCGACCCTTGCGAGCAGCGAGGAGGCGGCGGCGCGCGCGTACGAGCGGGCGCTGGAGAAGGCCGGTCTGACGCGCGAAGATATCGGCGCGGTCGTGTCCACCGGTTATGGTCGCACGAGCATCGATTTTGCCTGCCGGGCAGTGACCGAGATCACCTGTCACGCGGTGGGTGCTCGGCGGATTTTTCCGGAGGCCGCGTGCGTGATCGACATCGGTGGTCAGGACAGCAAGGTGATCCGGCTCGACCGCGATGGCCGCGTGGAGGATTTCGTTATGAATGACAAGTGCGCGGCCGGAACCGGGAGGTTCCTCGAGGTAATGGCGCGGTCGCTGGGCACGCGGCTTGAAGAACTGGGAGCCCTCTCGGCGCTCGCCTCGCGCGATGTCCACATTTCGAGCACCTGCACGGTGTTCGCCGAATCGGAGGTCGTGGCGCTGGTGGCTAAGGGCGTGCCCAAGGAAGATATCATCCGAGGGCTGAACGTTTCGGTCGCCGAGAGAGTCTATTGTATGGTTGCTCGACTTCGAGGCCGGGGGCCGTACGTGATGACAGGCGGGGTCGCGAAGAACACGGGAGTGGTCGCGGCGCTTCGAGAACGGCTGAATGACTCCCTGCTGCTGCCCGACGAGCCGCAGATCGTGGGAGCGCTCGGCGCGGCGATTATCGCGGGGACGCAATGTATCGACAGCAGGGGCAACCCGCCGTGCCTGGCCTGAAGGACCCGGCAGCCAAAACACCGGACGCTTTCCGCTAAGCGGTACGGACCATCGGGGCGCAGGGGTCCCGACTTTCGACTTTCGACTATTTTCTGGGGGAGATATCATTGAGCATCGAAGCATTTTTAGACAGCCTCAAGTACGGCGCTGACGGGCTCGTCCCGGCCGTGGTCCAGGACTACGAAAGTGGCGACGTCCTGATGGTCGCTTTTATGAACCGCGAGGCTGTGCGCAACACGCTGACCTCAGGCCGCACGTGCTTCTGGAGCCGGTCCAGGCAGACATTATGGATCAAAGGCGAGACATCCGGCAACGTGCAGGTCGTGAAGGAAGTCTACATAGACTGCGATAAAGACTGCTTTGTCGTTAAAGTCGACCAAACCGGCGCCGCCTGCCATGAGGGATACCGGAGCTGCTTCTTCCGCCAGGTCGACGAAAACGGGGAAGAAAAAGTCATAGCCCCGAAATTGACGCAAGGCTGCTAACCCGCATTATTATGCGCAGTTGCCCCGAACTTGGGCCCTTTCTAAAACATCCTTGCAAGCCCGAGAGTGGCCGTCTCGTTATCGTTAGTCTTTGGCTGTTTGTTTTCCTGATGCAATGCTGGTTCAACTGTTCAGTCATCCATAGTACCCATGTCAGGGACAATCGTGTAGACGTGCCCGACGCCGGTTTGCATCCGGATTATCGCGTCATCCCAAAGATCGCACTTGTTGACTACAAAGATTGTTTTAGACTCTTCAAACCAAGAGAGCACTCCGGCATCGCCGTTACCCAGGGGGATTCCCTGCAGAGGGTCTTCTGGTGGGGTGAGGTACACAAGGTCATGCCTGGATACCCGCTCAGGCCAATTGATATGCCACGAGCCGGTGTCGGGGTCAAAAGCCGATTTTAGCACTTAGTCTGCTCCTGCCGGTGTTCGTCACGTGAAAAGATGGTTCTGATCACACGTGGGTGCTATCCGGTTCTCATTGTAGTTTGGTTACTACGTTCGCCCTTATCGGCCCCCCGAGATGATCAGGCTATCGCCGGGTCTACAAACGCATCCTGTGGGGATATCGATATCAGCTAAGATCACATCGCGCTCTCGGTGGTATGCAGCCTTAATTATACCGTGACGGGTGCGTATAGTGCCCGAACACTCCCTATTTCCCCTGGACGAGGCTTGAACGCGAATTCGTCAAACCCGGGCGACAGTGGAGTAATGCCCAGGATATACTTGCCGAACAGTGTATTCATTGCCGCACCCCAACCATGGGCGGAATTATACTTGCCATTTGCGTCGAATACCTCAGGCCAGGTGGGGGCTCCACCCTTACTCCAGTAGTCCCCCAACCTCTTAATCAGTCGGACGGCCGATTCATCCCGTCCATACTCGAAGAGTGGGCTCACGATCTTCTCGATCCAGCCGGGGCCGAACTTGTTGACGGGGTTGAAATCCCGTTCCAACCCTGCGACAAGAAACTCCAGGTACCTCGCCGGCTATCTTTTCCGAGAAGAGTTCCGGGTCGAGCAAGCGGTTGGATGAGCATGACCGCATTGGAGTGAATAGAACACGGAGATTGAATATCGACTTCGAAGCCGGCAGGGAAGGCCAACGGGTAGAGATCCTCATCCGCACGAGGATTCTCGATTCCCGGACCGACATCGATGTGTTCAAGAAACGCCCCTTCGACCGCGGAGTAGAATCGCGGCAGACCGCCCTTCAGGATCGCACGAATCCGAGACGACACGCTGTCGAGCCTCACGCTGCCGCACATCTGAGCGATCTTCTGACCTGAGCAGGCAGCGGAGAATACTCTGGCGTTTATCAGCAGAGAATATGGACGTCTATCCAGGTTGGCCCAATCGTTCCAGTGCCAGGTCCCCGGGGGCGGTATGAATAGACCTTCAGGCGTAATGTTGCCCAGACACATTTCCAGAAACGCGTAGGCCGGGCTCTCGATCTCTGAAAGAAACTCGATATCACCGCTGAACAGGGCATAGTCGAAGCAGGTTTGGATCCATTCGAGAATCTGATCGACCATGATCATGAAGCTGGGCATCATTGGACCCACATTGCGGATGAGTCCGCCGGGTAGAACACCGTCGCCGGTAACCCTCAGCGACTGACGCAGAAGCTCGGTGTCACCGTAGGTGTAGAATGCCGCAATTCCCTGTATGCAGGCATCGAATATCCACAGCGCCTGCTCCCTGGTACAGCAGTCGACATAGGTATCGAGCATGCACGTCGATAATGTTCGATGAGACTTCTCCCAGAACGCGTTGATCGTTTCGTCGCTGCTCTGAAACTCCAGTCTCTGCATGGGATAATGCACGTTCCTGGGTGTCAGGCGGATGCTAGCGTCGGATTTGAGATACGCAACGACAGTCACGAACCTGCAGCCCCGGATTCCGAATGTATCGAAGAACCCCGAGGCGCCTGGCGCGGGTATGAACGAGTCCGCGGCCCCCTCATCATATCGGCCCAGTCCGGAATTGCAGACGGGCAACCCGGCGTCGTCCAGGTTCTCCGCGTAGTATATCTCGACTAGACTCACGTTGTCTGAATCGCCAACCTCGACACCAAAGCGAATAGGCATAGTCTGCCCCAGGTCGATTGTGAGAAGGGATGCTCCGTCCGTGCACGCCTTGAAGGTGTACCACCCATCCCCCTCGCACACAGCAACCTCCTCCATTGGGCGCGCTTCTATTCGAGTACCTCTCGAACTTGAGCCTCAAGTTACTCGACTGCAACAAGTCTTCCGCAGGCTGGAAAATGCAGGAAACCGATGGCACGGCGGGCACGAGTTCCTCCACCAGTGGCCGGGTCCCGCGTGGAGTCAGATTTGAATACGGTGGCATATTCGGAGGCCCGAGTGGCAGCGCGTTGTGCCAACCTTGCAGATGATCCGGAGGACATGTCTTCCATTGATCTGGTTCCAGGCGAGCATCGTAATGCTCCTGAAAGCCTATCCACACCGAGATCATGGCGTCATCGGGCACATACCAATCGGCTTCCCGGCTGAGCCAGGTCCCGTCCGTCCGGATCCTGACCCTGGCTCCCGATTTCAGAAGCGCTTCTCCGGAACATAACAGCCCGGCTCCGCGTTCGTGGCAATACTGAGCGGTCGAGCGTCCGGGATTGTGGACCAGAACAGCAATGGAGTTCTCGCCCTGGCGCAGGTCGCATCGAATGTCCAGCAAATCATAGGACTGGTTGCTTGAGTAGCATCGGGCAGGACCTCGTGAGACAGTTACTCCGTTGACCCAGAGTTGATATCGGGCGTTGGCGGTTATCAGCAGATAAGCGCCAGCGACCTCATCATCAATCGTGATCGCACTTCGAAAAGCATAATACCGGTTCAGACCCGGCGCCCATCGCTGTGCCAGCAATCGGCAATCCAGCAGCAATCGCCGGGGAAAGTCCTCATCGCTTTCATATCAGATAGTGGACTCCGTTCTCAAACCGCCGCTGTATTGGAACGCGGCGTTTTCTTAATCGATATGAGTGGGCAACCCTCACTGGGGGTTCAGAAGCTCGCGGCACTTCCTGACAATGTAGCTGCTCAGACTCTACGAAGCCAGGCAAACCTGCATTCCCGGAGAGCAGCGCTGATGTCGCGTTCGAAATCATCCGTCCCGGGCAGGAACCTGCCGGACTTGCGCAACTCGTCGAGCTGCCTGAGAGCTTGCTCTGCATCTTGGGTAATGGACTCGACCACATCCGCCGGCGGGTCCGCTCGGAATCCCGTCAGCGAGATATCCGAAGCCACTGCAAACGAACGAAGCTCATACCCACCGATAACAATGGACCATTCCTTACGCGCTCTTAGCGCTATCCGCGCGGCCAGATCAGTTATTACTGTAGGCCGCCGGCTGAACGATACTGTTACATTGACCGGGTAATAGTCCCGGTTAACCAGGTAGAAATACCGCTTGCCATCGCGAACCAAAGTCCTGACGGCCACGGGATCGGTCGAATTGGAGACGGTCTCGAATTTCTCCGCGGGAAGGGCCCGGAAAGCCAGGGCGAAAGCACGCAGTTGCTCGTTATGTGCCTTATCGAGGAACAATCCACCGCGCGTAATCCGGCAGGCATCCAGTTCCGCCACTGCATGGGCATATTGCTCCATAAAGTGAACGCCCGGCTGAAATGCGTGAGTAATCCGCAATTGGGAATCCCACCAGAATCCGTCTTCGGGATACTCCGAGTTCAAGCGAAAGATAGTTTCCGCCCTCTGGCCATAAGTGTAAGAGAGCATATCGGCCTGAGGATCGTTTGAATCGCAGCGGAACCATTTATGTTTGCCCCACGCCTCGTGCCAGGCGTTGAAGATAAAGACCCCCGGTTTCGCTGTGGAATGGACTGCGTCAAGCGTCTGCTGATCGAGATAGTCGTGGTCCCTGAACATGCAAAACGACTCGAGTGAGGCATGTTCATTATTGGACGGACTTCGGTCGCGTTGGCCTCCTTCGAACTGCAAGTCCAGTTCAATCCGAGGGTCATTTCGATATAGACCAGGGTCTATTCCTGCTTCCTTATACAACTGAAGGCGGTTCTTGCGAGCGTAAAGTTGATGCCGAGCCGACAGTGAGCTCCCCAAAAGCAGAGGGATGATTGTCTCGTCCCACAGGGTGAGTGTTATCCTCAGGTCCGGTCTTGCTGTTGCCATTTCATCCCGAAGCTTGCAGACCAGGTCGTGGATTTTGTGGCAGCGCCAGTTTACCCAGGCCGGCTTGCAGTGATAGTTGAGATACTCATAACGCTTGGAGAACCTGTTCGGGTCTTGTGCATCCGGAGGGACCGCGATGCCGGTCTCCTCCTCGAACACTCTGATGGTGTAGTCATCGTATCCGGAATGGATAGACCCAAACCAGATGATAGTCGGGACCCACATATTAATCGCAATTCCCCTGAAAGCGGGAAACTGCCCATAACGTTGGGCGATCTCGCGCACGAACCCGACTGTCGCCTCCTGCACAACCGGGTGCAGAGGGTTAAAAATCGGGCCGGGATGGTATGGTTGGCCGGCTTTCTCACCATACGCCCAGGGAAAATCATCGAAGCTCTTCTGTTCTTCGTGATAGGCTACCATCTTGCCGTAGTTCTTCGCGTTGTAGTCTTTGGTCCAATCCATAGTGCCAGATTGGACTTCATCGTTCCAGAGCATGTTGTTGATAGTGCCGGCTCCGGCCTTGATTGCATCCAAGTCGATGTTCATCTTCTGCATCAAGCTGCCTAGCCTAAGCAGTGTAAGGACACCTTGGAATCCCATTCCTTCCCGTCCAAAACGTTCCAGCACCACCGCCGGCCAGTCCGGTGGATGGGTTGTCGAGGCGCCATACATCTTTCGATCTTCCGCGATAACCGTAGTGCCGCAGTCTCCAGGTTCGCGATCGGAAGGAAACAAGGGACCGTGATACCAGCAGATCGGATAAGCCAGCAGCGTTTGCCCCGTATGATGAGCGTGAGTGACGACCCTGTCCAACCACTGCTCGAAAAACATCGCTCCTTCACTGCCACCGATACCGCAGGGATCTTCGTACTGAATGCCAAACTCCCGCCGAGAACCATCACCAGGGTCGCAAAGTGTTTCCAGAGGCGCCAGTCCGTCGAGTTCGTAGATGTCGACACTCGCTACAGCCGCGGGCTCGCCATATCCCCACGTCATAAAATTGATGCTGCAATCCTGCCATCGAGGCCAAAAAACCTGCTGGATTTCCTGCATTTCGTTGCTGAGTGGCTGAGCCCAACCTGTAGTGACTCCGGTAGACAAATCATAACTGGTCCCATCATTGACAATGATGAACCTGCGTTTATCATCGGGATATCGAATCACTGCCAGGTGGGGACGTCCGACATGCTCGATCCGGAAACGGTAGCCGAATCGCGACAGAGGCCGTCCTTCGGCCTCTCTGTATTTGCCGGCAGGGCCATTAACGACATTCACTTCCCCGGAAGCATAGTATCGATCTGACGAATACTCCGCGGTACAGTCCAGTGTGGCAACCAGGCGCTTCTTAAGTGTATTCATAACTCTTCCTTTATTATATGTGAAACGCGAGCGAGCTCGGCTAAATCAGATAATCGGCGCCGCTTACCGAGGGATCATCACCTGCACGTCCCGGCCTTTGCCCGCACTGATATCCGATCGCCTGGCTTTGTCGCGAGGTCCAGCGTTACTCTATCGAACAGGCTCCTGTGCTCATCCCTGTGGGCTGTCAGGAGCCTCTCGAAGTCCGCGGGCACAATGTCCAGACACGATTTGCACCAGCCGGCAGGCTCAGGCTGGCTGTAGTCGACGGCAATGCTCAGAAGCACGAGCAGTTCATCTGCTCCGCTGACACGCACCATCGCTCCATCGCCGGAAGATACTTGGCCGCCCTTGGCAATTGCTCGTGCCTCGCAGGCGAACCTGACACCCTCGGCAAAAACACCCTCCAAACCAAACCGATTCGCCTCTGATGACAGATTGATCTCGCATTCGGGATCATATACTCCGCTCAAGTCTAAATCCGCCGTGATCCTGCCTGGGGCGTCCGCTGAGAGCCTGGCAACCATGACATGGTGTTGAGCCGATACAAAGACCTGCCGGGTGTAAGTGACCTCGCCGATGCGATACGATACCTCGACAACACCATCGGCAATATCGATTGCGCGGGTGTACTCTCGGGCCGCGCAATGCCCCGGCTGCGCGAGCCATATCGTATTTGGCGCAGATGTTTTCTGCATCGATTTACCTCGTGCTTGTTACTCTCTGATATACAAAGACTCGCATAGCAACATCTCCCAAGCGTCGCTATGCGAGTAACGGCGTCATTATCAATTATCAATTCTCAATTGTCAATTAAATCTGGTGCAATCTCCTTTTGAGATCGTCCAGGGCCTCTTGGGCTTTCGTGTAGCCCGGTTTTAGTTCCAGCGCGCGGCCGTATTCGTAGACCGCCTCCGCCGGAATCCCCGACGCCTCGTAGGCCTGCGCGATGTTGTAGTGAATGCTGGCCACGTCCGGGGCGATTTGCTCGGCGGCCTTAAAAGCGCCGATCGCGGCGTTGATGCGTCCCTTTGCGGCGTAGGCGGCGCCAAGGTGGTTGAACGCCTTGTAGTTTTGGTGGTCCATCTGGGTTGCCGCCTCTAATGATTCTATGGCGAGGTCCACATCGCCGGACTTGAATGCTTCCACGCCGCGATTGAAAGCCTGCTCTGCATCCGCCATTTGCATCACCTCGTAAAGACGACTCTCCAGCCAAGGCAAGTATAACGCGGCTCACAGCGTGTGTCAAATTGGTTTGAGGAGGTAAAAGTCAGAGGTCGGGGAAGATGAATTGATATTCGCTGGGTGGCGATTTCCGAATCGCCACCCGAACGCGGAATAAGGGATTTCCGAATCCCGCGTTTGCTCCTAGTGCTTAGTTGCATAATTGATTGATAGAATGCTGTAACGGGTGTTTCGGGAATCTTGTTCCCGAAACTAAGTGCGTATCGGGAACAAGATTCCCGATACACCGGCAAGAATACTATTAGCTATTTATGCAAGTAGACACTAGTATCTTACAACTGAAATCCTATACAAGCTGTACTGAACTTTAATATGTGACCTCGGATTTCAGTTGTAAGATACTGAGAAGACACCACCGATCTTCCGAGTTACGGGGAGGCCGTATTGATCCTCCGGCGATAGCCCTTTTTGGTTGCGGCTGCGCCGCGTTAGGGGTTAGGTAAGTCAGAAAGGCCTCGGTCCTATCAGGTGCTTCTAAACCGGTAGCGTGTTCTGGCGGATTCGGAAATCCGGCGGGAGGGTTGGGTGGCGATTCGGAAATCGCCACCCAGAATGCGGGCCTAATTATCAATTGTCAATTATCAATTATCAATTACGCTGACGACCCTTCCTCGCCCATGTACACTTTTCTTCTGACCTCGTCGATGGTGGTGATCCCGGCCAGAATCTTCTCCGCGGCATGGCGCATCATCGAAGTCGTGCCCGCCGCGGTCGCGAGGTCTCTAACCTGGTCGGATGTCGGGCGCTGAATCGTGAGCCGCCGCACGGCCTCGTTCACTTCCATCAGCTCGTAGACCGCCATTCGCCCGGCGTAGCCACGGCCGTTGCACTGAGGGCATCCGACGGCGCGATAGAACTCGCCTCTTCCGGGCTGGTCATGCAGTCCCACCACGGCCAGTTCCTCGACCGGCGGCGAATATGCCTCTTTGCACCTGGGACAGAGTATCCTGACCAGCCGCTGCGCCAGAATCCCGATTACCGACGAGCCGATAAGGAATGGTTCCACTCCCATGTCGACGAGCCGCGTGATGGCCCCCGGCGCATCGTTGCAGTGCAGAGTCGAGAAGACCAGATGCCCGGTCATGGCCGCCTGAAACGCGATTGTCGCGGTTTCGGCGTCTCTGATCTCACCGACGAGGATAACATCCGGGTCCTGCCGCAGGATCGCTCGAAGCTGAGCCGCGAACGTAAGCCCCGCCTTGGGGTTCACTGCCGACTGGTTGATGCCGTCGAGTTCGTACTCGATCGGGTCTTCGCAGGTCATTATGTTCGTGTCCACCGACTTGATGTGGTCGAGCGCGGTGTAGAGCGTCGTCGTCTTCCCGCTTCCGGTTGGGCCGGTGACCAGCATTATGCCGTGCGGCTTTCGGATCAGGGATTCGAACACCGCGCCGTCGCGCTCGGTGAATCCGAGTTTGGAGACCGAAAACTGCAGCGATGACTTGTCCAGGATTCGGATCACGACGCGCTCGCCATGGCTGATTGGCAGCGTGGAGATTCGCAGGTCCACATTCTTGTTGTGAATGCGGACCGCGATTCGTCCGTCCTGTGGCTTCCTCTTTTCGGCGATGTCCATGTCGGCCATTATCTTGATTCGGCTGGTCACGGCCGCCTGGATTTGTTTGGGCAGGCTGCGGATGTGCATGAGTGCCCCGTCTATTCGGTAGCGGATCTCCGTCTGGTTCGCCCGCGGCTCGAAGTGAATGTCGCTCGCGTGCTGCTTCACGGCTTCCTGGAGGATGAGATTGACTGTCTTTACTACCGGCGCCTGGCTGCTCTGCCGGCGCGCCTCGGCGATGTCGCTGACATCGGACTGGACGCTGTGCACCTCCACGTCGCCGACGGCCTCCTCGATACTGGCGCCTATGTCGTCCCCGGCCAGGGCGCCGTAAGTTTGCTCTATGGCCACCTTGATGCGGGATTCGCTCGCCAGCAGCGGCTCGATTCGCTTCTTCGCGTAGCGCCCCGCGGCGTCGATCGCTTCGACGTCCATCGGGTTCGACATCGCCACGGCCAGCTTCTCCCCCGATACGCTGACCGGGACCAGATTGTACGTGCGCGCAATGCTTTCCGGCACCGCGTCGGCCAGGCCGGGGGGCGGCGGAGTTTCTTCCAATTGCACGTGCGGCATATCCAATTGCAGCGCGTTCGCCTCGGCGATGTCGTCTTCCGAGACCAGATCGTATTCGATGAGGATTTCTCCGAGGCGTTTGTAACTTTCCCTCTGTTTGTCCAAGGCCCATTCAAGCTGCCCTTCGGTGAGGGCGCCGGCCAGGACGAGCATATCACCAAGTCTTGTTTTATGCAGCACGTTCACAGCTCTCTCCCATGACAATAGTGATTATTCGGTCGGCGATGCTCCAAAGTGGGAGCACTTCCTGGACGACGCCGGCATCGATGGCCGAAGCAGCCAGATCGTGCACTACGCTGGAGGGTTCGTCCTGCGCGATCGTGATGCCGCCGGCCCCCGCAATCGCGCGCATGCCCTCCCTGCCGTCGGTTCCCAGCCCTGTGAGCAGGATGCCGATGGTTTTCGATCCGTAGACGGAGGCGATGCCGGACATAGTCGTATCGGTGCGAGGAGCCCCTTGTTCGCGCGAATCGCAAGTTTCTTCGACAAGAATGTTATATCCCTTGCCCGCGCTCGTGTCGATGCAGTTGAGCGTGAGCGGGGAGCCCGACGGCGCAACGAGAATCCTCGATGACGACAGCGCCTGGCCGTCCACCGGCTCGACGACGGGCAAGGCGCAGTCCTGGCCGAGGATGCTGGTAAGAACGCGCGAAAACCCACGCCTCATCTGCTGGACTACGAATACGGTCGCGGGAAAGTCCGCGGGAAGTTGCGGCAGAACTTTAGCCAGGGCCTGGGGTCCGCCGGTGTTGGCGCCGATAACGACCACCCATTTGGGGGCCTCGACGTTGTTGTGGTGGTTTGCTTGTGATGGTTGTTGCATGTTACCTCTCGGAAGACAGTCGAAAGTCGAAAGTCGGGACCCCGCGCACGGGCAGTCCTCCCGTTCCGTTGTTTCGGAAAACCCTTTTCCCGAAACGGGCCGGCGCGACGCTAACTCGTGTCCCCGCGCTTCAGCCGGTCGATCAATGAATCTATTTTCTTGTTTTCGGCCTCGGTCGCGGATGGGTCCGTGCCCACGACGAATCGAAGAATGCAGCCTTCCACGGCGTCTTCCGGCAGATCCCTGGCCGGCCAGAGCACCTGGTAAGTGTCCACGTCGCCCACGAGGAGCACGGCAATATCGCCCTCGATCCGGTCAAGGAACCCTTGTACCACCTTCTCAGCCACGGCCGACCTCCCTGTTGACGACGATTTGCTGGCCGTCCGTGACGACCTCCACGATCCCGTCCAGATCGGTGCGGTAAAGGTCCGCTCCGGTGTTTTTCGGGTCGATCTGCCGCAGAACGAGTCTGCTCGGCCGCTCCGAGATTCCCACCGGCACGATGCAAACCTCGGGACGCGCCAGAAGAAGTATCTCGAGCGACGCGCCGCCGCGTTTCCCGTGCCTGCCCACGACCAGCACATTGCTTCGCAAATCGTTTGGCTGCTCGATCAATCGGGCCTGGCCTTTCGGCCCGGCGTCCGAAAGGAGCAAGAACCGTTTGCCCCGGTAGGTGATCCTCGTCACGAGCGAATTATCATCCCACTTGGCGCTTTGTTGTTGTTTCGGGAAACCCTTTTCCCGAAACGGGCCGCCGGGCGGGCTCAAGATATCGAGCCGGACGGTCTTCGAAAGCTCCACGTGGTCGCCCTGAGACAGTTGCTCTTCGGCGGCGCCATCGTCCTGGGTGGAGTCCAGCCTCTTCGCGATATCGTCCTCGACCGGACCGGCGTTTTCCCAAGGATTATGCGGCGGATGCGCACCTTCTCCAGAATTAGCCCGAGCGCCGCCGCCCTTTCCGCCGATGGATCGGTCAAAACCAGGGTCAGCACTCGGATGCGCTCCTGGGCGAGGTAACGGCCAAGCGCCGCCGCCGTGCTCGCCGGGCCGGGATCGATAAGGATTGCCTCACCCTCCGGAGTAAGCGCCAGAATCGCGTTGCCCAAATCCGAGGTCAGGAAGCGGACCCTGATCGCCGGACCCATGGTGACCGGCTTGCGGCTCCCTCTCAGGAACCCGAGATAGGCGCCACCGGCCACGGCTACCAGCATGAGTATTATCGGCACGATTTTACGCATTCTTTTACCTACAGACAATAGTTGTCAGTCGTCAGTCGGGAACCCTTCGCGCACTTTCGCGCTTAAATTTGGTACCTCAGTTTCTGTTTGCCAAGGATTACTCATTCAAAAGCGGGGTGTATCCCTCCTAATCTTACCACGAATCATCGGGGTCGATTTCTTGAGTGTATGAAGGAGGTCGTTGCGTTGGCTTGTATTGATCTCAAATTCGGGGGCAGAAAAAAAGTGAAAGCCCCAAGTCCTGAGCGTGGGAAGGAGCCGCTGGGCAGAAAAAGCGGAAAATTTACCCCGTAAAAAGAATGAACTCCTGGCCCTGCTGTCGAAGAAGTAGGAAACAAACACTCAGATAGCAGGGAGGAGTTCATGAGTTACTTATGGCAAGGCCAGCTTTTTACCTTCGAGGATTTTTGCGAGGAGTCCACGACAACACTCGGCTAGTATTTGTGCTGTCTTCTCTGGAGCCACATCTTGAGCCTTTAATTCGCAAGCTTGAGCTTGAGCGATGCGGGAAGCGGAATCGATACCCGGTGCGAGTGATGATGAGGAGTATGATTGCTGGCTACGTTTATCAGATGCCAGTAAAGAACGAAGTCATACGCGAGCTTAGGCGAAACGGGAGTTTGCGAAGGCTTATAGGCATAGAGACGATGAGTGCGGTTCCGAACGCCTGGCAGTTCAGCCGCTTTGTTGGCAGGCTTTCCGAGGACGAGAACCTGGCGCTTCTAGAGGAGAGCTTTGATCGATGCGTGGAGGAACTCAGAGGGCAGTTGCCGGGCTTTGGCGAGAACCTGGGTATTGACGGGACAGCGGTCAGATCTGGTCGAGCGGGATTAAGGACGAGAAGACCGGACTTGCAAGCGACACTGAGGCTGTCTGGGGCATTCGTGAGAAGCGTAAGAAGAAAGATGGGAAGCTGGAGAAGATCGTAAAGAAATGGTTTGGTTACCTTGTGATGCTGATAGTGGATGTGGACAATGAGCTTCCGGTGGCTTTCGAGGTATCGCCGGCAAACGAGAGCGAAATGACCAAGCTGCCGGGTATGTTCGAGGAGTTGAGAGAAGCATCCCAAGCTGGACATCAAGACAGTGATCGGCGACGCGGGATTCGACTCTGCTGAGAACTGCTCTTACGTTCTCTATGAGCTCAACGCCTTGCCAATTATCAAGATGCGTCTGAGGAGGGGCCGGATGTCCGGAGTGCGCTACCAGCATCTGCCGATGCGCCGAACTGGGCGTACCAATCTCCGAGCAAAACAGCAAGATGGCCTACGAGGAAGGGACGGAGCCTATCTGAAGTGGCGATGGCCGGCTGCGGTCGAGTGCAGGCAGTGCAAGTGTAACGTAACGGAAAACTGCTCCACCTCCGACTACGGAAGAGTCTTGAAGGTTAAGATAGCAGAGGATCCCCGGAGGTTTCCTGGGCTGTCTCGTGACTCTATTAAATGGAAGCGACTGTATAGGAAGCGCAGTGCATGCCAGCGGGTGAACGGGAGCCTGAAGAACTACCTGCTTCTGGACGGACAACATGTGCGCGGCAAAGCCAAGGTGAGTGTGCAGGTAGGTATGAGTCTGTTGGTAATGCTCGCCTCGGCAATATCGATGGCGAAGCTGGATAAACTGGAAAGCGTCAGGCGAATCGTAGCCCTGGCGGCCTAGCCAGGCAGCGAAAATCGAAGTCAAGGTAGTGCGAAGCGCTTGGGCTCGCCTTCTTGATGCGTAAATCCGCCGAAAACGCTGCCTCGGGGCCAAACATGTGTTTCGCAAAGCCGCTATGCCTAGCTTACACACTGTTGTGCGCCTCTTTATACGTGGCGGATTTGCTCATAACGCAACAACCTCACTTCCAGAATCCTCGATTAGAAATATTTTGCTAAGCAAGAATTGAGCGTGGAGTTGTCGAAGAAGTAATCACCTGGGAGGTGAAAGGTGATGTTGACGACCCGATTATCGCGCTACTATTCTTACTACGTGGACCCGAAGGTGGAGGGTGCCGCGGTTACCAACTACGGGGCGGGTTTCTGGCTGATCTGGACCTGATGGTCCGGACCGGTTTGCCGAATGTCGCGAGTGGGTGTTTGCCTGCGAGGAGCGCGCGTGAATGGCAGCATGTGGAGCATGTCGCGGTATTACCAGCGTTCAAAGTGACGGGTGGGGATCTGGTCGACGATCTAGCCAGTCTTAGCGAGGACCCTGGAATAGGCCGGTATATGAGACAGATCGCGCGGGCTATTGGAGTCAAGAGACAATTCTCGCCGGGTGGCGGGGAGTGACATGCCCTCGGCGGAAACTTCCGTCGGGAGTGGCTTGAGCAGTTCCATAACGCGGACGAGGATGTGAAGCGCGGTCTACGGCCAGGCTTATATTCCGGAGGCAAACGCGGCGCTTGTGGGTTTGCGGAGGGTAAACCGGGAGTTTGTGGGCCGCGGCTGGCAGCTCGATCAGTGAAGCTGCTGTTTGATTCTATCTCGGGCCACACTTGAGATCCGACGCTACATTGATCGAGACACAAAAGCGGGATGCTTTGCGTTGCTATAAGCACTTCGACGCGTATTCATCTCTTACAGTGAGGTGGGCGGAGATGGGCTTTGCGATCTGGGATGAGTTCCGGGACGGCAATGTTCCTCCGGCATATAGGAACGCGGAAGCTCTTGAGGAGTCGATAAGATATCTCAATAAGGAGTTGGGAATTACAGACGTATGGGTTCGTAGCGACGCGGCGGCCCACCAGGAGCGCGTTGTAAAGATGCTATCTGGGTGGAAGATTGGCGAGAAGCTCAGCCCGGTGAACTTCGCCATCGGTTACATGAAGACTTCGGATTTCCGGGACGAACTGCAAAAGCTCAGTGAGAGCGAATGGGAGAAGGTATACGACGCGAAGGGCCGACTTGATTACGAGGTAGCGGAAGTGCCATTCGTCTCGAATAGCGAAGCGCTAGTAAACTGCGAGCCTTATAGGCACATCGTAGTGCGACGCAAGGTGAAGCAAGGGGTACTGCCCGGCTTGGGCTTAGACGATAGCGGGCTGGCTGACCAAGAGACCTTGGATATGAGCGGACGGACCTATCACATTCACGCGATCATCTCAAACATAGGTCAAGACTGGTCTAACCAGCAGGTGGTGGAGTGGTATAACGACCGCTGTGGAGGGGGAGAGGCAATTCACAGCGTCTTGAAGAGCGATCTGGCGGGTGGAAGCCTGCCGTCGAACAAGTTCGAAGCGAACGCGGCATGGTGGGCAGCGGCCTATCCTGGCTTTATACCGGGACTGCGCTGCTGGAGAAGCTGGCAACGCCGGTGGTCTGGTTTGGCAGCCGGTTCAAGCGATTACGCCTCCACCTGATTAACGTCCCGGCGCGCTATGGTAGCCCACGCCCTAGCTTGCCGCGGACCATACTTTCAATCGGCGACACTGTATTTGGTGCAGCAGATTCGAGCTGAATTGGCAAGATTAGGTCCGGCGTTGGGTTGCTAGACAAGGACACGATCGACCTAATCGAGGATTTACCGCACGAAAATCGGCTGCAAAGGCCCGACTGTGCACTCCGGCACCCCAAAACGCGCGAAATGGATGTCGGGCGGAATACAAGAGGGCTAACAACGGGGCTGAGCTTGCGCAAGGCACCCGGGTGAGACAAGAAAACCTACAAGTCAGGGCATGCGCTGCGCGAAAAAACGTGTCTTGCCGCGATATCAATGCACGACAGCTACGCGCAATCGAGCATTTGG
>CAWGNL010000028.1:0-83502 GCA_963823885.1 uncultured bacterium
CTGGACCGACGTCCAGGGCGGTCAGAACGGTTCTAGCCGTCTGGTCACACTCTTACGACCCGTTCGGCAACCGGCAGGGCGTGACGACCTACGTGCTGGATTCAACGGGAAACCCCGTCGGAAGGCAGACGGCCTACACCTACGACGCGAACAATCGAGTCACGAAAATCGTCTATCCGGATAGCGCCGCCGAGGGCGACCTCATTAGAGATGAGTTTTTCCAGGCACCATAGCCTGGGTAATCTGGTGGCGAAATTGCAGGGATCGGTGAATTCGACGGGGAATATCGCCTCGGGCGCTGCCACCGCCTACGGCTACGACACGCTGAACAGGCTGACTGCCGTGAAATACAACTATCAGTCGGCGGTCTGCCGGCGGCGATGCTCGATTCGTCCGGCGGAAGGGTTGTCGATTCGACCGGGAGCGGCGTCGCGGACTCCTCCGGCGCTAACGTCACGTATGCTTACGACGGCGCGAGCAACCTGAGGACCCACATGCACGACGCGTCCGGCGACAGCTATTACAGCTATGACTCTCAGGGGCGGCTGGTAAGCTACACGCCGCCGGTGGGGCTGGCGGCCGCAACGAGATGTGGTATGCTTACAACAACGCCGGCCAGAAAACCAGGGTGTCGATAGCTTCGGGCCTGGATACGTCGGGCAACCCGGTGAACGCGACTTACGATGTTATCCACGACTACTACGCCAACGGGTGGCTTCAGGACGTGAAGTATAACAGCAATACCATCGCGCAGTACAGTTACGATTCGGCGGGCAACAGAACCGGGATAGCTTATCCCAATGGCGTATCCACAAGCTACGTCTACGACAATGACCCGCGATATCGTCTGACCGGCATAACCGATTCGGGCGCGAACATGGCGGCATTCCAGATCAGCTATACCGTGGACAGCGTAGGTAATCCGCTTACGATGACCGACTCGACGGGCAGTTCGACACTTCCCTGGTCCTATGGCTATGATGCCAACAATCGTCTGACCAGCGCCGTCCCGCCGAATCCAGTTCCCAGCCAGCCGGCAGGCGGAGCCTATGGCTATGACTGGGTCGGCAATCGGATTCATCCGCCAGCCGACCCGAATCCGATGGCTTACAACGCCGCCGATCAGCTAACATCCTGGCCGGGAATGCATGGCTATCAGTACGACAGCGCGGGGAATCTCGTGACGGTCACCGGGGCAGGCACCGCAAGCTACACGTACACTCCGGCGGGCCTGCTGAACCAGGCGACGTATAGTATCAGCACGGGGTCCGGCAATCACACGCTGACCAATACCTGGGATGCGGATTCGAATCGGGTAGCATTCTCGGCTCCGTCCGGTACCTGGAACTATGAAGTCTACGACATAACGGCGGGAATTCCGGCTGTGGTGGAGGACTCGGCGGCGTCCAGCATCGCATACTACATCAGAGAGCCGAATGGCGCGCTTATAGCGCGCTATGACTCGACGAACGGCATGCGGGTACTATCACTCCGATCAGCTTGGATCTACGCGGGCGCTTACGGACAGCACGGGGGCCGTCACGGACAAGTACGACTACGATGCCTACGGTGCTGTGCTGTGGCACGAGCGTCATACCGGCTCAGTCGATCAGCCGTATCAGTACGTCGGCCAGCTCGGTCATACATACTTGCTGGCAGGAGCCGGACGTTGGGCTGCTGCAGCTTGGGGTGAGGTTCTACGACCCGCAGGTGGGACGGTTTACGCAGCGGGACAAGGTGCGTGGCGCGCCGGAGGCCGCTTACGTCTATGTTGTCGACAACTCGACTACTTACGTGGACCCGAGTGGCAAGTTGTACTGCCACGCGCTGTCGCACGCCCCGTGGTACTGGTGCTGGTCGGGGCAACCGCCGCCGGGCTCCGGTTATAAGCCGATTTCCGGTTGGCCGGCTAAGTTCATCGACTGGCTGATCGGCAAGATCCCCGGCGGAGGAAACGTAAATACGTGGGATTCAGTAAAGTCCTGCTGCCAGGATGCTGTGACGGTAGGGCAAGCATACGACACGTGCTCGAGCGCGTACTACAACTGGTCGCAGTCCGGCTCCGACCCCAACACTACTGACCCGCTCATGCGTTATATGATCGGATTGTACGGCCCGGACATCGCTGTGGACCCGCTCAAGTTTTGCGACGTCTGCGCCAAGAAGCTCACGGGAATGTGTATTGGCGACCTGGTAAACGAGGGCATTCACCTGTCGCCATAGTTAGAGGAGGAGCAAATGGCCCGTTTCGCAGGGCGGCCCTGGCTGGCCGCCATAATTGCGCTGGCAGCGCTGGCTGTCGCTCTGAGGGGATACGACTGTTGGCTCAGGGGGCAGGACAGGCAACGCCGCGAGGCGGAGATGAACCGCCAAGAGGCGCGCCACGTCGCCGCAGTCGGTCTGACGGCGATCCGCCGCGGGGATATCCGAACACTCGGCACGATCCTGTTCAGGCAGGGCTTCGACTGGCTGGCGCTGGAGAAGCCACCGCCAAGGGGACGCAGGCTTGTATCGTACATAGCGACGACCTACGGGATCAGGACGCTCACGGACCTACAGATACAGCGCTCCTTGGACGTGTGCGGCGATCAGCCGGTCGCGCTTATGGCCAGTATTCTCAGGTGGTGCACGGTATCGCCCGCGCGAGCGCGTGCGACGGACCACCCCGCGTGCGTCCTCGTGAGATGCAACCTGCCCAACCACCCGCTCGTAATCATGTGCGTGAAGGAGGACGGCTCGTGGAAGATGGTTAGTCTTCCCGTGTTAAGCGCGAGGATTCTGCGGTACCGGAGATAGGACGGGGCATGTATGCACGGTGACGCAATTGCGAATTGACTCGTTCGGTGTTTCGGGAACTTGTTCCCGAAACGACAGGCCCACGTCAAGCGGGGATAGCCGGTAAGTGCGGCTAATGTGATACCGTGAAATGGAAGAACATCGACATAGGGGCAAGCTACTACTACATAACGGGAACGTTCGGTGTTTCGGGAACTTGTTCCCGAAACGAGCAGGCGTACCGTCGAGCAGGGATATCCGGCAAGTGCGGCTAACATGATACCGTGAAATGGAAAAACATCGACATAGGGGCAAGCACTACATAACGGGAACGTTTGTGGAGTGGCTGCCCCTGCTCAACAATGCGATCGTGCGGGATATCGTGCGCGACGAGATCGCCAGGGCGCTGGCCGAGTGCGGCGGGTACGTGTCGGCGTTTGTGCTGATGCCGGATCACGTTCACCTGCTGGTGTACCTGCCAGACGGCGGTCAACTGCACCGGTTCAACAGGCTATGGCGCGGACGGTCTGCTCAGAGGATAATAGCGCACGCCAAGGATGTGAACGCGGCAAGGGTCTTGGAGACCATGGCGCGTCATGCCAACGGCAAGGCCCGCTTCGCCGTATGGAAAGAGCAGGTGCGAGCCCTTGCAATCTACAGCGAGAAGAAGCTCTACGCGATGGTGAACTATATCCATGCCAATCCCGTTTCGAAGGGGGCTGGTCATGCTGCCAGAGGAGTGGTCATTCTCCAGTTGGCGTTTCTACGAGTGCGGTGAAAAGGTTGGGCTTGATGTGCAGCCTTTGATCCTCTAAGGTGAGGTAGTTCGTTTCGGGAACAAGTTCCCGAAACACCGGAAGGTTCACGCAGAGGGATCCCGCAGAGGCGGGGGTGGACCGGTAAGTTAGGGCTGGTGACAAAAGCACGCTGGCCACGACACCGACGGAATGATGCCGCAGGTTAGCTGCGGTAGCCGGAGCCCAGGGCGCCAGGCCTACCTACGCCGGATTCTGGCGCGAATCTGCAACGCGCTCACATCCGGTAGGCTGAACCATGTCCCTGGCGGGTACACTCGTCCAAAGCAACTGCAGTGCCTCACAGGCTTCTGCAACCAGGGCACGGTAACGTGCGGTGGCCCAACCTGCTCTGCTGGTAGGAACTGTGGGTACACCAACGACTGTCAAGCGGGCAGCAGAATCCAGGCGGCGAGATACACGTCTGTCCGCGGGCCTTCTGGGACCCGGGCTGCGCCTGCAGTCCACAGTATACGCCGTCGCCCTGGATCGACCCCATCGAGGTCACAGTTCTTCACGAAATGATGCACGTATGCGGGAGCCGCAATGAGCACAGCGCGGAGCATAAGGCAGTTTGCTGCATGCGCGGACTTGGAGACGCGCGATGAAAGTGGCCATGATGACCTGCTTGCTGACGATGGTGACGATATGCGGGTGTACGCAGCACGAGGGGGAGAGCCCGCCAGCGACGGTGATGGGTCTCGCGTCGGGCAAGATCGCAGCCATTCTCCTCCCGGAAAATGCGCTTTGGCAGGCAGGCAGGCCGCTCAAATTCCTACTGCTGATCTACAATGGGGAAATCAAACCCAGGTGCATCGACCGTCGCAAGAAATTTCCCATGACAGTGTGCATCTGAACGCGCTTGTCCCGGGCTCGCGCGACCAGATTCCCGGAGAGGGCGGCGGTCCGAATGGCTGCGCCGACGGAACGAGACATCGTGGAAATCCTGCCCGGGGAACTATTCGGCGTCCGGATTGGCTTCGATCCGAGGCACGACGCCTGGTCGGCTCCGGAAATCGCTCGCGCAATGCCGGGGCGTTATGTGTTTTGGGCGGAGTACTGGGGCGGCGCAACGCGCTCCGGGAGTTGCAAAGGAATCAGCCTAACCTCCAATCGTGCGGAGGTCTTGGCGAGGTAGCGGAGGAAACATCTTTTGGTGTTCGGCGGGCAACAGAACGGGGATAGCCTATCCCAACGGCGTATCCACCAGCTACGCCTATGACAACGATCCGCGATATCGGCTAATCGGGATAACCGACTCCGGGAGAAACATGGGAACGGTGCAAATCAACTATACGGTAGACAGCGTCGGCAATCCGCTCACGATGACCGACTGGGTCGGAACGGCGACATACACCTACGACGCCAATAACAGGCTCGCCTCTGCCGTGATACCGAATCCCGTTCCGGGTCAGCCGGCAGGCGGGACCTATGGCTACGACTGGGTGGGCAATCGGCTTCATCCGCCCGCCGATCCGAACCCGATGATTTACAACGTAGCGGATCAATTGACATCCTGGCCGGGAATGCACGGCTATCAATACGACGGCGCGGGGAATCTCGTCACGGTAACCGGAGCAGGCACAGCGAGTTACAACTACACCCCGGCGGGGCTGCTGAACCAGGCGACGTATAGTATCAGCACGGGGTCCGGCAACCATACCCTGACCAACACGTGGGATGCGGACGGGAACCGGGTGGCTATGAGCGCCAACGGGCAGAACTATTTGTTCGTCTACGACATAACGGCTGGAATTCCGGCTGTGGTAGCCGAGTCAACCGGCTCCGGCGTCGCGTACTATATTAGAGAGCCGAACGGCTCGCTGATAGCTCGCTACGACTTGACGAACGGCATTAGGTACTATCACTTCGATCAGCTCGGCTCTACCCGACTGATCACCGACAGCGCCGGCAGCGTCACCGACAAATACGACTATGATGCTTATGGCGTTGTGCTGTGGCACGAGCGGCACGCGGCTCCATCGACCGGCCGTATCAGGTACGGCGGCAGGTTCGGGTATTACGCAGCGTACCAAGATCCGGATTTGGGCTGCTGGGGCTTGGCCTGAGGTTCTATGACGCGCAGGTGGGCAGGTTCACGCAGAGGGACCGCCAGAACGACGGTCCGGACCGTTGCTCTTACGTCGGCGGGGGACCGACGGCCTATATCGACCCGTCCGGAGCATATTCGGTCAGCATTTCTTCCCGTCGGACCTCAGTTCCAAGACCCCGACGCGTCGGGCAACGGAACGCCGTCCTACATTCCCGGCAGGCTCGCCCCGCCCGACTGGGGCAGTGCCCCGATCACCGCTGGGAATGCTATAACGTGTGGCGGCATATGCGCGACGGTCGGCGCCTCTACCTGCACCGCGCTATCGCCGATAGCCTTCGTCATCCCGAATCCGGGGACTGCGACCGGTGTCCTGCTGATCGGGGCGCCGTGGGACTCGGATGCTTCTTCGCGTGCATGGCCGAGGGCCCGGACCAGTTCTTGAGAGGGCCGGGGGTGGCGCCGCCAAAACCCAACACCACCATCCCGCCGCAGTGGAATGTAGAGCCGCCGAAGGTTCCGTCTCCGCCTACGCAACGGGTACCCAGGGCACCTACGGAGCCGGTGCCCCAGCCGGTGGACCCGATGTTGCCTCCGCGCATTCCTGGCGTATGGCACTGACGAAACACGCTCCGCCCGGCCAAGGCGGCCGGACGGATCCATTGGGAGGACGGGACATGGCGGATCACGTAGTGGATTGGACCAGAGGGGGGGGCTTTTTCTTCATCATGTTCATGCTGGCCTTTGGCTGGGGCTTTCTGCACGTCGTTCTTTACCTGCCCGGCTAAGCGGTGGACTTATCGCCACGGGCCGCAAGCTGGCTGTTCAAATACACGGCAGCGCGGTGAGCGCTGCCGTCCTCGCGTTGGGGACCTACTTTGCTTGCTTGGTCGTGGGCATGGGCTGGCCCGCCTCGGTTCGGAACGGCATGTTCCTGGGAATGGGAGCGATCGCCCTAGAGTGCGCCTGGTTTTGGTACAGGGTTACTCCGTTTCGGAACCTAGTCGGGAGAAAGTACGAATATCAGATCGTTGCTGGGCTCGCGCTGGGCGCACTGGGAATGTTCGTGTCGGGACTGTTCTGGCTCGTTGGCTCCCGCGTCCGTTGGTCGTCGAGGTCTCTCTGGTTGCCGTCGGGGTAGGGGTGATACTCGAGTACGAGATTCGGTTCCTATATGCCAACCGATGGAAATATCTGCCGGTCAACCCGCGCTGAAGCCGCGCCGTCGGATGCTGGGGATCGGCCTGTTGTCCGATAGTCCGGGGGGTGCGGAGGAAACGCCGGCTCCATCGACCAGCCGTATCATTACGCTGGCAGGTTCGGCTATTACACGGCGTACAAGAGGCCGGATTTGGGCTGCTGTGCAGCTTGGGTTGGATCTGTGACACCCAGGCCGGAGGGTTCACCCAGGCGGACCCGGTGAGACACGGCCTGAATAGTTACGCGTACGTCACCGGCAGGCCCACTGACCGGGTGGACCCGTCGGGGAAGGCTTACCAGTTCCCAGGCGCGGGGGGCGAGCCGGTCATTATCCCTGATCCCACGCCGCCGATCATCCACCTGCAGCCGATGCCGCTTCCCACAGGGCCGACGATGACGATCGGCCCCTCGTCCGGCGCACCGTTGGCCAGCATCGGGGTGCCGGGGAGAGCCCTCGGCTTACGCAAACTGCGTGTTCATGTGCCTGTCGACGTAACGGGCCCGGCATGGTGGGGCTGGCGCCACGGCCGGGCTCGGTTGTGTCGTGGCCATTCCCATCTACGGGCCGCTCATCGGCGCCGGCGTTACCGTTGGGTCAGGCACTGGCGTGTACGGGATGTGTCGAACCATGTGTTCGTCTGGCGACGTACCTGTCGACTTACCTAACGTGAGCTACGGGCCCCCGTTTCGGTTCATATGGGATCCCGAGGCTCCCAATATTGAGATAGAATATTGAGACAGAATAGGGAGGATCGGATGTGCCGATCTGGGGCTCTCGGCTTTTCATGGCCTTTTGTCAATGGTCGAGTGAAAATGTACCAATCATGGCGGTCTGAAATGTACCACCCTGGGCAACGATCTTCTGGCATCACCTCCGTTCATGGATTGTAGTCCGAGGGTTTGAATCGTAACGCGTTACGCTTGAGAGAGATTCGACGGTATTTCCTTGAGCTTCTCCGCTGCTTCGGCCAGCGATTCCATCATCTCGGCAAATGCTTGCCCGCGCTGGGAGTCCCGCCACGCTTCGGACATTTGAGTGTGATAGGTCTGCATCTCGCAAGCTACTTCTTCGAGCAGGCTGAGGGCCTGTTTTCGCATTGCAAGCCACCCGCGGTACGCCGGTGCTGTGGAAGGCCCGTCGTGTGGCAGCTCGCTCGGGGCCTTGCGCCTCACCCGATACGCCGCCTGTCTCTGGGCCGAGGTTGCATACTTCCTTGCGGCCGGCATCCTCACACCACCTCCCTTGCAACGGTCGGGGCGGGCTCCGGCAGCTTTCCTCTGAGGCGGAAGCTGTTGCCTTTGATGTTTACGACCACGCTGTGATGCAGGAGCCGATCCAAGATCGCCGTCACTATAACCGGGTCGTGGAATAGCTCCGACCACTCATCGAACGCCTTGTTCGAGGTGATGATGGTGCTCATCTTCTCGTATCGCATCGCCACGAACTGGTAGAACAGATTGCATTCCTCCCGGTCGATTGGCGTGTAGCCGACTTCATCCACCACGACCACCCGCGACCATTGATAGGACCGTCTGTTCTTGCCGATACCGCCGGTTTCCCGGTCTATCCGCAGCCTGCGGATCAGCTCGGACATTGTCGTGAAGCAGATCGTGTGTCCGCACTGCGCCGCTTTCACCGCCAGAGAGACCGCCAGGTGCGTCTTTCCCACTCCCGGCGGTCCCAGAAAGATGATATTCTCTTTCCTTTCGATGAACGTCAGATCGAAGAGGTTCATCACCTCCCGCTTATCAATGCCGGGCTGGAAAGCAAAGTCGAACTCGTCGATGGTTTTCACATACGGCAAGCCCGAACTCCGCAGCACCGTTGTTAGTCGATTCTGCTCTTTCTGGCACACCTCCTCGTCCGTGAGCCTGTCGAGGAGCGTGAGGTAGCTCCAACTCTCGCTCTCGGCGGTCTTTATCATTTCGAGGAGAACCTCTCTGGTCTTCGGCAGGCGCAGGCGCGTCAGATTGTCGGCCAATCGGTCCAAAACAAGCTGCTCAGACATAGCCCACACCTCCGCCTATCGATGCGTAAATCGAGAGCGGACGCCGTTGCACATCGATGCAGTATCTGCCCAGGGTCGGGCTTATACGGCTGTTTTCCTGCTTTATATCTCGAACCACTCTTTGACTATACTATAGCCGCCTGTGTACCCCAACTTCCTTAGCTGGTCCAGAATCCACGTCGCGCGATAGCCGGGATCCTCGCCTAGGAGTCTGTCCGAGTAATCGAAAACAGACCCGAAAACCGGAAATTCAGAGGTCTCTCTAACGTCGGAAAATCTCCCAGAGGCCGTTTCTCGGTCAATCTGGTGCGTCGTAAATTCTGGCGACGCGATATTCTGGAATACTCGGACAGGCTCCTAGCCAGCCTTCAACTACCGGTCTAAACTCATCCAGAATACTCGGACGCTCCACTTTCCCTCGCGCCTGGCCTATGAGCTCGGGGTGCTCAGCGTAACGCTTGACCGTCCGTCGATCACGACCGGTCTTACGAGATATCTCTCGATACGATAATCTCTGGCGATGAAAATAATTGATGTCCACTTTGCTCTCCCGTGATATCATAATCTTTGACTCCGTTGTTGCTTGTTAACAAACATACGGAGTCGACGGGCGGAAGAGCTATCTCCTCCGCCCGCTCTAATCTACGGGTGGTACATTTTAACGCCGCCAGCGACAAGGTTTCGAATCCGCATCCCACGTATTGGTCAGCGTGTGGTTCCCGCCGCCACCAGACAAGCTATATGTGGCCTGGTTCAACAGGCCCCCTGGAGTGTAGGTGTTGCTTGCCGTGCCTGCTCCGGTGACCGTCACGAGATTCCCCGCGCTGTCGGTACCGATAGCCGATCTGCACCGCTGCTATGTTCCCGCCCGGGTCCGTCATCCCGGTAAGTCGATAACGCCTGAGCATCGTCTAGATTGCTACGGCGTTCCCCTTCCACTTGGTTGTCCGCAGTGACGTCGCCTCTCCTGCCGAATTTCGGCAATTCCTTCAAGGGCTGCCTCCTTGGCGAGTTTGTTTTTGTCTTGCAGACCACCTCTAAGTGCGGACTCGGCCCAGGCGGTTGCATCCACGCCGTATTGCAGGCGCGCGAGGACTACCGAAGTCATGACCTCGTACGCATTCCTGCGGACTGTTGCTGATCGGTCGTGCAGCAATCCAGCCAGCACCCGTTGCACGGCAGGGTCGCCGGCCGTAACGCGATGGCGTTCCAGACCGGTGTAGTACCACGTGCCGAGGGAACGGACGCACTGGTCTCTGACCGCGATGTCGGCGTCACGCTTGGCGTGCGCTACGAGGGCGTCGCGCACAGCTTCCCGACCGGTGTACCACGCCAGGACCTCGGCAGACATAAGCCTGAGCTTGCTCGACTGTCTGCCATCGTCCAAGATGCGCCTGATGTAGGGCGCGGACGGGTCGGCTCTTCCTCCAGTCGCGATGCCGATCAGAAGATTGCCTCCCAGGTAGATCCTCAGATCGGTCGGATCGCGCCGGATCTCATCGTAAACGCTCGGTACGGAGTCCTCGCCTAGCCTAGCAGTCAGAGCCATGTCATGAACACTGACCCCGTTCCCGGAGAGAGCGTTCCTGATCGCGGTCCTCGTTGCACTGGCATGGCCACAGCCTGTCAAGCCAGCACAAAGGACACCGCAGAGAAGCGCTGCGGGGAGCGCGAGCAGACGGTTATAGGTCACGTTGCTAACCTCGTTTCACTGGGGCATAGTCGCCGGGTCGCCGGGGTATTGGCTCTTGCAAAAGTGGTACCAGTCTGAATTTAGCTGGCTGTAACAATACGTGTTCGGGCGCAACTCCTGCCAGCAAATTAGAAGATCTTCGCACTCGCATCGAATATCGGTAAGCCAGCCATTGGTGTGGCCCCTACCCAGTTGGTTCCAACAGTTATGCTTATACCTGGGCTGCTGCTGGTTGCTCGGGTCTGTAGCCGCCCGCCTGCGCTTTGCCATACACTCTTCGAGCCCCGGGATGTCCGGCCAACGGGGCTTCGGCACCATTGAGCCGCCTCCTGTGCCTATCCAATTGCCTGGGTCAGGGACCTGTGGGACGTCCCCCCAACCCGGTTGCCGCCCAGTCGGATCTGACAGCCGTGTAGCGCGATCCTCGACGTACCCATAGTAATTCAGGTCCTGCTTGGCCGGATCTCTCTGCGTGAACCGCCCGGTCTGCGAATCGTATAACCTCACCCCAAGCTGCAGCAAGGCGAAGTCCGGCTCCTGCCAGTGCGTGTAGTAACCCACCCGCCCGAACGTACCTGGTACGGCTGGCCGACGGAGCCGGAGTCTCTCTCATGCCAGAGGCAAGCGCCGTAGGCATCGTAATCATACCTGTCGGTTGTATTCCCTGCGCTATCCGTAATCAGCCGCGTCGAGCCGAGTTGGTCGAAATGATAGTACCACAGGCTCGGCCCCACCGCACGGGCTAGCAACGAGCCACTCGGCTCTCTAATATAGTATGCGATGCTGGACGCCGCCGAGTCCTCCACAACTGCCGGAATCCCAGCCGTTACGTCGTAGACGAATGCGTATTGGCCGCCACTCACATTCAGTGAAAGGCGGTCGCCGCTGGCGTCCCAAGTATTGGTCAGCGTGTGATTGCCGGACCCCGAGCTGATGCTATGGGTCGCCTGGTTCAGCAACCCTGCCGGAGTGTACGTGTAGCTTGCAGTGCCGGCCCCGGTGACCGACACCAGATTCCCCGCGCTGTCGTAATGATAACCGTGCATTCCCGGCCAGGATGTCAATTCATCGGCGGCGTTGTAAGCCATCGGATTCGGGTCGGCTGGCGGATGAAGCCGATTGCCGACCCAATCGTAGCCATAGCTCCCGCCTGCCGGCTGGCTGGGAACGGGACTTGGTATCGCCGCGCTTGTCAGCCTGTTGTTGGCGTCGTAGGTGTATGACGATGTTCCAACCCAGTCGGTTATCGTGAGCGGATTGCCGACACTATCGACCGTATAGCCGATTTGCACGGTTCCCATGTTTCCCCCGGAGTCGGTGATCCCGGTCAGACGATAACGCGGGTCGTTGTCGTAGGCGTAGCTTGTGGATACGCCGTTGGGATAGGCTATCCCCGTTCTGTTGCCCGCCGAATCGTAATAGTATCGGCATGTCGCAGCCTTGGCTCGGCCTGGTGTTCCCTGTGCGTTACGTCGCTTCGTTTCGGGATTTCCGGAGCGGACGGTCGATGGGCGTCCTCACCATCACGCCGTGGCCGCTCCTCAAATCCCGAAACACCGAAACACCGAAACAGTTGCCGTCACCTCTCCGGAATTCTGGCGTATGAGCTATACGCCAATGTCCACGTGGCAGCCCCACAAAGAACGTGAAAGACGATCCGCGAGAAATCTGGCTTTGCCCAGGCCAGGCCCAACGCAACCGCGAAGGGCACGCACGCGCAAGCGATGAGTTTCATCCGACCCCGAAAGCGGGCGGGGTAATGCCGCAGGTCCCACATCCATGCAATCGCTATGCAAAAGACGCAGTACCCGGCGACCCCGAAGAACCATTGGTAGCCGTACGCAAATACCGCCAGATTCGTGACCGCGCCCAAGAATGCCATGAGGGTCGCCGCAATTCTGACACCGGCTTCGGTTACGGGCCGCTTCTTGAACCCAAGGTGGGTACCATCGGCAGGGCCTTCTGTCATCGGCTTGTGAACTAGCCGCCAATAAACAATGAGCCAGATCGTTCCCAGGACAACCGTGATTATAGTTATGTTAGATGCTTCTTGCGCCGACATTTAATTCCTCCTTCGCGCTCCAGGGTTTTCACTTGATGCCGCCGGGGCCTTGAACCGGATGCCGGGCAAGGTGGTCCTGGAGAACCGCCCACGCCCGGCCAGATGTCCCCGGGGTCAGGCAGCTCCACGGGTGGTGCTTCGCCGCTGCACATCCATGTCAAAAAAACGGCTCCGCCTATGGCGCATACTATGGCACAGGGGGGAGCAAACTCCGGACCGAGCAGGGCACACAGGCGGCATGGCGATACGGCTCCGGCAATTCCCATTGACCCGCACATGGCCATACAGGGCCAGTAATTGGGGTTGTTGACCTTGCGCGGACAGGATGGATCTCCATGGCACGAGCCATAGCAGTCGCCTCCAACGTGCAAGCAGAGAAGGCCCGACGGGTCGCTCAGGCGCAGGGGGCCATCGTCCGCGTATCCATACGCACATCGCGGGACACGTGGGATACGGTCGCGTTGCGTAAACCGCCCCGCCTGCGGATCGTAGAATCTAACCCCAAGCTGCAGTAACTCAAAATCCGGCTCCTGGTAGTGAGTGTAGTAGCCGAGCTGACCGACGTATTGGTATGGCTGGTCGATGGAGCCGGTATAGCGCTCGTGCCAGATCACACTCCCATAGGCATCATAGTCGTACTTGTCGGTAACGGCCCCCGTACTGTCCGTAAGCGCGCGAGTAGAGCCGAGCCGGTCGAAGTGATAGTGTCCTATGCCGTGCGTGCTGTCGCAACGGGCGATAAGCGAACCGTTCGGCTCCCGAATGTAATACGTAACGCCAGAACCGCTCGACTCCGCCACCACGGCCGGAATTCCAGCCGTTATGTCGTAGACCTCATCCCAGCCACCGGATGAAGTCGAGAAGCCCACTCGGTTGGAATCGGCGTCCCACGTATTGGTGAGCGTATGGTTGCCGCCGCCGGCAGACAAGCTATAGGTCGCCTGGTTCAGCAATCCTGCCGGAGTGTAGGCATAGCTTGCCGTGCCCGCCCCGGTCACGGTCACGAGATTCCCCGCGCTGTCGTACTGATAACCGTGCATTCCCGGCCAGGATGTCAATTGATCCGCTACGTTGTAAATCATCGGGTTCGGATCGGCGGGCGGATGAAGCCGATTGCCGACCCAATCGTAGCCATAGCTCCCGCCTGCCGGCTGGCCGGGAACCGGGTTCGGTGCGGTCGCGCTGGTCAGACGATTGTTCGCATCATAGCCATACGACCAGGGAAGTGTCGAACTGCCCGTGGAGTCGGTCATGGAAAGCGGATTGCCTACGCTGTCCACGGTATAGCTGATTTGGAACGCAGCCATGTTCGCGCCCGAGTCGGTTATCCCGATCAGACGATATCGCGGGTCGTTGTCGTAGGCGTAGCTGGTGGATACGCCGTTGGGATAGGCTATCCCCGTTCTGTTGCCCGCCGAATCGTAAGAGTATCGCACGTCGCAGCCTCGGCTTGGTCTGGTGTTCCCTCTCTGTTGCGTCGCTTCGTTTCGGGATTTCCGGAGCGGACGGCCAATGGGCATCCTCATCATCACGCCGTGGCCGCTCCTCAAATCCCGAAACACCGAAATATGACAGGGAGCCGGTCTCCGACCCTATCTGGAACCCGAGGGGCTGCGGTGGTGACCAAGAGGGGCTATCGGACATGTTTGTCCCGTAGCAGTTGCCGCACTTGTCCCACACCTGAAACCAGACAGACGAGCAACTGTTGACGACCTGCAGCGACTCCCCGTGGCATGAAGTCAAAGCGCCGTTGACCCAGGCGGGTACCGGACCGCTCGCGCCGGGCGGCACGCTGGGCGTCACCCGCGGCGTATCCAGACCCGGCTGAGGAAAGCCGTCTCCGCCGCCGCCGCAAGAGCCGCACCCGCTGCCTCCCGCCCCGGATCGCAGGCCGCAGTTGCCGTCGGGCGGGCAGGTCGGGGCGGGGGGCTTGACGACAAGTGTCCATGTCGCGGTTAGGTCGCCCGATGCTGTCCCCTGGGAGCATTCCGGCTGGCTATGGATTGTGGCTGTTACCGTATATTGGCCGACACCAAGCGGCGGGCTCGTAAGCGAAAATGAGTTGGGGGTGTCGGTGTTGTCCGAGTACCTGAGTGCCCTGCATGCCCGACCAGGAGCAACTGGTTGTTTGCGATACACCCCAAAGTGTAACGGGAGTGAGAAACCATATCTGGTAGCCCGGGTAAACGTCTACCGCTCCGTTGAACGTATATGGCGCTGTCGGTGTTTCGGGAACTTGTTCCCGAAACGAACTCACTCACTTCAAGGCGTCAAAGGCTGGACATCAAGGCCGACCCTCTCGCCGCACTCGTAAAAGCGCCAACTGGAGAATGACCAATGCTCTGGCAGCGTGACCAGCCCCCTTCGAACAGGATTGGCATGCATGTAATTCACCTTCGCATAGAGCTTCTTCTCGCTGTAGATTGCAAGAGCCCGCACTTGTTCTTTCCACACGGCGAAGCGGGCTCTGCCCATAGCATGACGCGCCATCGTCTCCAAGACCTTTGTCGCGTTCACGTCCTTTGCGTGCGCTATTATCCTCTGAGCAGACCTTCCGCGCCATAGCCTGTTGAACCGGTGCAGTTGACCGCCGTCAGGCAGGTACACCAGCAGGTGAACGTGATCCGGCATCAGCACAAACGCCGACACGTACCCACCGCATTCGAGCAGCGCCCTGCCGATCTCATCGCAAACGATATCCCGCACAGTTGCATTGTTGAGCAAGGGCAGCCACTCCACAAACGTTCCCGTTATGCAGTAGTAGCTTGCCCCTATGTCGATGTTCTTCCATTTCACGGTATCACATTAGCCGCACTTGCCGGCTATCCCCGCTCGACGTGGGGCCTGTTCGTTTCGGGAACAAGTTCCCGAAACACCGAAACTTCTCTGACGAATTTTCAGTGGGGAATTTTTACGCACCGGCTGCCGAGGTCACATTTTCGACTGGAAGGGGCCTGAAGGGAAAAGCGGCGTCGAGACCGCCGCACTCCAAATCCAGGTTGTCGCCGATCCGAACAGTCCGGGCTTTTAGCTATTTTCGATCAGCACCATCGCCACGGCGTAGTCGCCCGAATGCGAAACCGATATCCGAACGCTTCGCCCGGCGAGCAGTTCATGGGCTCTGCCGAGCGCTCGTATGGCAGGCAGGCCGGAGCCGTTCTTGACCACTTCGACTTCCTGCCAGGAAAGCGGCACGCCGAGGGCCTTGGCGAACGCTTCCTTCGCGCAAAACCGCGCGCAGTAGTGTTGGGCCGGCCGCCCCTGCGCCTCGCAGTAGTCGCGCTCAGCCGGCGTGAAAACCTTCTGGGCGAAGCGCGGCGCGCGAGCCATCACTTTTTCCAGGCGAGAAACCTGCTGTATGTCGGTTCCTATCAGAGCCAATTCAACCAACCTTCCAAGGTAGCAGAGGAGCTGAGAGCAGAGAGCCGAGAGCCGGAAATCATCATCCACGGCGGCAACCGCCCGTTTCGGGAAAGGGGTTTCCCGAAACAACAAACGTTGTTAGGGCATCCGAGATGCCCAGATTGCCCCTTACGGGCCAGATTGCAAATCTGCCCGAACGGAGGAAACGCGTTCCGTTCGAATGGACATGCGGGGCGGCAGTTCCGGGCTTTCCACTTTCAGCCTTCCGCTATTTTCAGGGGAGGGGACTGCACCCGGCACCCAACACCCATCACCCGCCGCCTATATCGGCCTTGCCCGGCACTCCCAGCACGGTTGTTCCGGGTCTCACTTTTTTTAGAACGATGCTTCCGGCGCCGACCTTTGCATAGTCACCGACCTTCGCGCCCGGCAGCACGCTTGCGTGGCTGCCCAGAAACACTCCCTCGCCGAGCCGCGCGAATCCCGTCACGTCCGTTTGGCAGCTCAGCGTGCAGCCGTCTCCCACCACTGTGTCGTGGCCGATCGTGGCGTGCAGGTTTATCGTCACAAACCGCCCGATCTTCACGTCCGTGGTGATGACAGCGCGGGGGCAGACAACCGTGCCCGCGCCAAGCCTCGAGCGATCCCCAACTATCGCGGTGGGATGCACGAGGGTAATGAATTGCGCGCCCCTTTTCGTCAGTCTCCCGGCAGCGGCCAGCTTGGTTCGCGGGTCTCCCAGGGCCATTACAAACAGGTCCGATTCCTGAGGAACATACTCCGCGATGCCGCCAACGATCGGCAGGCCAACCTCGTATCCGTGGAGGGCATCGGCGCAATCGTCCAGAAAACCGCCCAGCTCCCAGTCTCTGGCCGATAGAGGTATATCGGAGGCCCACGCCGCGACTTCTCTTCCGAAACCGCCGGCTCCCACCACCAGAAGCCTCTTCTTGCCGCCGGTCAGTGGCAACAGTAGCCTCCATCCACGACCATCGTCGTCCCGGTGATCCATTTGGCCGCGTCGGAGAGCAGAAACGCAGCCGCGCGCGCGACATCCTCCGGCTCACCAAAGCCGAGCAGGTGTTTGCGCTCGTAATCGGCCGCGCCCGCCGTGTCCAGATTGGCGAGAATCGCGTCGTGCATAGGAGTGCGCACGGCGCCCGCGGCGATGGCGTTCACCCTGATTTGTCGCTGCGCGAGTTCGCAGGCCAGCGATCTGACAGCGCCCTCGACCGCTGCTTTGCTCGCGGAATAGACGCTCATTCCAGTCTGCCCCCTCGCCCCCGCCGCGCTCGACATAAACACCAGGCTGCAAACGCCCTCGGCCCTGACGCTCTTCTGGCAAAACCCCCTTGCCAGCATTATCGCGGCCTTCACGCTTATGTCCAGCGCGGAGTCTATCCGCTGTTCCTTCACGATGCCCAGCGGCTCGACGGCGAAAATGCCTGCCGCGTGGAACACGCCCGAAAGCGGACCGGCCTCCGCGGCTATGGTCTTCACCAGGCCCGGTATCGCGTCGATTTGGGTCAGGTCGGCTGGATAGACGCAATGGCCGCGACCGGGCAGGCCTTCGCAAACGGCTTCGAGCCGCTCACGATTTCTGGCTACGAGGACCAGCGAGGCTCCGAGGCTGTCGAATATTTGCGCGGCGGCCCGTCCGATGCCCGAAGACGCTCCCGTAACCAATATGCACTTGCCTGTGAGATCGATCAACATTTACGCCTTGGACTCGATCAAGCGCATTAGCTCGCCGACGGATTTGCAGTTGCCGATCCTCTTTGCGTCGATCCGGACCCCAAAGTGCTCGTCGATAAGCGCGATGGTACCCACCGCCGCCACCGAGTCGAAGTTTCCGCTGTCGAGATGGAAGCTTTCGTCAAATTCGGACGGGTCCACTTCGAGCATATCGGCCATCTCCGCAAGGAATGCCTGATTATCCATTGACGCCTTCCTTTCACACTATCCTTATCATAGTCGCGCCCCAGGAGTAACCGACCCCGAATCCCGCCAGCAGGACACTGTCTCCGGGTTCGATGTCGCCCTCGGCGGCGGCGATCTCAAGGGCCATGGGTATCGTGGACGAGACTGTATTCCCATAAGACTCCAGGTTCAAGCAGAACTTTTCCCTGGGAATGCCGGACTTCCTTCTGAGGTGCTCCAACATGAACTTATTCGCCTGATGAAAGACAAAATAGTCCACATCGTCAACGGTGATCGCGCACTTCTTCAGGATATCACCGATCAGCGGCGGGACCGAGTCCAGCGTGAAGCTGAACACATCAGGCCCATCCATGTAGAGGTTCTCCCGCGATCTCCACACGCCGGGCGCAACCTCGACGGGTATGGACGTGCGGCTGTCGCACCTCTCCCGGTGTCCTCCGGCCGGCACGATCAGCTTTTGGGCCCCGGAGCCATCGGTCCCGAAGACAAACGGGCCGATGGCGTCGTCGGCCCGCTTCATGCCTGAGATCAGCGTCGCCGCGGCGCCGTCGCTGAAGATCGTCCTCACCGACCGGTCGCTGGGATGAATGTACTTTTGATAAGTATCCGCGGTGACAAGCAGCACATTGGCCGACTGGCCGGTCTCGATGAGGCCCTTTGCAAGCGCAAGGCCGTAGATATACCCCGAGCAGCCGAGGTTATAGTCCAATGCCCCGCAGCTCGTGGGCAGGCCCAGCCGTGTTTGCATTACACATGCAGTGGTAGGCAGGAAATAGTCCGGGCTCTGCGTGCACAGCAGCAGGAAGTCGATATCGTCGGGCGAGCAGACTCCGTCATCGAAGAGCTTGTTCGCGGCCGCCACACCCAGGTCCGAAGCGCACTCGTCCTCTCCGGCGATTCCGCGGACCGAAATCCCGGTCTTTGAGCTGATTTTCTCGACGCCCCAATCCCCAAACTCCTCAGCCAGTTGCTCGTTTGTCAGCCGGTTTGACGCCAGATGAGTGCGTATCGCTTTTACTGCAGCTTTCATCGAATCTCGCTTTCGCCCTTGAACTTTTCGACGGTCGCTTCTCCGGGTTTGGAGATATCGGCACGCTTGAGCACCTTCCAAACCGTCCTAAGTAGAATTATCCCATCCAGCGCGAGACTCCTCCTCTCGACGTACCATACATCCATCTCCAGCTTCTCATCCCAGCTCAGCGCGTTGCGGCCGTTGATTTGCGCCCAGCCGGTAATACCCGGTCTGACTTCGTGCCGGCGAGACTGCCTGGGACTGTACCTTTTCGAGATACTCCGGCAGCAAAGGACGAGGGCCGACGAGGCTCATATCCCCTCTCAAAACGTTCCAAAACTGAGGCAGCTCGTCAAGGCTCGCCGCACGAATGAGCCTGCCTACGCGGGTAAGCCGTTGGGCATCCGGCAGCAGTTCGCCGTCCGGTCCGCGCGCGCCGTTCATAGTGCGGAACTTGTCGACCGTGAAAATGCGGCCGTGTAAGCCCGGTCGCCTCTGCCTGAAAAGGACCGGCCGGCCCATCGTCACCGCCAGCGCCAGCGCCACCGCCGCCATTAGCGGAGACAAAACCACCAACGCGACCAGGGCAGCGATAAAATCGAGACACCGCTTCATGTCGCCTACTTCCCTATCGCCTCGCAAAAGCACCGCTCGAAATTTCGCGCGCCGACCGGGAGCGACAGCTCTTTTTCGTAGAAATCGCGTCCTTTGCGGCCCATCGAATCCCGATCCCGCGGATCGAGCGCCGACAAACGCAACACTGCATCGGCGATGCTCTCGGGGTCCTCGGGTTTGGCGCAAATCCCCGCCCCGGCCCGCGTCACGAGGTCCGCCGCATCGCCGCTTACAGCCATCAGGATGGGCCGGCCCGCCGCCATATAAGCCTGCGTCTTCGAGGGTATAGTGATCCTGAATAGCGGCTCGTCCTTAAGATGGACCAACCCGACATCGGCCAGCGCCAGCACTTTGGCGGCTTCGGCAGGGGACACCCTCGGTAGGAATCGCACATTTCCCAGGCGGAGGGCCTGCGCCCTGGCTTTCAAGGCTTCGACCTCGATTCCTTCTCCCAGAAAAACGAACTGCGGCAGCGGCGCGCGGTTCGCGACCAATCCGGCTGCGTCGATTACCGCCCCCAGCGCCTGCGCCTTGCCCATATTTCCGGCGAAGAGTATATTGAACCGGCCGCTCATGCCCAGGGATTGCGCGAGAGACTCATCCCGCTCGCCGGCCTCGCCGCTCTCCTCGCACCAGTTGTAGATCACCTCGATCTTGTCTTCCGGGACCCCGCGCTCCACCAGTTTCTTCTTGAACCCCGGGGAAAGCACGGTAATCCGGGCCGCGCGCTTATACGCGAACCGGCAATAGCGGTCCACCATCGAAAGGACGCGCCCGCTGCCGATCATTCCGGTCGCGGCAAGAGTGTCCGGCCAGAGGTCCTGGATATCGTAGACGAAAGGGATTCCTCGAAGCGACTTCAGCGCCATCGCCGGAAACGCCACCGTCGCCGGCGGATGATAGACATAGGCCACATCCGCCTTCTTCGCCACTAGCGGCCCAAGCGCGGAGGCCGAAGCGGCGAAACTGAGATAGTTCACCACCCGGCGGATACCGGAGTTGTCGTGGCTCGGATAGAGCGCCACCCGGGTTACCGGCACGCCGTCGATGGTCTCTCTGCTGAACGGGCGGATTTTGTACCCCTCGTAGAGCTTACCGCCGGGGTAGTTCGGAAACCCGGTCAGCACCTCGACCTCGTGGCCCAGCCTCATCAGTTCCCTGGCGAAACCCACGCCCTTGAATATCGGCTCAGGCTGAAACCACTGGCTGAGCATTAAGATTCGCATTGTTTGACCTCTAGTGTCCAGTTGCGTAAATGGCTGATAGTATTTCTGCGGGTGTATCGGGAATCTTGTTCCCGATACGTAAACAGCTCAACCAGTTTCGGGAACAAGATTCCCGAAACACCCACCCAACCACTGGCTGAGCATTAAGATGCGCATTGTTTGACCTCTAGGTAATAGGAATCAGGATTTAGGAACTAGGGATTGGAGCCCGCCCCGTCGCCATGAGTTTGTGCCTAATTACCGCGTTTCCCCCTCACCCCAGCCCTCTCCCATCCGGGAGAGGGAGCACGAGGCGCCGATTACAGCGCTGCAATTCCGAGAGCAACGCCGCGCTCGAACTCCCCTCGCCCTGCACGGGAGAGGGGCCGGGGGTGAGGGTGGAACGCCTCGGTTTCAGAGATTGCACACCGCCAAGAGGCCGTGCCTGATTGCCGCGTTTCCCCCTCACCCCAACCCTCTCCCATCCGGGAGAGGGAGCACGTGCCCACACCGAAAGTCCGGTCCCTAGTCCCCAGCCCCTAGCCCCCGCCACTGCGCCTCGGCGGGGTCCGGTGTGCGGTAGCTCAGCACTATCCGGCAGACGGTGTCCGCCACGCCGGTCGCGAAGGTACTCCGCGGGCGGTTCCCATTCCGCGGGGCTGCTTGTGACCATCTTGACCAGGCTCAGAATCATCCGCGGTTCGCAGCTCGCCAGCACGTTGGAGCCGCATTCCACGGTCTCGGGCCGCTCGGTAACGTCCCTTATCGTCACGTTCGGCGACTTGAAGATGCAGGTCTCTTCCTGCACCGTGCCGCTGTCGGAGAGCACGCAAAAGGCCGACTGCTCCAGCCGGACGAAGTCGAAGAACCCCAGCGGCTCCATGAACTTCAGGCCCTCGCAGTCCACGTTTATCTTAAACTTCGTTACCTTTTCCCTGGTACGGGGGTGAATCGAGCAGACAACCGGATATCCGTATTCCTCGCTAAGCAGGGTCAAACTCTCCACGAGGCCGCGCAGCCTCTCTTCCAGGTCCACGTTCTCAGCACGGTGCATGGTCACCAGGAAAAACTCTCCCTGCTCCAGGCCAAGGTCTCGCATGGCGGTGCTGGCCGCGATCTGCTCGGCGTGATGGTCGATCACTTCCTTGATGGGGTTGCCGGTCACGTAGATTCGGTCGCTGGCGATCCCCTCGCGGATCAGGTTTTCCTTGCTGTTACGGGTGTAGGGCATCAGGACGGTGCTGGAGTGATCGATCACGCGCCGGTTGACCTCCTCGGGCACGCGGTCGTCGTGGCAGCGGTTCCCGGCCTCCATGTGATAAACTGGTATCCCCATCCTGCGGGCTACGAGCGCGGTGAGGCCGCTGTTGGTATCGCCCAGGATCAGCAGCCTGTCCGGCTTGTGCTCCAGGAACAAATCTTCGCTCTTCGCCAGTATCTGCCCGACCTGGTCGGCGAAACCCTTGCCGCGAACGCCCATATGCACGTCCGGCTCGCGGACCTCCATCTCCCTGAAAAAGACCCCGCTGAGGCGGTCGTCGAAGTTCTGGCCGGTGTGGACGAGCACGTGGTGGCAGGATCGATCCAGCAGCCCAACGATTAGACTCAGCCTTATTATTTCGGGCCTGGTGCCGACGATAGTCATCACTTTCATCGCAGGGTCTCCACCTCGCCGGGTAAAATGTCTTCCAGCAAGAGCTTCCGCTCGCGCAGCAGGCAGGCGGTTTGTTCGAGGGTCATCAGGTTTTCGGCCGACGAATACTCGCGCGTGCGCGAGGGCTCGAACGGCTTATCATTGGATACCTCCGGCAGCATGGGCACAATCGCGTAATAATCGCCCCGCTCGATTGTGCGATGGACCTCTTCTTCGCTTATCATTATCTCGTCCACTTTCTCGCCGGGGCGGATTCCCGTGAAGACGATGGAAACGTCCCGGTCGCCGATCAGCGCCTTCGCGATATTGGTGACCAGCGATGACGGCGCGCGCGGCACCCACGTCTCGCCGCGCTGGGCGCCCTTGACGGTCTCGAAAATCAGCGATACCGCATCCTGCAAGCTCAGCAGAAACCGCGTCATGTCCGGCGTGGTAACGGTGACCGGCCCGCCGTTTCTGATCTGCTCATGAAACAGCGGAATTACCGATCCCCTCGATGCCAGCACATTGCCGTATCTGGTGCAGACGAATCGGGTATCCGGGCAGCGCATATTCGCCTGAATGAAAACACGCTCCTGCAAGGCCTTGGTCATCCCCATTACGTTCACAGGCTTGCACGCCTTGTCCGTCGATACGCCGACCACGGTTTCGACGCTCAGGTGATGTTCCTGGATCGCCCTCACGATATTCTCGGCGCCCATTACATTGGTGGCGACGGCCTCGTAAGGGAAGTACTCGCACGTAGGGACCTGCTTCATAGCGGCCGCGTTGATGACGATATCGACCCCGGGAAGCACCGACGCCACCCTCGCATAGTCCCTGACATCGCCTATCCGAAATTCCAGTTTCTGCTGGAAGTTGCGGTAGATGATCTCGTCGGTGGCGGCATAATTGTGCTGGTATTCCAGGCGCATGAAGTGCTGCTTGGCCTCGTCTCTCGAGAAAACTATCACCTTCTCGGGATCGCCCATCTCGCCGCTGAGCAGTCTATTCACCAGCACCTTGCCAAGAGACCCGGTGCCGCCGGTTATGAGCAGGCGTTTGCCATCGAACAGTTTCATTCTACAGCCTCCACTTCTCGTAAGGGGTCGGGTCCTCGGCCAGTTCTCTCACCAGTTCCGGGCCATGGTGGGCACGTGTAACCGGTGGCCTCGCGGAACTTATCGCCGATCAGACTGCGGTCCGAGAACTCGTCTTCATCCGGGATGATATCCACGTCCAACTTGAAAGCCTCGCGCAGGGCCACAAGCAGGTCGTGTTTCGAAATGGTCTCGCTGGCGACCTGGTAGAGTCCGGAAAGGTCCGGATGATTCTCTATAAGCCCGGCAACCACCCTGGCAAGGTCGTTGGTGGTCACGCCGGAGTAGTAGACCCGCTTGTAACCACGGATAGTCTTTCCCCGTTGAGCCAGAAACCATTCAAGCAGCGACTTGAACTGGCTCAACTCCCTGCCGATAATGGACGTTCTTAATGTGAGGGCGTTGGCAGCGTCTGTCTCACCCAGGAATTTCGTCTTGCCGTAGAGGTCCTCGGCGTCGGATGGGTCATCCTCGGTGTAGCCGCCCTTCTTGCCGCTGAAGACGCAGTCCGTGCTGAAGTGGATCACCCTGCCTCCCCATCGCTTCACATGGTCCGCCAGCCTGTGGGGAAGCGCGGTGTTCAAAGCGATAGTGTTGAGGACGTTGGCGGCTTCATCGCGCTGCTTGATGATCCCGATGCAGTTGATTACAAAATCCGGCTTATTCTTGGTGAGGATTTTCTTCAGCGAACCGAAATCCATCGCGTTCACGCTCGGGATCACGGGCCCCTGGCTAAAGATGTCGATTTTTCGGTAGAACTCGTCCTGCGTCGAGCCCAGGATGGTGCATGCGGTATCCGGGTATGTCTTGCGCAGAATCTGCGTCATCTTATGGCCGAGCATGCCTTCTCCGCCCAATACGAGTATCTTTTTCAATATGAGTTTGCCTCTTCCCTCGCCCAGCGCATATATTCCGCCAATCCGTTTTCCAGGTCCACGCTCGGCTCGAAGCCCAGCTTGTCCCGCGCTGCGCTGATATCCGCCAGGCTGTGGCGCACATCGCCGGGCCGCTCGGGACCGTGCCGCACGGCGGCACGGATGCCGGATGCAGCCTCGATCAATTCGACTAGCTTGTTGATGGATATCCTCGTCCCGCTGCCGATGTTAAACGCGCCGGAGACCCCCCGGCTCATTGCGGCCTTGAGGTTCGCCTGCACCACATCGCGCACATTGACGAAGTCACGTGTCTGCTCGCCATCTCCGTAGACCGTCAGAGTCTCGCCGCGAAGCATCTGAAACGCGAAGATCGGGATCACATTGCCGTACGCGTCAAAGCGCTGATTGGGCCCGTAGACGTTGAAATATCGCAGGCAGACCGCCTCGATATCATACAGCTTGGCATAGACCAGGCACTCTTTTTCCTTGCAGAGCTTGGTCGAGCCATAGGGCGAGTCGGGGTCGACGGGGTGGTCCTCGCGGATCGGCAGAGTCTTCAGCTCGCCGAAAATCCCCGCCGAGGACGATGTCACGATCTTGCGCACGCCTTCTTTTCGGGCAGCTTCAAGAACGCGGAGGGTGCCGATCACATTGATCTCGGCGTCGGTGATCGGATGGTCTATCGAGCGCTTGTTGCCGACCGACGCCGCCAGGTGAAAGATCACCTCGGCACTCTTCGCGGCTTCACACACGGCCTTCTCATCGCGAACATCCCCCTCGATAAACCGCACCTCGGGGAACACCTCCATATTCGAGGCGTATCCGGAAAGCAGGTTGTCCAGGACGGTGACTTCGTGGCCGTCCTCGCAAAGTTTGCGGACGATATTCGATCCGATGAAGCCGGCTCCGCCGGTCACAAGTGTTTTCATTAAGACCCCCGTTGTGCGTTGGATTGGCGCGTTAGGCGTTGCGGCCCCGCGAAATGCGCCGCCTGGACCTCCAGCGGTATGCCGATGGTCTTCCTCAGGCTGTCCTCGTCATAGGCCATGCCCATGACAGAGAATGTCTCCCTTGCGGACCGCAAGATCGCGGGCACGCTGTCGAGCAGTGTGCCGTCGAGGTCGAACAGAATGGCTTTGTATTTCATGGCCGAATTAGTAATTCAAACACTCCTCGACCATAACGAGGTAGTTCTTTAGCGGCACGTAGCTGGCCACGGAGTTCCCGGAGCCTAGCGCGAAGCGGCCGCCGGGCAGGCAGGCATCGATGATGCCCCGGACGTATTTCCTTAGATCGGTTTCCTCCAAGCGGCACAGCTTGTCGAGGTCCACTCCGCCCAGCACGCCGATCCGCGTCCCGTATTTTTGCTTGAAGGGGATCACAGGGTTTCCCTCGTCCTCGAATGAATGACGCGCGTCGATCCTGACGCCGGTGATAAGGTCCTCCATTATCTGCTCCAGGTTCCCGCAGGAATGCAGCAGGTAAAGCATGCCGTTGTCATGAGCAAGTTGGGCGAGCTTCTGGTGCCAGGGAAGAGAGAGCCCGCGCAAAGCGTCAGGAGCTATCAGGGTGGCGGTCTTGAAGCCCATGTCGTCGCCCTGGAAGAAACCGGCAAGGCCCGGCAGGCCAAGGGTTCTCTCATAGAACCTGTAAATAATCTCTCCGACTCGCTTGAAGACTGCTTCCACCAGGTCCGGCTGGTCGAAGAGCAGAAGACAGAGACTCTCATAACCAATCAGATGATCGAGCGGAATCTCGAGGAATCCGCTCGTCGGGCAAACGAACAGGCCCATCCCTTCGGGCAAGTTGTTCGCCACGAACTCGTATGGCCAGAGATCGCACCCGTCCGGGTCGGGCCACGGGTACCGCTCGAAGTCCTCCCAGGTGGATATTGGACCGGTGTTTTCGGTCCAGGATCGGGTTCCGCTCGATAGCGACTTGTCCTCGGCCTTCCGGGAAACCGTCAAGAAGTCCAGCGAGCCCGACATCCTGAGGTAGTCATAGCCCATCCTGTGGTAGACCTCGATCCAGTTTCTTAGAAAAGCAGCCTGCGACTCCCTGCTATCCCCCGGCTCTACCCAGACGCGTTCGAGCAGCAACTCCGATACGTGCTTCACTATATCGTAGTCCAGGAACAGCTCGACAAGCGGCGGCCGGCTGGGAACCACCTCGCCACGAATGGTTCTTACAAAAGTGTCTATACTCGGCTGAGGCTTCTCGAGTGGCAATCTCATGCAATAAACTCCTTCCGATTGTGCACGGTGACCGGGAATCATCAGTCTCGCGGTCGATAGCGCCCGCGCGGCGCCTTATCTGCCTAAAGCGGCGTAGCCGCAACCAAGAGGGCCATCGCCGGAAAATCAATACGGCCTTTCCGTAATTCGGAAGGTCGGTGGTTTCTTCCTACGTATCTTACAACTGAAATCCGAGGTGACATATCAAAGTTCAGGTACAGCTTGTATAGGATTTCAGTTGTAAGATACTAATCAGCTTACCATCCAGAAACACTTTAGTGCAAGTCGGTAAGAGGGTTAAAGGTTGGGAATCGGCGTCCCTCCCCAACCTTTGGTCTCTAACCACCCCCTATGCGGCGGAACGACAAGGCGGGCCATCCTTGGCAGGAGGCCCTTCGAGTTTCTCCCACGTATCGTTGGCCGCACATGCCTCACCTGTTGAACGAAAAAGCATAAGAGAATTTGCTGAAGGAAGTAGTAAAGCAAGAAAAAGCCTTCGCCGCACACAAACGTATACTTGCGTATGGCGAAGGCTATTTATCAGCGTATGAGTGATAGTTGTTCCGACTCATGCCTGGTATTTATAATCTCTCTTTTCAATTGGTCCAAAGATGGTATCGAGGCGGATAGCAACCCGTTGAATGGTTTGACGACAAAGTCTCTTCAAACTGGTGCGCGGACCCGTGCCAGGACGTAACGCAGAACCTTCTGACCGAAGCTGGCCGGATCAACCATCCTGCAGTACCACGTATTTGCTGTCGGCGCTCCAGACGAGCGTCCCGACACCAGCCGTGTCATCGAATTCCCTCGGCAAACAGCCGCCCGAGAAGCGGAGCCCTTTTCTATCCACCTTCGCCAAAACTTGTGTCGGATCCCCAAGATATAGATCAAGGGGTTTGCCTCCCGTTTGGTCCGCTAGAAGGAGCGCGACCTGTTTGCCGTCTGGTGACCAGGCTCCCCACCCTACAGTCATTTGGCCCCCGCTCTTGTGCCCCCGGATGGATATTGGCACTCTGGAACCCAGGTTGGAAAAGTCCACCAGGCAGGCCCCCAGGGGGGCGGGGGAGGGCCTTTGCGTCCTGAGCACGATTGCTCTATCCAACCGGGGTGACAGAACCGCAAGTGAGTTGGCGTCGAGCGCCGGGATCCGCACTGCGGACCTTCCGGCCCCGTTCAGGGGGTACAATTCGCCGGGATGCGTGGTCAGAATCCAGAACCCCTTCCTGCCGCTCAGGTCCGACCACCACCAGGAAATAGGGAAGCCCCAATTGGGAGAGGTCCACAGACTTACGCGTGGCGGCGTAGAACACAGCAGTGTGAGCTGTCGCACGTGCCTTTCGTATTCCGCCTGGGTGAGCGTGCCCCCCTTGCGCCGCGGCACCCCGAGAAACATCTTATAGTCGGAACTCCAGAAGCGGGCGCGATATGCGTACCCGTTAAAGGGGAACCACAGCCTATCGCCATATGCAAGCTTCCTATGCTCTCCCGTCTTTAGATCGAGCAGGCCCGGAAAGGTGCCGAGTGTCTCCGGGCGGCTCGGTTTGTATGGTTCCGAGAATTGCCCGAGCACGACCGCCTTCTCGGATTGCACGGAGTCGGGATCGATAAGCCAGTCGGTTCGCAGCATAGCCTTCACGCGGCCATTACTGTCCAGAGTTGTGATGGTACGCTCGTCGCCGCTGACAATCACGGGGCCGCCCGCCCAGACCAGCTTGCATAACCCCGGATCGTTCCAGCGCCTTATGATATCAATCGGCAGATCGCGCCGGTTCGCGTCGCGGAATGCTACGCCGAGTCGCGCGACGCCGCACCCGATTAGAAAGGTGACGGCCAGAGCTAATATTACGCGTGAACTATGTTGCATGTCCTACCTTCATTCCGCTATCCCCTGCAACAGGGGATAGCGGAAGCCTTTGACGTCAATGAAGTAGAGGCCCTTATTTGCCTTTGATGAAGAACTTGGCGCATGTGTATCCGCAGAACCCGGCGGCGGCGTCGCTGCCCATCGCCTTCGCGAGACTCACGCAGCAAGTCGAACACTGCTCCACGGGACCTATCATGTCTGAACACGGATCGTTACTCCACGCGTGCGCCGCCTCCAAGACGTTGACCACACGAGTTTCACGGTCTGACTGGCACTTCGATTACCCGGTCGGGCGATTCCGCACTGCGGCGACTCAAGACCGCAACCCACCCAGGCTTCACAATTGCCACTCCAGTTGTCAAACACCAACACATGGTCTTGTCTACCGAAATCTCCTCGACTTTACCGCTTGAGTTCACATAGAGTGGCAGAAAGCCTGACCCCATCAGGGCAATGGTGGCCTCGTGCCCCCGAGCCGAACACTGAATGTCCACAACGTCAATATCAGACGCGATCTTAGACGGTATCTGATAGATCGTGCGGCGATCACACGAGTTCAACTGCACGTCAATGACGCCACCGAGGCGAGGACCATGCTGGACCAGCAGCATCCATCGCCCATCCGGCATGACTAATCCCGGTGAGCATCCCGTCGAGCCGCCGGGTAACAGGCACATCCGATGAAGCATCGGCGGTTTTCCCGCCAGCAGTTCACCCGTGCGCTCCATGTTACCAGGCAGAGCACACCTTTCCGGTCCCACGCTACATCGCATATCGTCCGGTAGGTGTCATATCTAATGGCGCGGATGCGACCGGTACACGTATCAAGCAGCCACGGGTTGGAGCGCCCGGTGCTCTGATCGCACCCCGTAAAGACCAACCATCGGCAGTCCGGTGAATAGGGATGGCGCAAGTTGAAAGATGTCGCACTGAGTGATCCGGATATGACCTTAGATCGACCAGTGCGAAGATCGCAGTCCAGCAACGAATGATGAGGCTTCCCATTGTTGGTGACTTGCACTACAGCCCTGTCGTATCGCCAACTTGGGGCCACTGTTCCAGCGCCTCCGAGGCGACCAGTGCCAGAAGCGACGGTCAATGCGCGCCCTCGCTCATCCACGTCCCTGACGTACCAGGCGCCTTTTCTCTCCGACGCCACGAAAATGTGTCCATGGGCATTTCCCGTCCTCAGGTAGACAATCTTCTCGCCGGGGGCAGCGGTCCACATGGCGCGTCGCTGCGGCCGTAGAAACCAAAGTGCTGTCACTGTCGCGAATACTACGAGTACCAAAGGCACAACGCTTTTTCGACCCATTTGTGTTCCTCCTTAGCTATTCCGCGCTAGGTAGACGCAGTTGATCAGCCCTGGTATCTGCTGCCTGCTAGCGGCGAACATATTGTTTACCGAACCAAATACCCGCAACTTATAAGGCTGCCAAGATAAGCGCCATCGTTATAGGCCGACGCAGCATTCATGAATGCTTCATAACACTCGCCGCAGTCTCTCCAGCGGTTTGCCGTATCACAATTCTGAACCATGTCGTTCGCAGCCCCCAGGCACGCACTCAAAACATCCTGCTCTATCTGAGGAAGGTGCTGGAACGTATTCCACATCTTGGCCATGTCACTGATCTGTGCTGCCATCCCGACCGATGGACAGGTACCACCGCACGCTTTGTCATATAGACCCATAAACGCATTGGCCAGTTGCTTCATAGCTTCCTTGCCGGGGTCCCCAGGTTTTGGATTCGGTTTCGGGTTCGGTTTTGGATTCGGTTTGGGTTTCCGTTTCGGCGCTGGGTGCGGGGGATCGCCGCGATGCGGAATCGGTAAGAGGGACCACCACGGCCAAGTCCAGTAAATCTCGCCGCCCGGGTCTGCGCGGCCCATCGGCTCACCGGCGCAATAATCATATGCGCTGTCGCCGCCGTCAGCGACTGCGTCCTCCTGCGTAAACCTGCCCGCCTGCGGATCATAGAACCGTACTCCAAGTTGCATCAAGCCAAATTCAGGCTCCTGCCAATGCGTATAGTAACCAAGCTCGCCGACGAACTGATATGGCTGGTCGATGGAATTTGCATCCCGCTCGTGCCATAGCACAGCACCGTAAGCATCGTAACGAGCCTGTGATGTTGCCACAGCCGCTTAGCAGGGCCTTAAGCGCCCATGCGACAAGTAACGACCTTTCAGACATTCCGGATGTCTTGCGCCTTAGGCCTCTACAGACCTATCATTTCTCGACTGGTTTCCCCCGCGCGGCGAGAGCTCGGTTCAGCAACTCTTTTGCGTCCTTTTGGCCCGGACAGAAGTCACTAAGCGCCGTGCGGCAGTAGGTGATGACGGCATCTGTTTGTCCCACAGAGAGCAGTTTCCTGGCCAGGGTGAGCGGAAGGCCGCTGGTCATACTCTGGCAGCATCGCTGAACTTTAGAAGCGGCAACAAGGTGCTGGGCGGCCTCATGTGGTTTCCCCTCCTTCAACGCAATCAACCCGAGGTCGGTCTCAGCCTCAGTCGTGCAGTACCCTGGTCCTCCATTTTCACCTCCTTTATCGCAAGCGCGCACCTGCTCCAGAACCTTCTTCGCTTCGGCAAGCTTTCCAGCGTACTCAAGGCACCATCCATAGGTCACCATCGACTGCGGGCGTGAAATATGCTCGGCGTATGGAAGGGCTTTCCTGCAGACAGTCGTGGCCTCCTGTACCCTGCCTAACGCAAGCATCAGATCAGCCAACTGCTCGGAATAGAAACTAACCCAAAACGGGTCACCTCCGCACTTGCGAATCGCCAACCTGTAGTAAGCAATGGCCTTCTTTGCCAACCGCTGGTCGATCACTGACGGGAGCCGGGTGTTCTTGGGAAGCATGTTGTATTCCATGAATGCGGCTCTATCTTCCGGTCCGTCGAGAGTGGGCGGTATCGCTCCCTGATCACAAGTGCGGGCTAGCACCCAATACACATGGTGACTCGTGTGTCCTTTCCTTAGTTGTCCTTCCAGCCTCGATATGACCTCGGCCCTATATTTCGGGTCGATGTAGAACGCGCTCGAGCTCCAGAAGTAGATATTCGGATTGGACGGATGGTACTTGATCAACTGGAATGTGTGGTACCTTAGTCTCTTCACATTGAGTGGAGGACGCCCATACAGCTTGATTACCTGCACCCTTTTCCGCTCGTCCGCAGGATGTCCTTTTAGATAGGATTCCAGGTAACTGGCACTCGGTTCTGCTACTGAAGTCGAGGCAGAGCCAGTGTTGTAAGGGCCGTTGTTGGCTGCTTGCCCGCAGCCGGCCAGCAGACCGAACAGCAAGATCGCTGAGAACAGCACGATCATGCACATTCTCTTCCAATCGGCCGATTTGCAGGCCATTGTCCCTATGTACGTCATGTTTTACCTCCAAGCTTCTACGCCGCCTGTTTCTTCTGCTCACATTCTTTTACGCTATATCGGGCCGTTGTCGTGCCGCTCAGCGCCAGCGTGTCGGCGTCCTATTCGGGTGGCTAGTCGACTGCCCAAGGCGCCACCCGCCGCAAGAGCCAGCGCAGTCACGAGAAACGCTATTACGATCAATTCAACCAAAGCCAGGGATTGGGGCCTCCACGCATAGAGCCAAAAACCAAGTGTAACGACCGCTACGCATAATGACCAAAGCCAGGCGTTCTTTCTAACAATCACGCCCACGAGCATGCCGGCTATGAGTGCGGGTGCAACAATCACAAGTGTCATTAAGGGCTACTCGCAACCTCCGAGTGATCCGCGACCGCGCAAGTTGCACATTGCAGCCCCGAACCCCGTGACTGCGAGAGCCCATGCGGCAAGTCCGCCCGCCAAACCCAAAGCCACAACAGGTGCTCGCCTCATAATTTGCCTCCCGGCTTCGTAGGCTGGTTCCACTTTGCTTTGTCGCACACCAGTGTGCAGCAATCGGTATATAACTTACTCGAGTCATCCCCCTTAGCTAGAATATCGCAGCAATCGTAGCAAACTGACTTGTTCGGAGCAGAGAGACAGTCTTCCATCTTCTTTGGGTGCCGGCAGGCGCCCCTGCGCTTCATGAGATCGTTGAATACCTTGCGCAACTCGTTCATGTCATTCAAGGTCTGACAGGTTTCTATGCACGAGCTTAGAAGGGGTGGAGCGAAGATAAGCGGAGCGCAGAATCCGTAGCAGAATGCGTAGCTGAACATACCCGATGGATCTACCGCATTAGCCGGATTGTCCTCGGCGTAGCGGTAGACGTTCAACCCGCCGCGATAGCCGATTGGGTCCCTGCTCGTAAACCTACCCACCTGTGGGTCATAGGACCTAACCCCAAGCTGGAGCAATCCGAACTCGGGTGCCTGCCAGTGAGTATAATAACCGAATTGCCCAATGTATTGATACGGCTGACCGATGGAACCGTTATCCGCCTCGTGCCAGAGCACGGAGCCGTAAGCGTCGTAGTCGTATCTGTCGGTTACATTACCTCCGCTGTCCGTAAGTGCCCGCGTCGAACCGATTTCATCGAAGCGATAGTATCTCATGCCGTTCGTCGAGTCGTATCGGGCTATTAGCGAGCCGTTTGGCTCACGGATATAATATGCCACGCCGGAGGCGGTCGAGTCCTCGATCACAGCGGGCGTTTTCGCGGTTGTATCATAGACAAAGTCATGCATTGTCCCGCCTGCCGTAAAGCCGACAAGGTCGCCGACCCCATTCCACATGTTTGTTATTGATGCGCTGTTGCCGCCGCTGTCTATGTACCCCGCGGAATCGAGAAGCCCCGCGAAACTGTAGTGATAGCCTGCAATTTTTGTTCCAGAGAGGTTGTTGACCTGTATCAGGTTGCCTGCGGCGTCGTAAACGTAGCCCGGAGTCGTGCTGTTTCCGTGCATCCCCGGCCACGTTACGAGTTGGTCGGCGGCGTTGTACATCATGGGATTCGGATCCGCGGGTGGGTGGGTGCGGTTTCCCACCCAGTCGTAGCCATAGGTCCCACCCGCGGGCTGACCGGGAACAGGATTTGGCATCACGGCGGAGAGGAGCCTGTTGTTTGCATCGTATGCATAGTACGAGGTTCCGACCCAATCGGTCATCGTGAGCGGGTTGCCCACGCTATCGACTGTGTAGCTGATTTGAGCCAAAGTTGTGCTCCCTGTCGAGTCCATGATCTGCGTTAGGCGATAACGCGGATCATTGTCGTAAGAGTATGCGGTGGTCACGCCATTGGGGCAGGTTATGCTCGTCCGGTTGCCCGCCGCGTCGTGACCGTAACTCGCGATCCAGGTTCCCTGGAATGTCACGTCCTTGAGCCAGCCGTTGGCGAAGTAGTCGTAACCTACATTATAAATGACGTTTGCAAGAGGCTGGGTTGCCCAATAGAAGTCGGGATTGTCATAACAGTCGCTGGGGTCGGCCGTGCCCGGCGCGCCTATCTGAACCGAGGTTTTCTGGCCCAGGTTGTTGTAAGAATAGCCTATGACGTAGACGACTGAACCGCCGGGGTTTTGTGTCGAGGGCGCACAGCGTACCAGCCGGTTTAGGTCATCATAGTAGTACCAGCTTGTGCCGGTCGAATCGGTCACGGAGGTCTTCAAACTGCTGCCACAGTTGGTCCATAGATGGTATCGAGGCGGATAGCAACCCGTTGAATGGTTTGACGACAAAGTCTCTTCAAACTGGTGCGCGGACCCGTGCCAGGACGTAACGCAGAACCTTCTGACCGAAGCTGGCTGGGTCGACCATCCTGCAGTACACAGATTTGCTGTCGGCGCTCCAGGCGAGCGTCCCGACACCGGGCGTGTCATCGAATTCCCTCGGCAAACAGCCGCCCGAGAAGCGGAGCCCTTTTCTATCCACCTTCGCCAAAACTTGTGTCGGATCCCCAAGATATAGATCAAGGGGTTTGCCTCCCGTTTGGTCCGCTAGAAGGAGCGCGACCTGTTTGCCGTCTGGTGACCAGGCTACCCAGCCTATAGTCATTCGGCTCGCGTTTTTGTGGCCCCGGATGAACATTGGCACCCTTGAACCCGGCTTGGAAAAGTCCACCAGGCAGGCCCCCAAAGACGGACGAGAGGGATGCCGTGTTTCGAAGGCGATTGCCCTATCCAACTGAGGAGACAGTACCGCAAGTGAGTTAGTATCGAGGGCCGGAACCCGCACCGCGGAACCTGCGGAACCGCTCAGCGGGTACAATTCGCCGGGATGCGTGGTCAGAATCCAGAACCCCTTCCTGCCGCTCAGGTCCGACCACCACCAGGAAATAGGGAAGCCCCAATTGGGAGAGGTCCACAGACTTACGCGTGGCGGCGTAGAACACAGCAGTGTGAGCTGCCGCACGTGCCTTTCGTATTCCGCCTGGGTGAGCGTGCCCCCCTTGCGCCGCGGCACCCCGAGAAACATCTTATAGTCGGAACTCCAGAAGCGGGCGCGATATGCGTACCCGTTAAAGGGGAACCACAGCCTATCGCCATATGCAAGCTTCCTATGCTCTCCCGTCTTTAGATCGAGCAGGCCCGGAAAGGTGCCGAGTGTCTCCGGGCGGCTCGGTTTGTATGGTTCCGAGAATTGCCCGAGCACGACCGCCTTCTCGGATTGCACGGAGTCGGGATCGATAAGCCAGTCGGTTCGCAGCATAGCCTTCACGCGGCCATTACTGTCCAGAGTTGTGATGGTACGCTCGTCGCCGCTGACAATCACAGGGCCGCCCGCCCAGACCAGCTTGCATAACCCTGGGTCGTTCCAGCGCCTTATGATATCAATCGGCAGATCGCGCCGGTTCGCGTCTTTCAATGCTCCGCCGAGTCGCGCCGCGCCACACCCGACTAGAAAGGTGACCGCCAGAGCTAATATTACACGTGAACTATGTTGCATGTTCTACCTCCATTTCGCTATCCCCTGCAATAGGGGATAGCGGAAGCCTTTGACGTCAATGAAGTAGAGGCCCTTATTTGACGAAGAACTTGATGCATGTATCTCCGCAGAACCCGGAGGCGGCGTCGCTGCCCATCGCCTTTGCCAAATTCGTGCAGCAATCCCCACACCCCTCTACGGGACCTACCTGGTCGGGACAGGGATTATTTCTCCACTGGTTTGCGTCCTTCACAAACTGCTCGCAGTGCTCCCATACCTCGTCCGCTGTTTGCTTGCTTCTGACAATGTCAATGAGTTGCGACAATAGCTGGGCTTTGTCGCTAGCTTGGCAGGCTATGCCCTTTATGAAGTCTGTAATGGGGGCCTTCCAGTTCGGGTCGGGTTTTGGCTTGGGCTGTGGCTTGGGCTTGGGCCTCGGTGCCGGGGTCGGTTTTGGTTTTGGCTTCGGCTGCGGCTTCGGGTTGCCCATGGTGGCCAAGCCCACTGCCAATTTCCAGTCGGGTCGATGGCAGTTAGGGGCGTTCCGCCGCAATAGTCGTACGCGCCGTCCACTTCATTAGTCAGTGCATCCCTCTGCGTGAACCTACCCACATGCGGATCGTAGAACCGCACACCAAGCTGCATCAATCCAAAGTCAGGCTCCTGCCAATGCGTGTAGTAACCAAACTTACCGACGAACTGGTATGGTTGGTCGACGGAGTTCGCGTCCCGCTCGTGCCATAGCACAGCGCCGTAGGCATCGTAGTCATATTTATCAGTTACCTTACCCGCACTGTCTGTAAGGTCGCGAGTCGAACCAATCTCATCGAAGTGATAGTATCGGCATGCCATTGGTGCTATCATAGCGGGCGATCAGCAAGCCATCGGGATCTCGCACGTAGTATGTAGCACCGGATGGCGTGTTCTCCTGCAGGACGGACGGTATTCCAGACGTGACGTCGTAGATGAATGAGTAGCTTTGCCCATTGGCGCTCATTGCCACTCGATTCGAATCCTGATCCCAGGTGTTGGCTAGGGGAGAATTACTGCCGCTGCTATCTATGAATCCTGCCGAATCCAAGAGGCCAGCGGGATTATAATGGTAACTGGCGATCTTGGTACCTGACACGTCGTTCACTTGTGTCAGATCACCTTGGATGTCGTAAAGGTAGCCCGGACTCGTAGCGTTTCCATACATGCCCGGCCATCTCACTAGCTGGTCCGCCGCATTGTAGACCATTGGGTTGGGATTTGCAGGCGGGTGAGTCCTGTTGCCCATCCAGTCATAGCCATAGGCTCCACCGGCCGGTTGTCCCGGAACCGGGTTCGGTGGAGTCGCGCTGATCAGATGATTGTTGGCATCATACCTATAGGACCAAGCCAGCGTCGAGTTGCCTGCCGAGTCGCTCACCGAAAGCGGGTTGCCAACGCTGTCCGCGGTATAGCTGATTTGCAGGGTCGTCATGTTGCCGCCAGAATCCGTTATGCTAGTCAGGCGGTAGCGTGGGTCGGTGTCATAGGCGTAGCTGACCGACACGCCGTTGGGATAGGCTATCCCAGTTCTGTTGCCCGCCGAATCGTAATAATACGTGACTGTATTGCCATTGTACTTCACGTCCTTAAGCCAGCTATTAGCATAGTAGTCATACACAACATCATAAGACGTGGAGGTTCCGTTCGTGATCTTCACCTCAGTCTTTTGGTCCGCATTGTTGTAGCTATAGACCATGTTTGAGGCCGAGTCGAGTCCCACAGGTGGGTGATACGTCTGTAACCGCCCCTGCTCATCGTAGGCGTAGGAACTTGTGCCGGAGCTATCCGCCATTGATATCCGCAGGTTGCTGCTGCCGTCATAAGTATAAGTGACGCTAGCGCCGGAGGAGTCCGCGACGCCGCTCCCGGTCGAATCGACAACCTTTCCGCCGGACGAGTCGATCGTCGCCGCCGGCCAGACCGGTGATTGTAGTTGTATTTCACCGCCGCCAGCCTGTTCAGCGTGTCGTAGCCGTAAGCAGTGACAGCGCCCCACATGATATTCCCCGCCGTGCGGATGGATCCTGTCCGTTTCGGGAACAAGTTCCCGAAACACCGAAAATGTGCTCTGCGGTGACAGGCCAGTCGAGCGGAGGAACTACGGTCTGCACTTGATTCTGGCACCGTGCTGCTTGAGATATGCCACTACCGCCCTGGCAACCGGTGTTCCTTTGACATCCCACGGCGGGAACCCGCTATGCTCAGCGGCGGAGAGAGGCGTCTCTCCGCCCGCCCTGCACGCATTTATATCTGCTCCTAGCTTTACCAGCAGCTTTACCATGTCCAGGTCGCCGTGGGTGTCGTCAGTAACGGCATAGTGCAAGGCCGTACGATTGTCGTTGTCGAAAAGGTTCACTTGCGCGCCGGCCGCGATAAGCTGGCGCACCACATCCGCGTTTTGTCCCATGGCGGCGTGCATTAAAGGTGTGAAGCCCGTCGACCGTTCCCTCGCGTTGACATTGGCCCCGTACCTGATAAGGACGGCAACGACGCTGGATCGGCCGAACAATATGGCCTCGTGAAGGGGCGTCTCCCCGTTGCGGTAAGCATTGACAAGATCCGGATACGATTTTAGGATGGCGGCAACTTTGTCAGCCCTTCCTACATAGCAGTAATAGGATAGGCGCGTCTGAGCCTGGCGTCGAGGATGCAGCGCATAACTCAAAAAGTCCACCGGATCGCTCAGGATCGGTTTGAACCGCGTGAACAGGCGAAACCCCGCCAGCAAAACGCAGAGCGCGATAAGACAGCATACGAATGGGAAAACATGCCATCTGGAGTTGGCACGCTCACTATTGCTCATTTTCGCTCTCCACTGGTTGATCGACTAAAATCCGAAATTCGTCGGGTCGGGCGGCGCGTATGGTATCCAGGGGTTGACAACATGAATCGGCTGGTTATGGCTGTTAGCAATGCAAGCGTTGTAGCCCTCCGTGGCCTTGGCCTCGCACTTCGCCTCCATTATGTCCATTAAGAGGCTGCACGCCACGCCGGTCAACAAATTCTCAGCGGGGTCATCTTCGCCCCCGTGGCTCCATTTGTTGTTTTCGTCGTTCGAAATCCCAATTGACATCGCCCCACTGCCACTGCTTCTTGCACCGCGCGTCTGCCCATTTCTGCCATTTATCACATCGATGCGCCGGGTAGGGAAGAACCCAGTACCCATATTTCCCGTCGCTCTTGATTATGTTGAAACTAGTTGGAGACACCCCACACTGGCACCGCCCGTCAGCGTCCGTACCGGTGGTCGGCGCTCCCGATACATACATGTAACGGTTGAATTCGATCTTCGCCGGGTCTACTTCGGTGAACCGCCCAACCTGCGGGTCGTAGAATCTTACCCCAAGCTGCAAAAGCCCAAGATCGGGTTCCTGGTAATGAGTATAGTAACCAAGTGCGCCCACAAACTGACACGGCTGATCTATCGAGTTCGTGCCCCGCTCATGCCAAAGCACTGCGCCGTAGACATCGTAGTCGTACTTGTCAGTGACGTTGCCGGCGCTGTCGGTAATCAGACGTGTCGAGCCGAGCTGGTCGAAGTGATAGTATCTCATGCCATTTGTGTTGTCGCTACGCGCGATAAGCGAACCGTTCGGCTCCCGAACGTAATACGTAACGCCAGAACCGGTTGATTCCGCTACTACTGCAGGAATTCCAGCCGTTAGGTCGTAGACGAAGTCATACTCCGGCGGATTTGAACCGGCTCCGGCGCTGAACTTCACCCGGTTCGAGTCAGCATCCCACGTATTGGTGAGCGTATGGTTGCCGCCGCCGGCAGACAAGCTGTACGTCGCCTGGTTCAGCAGGCCCGCCGGAGTGTAGGTATAGCTCGCTGTGCCTGCTCCGGTGACCGTCACGAGATTCCCGGCGCTGTCGTATTGATAGCCGTGCATTCCCGGCCAGCCTGTTAGTTGATCCGCCGCGTTGTAGTTCATCGGATTCGGCTCGGCTGGCGGATGAATCCGGTTGCCGACCCAATCGTAGCCATAGGTCCCGCCTGCCCGGCTGGCTGGGAACTGGATTCGGCATCGCCGCATTTGTCAGCCTGTTATTCGCGTCGTAACCGTATGACGATGTCCCAACCCAATCGCTCATCGTGAGCGGATTGCCGACGCTATCTACCGTGTAGCCGATCTGCACCGTTCCCATGTTTCCTCCGGAGTCGGTTATGCCGATTAGACGATATCGCGGGTCATTGTCATAGGCGTAGCTGGTGGATACTCCGTTGGGGTAGGATATCCTCGTCCGGTTCCCCGCCGAATCGTAACTGCATTGGGCGATGGTATTGGTGTTGTACTTCACATCCTGAAGCCAGCCGTTGGCATAGTAATCGTAAACCACATCATAGGGTGTAAGTGACCCGTTGGTTATCTTTACCTCGGTCTTCTGCCCAGCGTTGTTGTAATTATACCACTCGTAGTAATTCGCGGCTAGACCGACCGGCGGCGTGTAGCTTACGAGCCGGCCCTGGCAGTCGTAGGAGTAGTAGCTGTCGCCGGACGCATCGCGCATGTGGGTCTTCAGGTTGCCGCCGTAATCCACGCTGTTCACTGCGTAACCGTAATTCACGTCGGAGGTCCCCGTGGGATAGGCGAACGGGGCGGGCGCTCCGGCGTTGTAGTAGACGTCCGTCAGCCTCTGCAAGGAATCGTACTTGTAGATGTGTAGGCGCCGTTGCCGTCTTCCTTCCAGATCAGATTACTCAACGCGTCGTACCCGAATTGCTCGTCGCCGAGCAAATCGCCTTCCACCGACCTGTATGGATAGACGATTTTGGTGACTCGATTCTTCGCGTCGTAAGTGTAGGCCGTGACGCGGGGCACGCCGACCGCGGAGTAGGTGGTAACGGTCTGCTGATTGCCGAAGGAATCGTAAGTGTAGGCCACCAGCGGATATGTGGAGCTTTGGCCGGGGATGTCGGTGTATGTGTCGATCACGCGGTTAGCGCCGTCGTAGTCATAATATGTGTGGTTGCCATTTTCGTCCATGCTCCACAGCAGAGTGCAGCAGGAATACAAGTTCTGCGTGCCGATGCCGTTGCCGTAGCTGGTGGTAATCTGGCGGCCAAGCGCATCGTAGGTGTAGGTGATCGTCCTGCCATTTGTGTCTGTCGCGCTCACGACGCGGCCCAGCGCGTCGTAGGTCGTATGGCTGACATTGCCCCGGCCGTCGGTTACCTGGACCGGCGAATTGTGGTAACCGGCGGTGTCTGCATAGACGTAGGTGGTTGTGCCAAGTCCGGGCACGGTCTCGGTCTTGACCTGCCCCGGCAGGCCGCCGGCGGAGTCGGTCGAGGTATAGTAAGTGTAGGTCTTCATCGGCGTTATCAGGTAGTTTCCCGCCGAATCGGTCCACTGAGGCTCGTACCACTGTTCCGGGCCGGCGGTCTGAACGGCAAGGACGTTGGCCACATTGTTGGGATCCCGAACGTAGTGCGTCCAAGACCCGTATGTATCTTCATGGCTTTCCAGCCAAACGGTCGAAGCAGCCGTCGAGTCGGTGTAGTAGGTGTTGTTCTCCGTCGACAGGCCGTAAATGGGAGCGCTGGGGTCCATTTGCTCCACGCTCAAGACCGTGCCGGTCCAGTCGTAGTTGTAATCGGTCTGCTGAAGCAAGTTGCTGGCGCTATCCGTAACGGTGACCGTCCGGGGCAGCCCGGAAAGCGCCCCCGAAAAATCGGAAATGTCGTAAGTCGTCACCGTCCCGAATTTGTCGGTGACGGTGTTGACGTATTGCTTGAGGTTGGTCCACGAATCGACGTAAAATGTGTAGGTAGTGGTCTCGTCCGCCGGGTCGTCCGCGGCGCCCGGAGCAGGGTTCTTCTTGTGGGTGACTGTCGTGGTGGCGCTGGCGTAGGTATAGACGGTCCGGGTGTACGGGGTTTGTCCCGCTGAGTCTTCGACCACCATCTCCACGCACGGGTTCGCGGCGGAATCGGTGGGGTAGTTGTAGACGACCTGCTTATCGCCCTTCGCGGCGCCGACAAGACGCCCCGCGCTGTCGTAGGCGTAGGTCATCGACGAGGCGAGATTGCTGGCGCTGTCGGTGTTTCGGGAACTTGTTCCCGAAACGAACTCACTCACTTCGGTGTTTCGGGAACTTGTTCCCGAAACGAACTCACTCACTTCAAGGCGTCAAAGGCTGGACATCAAGGCCGACCCTCTCGCCGCACTCGTAAAAGCGCCAACTGGAGAATGACCACTGCTCTGGCAGCGTGACCAGCCCCCTTCGAACAGGATTGGCATGAATGTAATTCACCTTCGCATAGAGCTTCTTCTCGCTGTAGATTGCAAGAGCCCGCACTTGTTCTTTCCACACGGCGAAGCGGGCTCTGCCCTTAGCATGACGCGCCATCGTCTCCAAGACCTTTGTCGCGTTCACGTCCTTTGCGTGCGCTATTATCCTCTGAGCAGACCTTCCGCGCCATAGCCTGTTGAACCGGTGCAGTTGACCGCCGTCAGGCAGGTACACCAGCAGGTGAACGTGATCCGGCATCAGCACAAACGCCGACACGTACCCACCGCATTCGAGCAGCGCCCTGCCGATCTCATCGCAAACGATATCCCGCACAGTTGCATTGCTGAGCAAGGGCAGCCACTCCACAAACGTTCCCGTTATGCAGTAGTAGCTTGCCCCTATGTCGATGTTCTTCCATTTCACGGTATCACATTAGCCGCACTTGCCGGCTATCCCCGCTCGACGTGGGGCCTGTTCGTTTCGGGAACAAGTTCCCGAAGCACCGAACAAAAATTCAGCCAAAAAAATAGGGTGCCTGAATGGGACGAAAAGTAGGAGTTAGGAGCCTCCGGCAGAGCCGGACGGCTTGAATGTGGGGGCCGCTCCCGCCGGCTGCGGCAGACGTTCCATTTTTCGGCGGAAACGCAGCAACCATGTCCTGAGCGAACGCGAGGAATCTGCTTTTACCTCGCAGGCGGAACTCACGCGGGAAGTAAAAGCAGATTCTTCGCATTCGCTCCTAAGAAACTCCCCAGTTTCGGGAACAAGATTCCCGAAACACCGGGGGTCGGTTTCTTGCAGATGTTTCGGGATTTTGGCCTAGCCCGGCTCGTCGGACCTGATCACCCCGAAATCCCGAAACATCGGGGGCGTCGGTTTCTTTCCAATGTGACTCCTAAGAAACCTCCCATGCCGGCGGCTTCGGGGCAGTCGCCCGCGAAGCATAGCCTGCCGGGATCAGTTTCTTTTTAATGTGACCCCGCGGCGCGGGGTCCGACGCTCAGTCAGAATGATATATTTACGGCGTTCATTGGCAAAAGTACCACGAGTTTCCATTCCTGACACTTTCGCGCTTTCGCCCTTTCGCGTTTTCGCGATTAAATTTGGTTCCGGCTCTTCCGACTCAGGAGTTGGGAGTCAGTCCCCTCGTACCCTCGTCAATACATTCTGACGCCCTTCGCCAGCCGCTCGAACGCCTGCGGGCCCGGTTTCCACGATTCGGCGATTTCGGCAAGGGGCGTTCCCGACTCGATGGCTGCTCGCAGCGAGGCCGACCCGGCGAGCAAATCGAAGTGGGACTTGCCTCCCTCGGGGGCTTGGCTGAAGGCGAACTCTCTCGGGTAGAGCCGTCTGGCGCACGCAATCAGGGCGACGCCTGTCAAGACCGGCTGGAAGCTGTTCCTGTCCGTGACGTGAATCTGAAGCCCGCCGCAGGATAGTCCCTCGGTACTTGGATGTCCACGGCACAAAGAACGCCTCCCTAAGCTTCACCCCCGGCAGACCGCAGTCGTCGACGGCGGATTTCAACTCGAATGGGTCGATCCACGGCGCGCCGACAAGCTCGAAAGGCCGCGTGGTCCCTCGGCCGCAGGAAATATTCGTCCCCTCGATAAGGCACGTTCCGGGGTAAACGGTCGCGGTATCGAGCGTGGGCATGTTGGGCGACGGCATGACCCAGGGCAAACCGGTTTGGTCGAACCACATTCCGCGGTCCCAGTCGCGCATCCCGATGACCCTAAGCTCGCATGCGGCGGGCTGGATTGCAAATCCGCCCGAACGGGTATTGGCAAACAGCATGGCAAGTTCGCCTATCGTGAGGGAATGCCTCACCGGAATCGGATACATCCCCACAAACGACTCGAATCCGCTTTCGACTAACGGCCCTTCGGCGCTCCGGCCCGAAATCGGGTTCGGACGGTCCAGCACCCAAATGGGGATACCAGCCTCACCGCAGGCGGACATCACCTCAGCCATGGTATATATATACGTATAAAACCGGGAGCCGGCATCCTGCAAGTCCACGAGCATCACGTCGATCCCGTCGAGCATCTCGGCGGTCGGGCGGGGCTTTGGATAGAGACTGTGGACCCGGACGCCAAGGCGCCGGTCAACGCTGCTTTCGACCGCCGCGCCCGGGGGTTGGTCTCCGCGGGCGCCGTGCTCGGGGCCGAACAGTGCCCCCATGCGCACCTTCGCCGAGGCGAGCGCATCACAGATATGCGCCAGGTCTCTCGTGACCGACGCGTGGTTCGCCACCACCCCCACCCTCGCTCCCCGGAGTTCGGACGCGTTATTCGAAAGCAGCTCATCCAGACCGGTCAGGACCATTGTTACCTCGCCACCAGGACCGCTCTTCCGAAGCGTTCCGGCGTGTGAAGACTTCCGTACGGAACGGCCCACGCAAAGTGCTCCGCCTCGCCCCCGGCGGTGCGGTTGCGGGCGAGATTGATCTTCCACACCTGGCCGGCGGGAGGAGCCGTCAAGTTGAGAGACGCATACGGAATTGCAATCTCGGCTGACCATTCGTCCTTGCCGACCTTTGTCTTGGCGGTCCAGACGCCGTTCCAGGTAGGGTCGAGGATTCTCTGCTCGAATCGCGTGCCGATCGTGTTTGTGGAAAAGTGGAAATAGACACCGAGCTTGCCGGCGGGCTGGATAAAGACCTCGACCGAATCGTCGTAGAACGTGGGATCGTCGTGCTTGACGGCCGACGCTTTCATCTTATCGATATGGGACTCGTGGCACTTGAAGCCGATGTAGATGTTGTGGTCGTCTCGCAGCAGGAGCGCCTCGGTCGGCTCGGATGCGATCTTGCCGTCGACGGTGTAACGGAGGTCGACTACCGCGGCCGAGCGCCACGCCTTATCGGTGAGACTCCCATCCAGGGTTATCGGTTCGCTGGCGGGAAAGATCACAGTGGTCGGCAGAGGAATCACGGATTTGGGGATATTGATCGGCGGCTGCGTGGGCGTGACGTAGGGCGTGCGGGCCTCGCGGTACTCGGCGTAGGCAAGGAGCTTGTTGGCATAATCGGTATAGTATTTTGCCGCGTCGCCCTTCTCGTTTTTTGCGGCCTCGTCGCGCATCAGGAGGCTTTTTCGCGCCGGGTCTCGAAAAGGAATCGACGCCGGCCTGGCGTAAGGCCCTTCCAGCAGGCAGGTCTTTTGCGCCGGCCCCAGAGCATAAGCGGCAAATAGCGACTGGCCCGCCGTGCACATCTCTCGGGTTATTCCGATCTGACGGAGGGTCTCGGAGGCCGGATTCTTGTGCGCGTACATCCCGATGCCCGGCGCCAGGATCGTTTTGGCTTGCACCGCGCCGAGCTGGTCGCTCACCAGGCCGGCGAAGCCGGAGTTATCGGTTGTATAGTTCATGGGGACCAGGAAATCCACCCACTTGTTGTCCACCCAGTTGACCCAGTTCTGCATCAAATTGAGGCGCGACTCGACCGGGTCGGAGCCGACGGACGCGGACATAACCACACGGGGCCGCAGCGATCGGGTCTGGAGAGCGATCCTGTGGACGAACGTATTGATCTGCCGCTCTCGAAACAGTTCCCACTCGATCTGCTGCGAGGAGAGGGATTCGATGTCCATGGGGTCGATGTCGTATTCGCGCTTGAATCGCGCACGCGCGGCCAGTGAGTAGCCGAACGGGACTGGGGACTGGACTTCGTAGCGGATATAATCCAGGTTCAAGCCATCGACATCATATTTGCCGACCAGTTCCGCCAGCAGATTCGCGACAAAGTCGCGTGCTTCGGGAATCACGGGGCTGATCCAGTAGCCGCCGTTAACGGAAAGCTCATCGCCATCTCTGTTGCACTCCGCCCAATCGGGATGCGCGGTCAGGATGGGCCCTTTGTGGTCGGTATATCCCACCCGGAACACCCACACCCACGGATGGACCTCCATGCCCAGGCGATGCGCCTCGGCAATCATCGGAGAGAGCGGGTCCGGCGCGTGCGCGAACCTGGGGTCCCGGTCGATGAGCTTGCTCGGGTAGATAGTGCAGCCTCGGCAGATGACCTCCGGCAGGAGAACGTTGAAATTGAGCCGGTGATACTCTCGCACCATCGCCGTGACCCCGGATGTGGTCTTGGGGATCGTGTCGGCATCGATCCAAATCGCGCGAAGCTCCACCGGCGGGTGAAGGCTGTCGTAGTTCACCGCCTCGGCGGCGATCACCGGCATGCAGGCCAGCGCAAGGATAACGCATATTGCAAGAAAACGCATCAGTCAGATCTCCGGAAGGGAAGTCAAAAGCCACAAAGTGGGACCGCCGCGTTTCGGGAAAAGGGTTTCCCGAAACAACGGGCAAAAAGTCACAAGGTCGTTCCCCCCGCATAGTGTCATCCGCATCTCCACATCCTAAAGCGGCGTAGCCGCAACCAAGAAGGCCATCGCCGGAAAATCAATACGGCCTTTCCGTAATTCGGAAGGTCGGTGGTTTCTTCTGGCGTATCTTACAACTGAAATCCGAGGTGACATATCAAAGTTCAGGTACAGCTTGTATAGGATTTCAGTTGTAAGATACTAATACGAGACGGATGCGGCATTGTGTGCACAATTACGAGTTTTGGCAATTGCGCCGCACACCAAACCATCTAGCCCGCATTATTCACGTAATGCCTGTCTGCCCAGCACTCTGTGCTCCCCTCGCCCTCACGGGAGAGGGGTTGGGGGTGAGGGTGGAACGCCGCGCTCGATGAGCTTGTGCCTGATTACAGCGTTTCCCCCCTCACCCCAGCCCTCTCCCATCCGGGAGAGGGAGCACGCGGGGTACAGACCAAAAGGCTAGTCTACCAATTCGTGAATAAATCGGGCTAGTGCCCATCGCCGCCTGAATTCTCACGGGCGACATCTAAGAAGTGTCAAGCGATGGCGGCGGGTCGGCGGGTTTCTTCCCTTCCCCGACTTCCGACTTTTGACTTTCGACTCTCGGCTCGCTACAATATAGAGGTTCTAGCCGGCTCGGTAAGCTTGCGCCAAAGGCCCCGAGCCGTTTTGGTATCTGAGACAGTTGTCAGTCGTCAGTTGTCAGGAGCCGTCAACCGCTGGCCAGCGGGTTCCCGACTGTCGACTCACGACTGACGACTGACGACTTACGAATATTATCGAGGAGGAAAAACAATGGCTGTAAAAGTCGGTATCAACGGATTTGGCAGGATCGGGCGCCTCAGTCTGCGCGCCATCCTGGAGAAGTACCCAAACGAAATGGAAGTCGTGGCGGTCAACGATCTCTTCGACCCCAAGACCAACGCTCATCTATTCAAGTATGACACCAACTACGGACCCTGGAAGGGCAGTGTCGAGGCGAAAGAGGACGCGATCGTCGTCGACGGCAAGAACATCAAGGTCTATGCCGAGAGAGACCCCGGCGCGATTCCGTGGCAGAATCACGGCGTCGAGGTGGTGCTGGAGTCCACCGGCATATTCACCGACGCCGTCAAGGCCAAAGCCCACGTCCATGACTCCGTGAAGAAGGTCATCATCTCGGCTCCGGCCAAAAACGAAGACGCGACCATAGTCCTGGGTGTCAATGACGACATTTATGACCCCGCAAACCACAATATCATCTCCAACGCCAGTTGCACGACCAATTGCCTCGCGCCGGTCGCCAAGGTCCTGGAAGATGAGTTCGGCATCGTCTCGGGCTTCATGACCGCGGTTCACTCCTACACCAACGACCAGAGGACCGCCGACCAGGCCCACAAGGACCTGCGCAGGGCCCGCGCCGCCGCGATGAACATCATTCCCACCACCACCGGCGCCGCCAAGGCGATCTCGCTGGTCATTCCGTCGCTCAAGGGCAAGATGCACGGATACGCGCTGCGCGTTCCGACCGCCACGGTGTCGCTCGTGGACCTTACGGTGAACCTCGGCAAGCCGGGGTCGATCGAGGCGATCAACGCCGCGATGAAGGCCGCCGCCAACGGAGCCATGAAGGGCATTCTCGGCTATACCGAGGACCCGGTTGTCTCGTCGGACTTCAAGGGCGATTCGCGCAGCTCGATCTTCGACGGCCTCGCCACGATGGCCCTCACGGACACGTTCGTGAAGGTGCTGAGCTGGTATGACAACGAGTGGGCGTACTCCGAGCGGGTCGCCGACCTGATCGACTTTATGGTCAAGAAAGGCCTGTAGTCATGAATAAGAAGACCGTCAAGGATATCGACGTTCGCGGGAAGCGGGTCCTGGTCCGAGTGGACTTCAACGTCCCGCTGGACGCGGACCGCAATATAACCGATGACCGCCGTATCGTGGCGGCGCTTCCCACTATCAAGTACCTGATCGACCACGGCGCCCGGGTGATTCTTGTGAGCCACCTGGGCCGCCCGAAGTCGGACGAGTCCGGCAAGGCCACGCCCGAGAGCGTCGCGGCGTTCAATATGGACCCGGTTGCAAAGCGGCTCTCGGAGCTTTTGGGCAAGAATGTCAGGAAGCTCGACGATTGCATCGGCGATGAGGTCAAGGCGGCGGTGATGGGCATGAAAGACGGCGACGTCATTCTGCTCGAAAACGTCCGCTTCTACAAGGCCGAGGAGAAGAACGACCCGGCATTCGCCGAGAAGCTGGCGAGCCTCGCGCAAGCTTACGTGAACGACGCGTTCGGCACGGCGCACAGGGCGCACGCTTCCACGGAGGGCGTCACGAAGTACCTGCCGGGCGTGGCGGGCTTTCTGATGGAAAAGGAACTCGATTATCTGGGTGATGCCATCGCCGATCCCAAGAGGCCGTTCCTTGCGATATTGGGCGGGGCGAAGGTCGCCGACAAGATTCCGGTGATCGATAACCTGCTCACGAAAGTAGACAGCCTGATTATCGGTGGAGGCATGGCGTACACGTTCTATAAGGCCCAGGGTTATGAGATCGGGAAATCGCTTCTGGATGCGGAAGGCCTCGCTCTTGCCAAGAACGCGATGGCCAAGGCAAAGGAATTGGGCGTGAAGCTCTATTTGCCGGTGGATGTCGTGATCGGCAGGGAGTTCGCAAACGACACCGAGAGCAAGGTTGTGCCCGCGGATTCGATGCCCACCGACTGGATGGGTCTGGACATCGGGCCTGAGTCCGTCAAGCTCTTCACTGGCGTGATTGCCGGGTCCAAGACCATTGTCTGGAACGGCCCCATGGGCGTGTTCGAAATGCCCAGGTTCGCGGTCGGTACCCGGGCGATTGCCGAGGCCCTCGCGAACGCGGATGCCACGACGATCATCGGCGGCGGCGACTCGGCCGCGGCGGTGGAGCAAATGGGCTATGCCGACAAGATGAGCCACGTCTCCACCGGCGGCGGGGCGTCGCTGGAGTTCCTGGAGGGCAAGCAGCTTCCGGGCGTGGTGGCGCTTCAGGACAAGTAGACTGGGTGACGGGTAATAGGTATTGGGTGTTGGAAGGGAAGGGAATTCCTCTCCGGATCGGTGATGCCTTCAATTTGGAGTGCGGCGATCTCGACGCCGCTTTTCCCTTCCGGCAGTTGATGAAACGGTATTCCCTTCCCCTATAACCGTAAAGCGGCGTAGCCGCAACCAAGAATGCCATCGCCGGAAAATCAATACGGCCTTTTCGTAATTCGGAAGGTCGGTGGTTTCTTCTTACGTATCTTACAACTGAAATCCGAGGTGACATATCAAAATTCAGATACAACTTGTATAGGATTTCAGTTGTAAGATACTAAAACCCTATCAACCTCTTTCGGTGAGAACAATGGGCGTAGAAGAGCTGGACGCGATGCCGGAGGAGACGAGACAGAAATATAGAGAAATCCTGTTGAGTCTTTCTCCTGAAAAACGACTAAGGAGGTCGTATTCGTAAACAGGGAGAAGCTGGATATCGATTACCTGAAGGAATGGGCGAGGAAGCTGCACGTGGAGGACGAACTCAAGCAGGCGCTTGAGGCATGAACCTGGCGAAAACACCGCTTCAGTGCTGACTTCCAAATTTCTAGCCTCTACCCAGTAGGCGCATTGCGGGTTGCAAACCCGGGGAACCCGGTCCGGCGTTCGGAAACACCGGACCATCGGGCGACTTTCGACTATTTCGGAGAACAACAATGCCAAGAAAACCATTTATCGCCGGAAACTGGAAAATGAACAAGACCATTGGCGAGGGGATTGCCCTTGTCGATGAGCTGAAGCAAACGCTCGCGGGGGTCAACGACGTCGATGTGGCGGTCTGCCCGACGTTCGTTTCGCTGGCAATGATCGCGAATTCCCTGGTGGGAAGCAAGATGATGCTCGGCGCGCAGGACACTTTCTGGATGGAGTCCGGCGCGTGGACCAGGCAGATCGCTCCGAGCATGCTCGTTGACGTGTGCTGCCAGTGGGTGATTGTCGGCCACTCGGAGACCCGCGGCCGGTTTGGGACCGTGGATGACAAACTGGCAAAGGTGCTGGGCTATTTCGGCGAAAGTGATGTTACGGTCAATATGAAGGCCAAGGCCGCTTTTGCCGCCGGCCTTACGCCCATCATCGCCTGCGGAGAACTCCTCTCCGAACGCCAGGCCGGAAAAACCGACGAAGTCATTACGGCCCAGATGAATACCGACCTCGCGGGCTTCGCGCCGGAAGAGGCCGTGAAGATGGTGATAGCTTACGAGCCCGTATGGGCGATCGGCACCGGTCAGGTGTGCGACGCGGCCGAGGCCGACAGAGTATGCGGGGTGATTCGAGGCATCGTGAAGGGGATGTACGGCGCGGATGCCGCCGAGGCGGTCCGGGTCCAGTACGGCGGCAGCGTGAAGCCCGACAACGCAGCCGAGCTTCTGCACAAACCCCATATCGACGGCGCATTGGTCGGCGGCGCATCGCTCAAGGCGGCCGATTTCACGGCGATAGTCATGGGGGCGCGGCAGGCAGCATAACAGCTAAGTACTCTTGTTCGTAAATTCGATGACGTATAGGGTTGCCGCTTAAGCCGCTTGGGCTAATGGGACGGTCTTTGGCGGCAGCTTTGACAGGAGTTCTGCCAGGTCTTGTCTGGTGAACCTCCATTCGAACGGTTTTGCGATCAATTCATAGTGTTCCTGGAACCGGAGTATTCGGTCGGCGACCATCTTTAATGAGCAGAAGTCGTTAGGAGTGAGCACTTTCCTTTGAACAACGGAGAAGTATATCTCAATCTGATTAAGCCAACTCGCGTGAACGGGCAAATGCACGGGCACAATGTTTGGCCACGCCTTCTGCAGACGCTTGATGCAACGCTCACCTCTGTGAGACGAACCATTGTCCATGATCCAGAATACTCTCTTGGCGCTCCGATAAGGTTCCTGGCTCATAACCTGTTCTACCAAACGGCCAAAGGTTTGATACCCGACTTTGCTTCGCATCGTCCGAAGACCTTAGCGTGTCTGACATCCCATGCCGCCAGGTAGGCCAACGCTCCTTTACGCTCATACTCATGTTCGACGCGCATGGTCTCTCCCGGAGCCGGGGCAATGATAGTGTGCTTGCGACTTCTGGCCTGAATGCTGGTCTTTTCGTCGGCGGAAATCACGTATTCGTCCGGCCCCAACGGTTGCCCCTCCCAAACACCTTGGTACAGGTCGAGGACGCGCTCCGCCTTTTCTTGGAAGTTGGGGTCCCGAGGAAATATCCAGCTCCGATGATGCCACGGACGAATGGCGTCCTCGCTGAGCCACCGCCAGACCGTTGCGCCACTGATTTGAGCAGCAATTCCACGAGTTACTGCCTCGCGTGCTATCTCGGCGCTACTGAATCGAGACAACGGAACTCCGCTTTCCCTGGGCAATTGGCAAGCGAGCGCTTTGACCTCCATCTCAACCACAGGGGGAAAAGACGGGCGGACGCCCGCGCCTTGGCCGGTCTTCAAGTCCGGCCATGCGCTCCTCGAAGAATCGTTTGCGCCATTTCGAGACAATCTGCCGAGGCAACTCAAGCCTTGCCGCGATTTCATCGTTATCAATGCCTTGTGCCGCTAGAAGAACGATTTTGGCTCTCACGACGGAATAATACGATGCCGTATATCTTCGCGAAACCGACTCAAGCCTCGTCTTCTCGTCCGGCGACAACTCGATTATATACGGACTTCTCCTTGGCATATGCTCCTCCATCTGGAGCATATTATACCAAACAATACGACACAGTATCAAGTTTGATACGTCACTGTATTTATGAATGAAGAGTACTAAGAAACTCCCCAGTTTCGGGAACAAGATTCCCGAAACACCGGGGGTGGGTTTCTTTCCAATGTAACGGCGACAGCGTCGCCGTCACTTGCTCGGAATGACATGATTTACGACGGCTGTGGCAGAACCAGCACCGCGCCTCACTGTGGGATGGTAGTGAATCGAGTTCGAGCATGACATGTACTCGCCAAGAGTGAGATCTTACGGCGTCAACCCAGCGGGAAGAGATCGGTTGCCACGTGGTATAATGTCAGCGGGAGGATCGAGCCATGCCTGAGACCAGAGAAGAACTATTGGCACGAATCGTAATAGACCCCGAGATACAGTCGGGACGCCCGGTTATCAAGGGCACTCGTGTGCCGGTGGCAAGAGTAGTCGGCGCACTATCCGCCGGCGCCAGCTTCGCAGAGCTGAGAGAGGATTATGGACTTCACGACGAGGACATCGGAGCCGCCCTCGCCTATGCCGCCAAGGCAGTAGAAAAGACGGAGGTCCATGTGCTTCCGGCCGCATGAAGCCTTTGGCTTCGCCACCACAAAAAGAAAATGGGGATCCGCTGAGGCAGAAAATAGTCCCTGCGGTCGTCCTTCGATACGGCCCCATCACATCGGGTGCGCGTCTCACGGTTGCTCCTTGTTCGGACGTATCAGGCCCGCTTGCTCCAACGCCGCGCGCCAACTCCCGAACCGGCGCGAGACCGTCTCGGCCTTAGTCCCGGAGTGGCTGGCGAAGTCATCCTCTGTGAGCACCGGCTTTCCGAGCAGTCCGGCCACGCGCCGGAGCAGCGCCAACAGATATTCGTCAGGGTGTTTCTTGTGCGAGCCATAATATAAGTGACCCAAGCCAGCTCTCTCCAACGTGGCCTGCCAGCTTCCGAATCGCTTCAAGAGGATATGGACGCATATTTTGGAGTGGGCGTTGAAGTCATCTTGTATCAGCGCCGGCATCCCGACAATTTTGGAGACCCGCCGGACCTCGTCCAGCAGGGCTTCCTCGGGGAAAGACCTGCCGCCCACAGCCGTGTAACCTCCCAGAACCGTATGGGAATACATGCCTCCCAAGCCCGCACGCTCCAGCGCATTACGCCATCCACCGAATCGGGTATAGACGCTGGCGGAGCACATCTTCGAATTGCGGTCGAAATCGGATCTCGTGAGCGTGGGTTTGCCCAGCAACTGAGCCACCCTGCGCAATTCCTCCACCAGTTGATCGTCTGAGTACCTACGGGGCCTATTATAGCTCATTGCCGCTTTCGAGTTCGCGTATTTGTGACCCAGGCCGGCGCGTTCCAGCGTTTTCCGCCAATTCCCAAACCGACGGCAGCATGTATCGCTCGTAATTGTGGAATGGGCATCAAAATCGCACGTGCTGAAAAACGGCTTGCCCACCAATTCGTCCACTCTCCGCACTTCTGTCACAAGATCCTCGTCGGAGTTGTGTCTTCCGGGCCGCCGGCGCCGCGCGGGGCCCAGGCCAGCGCGCCCCAGCGCGGCGGACCAATCCCCGAACCGTCTCTTGGTAACCTGGCTGCTAATTTTAGAGTATCTGTCGAAGTCGGTCATCGTGAGCCCGGGCTTTCCGACTGTGTCGGCCACTCGCCGGATTTCCTCCAGACATTCTTCGTCGGTGTGCGTCGATCGCCGGTGACATATGCAGCCAACGCCCGCGCGTTGCGTCGCCCGACGCCAGTCTCCGAAGCGCCTGATAACCGTTGAACAACTGAGCGGCGCGTGCTTTGTGAAGTCTTCTTGCGAGATCGCCGGCTTTCCCACGATGCCGGCAACTCGGCGGATTTCTTCGAGCAGGTATTCGTCGGTGTACTTAGGGCGATGGAGCTGCGAATCTTCCGAGGATACCAACATGTGCGACAACCCCGCGCGCTCCAACGCAACTCCCCAGCCACCGAACCGTCGCGCAAGAGCGCCGGCGCAAATTCCCGTGTGCTTTGTGAAGTCGGCCTTCGTGAGCATCGGCCCTTCCACCAGCCCTGCCGCTCTGCGGGCGTCTTCCAGCAGCGCTTCGTCCGAGTGGTCCTTAACCAGGTCGTCGGCGTAGTGTTGACCAGCCCTCTGAATCCGCATGTGACTCAAGCCGGCGCGTTCCAGAGCGGCGGGCCAACCTCCGAACCGTTTAGCGGCAATTTGGCCGCTGACCTTAGAGCGCCTGTCGAAGTCGGTCATCGTGAGCACGGGCCTTCCCACGATCCCGGCAACGCGGCGGATTTCTTCGAGCAGGTATTCGTCTGAGTACACCTTGCGTTGGAAATGCCCGAGAGAGTCCTCCCAGGTCGCCAGCATGTGCGACAACCCCGCGCGCTCCAACACAGTTCCCCAGCGACCGAACCGTCGCGCGAGAGCATCGGCGGAAATACCGGTATGCTTTGTGAAATCGGCCTTGGTAAGCACCGGTCCTTCCACCAGCCCGGCCGCTCTCCGCACTTCCTCGAGCAGCGCTTCCTCCGGGTAGTCCTTTATCAAATCGGATTTGCTCATCACAATATTGTCCTCACTCAAGGCATGGAATGGTCAAACCAGAGGCTGTGTGCCATCCTTGCGCCGGAAGAGCGGCGGTATCTGTCCAGATCGTTTTCAGGCGACATATGTCCTAAGCCCGCTCTTCGTCCACCCGAAAGAGAGCAGACTTTCCTTGTCCGACGGAGTACATATGTCCCAGACCCGCGCGCGACAACGCGTTCTTCCAAGTCCCGTACCGCTGCCGAACCATCCCACTGCCAAACTTGGCCTGAGCCACGAATTCGTTTCTTGTAAGCACATGCTTTCCAACAAGGCGGGCTACCCGCCGGACCTCTTCCAATAGCTGTTCGTCCGAATAAGCCCGCCTGCTGTGTGATTTGCGAAACAGGTGACCAAGTTCGGCGCGCTCTAAAGCGGCTCGCCAGCTCCCGAACCGCTTGCAGAGCGTGTCGGCGCACATGTAAGAGTTGTTATTGAAATCTCTTAACGTAAGCACAGAGTCGCCCACAAGCTGAGCGACACGCCGGACTTCTTCCAACATCTGCTCAACGGAATAGCGGGGGGTGGAGGATGGCGGCACGTCCAATCCGGCGTGCTCAAGCGCGCCGCGCCAACTTCCGAATCGTTTGCAAGGCGCGGTCACGCTCATCTTCGAGAGCCTCCTGAAGTCCTGCGTCGTGATTCCCGGTTTTCCCGCGACCTCGGCCACCCGTCGGACCTCACTGAGCAGCTCTTCCTCCGAATAAATGACGCGTCCCCCTCCCGCATACATATGTCCCAAACCCGCGCGCTTCAATGCGGATGACCAGCCGCCGAACCTTTGACTGACGGTGATAAGACTGATCCTGGAATGCTCGCTGAAGTCAGGACCCCTGAGCCACCGTTTTCCCACAACCTCCGCCACTCGCCGCAGTTCGTCGAGCAAAGCCTCATCCGAATAGCGTGCGCCGCGTCCCGAGTAGACCATGTGGCCCAGTCCTGCTCGTTCCAATGCGTTGCGCCAATTGCCGAACCGTCGTTTCACGGCCGCGGAATCAATCCCTGAATGTTTTCGAAAGTCGCCTGCCGTGAACGCCGGCTTGCCGACAAGCTCGGCGACCCGCCGCACTTCTTCCAGTATCGCCTCGTCGGGATAGCCTTTGATTAAGTCACGCGCGCGTCCCAAAGCGGTATCCTCTCACGGTCCGGCCATTGGCGACATGCCTATAGCCGGAACGATCATAGCCAAAAGACCTCTACCATGAAGTATAATTATAGCATTCCTGACAAATCCCTCCAGTTATCAAGGGGCACTCGTGTGCCGACAAGCTGACAACTGTAATTCGGAGTTGTAACAGTTCAGTCTTATAGGAATTCGGAACCCGCCAGCCCTGAGTGCCGAGCGCAAGCGAGGTGTATCGAAGGGCGGTCACTTGTGCGGCCGTGCTTCGATACGGCCCACAGACCGGGCCTACTCAGCACTGGCGGAGTCTGTTCTCAGAAGACTGATCTCTTACTCGGAGTTTGCCATACCCCGACCCTCTGTGCGATAATACCTTGCTATGAGTCCCGAAGCAAAGAAAGAAAAATGCAGAGCCTATCTACTCAAGGGCGACGACGAACTCAGGAAGCAGCAGGCCCTTGAGGAGATCCTGAAGCCCCTGATATCGCCGGATTTCGCCGACTTCGACCTCGAGGAAAGCTCAGGCGATTCGGCCACCTCCGACCGCGTGATAGCCGGACTGAGCGTGCCGCCGTTCGGTTCGTCGCAGCGCGTGGTCCTCGTGCGCTACGCAAACAAGATGCTCGAAGAGGAGCAGCTCAAACTCGCATCCAAGCTCGCCGGCGTGCCTGCTTCAGGCTGCCTCATCCTCGTCAACCCCGCCGCCGAAAAGGCCGACGGCAAACCCAAGCGGGGCAGCGAAGTGGTCGGCGATCTCTCCAAAGCAATCGGCAAGATAGGCCAGGTGCGCGACTTTCCCTGGATGAAAGCGGATGCCGCGGCCGGTTTCGCCAGGTCGATATTCGCGAAGGCCGGCAAGAAGATCGATGCCCGCGCGGTCGGCATTTTCATCCAGCGGGTCGGCGCCGATTCGGCGGTGATTACGAGCGAGGCCGGGAAGCTCATCGACTATGCTCTCGATTCCGACAGCATCACCCAGGAGGATGTTCTCGCGGTCACCAGCGAGACCCCCGAGGAGAAGATATTCAAGCTGGTGGATGCGGTCGCGACTAGAAATCAGGCGGCGGCCCTGCGGTTTCTGGGAGAGCTTTTCGATGCCGGCAGCGACACGGGCGCGGATGCTCCCAAGGCCCTGGCTACGATGGCCCGGCACTTCAGGCTGTTGTGGCAGATGAGACTGCTGCAGGAGTCAGGGGTCCGCGGCTTCAGAAAGGATGACGTGCCGGATAACGTGAAGGAGGCGCTGCCCGCCGATCCGAACTTACTGGACGTTCTCGGCAGGCAGGCTTGGATGGCGGATCGGCTTGCCCGGCAGGCGAGGCCGCTGAGCCGGTCCGATATTGCCCGGTGTTTTGCCGCCATCGCCGGAGCCGACCTGATGCTTAAAGGCATCGAGGGCGGCATCGAAGACCCGCGGCTGGTGATGGAGCTGCTCGTTTCGCGGATGGCAAAGGCCCAGGGTTAACGCTGCCTTCTAAGCAGCGGTCTCAGGCCATTCAAGGCGGCGGCCACGGTGCTGCCGTTATTTACGAGTGTCGCCCCCGCCGGACCCAGAAGACCGCCGGCGGCGAGTGCCAACGCGCCCGCGTTGGGCACCGCGACGACCTTGAAGTTCTGCCTCACCAACCCGAGCGCCGACCGGGCGATTGTGAAAGCGCTGAGTATCAGTCGCAGGTCATCTTCCATAAGCAGCACATCCGCGGCTTCCTTGGCCGCGTCGGTGGCGCCGGCGGGCGCAATCGCCACATCGGCGTGGGCGAGCGCCAATGAATCGTTGATGCCGTCGCCCACCACCGCTATCGTGTGCCCGCTCTTCTGAAGCGCACGAATGATTCGCAGTTTATCCTCGGGAAAGACCTCCGCGTAAAACTCATCGACGCCAAGCCCTTCACATACCTCCCGGGCGGCTTCCCGCCGGTCGCCCGTAAGCACAACGATCCTCGTTACTCCGAGCGATCTCAACGAATCGATCACCATCCTGCTCTCCGGCCTGACCCGGTCGGCGCACGTAACCACGCCCGCCAGCCTGCCATCAACCGCGACGTATAGGGCCGATCCGGACCCGGTCTCGATAGAACACACCGCTTGCTTCGCCTCCGACACGTCCACCCCGGACTCGACCATCAGCCGCTCGCTGCCGACCACGATGCGCTTTCCCTCGACCTGCGCGCTGACGCCCATTCCGACCCGCAGTCGCGCCTCGACTTTGCCGGGCAGCCGTACCTTGAGCTGGGCCGCTTTGGCCGCGAGGGCATTGGCGACAGGGTGGTTCAAGCCGGCCTCCGCCGCCGCGGCGAGCCGGATCAAGCCCTTCTCGGTAAATCGGCCTAGCGCAATGACGTCCACGATCTCAGGTTCGCCGGAAGTGAGGGTCCCGGTCTTGTCGAACACTACGGCGTCCGCATTGCCGAGTTTTTCGATCGCTCTGCCGCCCTTGATCACGATGTTTCTCTGGGCCGCGTAGGTCATAAATGAAAGGAAAGCGGTCGGCGCGGCCACCCTCACGCCGGTCCCAAAGTCCACTATGAGCATCGAAAGCGCCCGCCCGAGGCTCCGGCTCATGGCCCACACCGCCCCTGACGCGGCAAAAGTCGGGATGACCAGCCGGTCGGCGAAGCGGGCCGCGTAGTCCTCGATCTTGGTCTCCTGAAGAGGGGCCGAGCGCAAGGCCTGCACGATCTTACCCGCCCTGGTATCGAGTCCGACCGCGGCCGCCTGAATAACAAGCTCCCCGTCGATCGCCACGGAGCCGGCGAAGACCGTATCCCCGGCCAGCTTTTCACGCAGCGCCGCCTCGCCCGTCAGGCTCATCTGGTCCACTCCCACGCACCCGGAAACCACCCGACCGTCGACCGGTATGACATCGCCCGCGTTTACCACCACCAGGCAGCCGGGAGTCAGGCAATCCACCGCGACCTTCACCCGCCGCTTCCCCACCAGGATAGTGGCGGCGTCCACGTGAAACGCCAGCAGGTCCGCTATTGCTTTCTGGGACTTCCGAGCGGTTTCCTCGCGGATGTGCTCGCCCACGCTTATCAGCCAGGACATAAAGGCGCAGGTGGGAAGGTTCCTTTGGATACCCATGATAGCCAGCGCCGTGGCATCCAGGAAGTCCACGCCGACGCGTTTCTCTCGCCTGATAGTAAGCGCCGTCCGCTTGAAGACCGGCAGCGCCGCCGCCGCGACCAGGCAATAGACGGGGGCGATTGGAAGCAGGCGCGTTGCGCGCGAGACCACGAGCGCAACAGTCGGCAGAATCAGACCCGCGTACCGCCGCATGACCTCCCAAGCACGCGCGAGTGGCGGGGTAACCTTGCAGTCTCGGTGACCGTTTCCATCGACCGCAATCCGCGTCCCGGCGGGTTTGCCGATCCTGATGCCGCGCAGTTGCCCCTCCGGCATGAATGTCTTGAGCACGGAGGGGTCGTAGCCGATGACCACGCTCGCGCAGTCACGGTTCACCCGCACATCGGAGATTCCGCGCTTGGACAGAAGATGCTCCGCGATGGCGATGGCCAAGGGGCCATTGTCTTTGATCTCGGGAACGCGTGCTCGTATTCTTCCGGGAATGAGCATGCAGGATTTCTAATGAGGCATTCACGGTGGGCATCCTTACCAATGTTAATTACGTGTTAATTACCCTTGCAATGAGGACCGCTAAACGGCGGAAGGGGGAGGAAGGAAGGAATGGATTCCCTTCCTTCCTTCGAGGTTGGAGGTTGCGAGATTGCATATATGCGGGCTTGGGTATATGCGCGAAAGCAAGCCCAGGGATTAGAGCACGAATGAGAGCAGATATCAGTGGAGCAAATCGGACCGCGTGGTTATATTATGTTGGGGCGGCTCTTGTCGCACTGAACGTGTGTCAATATCTGCTCTCACGGGAGCCAAAACCTTCGGCGTCTGTGTTTGTCGCGCTACAGATCGTTGCCGGGTGCTGCTACCTTGTGGCTGTGTTTCTGGTGGTGATGCGGGGCTGGGGTGTTGGGTTTGGCTATCTGCTCGGGGTGGCCATTGCCTGCAGATTCGTCCTGCTTCCATCGCCGGTCCTCTTCGACAACGACATATACCGCTACCTGTGGGATGGGAATGTCTTCGCACACGGCATAAATCCGTTCATGCAACCACCCAACTCCGCCGGGCTGGCTGCTCTGCGTGACGGCTGCTGGTCTCGGATCGGCTACCCTGAAGTGCGAACCATATACCCGCCATTGGCCCAAATGGTATTCGGTCTTGCGCATGTGCTGGGCCTGGAGACCGCGTTGGGGCTCAAGTCGATCTTCCTTATCTTTGACGTGGCTAATGTGTTCCTTATCGCTGCCCTGCTTGCGCGACTGGGTCGTCCGAAATCGTGGGTGATAATCTATGCTTGGTCACCCTTAGCGATGAAGGAGTTCGCTAACAGCGGGCACATCGAGCCTGTGATGCTCTTTTTTCTGCTTCTCGCGCTAGTATTCTGGCTGCGACAACGACCTAGGCCGCTGCTGGCCGGAATGAGTTTCGGAGCCGCGATACTCGTCAAGCTGGTCCCTGTCATACTGCTGCCCCTGGCATGGAGGCTGGGCAAGTGGAGGTCGCTGGCGGCCGCCGCGGCCGTGGTGATGGCGTGTTACTTGCCGTTTGCCTCAGCAGGGACATCGCTCTTTTCCGGGATCGGCACTTACGGAAAGTATTGGACATTCAACTACAGCGCTTATGCGCTCTTCCAGGCCGCCGAATCGCTCGCACGGCACACGATCCCGATCCTGCCCTTGTCTCCGGCGAGAATGTTTGTCGGGTTGCTGACAATTGGTTACTCGGTGCGCGCGGGGCTACGCGTGAGGCCGGAGGATGCGCGCCGCCGCAATCCGCATCACCCGAAACACGCTGGCTGTATGCCTGCTGCTTATGCCGGTGGTCGACCCCTGGTATGTCTGCTGGCTGCTGCCGTTCCTGTGTATCGCTCCCAACTCGGGCCTGCTGCTTCTCACTGTGACCTGCAACCTGTCCTATCTCTACTACGTCAACAACACCTTCCCGGTTTGGATTCCGATTGTGGAGTATGCGCCGGTATACGCTCTTCTTGGGGCGGCGTGCATCTCGGCGAGACTGGATACAAGATCGAGAGCGTCGGCGTGTGGCTAACGGACGGCGTGGGTACCAGCGCCAATTTGCAATTTCCGGGGTTTTGATGGCTTGCAGTACATCAAAACCGCCAAATTTGGAAAGCCCCCCGAACGTTGCGACTGCAGCGTTTGCATGGTATAATCGGACTGGGATGTATTCTACGGGTCGATCCCTGAGAAAGGCGGTAGGGACACTTGAGCCAAGATGGAATCATAGCCGCCTGCGTCTTTGTCTTTGGTATTTTTGGCATTTCAATCGTCGTGTGTATCATCCTGGGTGTAGCGAAGAGGCGGACCTGGTACTGGTTTGCTTGTCTGGGACTGCTGTCGTTCTTAGGGTTGCTGATCGCGTGCCTGATCCCGCCGCGAAAAGAGCTTGAGCCTGTCCTCGAGGGCGCGTGGGAGGATGCGTCGCAAGTCAAGCTGCTGTACGGCGCTGCCCCGCAGGCCGCGAAAGTGATTGGTGAATGCGAGGCGGAAGTCACGGTGCCTGCACCTACCGGTTCCGCATTACCTCCGGATCTGAGTGTGGCGAGCCGCGCGCTGCAGCGCAAGGCCACCGAGCTCGGAGCGAATGCTGTGGAACGGGTGGAGTATTTTCGTCGGACCCCGGCGTTCTGGACGTTAAAACCCGAACACAAGCTCATAGCCCGCGGCGTCGCGATTAGGCTGGAGGCCGGACAGGCCGAGTATGGCCCGGACGCAGAGACGATCTGGCGAGCGGTCGATATGCCCGATCCCGAGGCGGCATTGTCGAGTGGGCTCCGGATTTCCGGGATTGCCAGCATCGCGTGGGCTGTGATCAATTCGGTCCTAACTTGCAGCCAATCAGCCGATCTTCGGCCAGGCGAGCAACTGATTATTCCTCCTGCCGTGATTTACTGCTTATCCGCCTGGATGCTGGCGGAGGGAATCGTTTTGCTGCGGTCGCGCAGACCAGAAATGCTGATTGTCGACGGCCTGACCCTCTTGGCTCTCGGATGTGTCAACATCGCAGGGCAGGCACTGGCGGTGATTGGAATCATGCAACTGGTGTGGGGTGTCCAGAGAATAATCGGTTGGAGCAAGGTTACCAAGCAGATCGCCGACTACAAGCAACTCCGCCAGACAATGGACGCGCAGGCCGAGGCTTTGGTCGGCACATCGCACTCGGGCGCTAACTGAGGGTCGGTCGCCCCGATGGTAGCTGCTCGCCGCGCCCTCGTATGCGTGTTGCCGTACCGCTGGCGGCAGAAGCGGGAACTCATCCCGAAACGTTGGGAACGCGGGGAATGCGGCTGACCCCACCACCGGCTTCGGATCGGTTTCCTACAATTACAGTATTGGCACGAACGATGTGACCACGGGCGGATACACGGCATTTTTGAACGCCGTGGCAGCCACCGACCCGTATGAGTGCTACAACCCAGGGATGGCAGGCACCAACGCGGCTCCCACCTACGGCTGCACGATCACGCGGAGCGGCGTCTCCGGCAGCTATAGCTACGCGGCGGGGGATCCCAACCTCCCGGTGGTCGACGTAACCTTCTGGGACGCCTGCCGGTTCGCCAACTGGCTCGACAACTACCAGCCCACGGGACCGGAAGGCGTCGGCACCACCGAGACCGGCGCGTACACCCTGAACGGCTACAATGGTAGTGGTGGAGCGGGGATTTCGCGCAACGGCGGAGCGACTTGGGCAGTGACCAGCGAAAACGAGTGGTATAAGGCCGCGTATTACGACCCCGCCCTGAACGGGGGCACCGGGGGATATTACGAGTATGCGACCCAGAGCAATACAGCCCCAACGGCTACTTCTTCAACGGCAGTCCACGACTCAGGCAACTACAATTACGCGGTTGGAAACACGACTGACGTGGGGACGTACACCGGGTCCGCGAGCTACTATGGCACGTTCGACGAGAACGGCAACGTCTGGGATTGGAACGAGTCCGTATATGACAGCAGCTATCGCGGCATCCGTGGGGGTTCGTTCGACAACTCCAGCCTCTTGGCGTCGGACTACGACAGCGACGACCCGGGGGGCGGCGACGTCAGTGTCGGGTTCCGTGTTTCCGAAGTTCCTGAGCCGTCATCAATTATCGCATTGCTTGGCGGGCTGGTAGGACTGCTGGGCATAAGGCGGCGCAGGTCATAGCCCAATTGCCCTTTGACCCTTACCTCTTGGCCCGCCCGAGCGAAAGCGAAGGCGGGCTTTGCTCTGTACCGAGTATGCTATTGACACCGAGACCGTCCTATAGTGGGCCAACCCAGGAGATTAGCCAAATCACGGCTTGAAGCCTCTCCCCCGGACATATCCCGCCGAAGACCGGATGCTCCTGGAGTGAGACCCGCCATCTCCCCCTTAGCACCGCTAGAAGCCAAGCCGCCACGCTTACTGAGGCTGTTGTCCCGATAGCGCGGCGGGATGCATCTCGGCAAGATGCAGGCCCAAGCACAGGAGTATTTGTGTGAAGCAAACCAAAGCCGGGTAAACTCATCGCGCAATGAGCACTCCGTGGAGGCACGCCATGTACCACTCAGAAACGTTTGCTTTTATTGATACTGGTCGTGGCAGTAGCGGTGGCTGCGACCATCAATCACCTGAATGCGGCCTTGCCGCAGGGCTCGCGCCCACCGGCATTCATCGGCCCGGCGAGCAACTGGATCAACTCGCCGCCGCTCACCTGGTCCAATCTCAGGGGCAAGGTAGTCCTTGTTGACTTTTGGGAATACACCTGTGTAAACTGCATCCGCACCGACCCATATCTGAAGACCTGGTACAAGCGATACAAGCCATACGGATTCGTGATTGTCGGCATCCAGACACCGGAGTTCGGGTTCAGCGCGCTCACCGATAATGTTGCCGCCGCTGCGAAGAGGGACGGACTCACGTATCCGATACTCAATGACCCCCAAAGCAAGAACTGGAGGGCTTACAACGAGCAGTATTGGCCCTCCAAATATCTTTTCGACCAGAACGGCAAGCTGGTCGAGCAGCATGCGGGTGAGGGCAACTATCAGGAGATGGAACGAGCCATTCAAAGGCTATTGCTCAAGACTAACCCAAGCGCGAAGTTTCCAGCACCGCTCGCTCCCGTGCGGCCTGGTGACGATCCCAACACCGTTTGCCGGGCCGACACAGGCGAGCTTTACGTGAATCCGACCTACAAGTTCCTCGCGAACCTGCCCGGGGGCTGGGAGATGGACAAAACCGCCGAGTTCAAAGATCCCGGCAACCATGTGGATGGCAACATTTACGCTCAAGGGCCGTTCATTACGCGCTACCAGAGCCTGCAGCATGCCAGAGGCACGAACGATCTGCGGGACTACGTCGTGATCCGCTACCACGGCACCGAGGTCAACACAGTGGTGAACCGCCCGGCAGACCACAGCTATAAGGTCTATGCCACACTCGACGGCAAACCGATTCCAAGACCCGATAAGGGCGACGACATCAGCTACGATTCTCGCGGGAGCTACTTCGAGGTTACTTATCCCGGAATGTATAACGTGATCCGCGGGCCTTACGGGGAGCACGAGTTGAAGCTCGCCTCCGACTCGACGGGCTTCGATATCTACAGCTACACGTTCAGCGGGTGCCCGCAGAAGTAATGGTGCGGAGCCATGCACGCAAGATCGTGCCGATGATCACCACGCCGGCCTCGAGAGACTTCGCGAGGCTGCCGGTGATCTTCGACTTGCCGGTCCTGCGCTTTCTGTATCGAACCGGGACTTCGATAATTCGCATCCCCGCAAGGGCGGCCTTGGTCTGCATCTCCACATTCCATCCGAAGTTCGGCTCGGACATCCGCATCGACTCGAGGGCATCGGCACGGATCGCGCGGAACGGGCCCATGTCGGTTACGTTCTGATGGAAGAGGACTCTCAGGCACATCGCTCCCAGCCAGTTTCCGAAGCGTGAGTGAAAGGGTATCGCCCCCGGCTCGGCCTCACCGGTCATACGGGAACCAAGGCACATCTGGGCCTGGCCGGTTGTAACGGGTTCCAGGATGCGGGGAAGGTCTTCGGGATCATCGCATCCGTCGCCGTCGGCGATGACGATCACATCGGCGCAATCGGCGGCGGCGATCCCCGCCAGGCACGCTCTCCCATATCCCCCGCGGTCTTCCCGGACGACCCTCGCGCCTGCCCCGGCGGCGACCATGGCTGTATTGTCCGTGCTGCCGTTGTCCACGACGATCACTTCCGATGCGCCCCCGGCAAGCATCCCCGTCACCACCGAGCCAATCGAGCCATCTTCATTTAGAGCGGGAATCACGACACAGACACGCATCATATTACCCTCAGCACGTTGCGCGGGCACACGGCGACGCACGCCCCACAGTATATGCACGAGGTGGTCTTGGTTAGCCGGCCGTGCATTGCGTTGGCGCGGATGTCGATGCCCATATCGCAGTGTTTGTTGCACATTCCGCAGGCCATGCACATCTCGTTGGCCGCGATGCCGGACCTGCCGAACTTGCCGAGGCCACCAAAGAGCCCCGCCCACGGACAGAAGTAGCGGCACCAGATTCGGTTGCCGAGCAGCGGGTAGAGTCCGACGCCCAGAATGCTTGCGAAAATGAACTTGGTCCAGAAGTTCCATCCATCGATCCAGAGGTCCTGGTTACCCAAGCCGAACGACAAAGAGATTGTAGCCGCCACCGCGAACACCACAAAAATGATGATGACATACTCCAGCAGCCACGACTTCGGCCCTTTGGGCGCCTGTGTCCTGAATGGATCGCCGGCAGTCTCCGCAAGATTCCCGCACGCACAGAACCAACTGCAATACGCGCGGCCGAATCTGAGCACCAAAACGGGCATCACGACCAGGCTCGTCACCACGACATAGGCAAACCACCCCACGACAACCGGCTGCCAGCCGAAGTAGCGAGGCACGATCAGCCCCCATATCTCCAGTGGCCAGAAGTTTTGCGCAAACGCTCCGAAGCTGGTAAGCTGCCCGGACTGCACCACCCCCCGCCAATCAAACGGAAGGATTACATATAGAAAGAGGTATCCCCACAAGAGCTTGTGTGACCATGCAGGAGATAGTTCGGATGGTGAAATATTTGCTCTTCTTCCATTTGATGAGCACGGGGATTCCCATCCCGAGCACAAACGCAAGGTAAAGCGATTCATACCAGAAGTCCTTGTCTTTGCCCAGCCAGAGCGGATCGGGCCGCTGATACTGCCAGACATAGAACGCGACAAGTCCCAGCGCGAGTATCGGATACGCTATTTTCTTTCTAATTTCCAATTTCCGCTATTCTCCTTCCCTGAGTGGCGTACTGAGCGCATGGCTGTCATTCCGAACGAATGTGAGAAATCGCAAAGCTCGGGTGAGTCTCACGCAACGGAGCAAGAATCCAAGCGCAGCGTTGAGATTCCTCGCTACCCGCTCCTAAGAAACTGCTGGTTTCGGGACAAGGGTGTCCCGAAACAACGGGGCTGGTTTCTTTCTAATGTAACCGCGGCAACGCCGAGGTCACGTGCTCGGAATGACATATGCGGTGACATGTACTCACGACCCGTGAGTCGTCACTTTCCAATTTCTAATTTCGCGGTCTCCAGTGACGCGCCCCTCACCACCATGTCCATTAGCAAGTGCGCGGCGTCATTTGCTCCAACGGAGGTTATGCCCGTCACGATGCCGTTTCGGTGGACAAACCGCCTGGCAGCCCTTCCATTCCGAGAGATAACAGTCTCCTCGTCCTGGCCGTCGTCCGGATAGCGCCCGGAGCCGATGGAAAGATAGTCCACGTCGAAGAACATGGCGCAGTTGTAGAAGATACCCGGGTCATAAGGCATGGGGTCGCCGCACATCGAGCGCGCGACGGCGCGTCCCTGCCTGTCCGCGCTGTACCAGAGCTGTTCTATACAGGTGCGTCCTCCACTCTCGGCTTTGATCTGGGCGCAGTCTCCGGCCGCGTATACGTTCGGCCTGCTCGTCCTGAGCGCCGGGTCCACCAGTATGCCGCGGCCCGTGGCGATGCCGCTAATCTTTGCGAGATCGACGTTTGGCTCGACTCCCACCGTGACTCCGACAACCTCGGCCGCGAACTGACGGCCGCTTTTTGTGACGACGCTTTGCACCCTGCCCTCGCCGCGCAGCTCGGCGACCTCACTGTCAACGTGGAGATCGCAGCCGTGGCGGCGGATCGCGGCTTCCACGATACGGCCCTGCGGTTCGCTCAGGCTCCTCGGGAAGTACCATGGCTCGCGAACCAGGAATGTGACATCCACGCTGGCGTGCCGCCATACCTCCGCAAGCTCAGCCCCCAGCAGCCCGCCTCCCACTACGACGGCTTTCATGCCCTTGCGGCATTCACTCATTATCTGCTTGCCCTGAGTGAGCGAGTACATAAAGCGCACGCCGTCGAGGTCTGATCCGGGAACGTCGAGCGCGCGGCTGTTGCTGCCGGTCGCGAGCAGGAGACGATCGAAGTGCAGCGACTCCCCCGAGGCGAGTTCGAGGACGTCCTCATTCTCGCTGACCCGAAGCGCGGTGTCGTATTTGAGCGCGGCGCCTATCGAACGGTAGTAACTCTCGTCCTTGGCGATGCGAAGGTCCCATTCCTTGAGCGTGCCCATCATGTGGTACATCAGGCCCGGACGGGAGTAGAATGGGGTAGGCTCGTCGGTGATTATGGTCAAGCTCGAATCGGGGTCGAGCCTTCGAATGTTCTGAGCGGCTGTGACCCCGGCCATTCCATTTCCAACGATCACGTATCTCTTGGGCATTTCCTATGTCTTGCCCTTCGGCATCATCATGCTGGTTTCCAGCGAAAACATGAGTACCCTGCTCTTGCGGTCGTTTGGCAGGTAGTAGACATCGATGCTCTTGTAGTCCATTGGGTTGATGGGCCCCATGTAGCTGAGCTTAACGCTGCCGCTTGCGTCCGCTTTCCCGATGTCACCGAGCATCTTTGGCGTCTTGCCGGCCAGCCAAATCATGTAGAGACCGTTCTTATGCCCACGCATGACTGTGACATCCACCATCCACGTTTTCTTGTCCTTGCTCGTGCCCATCCGGACTTTTGCCGTGGAGTTTATCTTCTTTGCCTCGCTCGACGGCGTCATTGTGAACGTGGCGCCCACCATTGGCTTGCTGCTTCCGGGCGGGGTGAATGATACGGAAGCCTGCGCGGCCACGGTCAGAATACAGATGAGGGCAAGAACCGCAACTGACGTTTTCATAACAAATCCTCCTTAAGTTCGCTTGGTCGCTCTTTCGGAGCCGAATGTTATGTTACCCAGAAACGGCCTGATGAATGCGCGCTGGAGTCGGAAGTTCCTGGGTATAATGACCTGGCTTGTTGGAGAAGATATGAACGTCGCAAACAGAACCCTTGTAATCATGGCCAAAGCGCCAGTACCCGGCACTGTGAAGACCAGACTCTGCCCGCCCCTGGAGCCTGAAACCGCCGCGGAGTTCCACAGTTGTTGCGTGCTCGATGCGGTGGAGAAGAGCCGCCTTCTTGCTCGGACTCGGGTTGTGCTCGCATACGCGCCCGCCGGCGCCTTGCCGACCTTCGAGCAAATTGCCGCCCACGTCGACTTCTGCCTGGCGCAGGAGGGAAGCGACCTCGGTGAGCGGATGCTCGGCTGCTTTACCAGGCTTTGCGAGCCCGGATCGTCCGTTCTCCTGGTCGGAACAGACACTCCTACTTTGCCGGCCGGCATCATGGAGCGGGCGTTCGTTGCTCTTGAGTCGGAAGAGGCAAATGTGGTGTTCGGGCCGGCGACTTGACGGCGGTTATTATCTGGTGGGGATGAAATGTCCTCACCAGGATATTTTCCGGCAGATGCAGTGGGGCAATGGAAAGGTATTGAAAGTGAGTCTGGACCGTGCTCAGCTTGCTGGCTTGAAGACTTTTCTTCTTCCGCGATGGAGTGATATCGACGCTCCGGCAGACCTCTCGCGGCTTGCGCGGCAACTGCTCCAGCCGCAGACGCCGGGCTGCTTCTTTCCTCGCCACACGGCAGCGTTTGTTGGTTCCAAGTTAAGGAGTTAGTAACCTCCGGCCGGAGCCGGAGTCCGTTCGGGCGGATTTGCAATCCGGCCCGTAACCGGCAATCCGGGGATTTGCAATCCCCGCGAGACAACCTCTCGAATTACAACGTCGTTTCGGGCATCGGAGATGCCCAGATTGTCCTTTACGGGCCAGATTGCAAATCTGCCCGAACAGAGGCTGAAGCGTGGGTATCCGCCAGTAGCATGAGAGAAGAACCAAGCACATATCTTGATAACGTGGTGGAGGTCGCATTCGAGACGCGCCTCTCGCGACTCGGCCTGTGGCCGGTCACGACCGAGCGTCCCGCTACTCTCCAGATAAACCTCGGGTATAGGTGCAACCAACAATGCGCTCACTGTCACTACAGGTGCGGACCGGACCGCAAAGAGGCGATGTCAGTCGAGGTTATGGGGGCCGCGCTGGAGTTCGCCGGCGGAAACGCCATCACGGATTTCGACCTGACAGGCGGCGCGCCGGAACTGCACCCCGATTTCCGCTGGCTCGTGGAGACGATCGGCGAGCAGGGCGGACGCATTACCGACCGCTGCAACCTGACTGTCCTGCGCGAGCCGGGCAATGACGACCTGCCCGAGTTCCTCGCTGCCCACAAGGTGCATGTCGCGGCTTCGCTGCCCTGCTACAGCCCGGAGACCACCGACCGCGTGCGCGGGCGCTGGGCCTTCGCGCGGTCCGTTGCGGCTCTGAAAATGCTCAACGATGCAGGCTACGGGCGTTCCGATACCGGGCTGGAGTTGACCCTCGTGCACAACCCAGCCGGAGCGGCTCTGCCGGGAAGGCAGGAGTCACTGGAGATCGACTACCGTAAGCGTTTGTGGGAAGATCACGGCGTTGTCTTTACGCGGCTCATCACGATAGCTAACATGCCAATCGGCCGACTCCTGGGTTCTCTGGAAATGAGCGGCAGCCTTAAGCGGTATATCCACGAGCTGGAACAAAACTTCAATCAGGAAACGCTTCCCGGCCTGATGTGCCGGAGAATACTATCGGTCGGGTGGAACGGCGTGCTCTACGATTGCGATTTCAATCAGAGCCTGGGCATCGCGATCCGAAATGGGAAAGTAGCCCACGCCGGCCATACATCGGTCGGCAAGCTGCTCGGACGGCAAATCCGATGCTTCAACCATTGCTACGGCTGTACAGCCGGAAACGGAAGCAGTTGCGGAGGAGAGATTGCTACCCCGAAATTCTAAATTCTGAATTTTGAATTGGGGAAGGGATGCCGCGGCCCGGTAGAGGTCCCTTCAATTCCCGTTGTTTCGGGAAACCCCTTTCCCGAAACGGGAGGTTTCTCAGGAGGGCGAGAGAGGACGTGGTCTTCCTCTGCCCAGGTTCAGTGCCATGCGTGCAGCGGGAACTCGAAGGCGCCGAGCTAAGACAGACGCTATATTTGTCCGCCGCATAGGTAGGCGTACTCGTTACTCGTTACTCTCGATGGGTTCCTTCTCGATCTCCAATTGGAACGCCTCGAAGTAGCTTTCGAAGGTGCCGATGTCGCGGCGGGTCTCGTCTTCATCGAGCGCGACGCACCAGACATCGAGGCCGTCCTTGAGCATGAGACCGATCGAGTCCGTTATCTGGTGCTCGCCGCCGGCTCCCGGCGGTGTGCGCTCGATGTAATCGAAGATGATCGGATCGAAAGCGTACCTGCCGGCAATTGCGTACTCGCTCGGCGCGTCGGCTGGAAGGGGTTTCTCCACGAGGCCGTCGATCGGAAAGCTTGCCCCGACGCCGTATTTCGGCTTAACGATCCCGTAGCGGCCGACCTCTTCGCGCGGGGTCTTTTGCACCAGGACCACACCCCTCGCGCCGGTGGTTTCGTAAGTATAAAGCAGCCTGCCGAGCGGCGGCGCGCTTGCGCTGGTCTGGATCACCGAATCCCCCAGCACCACGGCAAAGCTATCCTTGCCCGGCAAACTCCCTGGCCTCGTAAATAGCATCGGCAAGGCCCGTAAGCTCCGCCTGGAACGTATACTCGAACCGCACTGCCCCACTCCCGGCCCCGAAGTGGTTACGTATCGCGGTCTTATCCTGGGAGATGACGAAAGTGATCTCTGTAATCCCACAGGCTATTGTCTCATCGACTATCCACTCCAAAACGGGTTTGCGGCCCAGCGGCACGAGTTCTTTGGGGATGGCTTTGGTGAGAGGAAGGAGCCTGGTACCCCTGCCCGGCGGCAGGGATGACAGCCTTGGTGATGCTCTTAGTGCTTTGAGAGGCAGCCAATTTGTTAGCGATCCATAACAGAAATGGAGCCGACGGAGGGACTCGAACCCACGGCCTGAGCTTTACGAAAGCCCTGCTCTACCAACTGAGCTACGTCGGCTTGTCGGGTGTTGGATGATAGGTAATGGGTATTGGAAAGGCAAGCTACCCCCCCTCCCTTCCAACACCCATTACCCGTCAGTCATCACCCGAGAATGGTGCCGAGGGCCAGAGTTGAACTGGCGACACGTGGATTTTCAGTCCACTGCTCTACCAACTGAGCTACCTCGGCACGTTGGGTGTTGGGTGTTGGGTAATGGGTGTTGGAAGGAAAAGGGCATCCCGTCCCTTCCAACACCCATCACCCATCACCTATCACCCAGAAATTGGCGGGGATGACGAGACTCGAACTCGCGACCTCCTACGTGACAGGCAGGCGCTCTAACCAGCTGAGCTACACCCCCGGGTTGGAAATTGGAAGTTGGAGATTGGACACTGGGTCAGATGTTCCAATTTCCAATCTCTAATTTCTAATTTCCAGATGTGGGCGAAACAGGACTCGAACCTGTGACATCTTGCGTGTAAAGCAAGCGCTCTGCCAACTGAGCTATTCGCCCAGGCATTCGGTTCGCCGCCCAGCGCCCCAGCGAAAGCAAGTATATCAGAGCTTCGGCGGCGCTGTCAATTGCGACAATAAAAACAGGCGCTCGGTTGGCCCGTTCGGCATCGCGCCTGTTAGAAATGCCATAGGAAGTATACCATCAGAGGCGGGATTGTGTCAATAAAAAAGTCCAAGGTCGAAAGCCAAAAGTCGAAAGTCGGAGCCCACCCGCGCCGGGCGTTACCCCCTATTCCCGCTGCCGTGTCGCCGCCTTGCAGCGGGAACGCCCGATAGGCGGCGATCTCCGAATCGCCACCTTAGAGCCAGATAGGGGTCTCCGAACCCCGGAACCTTGGTTACAGCAGCCGGATTCGGAGATCCGAGACTGGCTTTGGGGTGGGGATTCGGAGATCCCCACCCATCAAGTTGGGGAAGACCACGCCGCATAGGCAAGCGCCATCCCTTCCCAACCTTTAACCTTGAACTTTCCAACATTCAACCTCCACCTTCGCCCTTCATCCTATGGAACTAAATCTCGTTGGGAAGCGTAACAATAATAGATCAAGACGCTTGCGATTCTTTTTTCTCCTTTCTTTCCTTTCTGAGATGGTCCGCGTTGCGCGGACAAAACGAAAAGCCCGTCGGTGACCCCTCAACCGACGGGCTTTTCTGTTTACATCTTACATCCAGCGTTCGAATATCTCCTCCACTTCGGGCTTGCCGGGTTCCTCCCTCACGGGCGAGAACGAAATAATCGTCACCGTGTCCAGCGGCGTCACCACCCGATCGTACAGCCTCGAAAGCAGGGTCATCACATCTTCCGCCTGGCGGAACTCCATGTTCTCCTTCTCCACCTCACGTATGTCGAGGTCGCCAACACCTTTGACCGTCACGTCGTCGATTATCGCGGTGAAGAGCTTCTGCCTCACCTGGTATTTCCTGCCGATAGTGATCCAGACGATCTGGCCGCTTTGGTATTTATCTGACTTGTCGCCGAGCCTTATCGTGGCGCTCTTCCGCCCCCGCATTAAAGCATCGGAATAGAGTTCCGGGTAAAAGTTGAGTGCAAACATCATTATCCCCAGCGAGAATTATAAACTGGAGGACAATTCGTGTCAAGGCTGTCGCGGTCGTCGGTCGTCAGTCGGCAGTTGACAGTTGACGGTTGAAGGCTCCGCTCGCCACAGAACCCCAAACCCTATCAACCCTACCAACCTTACCAACCCTGCTAACCCTAAAAATGTTTGAAACCGGGCTGAGCTGGCAAGACTAGCCCAGGTGGACATCTTTGAGAAGGCGAGCCGAGAGGACCTTGATCCGTCGGCCGTGCACAGCGATGGCGCCATCCGCTTCGAAGCGGGCCAGCAGGCGGGAGAGTGTCTCGCCGGTCATTGCCAGGTGGGAGGCAAGGACTTGCTTGGGCATGCCCAGATCGATCACAGCGCCGTCGCCCTCGCCGGCAGGAATGCAAGAGACAACGAAGTCGGCAAACCTGGCCGCGGCGTCTCTACATGCTCAGCGATTCGATGCTGGAGACCAACCTGTGCGCCCAGGCGGCCATAACGGCCATCAAACGGAAGCTGACTTCAGCACTCTCGCGAAGAAGTTGAAGGAATTCCTGCTTTCGAAGTAGAATTAATGCGCAGTCGTGCACGGCCGCCGCATTGGCGGGATAACCGCCGCCAAGAAAAAGCGCAGCCTCGCCGAAACACTCGCCCGGCATAGCGACACGGAGCACGTGCTCTCTTGCGTCGCGTGACTGCCTATAGAGCTTGACAGCGCCGGACTCAACTATATAGAACCCGTGACACGGGTCTCCCTCTTCAAAAATCACGCTGCCGCGTGGATAAAGAACGCGCTTGGCGGCAGGCCGAATCGCACGCAGCGTTTCGTCATCGAGGCTCTCGAACAAGGCGCAGGAGTGCATGGCGGAGATTACGGTCTTGTTGGTCGTGTCTTTCACAGGCAAGATTGTACCGCCGCAAGGTTGCATCAGTCAATCTGGAAATGGAGTGTAAAAGCGGATGAGAAGAACAATCTACATTGGGATAGCGCTTATCTGCGGACTCGTGCTGCTGTCGAATGGCTATGCGGGCGCGCAGGAAATCCCAACACCGGAGGGCATGGGCCTTGGCTACGCGATCTACGCCGGAGCGGCTTTCCCGGTCAATTCGCTCGTGAAGACGAAGAGCATGGTGAATGTGGGTGTGAGCTGGTACGGTCCGATTTCGAACAACGTCGGCGGCCAGAACTCGGCGCTGGGCCTATCGGTGGACTGGATACCGTTCACGCGCAGCGACGGCACGCAGATCAGCTTGCTACCGATAATGATAAACTACAAGGCCTACGCGCCGCTCGGCGGCTATAGGATATTCGCCAACTTCGGCGCGGGGGTAATCGGCGCCACCGCCTCCGCCCCGGAACTCGATTTATCCTCCAACGCAAACTTCGGCTGGACCGGGGGCTTCGGGGTAGACATCACCAACAATTTGTTCATCCAATATCGGTTCATTGGAGGCAGCAATCCGGGCGTCGACGGCCTGAATTCCGCTCAACTCGGCTACCGATTCTAAAAAGGGCTGAAATTTCCAACATTTTCTTCGTGAAGTCCTCTTGCTAAGAAGGATATACGCGAACCGATGTGGAAGATGACGGCGTGGGGAGTAATAATGCACGAACTCCCTAACTATGGAAAGGATGGTGAGCTTAGTGGAAGCGTATTGCGTAAAGTGCAAGTCCAAGAGAGAGATGAAGGATGCGAAGGCTGTCACGATGAAAAACGGCAAGCCCGCGACTCAGGGGCTTTGTCCTAGCTGTGGCACCAAGATGTTCAAGATTGGCAAGGCATAAGCCTCCAATCGAGTGGATACAGGTTTATTTGTCTGGAAGCGGTGGGGTCAATCGGCCCCGCCGCTTTTTTTGCGCGATTGCTTTGCTTATTTGCCCCTTGACAGGGTATAAGAAATATGGTAACATCATCATACTATGAAAGACGGGCAGACGCAGTCAGGCAAGTCGCTTCACTGGATGGGTTCCTCTAAGAAGGACCTGAAGGCTTTTCCGAAGGATGTAACGTCTGACATAGGCGCCGCTCTAAGGGCTGTGCAGCAGGGAGTGACGCCGCACAACGTGAAGCCGCTGAAGGGATTCCACGGAGCCGATGTGTTGGAGATCGTGGACAGACACGATACGGATACCTATCGGGTCGTCTACACAGTGAGGTTCAGGACATCTGTCTATGTCCTTCACGCTTTTCTGAAGAAGTCTACGCAAGGGATCAAGACGCCCCAAAGAGAACTTGATGTGGTTGGGACGCGGCTGCAAATGGCCGCCAATGATTACGCTTGGAGGTATGGAAATGACTGACAGGGATGACACCACTGTTGAAGTGAGCAGCGGTAATGTGTTTGCCGACCTTGGGCTTCCCGATGCTGACGAGATGCTTCTGAAGGCTGATATTCTCATCAACATCCTTCGCATCATCAAAGAGCGCAAGCTCACGCAAAGAAAGGCGGCGCGGATTATGGGCATAGATCAGCCTGGAGTGTCCAACCTGATGCATTGCAGGATACGAGGCTATTCCATCGAGCGGCTTTTGAAGTTTCTCGCGGCACTCGGCAACGATGTGGAGATAGCAATACGACCGCTAGAGGATCCCAACACCGGCGGTAGTGTCTGTGTCGTTGCGTACTGACAAAATGATTGGCAAGGCATAAGCCTCCAATCGACTGGATACAGGTTTATTTGTCTGGAAGCGGTGGGGTCAATCGGCCCCGCCGCTTTTTTGCGCGAGATCATGGGTGAAGCCCGCCGCGCAGCAACCGATAATTAGTCTAGGTTGGACGTAAGAAGTGAGAGGTTAGAGTGGGCCATCGGGGGCTTCCCGACTTTCTGACTTTCGACTCTCCGAAGGAGGGGGGCGCTCCATGATAGGAGTTCAAGAACTGAGCAAGATTTACGAAAAAGGTTTGCAGCTTTACGATCAGGGATTGCTGATCGACGCGCTGGCCGCGTTCGAGCAAGTGCACAGAGAAGCGCCTGAGGGCAGTCCCGAGCATAGGCTGTCCAGGTTCTATATTGGCGAGACGCACGCCCGACTTGCCGAGGAGAACGCGAATCGCGACGCCCGCGAACGCGCCGAGCAGCACTTGAGAGAAGCAATCGAGTGCAACCCCAAGTTTCCCGACCTTCACTATCAACTCGCTCGGCTGATGGCGGAAAAGGGCGATGTCCAGGAGGCCGTTTCGGTCTTGAACGCGGCGCTGCGGCTTCACCCGAACTACGCCAAGGCGCTCGTCTTGATCGGGGTGCTGACATATCAGGCCGGCGATCATAAGACAGGCGTGCAATATGTCGCCCAGGCGGTGAAGGCGGAGCCTCGCTACGGCACACTGACCTATGCCGAGGCGGTGGCGGCTTATAAGAATGGCGATCACCGGAGCGCGCTGGCCCATTTCCAGGAGTTGGCGCTGACCGATGTCGATGATATCTCGTTCCACCTCGGGGTCGGCAAGAAGCTATATCGCTCGGGAGACTATAAGGCCGCGGTGGAGGCATTCGAGCAGGCCCTGAGCATTCACAGCGAATACGCCGATATCAGGAATTGGCTCGGCCTCGCGCTGTTGGCCTGCGGATCTCACAATGAGGCTTACGCGCAGTTTCGGGCCGCGCTCGAAATCAACCCCAACTACGTTGGGGCGATGATCAACGGCGGCGTCGCATGCGAGATTATGGGTCTGAAAGAAGATGCGGCGAGCTTCTACACCAAGGCCGCCGAACTCGAACCCGACAACATCGAAGCGCGAGAACGATTGGCGGGAATATGAGGAGTTAGCGTCCCGAGTGTTTAGTGTTTAGTGAAGGGGGGAAGCCGCCTTCCCTTCACTAAACCCTCAACCCTAAACTCCCCTGTCCCCGTTCCCCGCATGGGTGCATTGCTCCGCCCGTATCTCCAGCGTGTGTGCCACGCGTGCAGCGGGAACGTTGAAACGCGGATTACGCGGAACGGACGGATTTCGCGGAAGCCGCTGGCGTTGCGTGCTTTTCCGCGTGAGGAAACTCTGCCCCTTTCCCGCCGCATAGGTAGCTCCTAACTCCTAACTCCTAAAGCGGCGTAGCCGCAACCAAGAAGGCCATCGCCGGAAAATCAATACGGCCTTTCCGTAATTCGGAAGGTCGGCGGTTTCTTCTTACGTATCTTACAACTGAAATCCGAGGTCACATATCAAAGTTCAGCACAGCTTGTATAGGATTTCAGTTGTAAGATACTAACTCTAGCCCCCAGCCCCCAGCCCCTTTCCGTACCTGTGCCGTTTGTCCGGGGTATAAGGCCGGGTATGAATCTAATGGCGGGCAAGAAACCCAATCTCTTCCCAAGGAGTGGCAAAATGGCAGTTGCTGATAAGCTCAAAGCGCTGCAGATAAAGGTCAACGTTATCGCGGATCGAGAGGTCGGCCTGATGGATATAGAGGCCGAGGTGCATGGTGGTATTGCAGTGCTGACGGGAGAGGTGGAGACGGAAGAACAGAAGCAGATAGCCGAACAACTCGCCTACGAAGTAGATGGGGTCGAGGAGGTCACCAACGAGATCAATGTAACGTCGCGGCAAGGCTTTTCGCCCGAACTGGACACCCACCTGGGATTCGCGCCCATTGGAGATTTGCCAACCGAGCAGCCAATGGACATGGAGGAAGCAGGCTACGTCGACTACGGACCCAGGCTGCCGGCCAGCGAGCAGTTTCCGGGGGAGTTCACGGACGAGGAAATCGCCCGCGAAGTCAAAGACAGGCTCGCCCGCTCGCAAGACGCCGACTATTCCAACGTCATCGTCAGTTCAATTAATCAGATGGTCCACTTGTCCGGCTCGGTCAAGACCCTCGACGAACTCAACAGGCTGCAAGACCTGGTGATAAGCGCTCGCGGCGTAATGGGGATAGACAGCGGCGTATCCGTGGACGAAGATGAGGAGCAGCCTCCCGATCATGTTTAGTGTTGAGTGAAGGGAGGAAGCCTCTTCCCTTCACTCAAACCTTAACCCTAAGCCCTAAACCCCATGTTCAGAGTTCAGTGAGGGGGGAAGCCATGTCCCCTTCACTAAACTCTAAACACTAAACCCTAAAGCGGCGTAGCCGCAACCAAGAGGGCCATCGCCGGAAAATCAATACGGCCTTTCCGTAATTCGGAAGGTCGGTGGTTTCTTCTTACGTATCTTACAACTGAAATCCGAGGTGACATATCAAAGTTCATGTACAGCTTGTATAGGATTTCAGTTGTAAGATACTAAACACTAAACCCTAAAGCGGCGTAGCCGCAACCAAGAGGGCCATCGCCGGAAAATCAATACGGCCTTTCCGTAATTCGGAAGGTCGGTGGTTTCTTCTTACGTATCTTACAACTGAAATCCGAGGTGACATATCAAAGTTCAATACAGCTTGTATAGGATTTCAGTTGTAAGATACTAAACACTAAACCCTAAAGCGGCGTAGCCGCAACCAAGAGGGCCATCGCCGGAAAATCAATACGGCCTTTCCGTAATTCGGAAGGTCGGTGGTTTCTTCTTACGTATCTTACAACTGAAATCCGAGGTGACATATCAAAGTTCAGTACAGCTTGTATAGGATTTCAGTTGTAAGATACTAAACACTAAACCCTAAAGCGGCGTAGCCGCAACCAAGAGGGCCATCGCCGGAAAATCAATACGGCCTTTCCGTAATTCGGAAGGTCGGTGGTTTCTTCTTACGTATCTTACAACTGAAATCCGAGGTGACATATCAAAGTTCAGTACAGCTTGTATAGGATTTCAGTTGTAAGATACTAAACTTCCCCAAGCGCCTGCTCCATCAAGACGACATCGCCGGGCGAATCGATGGAGATAAACAACTCGGGGTAATGGCTCACGAACACGCGGCAGGAAAAGTTACATCTTTCGGATAAATGGGCCTCGAAATCCGCTAGGCCCACCGAGGTTATAATCGCCTTCGCGGCGAATAGAGGCCCGACCAGCCCCAGCAGCGCAACGGGGTTTTGGCGCGCTTCCAGCAGGGCGCCGACCAGGCGCCGGTCGGACAGCGCGGCCCGTGGCTCGAACAGCATGCAGCTTGCTCCCGTGTAGCGGCCGTCCGTAGTCCTGAGATAATAAGGCGACCTCTCCGGAAAATCGGACTTCATATCCGACTCCTCGATTACCGGATAGACCAACGAGGAGTCGGGGGCATAGGCCAGCAGGTCAGAAATGGCCTCGGCGGAAGCAAGGGCCATGTCTCCCCGTAAGACCAGAACACGTTGAGCGCTTGCCGAACGAATGCCTTCCAGGATGCTGTCTGCCTCAACACGGCGGGCCTCGATGAATACATCAGCTTCGGGCGCTGCTTCGCGGCCGGCCGATCCCCGATAAGAATCACCTTGGAGACGTCCGAACACCCTTTCAGATTGTCCACCAGGTAAGAAAGCGCCGCCGGCCGTTGACCGGTATGAGCGCCCTGTTCGCCCCGGCGGCAGACGCAGTCGGGTCGTCGGTGGTCCCTGAGGCGACGACCATCACATCCGTGGTCAGCACCCTATTCCTGCACCGAGAACTTGCCGGCCTGCTTGGCTTTCTTCTCCGCTTTTTTCTCTTTGGGGCTTTTCCTGCGGAGCCTTCTTGGCTTCCTTCTTTATGGACTTTTCTTTCATTGGTTTACACCTTGGTATATTGTTCTATCTTCCTCAGGGTGGCCAGCGACACCTTGCGTCTTTCAAGCGCCTGAGTGAGCTTGAGGTTAAGCAGTTCGAAAACATCGACACCCGGGATATTCTTTTCCACATAATCGAACGCGCCCCGCTTCATACACTCCACCGCGTTGGCCACGTTCCCGTAAGCTGTCAGCACGATGACTTCGGTAAAGACGTCAGTCGCCAAAGCAGCCTGCAAGACTTCCAGCCCGCTGTCCGACGATTCCATAACCATGTCGGTCACCACGACATCGTAAGCGGGGTTGTGCGATCTAATGGCTGCGATCCCCACTGCCTGGCTTTCCGCCGTATCCACGAAGTATCCTTCACGTTCGAGTCTGCGCTTCACAGCGCTGCGAACAGCCTCTTCATCATCAATTACGCAGGTACTCTGCACACTGGGTTTCCTCTTTCGGATCTCTCGATGAGCTACCCAATGATACCATGCGGGGCAGGAAGGCGACAAGGGAGGGAACGGGTTGAATGTTGAAGGTTCAAGGTTAAAGGTTGGGAAGGGCCACGCCCTACGCGGCGGCGGCAATGCGGCAACAGTGCTGATCTTCCCGAATCGCCTGGCCAAACCCGATCCAATTACTGCTCCGGCTTGGCGTGAGGAATTGAGTCAGGGTCCAATCCCATCTTCCTGACTTCGGCTCTTGCATCTTCCTCGTCTTGAGCGTCAACAGCATTGCTCAGCAGGAACTCGGCGACTCTCCGCGGAGAGTAAACCTCTACGGGAAGCGCAACCGCCGGGCGAATGAGAATCCCGTCGCCTCGCTCTTCCGCGATCACGAGAGTCCCTTCCTGTATGCCGAACCGCTTTCTAAGCCGAGCGGGTATCACGACCGCTCCACGCTTTCCAACTTTGCTGGTCTCCGCTTCCATTTCCGTTCTCACGTTTGATTGTCTGAATGTGCGAATATCAGGCGCCACCATTATCATTATCCCATTACAGGACTCGATTCGTCAAGCACGGCACGTGCTCAGTCTTCATGAGTACAACCCACGTTTGCGGCGGGGACGACAAATAGAGCGTCCGCTTCAACCCGGCGCCTTCGAGTTCCCACTGCATAGGGGGGTGGCATAGACATTCCCCAGCTTTAACCTTTAACCTTACAACCTTGAATCTGCCCCGTTACTTTGCCAAGCAGCAGGCCAGCACCTTGGTGTTGCGCACGATGTACATGCCGTTGGCGATAATCGGAGCGGTCCAGCTCCTGAGATCCGAGGGGATTCCACTTCCCGATTTGGGTGTAGGCATGTGCGGACGGTGTGATCATATAGAGCGTTCCGTTGGCGCCGTCTTGCGCAATCAGCACCCCGTCGACCGCGAGCAGACCTCCAAAATCGAAGCCCGGCTTCTTCCAGATGGCCTTGCCGTCAGCCGGATCCAGACACACCAGGTCACCGGGTTCGCTCACACCGTAGAGGAAGCCATCCAGCAAGATGGGAGAACTAAACTTGGAGACGATGTCCTTGCTCTCCCACTTGAGCTTCGCCGATCCGGGCGCTGGTTCCAGCATGCAGCAGCCATGCTTGTATCCGCTGGTGACAAAAACAGTGTCCGGCCCAACCTGAAGCGGAGTTGCGCCGTTGATGTCGTGTATGCGTTTTCCAGGGGATGCTCCAAAGCAGCGCGCCGTTGTCCGCGTCCACGCCGATGATATCCGTAGCCGTCACCGCTATATATTGCTTCTTGCCTGCGTAAGTCACGCTGATCGGCGAAGCATAACCGCTCTGGTCGCTGCCGCCGCCCTGCCAGATGGTTTTGCCGGTGGTCTTGTCCAGAACCGCCATTGCCGCGTTGGGACTTCCGGGAAGCACAATCAGCTTGTTCCCATCGATTACCGGCGACCACGCGTAATTCCAGATCGGCTTCTTGCCTTTGAAATCCGAGACCATATCTCGGGACCAGATTTCTTGCCGGTTTTCTCGTCCAGGCACAGGAGCAAACCGAACCGCCCCAGAGCGTAGACCCTGCCCTTGTCGATGATCGGGGTCGCCTGGCAGTAGCCATGGTTGGCCGGCTCGCTGTCGTCGAAGCCGTAGGTCCATGCATCCTTGCCGGTATTGATGTCGATAGCCCTTACCACATCCTGCTTGCCCCTGTGATCGATGATAAAGACCTTGCCATCGGCCACGGATGGGCCGGCATAGCCCGCGTCACCCATGTCCGTTTTCCAAAGCACCGACGGAGGCCTCTGGTCCCAGTCTTTGTTTATCCCCGTTTCAGGAGATATGCCATCGGCGCTGGGACCGCGCCACTTGGTCCAATCGACGGCGCAAGCCGCAACTTACCCAAGCACAATAGATACGAGAACGATAAGCACTGTTGTACGACGCATGAATCCAATTCTCCTCCAGTCCGGACGGTGTAGTTAGTCCTGATGTAAAGGTATAGCATGGGGGTGGGGGTTAGTCAAGGGTGCGAGGTCACAAGGGTTAGGTCGCGCTTATCGCGCCGTCGGACCCTATCAACCCGACTAACCCTATCAACCTCTCCTCAGTCGGCCCAGGTATCCGGCAGGCTGGATACGTCCGCCTTGACCAGGGGTCTGTGGAGTTTCATTTCGAAGGCCATTGTGGTTCCGGCGGGGCCTGTGGCGAGGTAGACTTTGTCGGCAAGGGAGATGATCGCCTTATATCCCATACCAAGAGACCCAGCCGTAGAGTAGCCCAGCCTCAAGGTCGCCTCCGGCAGGACAAGCGCCTCGATACCCGGACCGCTGTCAGCGACCATCGTCAGGACCGCGTCGTCCACCCGATGCATCGACATCTCGCCTCCGCCGGCGTGTTTGATCGCGTTGGTGCCGGCCTCGCCCACGCATAACAGATAATCAGCAATATCGGATTCGTCCATTCCGGCCTCTTCCAGCTCCACGTTTGATGGCGTGGCGAATGGCGCCCAATTCCTCGCCGTGCCGCACGCTCCACGCCACAACGGGCGGCCCGGCGGCCTGCTCGATATCTTCCCGGTCCGCCATGACCAGTTTCCCTTGCGTGGCCGCCAGAATCGTGCGGCGGTAGAACTCTCTTTTCTGCTCCTCGGCCCGTTTGAGTTCGAAGCGCAGTCGCAGCGAAGATATCCCATAAGCAAGGTCCGAGGCAAGTTGCATCAACAGTTCCTGTTCTTCACGGTCAAAGTCCTGAGGCTCACCGCGGTAGAGATTCACGGCGCCCATCGTCTCGCCGTTGAAAAGCAGCGGCAGCGATATAATCGACCTGTAACCCCGCGCGAGCGCCTCTTCGCGCCACTCGGCATACCGCTGGTCCGTTGCGGAATCCGCAAGAAACGACGGCCTGCCTGTGCGGATCGCTACCCCCGCCGGCCCTTGCCCGCGCACGTTGTCCGCCCACGACATCCTGGTCGCCGAAAAGTAACCGGCCTCATACCCAGCGTGAGCCACTGGGATTATGGGTTTGTCCTCGTCGTAGCCTCGAAATCCAACCCAAGCCATCCGGTAGCCGCCAACCTCCACTGCTATACGACAGACTTCCCTCAGCAGCATCGACTCGTCGGTAGCTCGAACGAGTGCCTCGTTCACCGACAAGAGCAGCGTAAGGGTGCGGTTGCTTCTGTGCAATGCCTCTTCCGAGCGTTTTCGGTCAGTAAGGTCCAGCACAAACGTAATAGCCGTGGTGCTTGGCGGTTTGTCGATAACCGCCGCGCCGATCAGGACCGGCACGACGCGCCCGTCCTTGGCGATATACTTCCTTCTCGTAAGGCGCCATCGCGCCCGTGGTCAACATCTCTTGCACGGCGCGTTCGTCTTGCTCGCGGAACTGAGCAGGGGTTATATCGGTCCAGCGAAGCAAACCGGCGCGGAGGTCCTCATCGGAGTAACCCAGCAGTTGCAAAAACGCATCGTTGGCCTCAAGTATGCGGCCGTTGAGGTCGGCGACGATAACCCCTATTATGTTCGCCTCAATCAGCCGCTCGAACCGGGCCTCATGCGTTCGCAGCGTCTCCGCCGATATCTCGCGCTGGCGGCGAATCCGCGCGGCGCGCAGTTCTCGACGCATGGCTGGGACCAGTCTGCTAAGGTTGTGTTTCGGTATGAAGTCGTGAGCGCCGCGCCTCATCGTTGCTACCGCTGTTTCTTCGGGCGCCGTCAGAGACGACGATAAACGGCACGTCCAGTCCCTTCCCGCGGACAATTCGCAGTGCCGCGGGCCCGGTGAAACGGGGCATCATGTAGTCTGATATGACAGCATCCCAGGACTCGTGATCGAGCGCCGCATGCAAGTCCTCCGGGGTTTGCACGCGTTTGTACGCGACGCCAAAGCCTCCTCGCCGCAGTTCCCGCACGACAAGCAGGACGTCGTCTTCGCTGTCTTCAACTATCAGGACCCTGATCGGTACGCTCATTTTTTCGGTAGGCTCGTTTGAGTGATGGGCGGCGCACATCAGCCCGCACATTAGTTTACCCGCCTGCTGCCGTAATGCACACTTTTTGACAGCGTGGTATAATCGTCGAGGAATGAGGAACTACTAGTGTCTACTTGCATAAATAACTGATAGCATTCTTGCCGGTGTATCGGGAATCTTGTTCCC
>CAWGNL010000029.1:0-12098 GCA_963823885.1 uncultured bacterium
ACCGTCTGGCTTGAAAGCCATGAAGATACACGCGAATCCTGGACCCACTACATTCGAGACCCCAGCAATATGGCCGATGTCCTGGCTGTGCAAACCGCCGGCCCGGGGCTGAGCACCGAGCCGCAGTGGGTCGACTCTGGCGCGAACTACCTGATAGCGCCGATCAAGGATTACACTTACTACACCCCGACCGACTCGGCGGGCGGCCTGCCCGGCCAGGTGAAGACCGAGACCGTCCCGGGCGTCGGTTGGATAGGCGGCAATCAGGTCGCTTACGTCGACAGCACCGGCTACGTCTACGTGGACAGCGCCGGATACCACAACTCGCCGACTCAGACCACCTACCATTATACTGACGGCGGCGCCAAGACCAACACCACCGCCTACGACGCCCTGGACCGGGTCTTGAGCGCCACGGATGCAAACGGCAGGACTATCAGCTACACCTACGACGCCCTCGGCCGCCAGGTTGCGACCAGTTACGGCAACGGCATGGGGACGGCGGACCCAGTATTCCTGCTGCACTCTGGTGGAGCATGGACCAAAACGGCAATCACACCTACTACGACTATGACGACGACAACCGCGTGATCGAACCGGACCGACGTCCAGGGCGGTCAGAACAGTCTAACCGTCTGGTCACCTACTCTTACGACCCGTTCGGCAATCGGCAGGGCGTGACGACCTACGTGCTGGATTCAACGGGAAACCCGGTCGGCAGGCAGACGGTGTACACCTACGATGCGAACAATCGAGTCACGAAAATCGTCTATCCGGATAGCGCCGCCGAGGGCGACCTGATTAGAGATGAGTTCTTCCAGGACGATCCCTGGGCAATCTGGTGGCGAAATTGCAGGGATCGGTGGATTCGACGGGGAATATCGCCTCGGGCGCCGCCACCGCCTACGGCTACGACACGCTGAACAGGCTGACTGCCGTGAAATACAACTATCAGTCGGCGGTCTTGCCGGCGGTGATGATCGACTCGTCCGGCGGAAGGGTTGTTGATTCGACCGGGAGCGGCGTCGCGGACTCCTCCGGCGCTAACGTCACGTATGCTTACGACGGCGGCAAGCAACCTGAGGACCCACATGCGCGACGCGTCCGGCGACAGCTATTACAGCTACGACTCTCAGGGGCGGCTGGTAAGCTACACGCCGCCGGTGGGGCTGGCGGCAGGCAAGGAAATGTGGTATGCTTACAACAACGCCGGACAAAAACCAGGGTGTCGATAGCTTCGGGCCTGGATACGTCGGGCAACCCGGTGAACGCGACTTACGATGTTATCCACGACTACTACGCCAACGGGTGGCTTCAGGACGTGAAGTATAACAGCAATACCATCGCGCAGTACAGTTACGATTCGGCGGGCAACAGAACGGGGATAGCCTATCCCAACGGCGTATCCACCAGCTACGCCTACGACAATGACCCGCGATATCGCCTGCTCGGGATAACCGACTCGGGCGCGAACATGGCTGCGTTCCAAATCAGCTATACCGTGGACAGCGTTGGCAATCCGCTTTCCATGACCCACTCGACTGGCACCCCACACTTCCCTGGTCTATACGGCTATGATGCCAACAACCGTCTGACCAGCGCGACCGCACCGAACCCGGTTCCCGGCCAGCCTGGAGGCGGGAGCTACGGCTACGATTGGGTTGGCAATCGGCTTCATCCGCCCGCCGACCCGAACCCGATGACTTACAACGCGGCCCATCAGCTGACAGAGTGTGCGGGGATGCACGGATATCAATACGACAGCGCGGGGAATCTGGTGACGGTCACCGGGGCCGGCACTGCAAGCTACAACTGTACACTCCGGCGGGATTGCTGAACCAGGCGACGTACAGCATCAGCACGGGGTCCGGCGGCAATCACACGCTCACCAATACCTGGGATGCTGACTCGAACCGGGTGAAGCTTCTCCGCTCCGAGCCGGTCGAATCGCTGGAATACGAATTCGTCTACGACATAACGGCGGGAATTCCGGCTGTGGTGGAGGACTCGAGCGGCGTCCAGCATCGCATACTACATCAGGGAGCCGAACGGCTCGCTGATAGCCCGCTACGACTCGACGAACGGCATGCGGTACTATCACTTCGACGAACTTGGCTCGACGCGGCCTGATCACGGACAGCACCGGCAGCGTCACCGACAGGTACGACTACGATGCCTATGGCGCTGTGCTCTGGCACGAGCGTGACTACCGGCTCCCTCGGCCAGCCGTATCAATACGTTGGTCAGCTTGGCTACTATACCCGCTGGCAGGAGCCGGACTTCGGGCTGCTGGAGCTTGGGGTGAGGTTCTACGATCCGCAGGTGGGGACGGTTTACGCAAAGGGATCGCGTTTTTCGGCACCCGCTATCCATGTACGCCTACGTGGGCAACACCCCGACGGGCTGGGTCGACCCCAGCGGCTACGCGCGCCGAAAGGCGCAGCCTATGCCGCCGGAGAAGCTGTACCCGATCATAGGCCCAGCCATTCGGCAACCCGCTTGCGACAAGGCGCGCGCCGCGCTGGGCGGCGGCCTGCTGGAGAGGGCGGTCAGGTGCATAATAAAGGCCGAATCCACCGACGACCCCAAGGCCTGCGGGCCGCGCGTGAAGTGCATGGGCCACCGGGAGCGGGCCTGCGGCTTGATGCAGCTCATGCCGCATGGGGCTGGGGCGGACTGTGCTGGCTGGGGCTACCCGAACTGGAGCACCGATCCGAGCCAGAACGTCGGATGCGGCGTGCACAAGCTGTGCGACGCGCTCGCGGGGCACAACTTCGACCTTATGGACCCCCATCTGATCAGTCTGTTCAACGGAATAGATACTCCGGTGTTCTTGGACTGCATGATCACCGATCTCGACTGAGGAGGGACACGATGCGCAGGCTGACTTTTCTCGCGGGGCTTGCCGCGTGCGTGGCCGTGGCGAGCGTGTGCCGATCGACATGCGGTGTCCACGGCAGACCGTCGGTCGCCATTCCCCGGCCCAACGCCCCCCGGCTGCACAGGTCGATTTGGGCCGGGCTGTCCTGCGACGGGAGATCGACGCTGCTCCTGGTTGCGTGCCAGGGGGCCGCAGCCATCGCGGGCCCCGGAAGCCGCGATGTTGGGCTGGACTTTGTGGTTTTCTCGCGTAATAACGGCCCTCCGTGGAGTCAACTGGTCAAGACGGGCGAGTCCGGGATGACAGCGTGCCGTACGTGTTCGATGTCGCCGTGTACAGGAACGCCGTTCCGGGCGCCCTGGTATGCGGGATCACCATAGCTGGCGAAGACGCCACAGGGATATACGTCGTCGCGGTAGACGCCAGGGGAACTGCGCGTAAGCTCTACTCGGACGTGAACTGGGCAATCCGCGGCTCAGGATCAAGGGGGGGAAGCTGCGCATAGTCGAGGTATGGCCCATCTACAGGTTGGAGGAAAAGTACGGCTGGGTCCTGCCCGCCAAGTTCAGGGGGCACCTGCTGGCTCGGCGCGAGTACCCTACCCGGGCCAGGCGGGCGCTTCGTATTGCACTCCACCACGGTCGCGACCAGAGATGAGAAGAAGCTGTCCAAGCGGGAAGCTGACGACATCAGGAGCCTCGAGCGCCTGTACCGCTGCGGCAATCCCCGATCAGGCCCCGCCACCCGACCCCCATGATCTACAACGCAGTCGATCAACTAACAGGCTGGCCGGGAATGCACGGTTCCGGTGTTTCGGGAACTTGTTCCCGAAACGAACAAGCGTCACGTCGAGCGGGGATAGCCCGACAGTCGTAGTCTACGACAATGACCCGCGATATCGGCTAATCGGGATAACCGACTCCGGGGGGAACATGGGAACGGTGCAAATCGGCTATACGGTGGATAGCGTCGGCAATCCGCTCACGATGACCGACTGGGTTGGAACATCGTCATACGCTTACGACGCCAACAATCGTCTGACCAGCGCCGTCCCGCCGAATCCAGTTCCCAGCCAGCCGGCAGGCGGAGCCTATGGCTACGACTGGGTGGGCAATCGGCTCCATCCGCCCGCCCACGCGAACCCGATGGCTTACAATGCCGCCGATCAGCTAACAGCCTGGCCGGGAATGCACGGGTACCAGTACGACACCGCAGGGAATCTGGTGTCGGTCACCGGGGCCGGCACTGCAAGCTACACGTACACGCCAGCGGGATTGCTGAACACGGCAACCTATAGTATCAGCTCGGGGTCCGGCAACCACACGCTGACCAACACCTGGGATGCGGACTCCAACCGAGTAGGCATGAGCGCCAACGGACAGGCCCATTCGTTCGTCTACGACATAACGGCGGGGATTCCGGCTGTCTTGCAGGAGAATACGCCGTCCAGCACGGTTTACTACATCCGCGAGCCAAACGGAGCGTTAATTGCCCGAGCACAGGGCTCGGCTTTATGGTATTACCATTTCGATGAATTGGGATCGACTCGGCTTATTACGGACAGCGCAGGTAGCGTCACCGACAGATACGACTACGACGCCTACGGAGCAGTGCTTTGGCATGAGCGGGGCACGAACTCGATAGATCAGCCGTATCAGTTTGTGGGCGCACTTGGTTACCATACTCATTACCAGGAACCCGATCTTGGGCTTTTGCAGCTTGGGGTAAGATTCTGCGACCCGCAGGTTGGGCGGTTCACCGAAGTGGACCCGGCGAAGATCGAATTCAACCGGTATATGTATGTATCGGGAGCGCCAAGCACCGGTACGGATGCTGACGGGCGGTGCCAGTGTGGGGTGTCTCCAACTAGCTTCAACATCATCAAGAGCGACGGAAAATATGGGTACTGGGTCGTTCCCTACCCGGCGGGTAGGTGCCGTGATTGGCAGAACTGGGCATACGCGCGGTGCAAGAAGCAGTGGCAGTGGGGCGATGTCAATTGGGATTCGAACGACGAAAACAACAAATGGAGCCACGGGGGCGAAGATGACCCCGCTGAGAATTTGTTGACCGGCGTGGCATGCAGCCTCATAATGGACGTAATGGAGGGCAAGTGCGAGGCCAAGGCCGATGAGGGCTACAACGCATGCAAGGCCAACAGCCATAACCAGCCGATCCATGTTGTCAACCCCTGGATACCATACGCACCGCCGGACCCGACGAATTTCGGATTTTAGTCGATCAACCAGTGGAGAGCGAAAATGAGCAATAGTGACCGTGCCAACTCCAGATGGCATGTTTTCCCATTCGTATGCTGTCTTATCGCGCTCTGCGTTTTGGTGGCGGGGTTTCGCCTGTTGACGCGGTTCAAACCGATCCTGAGCGATCCGGTGGACTTTTTGAGTTATGCGCTGCATCCTCGACGCCAGGCTCAGACAGGCCTGTCCCATTACTGTTATGTAGGAAGGGCTGATAAAGTTGCCGCCATCCTAAAATCGTATCCGGATCTTGTTAATACTCGGAATGGTCCGGGGCAGACGCCTCTTGACGAGGCCGCATCATTCGGCCGATCCAGCGTCGTTGCTGTCCTGATCGAGCACGGGGCGGACGTGAACGCAAAGGACGAGTGGGGTGGAACACCCTTAATGTCTGCTGTCGCGGAACGAAGGGCGAACGTGGTGCGCCAGCTTATTGCCGCCGGCGCACAAGTGAACCTTTTCGACAACGATAATCATACAGCCTTGCACTATGCCGTTACTGACGTCACCCAGGGCGGCCTGGACATGGTAAAGCTGCTGGTAAAGCTGGGAGCTGATGTAAATGGGTGCAGGGCGGGTGGAGAGACGCCCCTCGCCGCCGCTGAACGCAGCGGGTTCCCGCCGTGGGATGTCAAAGGAACACCGGTTGCCAGGGCGGTAGTGGCATATCTCAAGCAGCACGGTGCCAGAATCAAGTGCAGACCGTAGTTCCTCCGCTCGACTGGCCTGTCACCGCAGAGCACATTTCCGGTACCGCGTACTGACATCCGGGAACCCGACGGGTCACTTGTTGCCCGTTACGACAGCGCAAACGGCATGCGATATTATCACTTCGATGATCTCGGCTCAACCCGCTTGGTTACCGACAGCACCGGCAGCGTCACCGACAGATACGACTACGATGCCTATGGCGCTGTGATCTGGCACGAGTGTGACTCCGGCTCCGTTGGCCAGCCTTATCAATACGTCGGGCGATTGGGCTACTATACTTGCTGGCAGGAACCGGACTTCGGATTGCTCCATCTCGGTGTGAGGTTCTACGATCCGCAGGCGGGACGGTTTACGCAAAGGGATGTGGCCAGAGCCGGTGGAATTCTTACGATTACGGGACCGGAAACCCGACGGTCACCACCGACCCCACCGGACTGGCTCCGAACTACAACCCCGGGTTTTGGTCTAAGCCGTCCGTCTGTCCGAACAACAACTGCTACAATTACGCATGCAATGATCCGGGGAATGACTTCAGGCAACCTGGTGACATATCCGGGCACCGCTATGACAATAGGCCAGGTGGCCAGTTTTCCTGCAGCAATCTGGTGGCCAATGCCAAGAGAGACGGAGCGATCAACGTCCCACCGGGCGGATGTTCAAAGGGATGGCATAAGATCTGTGTGTACACGAGTGATGACGATTTTCACTGGTATAGGCAGGACGCGGACGGGGACTGGTCCAACAAGCCCGGGCAGCTTTGCCCAACGAACCACTACCCCGGAACACACGACCCGATCACGGATCCAACTAAGGATGCCAGCCAGAGGGGATACGCAACCAAGTGTGGGTGCCTGTGCGCCAGAGACAAGCCATGGGGAGGCTAACTACAAAACAGCGTGTGGGATTGCGCCATACGGGAGGATAGTGCATAATGGATAGACGCTTGATTGTTCGCTTTGCCAAACTGTTCGCGGTCTGTGTGGTCGCTATCTCGGCCACGTGTCTGGCACAGCGGGCTGGAGGCCCTTCTTACGCCGAGCCTAGAACTGGCAGAACGGAGGACAATGTGGGTACGAACTCGTTTCGGACGATGATCCTTGGCACATCGGCACACTACCCCCACTTGCCCCAGGAGGTTGTGTCGGCCCATCTGGGCGTGCGTCTCCCGCTCCTGTCTGACGCAAAAGATAGGCAGGAGATAGTCGGTTGGGCTGACAGCCATAGCCTAACACGCGGATCTCGCATTCACTCCTTGCTGTCGTTAAGGCCACAGGCGGAGTGGCTCCTTCTGATGCACATATGGACATCCGGCAGGCAAGCTTGGAACGTGTACCTCTACGGCTACCGTCCGTTCAAGGCTGGAGATCCGAGGCCCTGGAAGCTGCTCTACGTCGGTGGGGATCGGCTGGATACCAAGGGGATCAATGACATCGAATGTGTCTACATCGACGCGTCGAAACGGGCCCTGTTTTCGGCAACAGGGCCGGAAAGATCGTGGGAACCATACCAATTACCGCCGAACTGAAGCTTTTCGAAGGGCGCTGACCGCAACATTGTGCGATCCACAGGTAGGCTGCCCCGGCGGAATCTGGACGATGCCCGGTCCGGTGTCGGTGAAACGTCCCCGCAAGCCGAACCCTGCGGTGCCTAAGCCGATCCCGACACCTAATGGGCCGGGGCCGGACTTTCCGAATGGACCTGTGATTGGAGGATCAACCCCGTGAATGTGAAAATCCTGTGGGCTCTCTGGACAGCGTTCCTGCTTTGGCAGCCATCCGCAGCACGTTGCAACAACGCCGCATCCAGGCCGATGCAAGATTACTGGATGGGCGTCTATTATAAGCAGAGCAAATCGGGTCTTTGCACATAACGGTAAACGAAGATAACGCCGACGGGAAGACTCGGTTGTGCAGGAGCGAAGTGTTTCGAATCCACTATAGAATGCCGGGCAAGAGCGTCGTGTACAATGGTACCCACACTATCTACACTGACTCAGCCTTCACGCCGATGTCCGACAGTGTCATCCTGGACAGCAAGGATTCCTCCGTAGATGACGCCTACCACCCCATGACTGCCGAGACGAGCTTCGGGCCGAGCAGCGGCAAGGTGAAGACCATCCAAGACGGAGTCACCGATGAGAAGACGCAGCCGCTCACCGAGCACGACCGGGCGCTTCTCACAGCCGGTAACAGGTACGTCTTCGGGGCAACGAAGCTTTCGCCGGGTGATAAGATTGACGTGAACTACGCCGGTCTGGATGTCGACGTTCTTGACAAGACTACGGTCTGTTCGTGTGATACGCAGCTATGGGTTCAGCGACGCGAGCCGGTCAAGATTGACGGGGCAACGTACAACACCCTTGTCGTCGCTGAGTACAGCGGAGACGGGTCTACCGATATCACAAGGTGGCAATTGGAGAACGGAGAGGTCGCCAAGGAGGAAACACCTGCCGAGCATATAACCTGGGTCCGGGAAACACGGGAGAAGGCCACGGAGATGGACGAGGGGCAAGGGCCACTTCTCGACGCACACCATACAAAAGCCGAGTTGCTTAGCCGTCCTCCACGCAATCTCGACTATTGGATGGGTGTGTACCGCGATTCGACAAAAATAGGGTATCTCCACCTCACCACCAAACCGGACAAACTTGACGGCAAGGAGGTTTTCAGGAGAGACAATGTCCTGCACCTGTGGAAGTGCGGGCCGGACAAAACGTACAACGCAGATTTCATCTCCACTCAGTACGCAGGCGCCAATCTGTATCCCGTGCTTCTGACAGAGCACATTAATGGTGACGGTCCCAAAGGACCAGAATCAATGGCCATCGAGACCAGGTTCGTGGAGGTCACGACTGAATGCACGTGGACGTGCGATGGCAAGAGTAACAGTAAGACGTTCACCCTGGACCCCGAGGCGGTGGACATGATTGCCGCTGGATGCGCTCACGATTTCGGTGTGCTGAAGTTGACTGACGGAGAGAGCGTCCAGGCAGGCTTGGAACGATATACAATCGGCGACGAGCAGGTTACCTGGAACGACTGCTACGTGGTGCTGAGCATGCTGCGCCACGAGGCGCTGAAGCTCAATGGGATGACCTACAACACTTCGGTCACATGCGAAAGGGGCAAAGGGGAAGAAAGAATGAAGTGGCAATTGGAAAGCGGGGAGATCGTCAAGGAGGAGTGGCCGCAAGAAGGCGTAACGTGGGTGAAAGAAACAAAGGACAGAGCAATGAAGAGGTGAAGGCAGCGCCGAGCGCAGCCTTTTGGGTTCTCGTCACGAGGACAACCACTATGAAGGATGCAATACTCAAGGTGGATATACCGACCCTAACTCCGGTATGGGCGGTAAGTTTTCGGTGTTTCGGGATTTGAGGAGCGGTCACGGCGTGATGATGAGGACGCCCATCGACCGTCCGCTCCGGAAATCCCGAAACGAAGCGACGTAACGCACAGGGAACACCAGGCCGAGCCAAGGCTGCGACATACTATGAAATGGAAGACCGTCGACATAGGACCGGGATGTTATTACATCACCGGAACCATCACCCAATGGCTGCCGCTGCTGAAGAGGCTGGATGTCCGGCAGACGGTATACGACGACATCGCCGTAGCGGCGCGGGATTGCGGTGCGTCGATCACGGCCTTTGTGAGCGAGTTCGTTTCGGGAACAAGTTCCCGAAACACCGAAGTGGCAGTCGGTGTTTCGGGATTTGAGGAGCGGCCACGGCGTGATGATGAGGACGCCCATCGACCGTCCGCTCCGGAAATCCCGAAACGAGGCGACGTCGGTGTTTCGGGATTTGAGGAGCGGCCACGGCGTGATGACGAGGATGCTTACTTACCGTCCGCTCCGGAAATCCCGAAACGAAGCGACGTAACGCACAGGGAACACCAGGCCGAGCCAAGGCTGCGACATACTATGAAATGGAAGACCGTCGACATAGGACCGGGATGTTATTACATCACCGGAACCATCACCCAATGGCTGCCGCTGCTGAAGAGGCCGGATGTCCGGCAGACGGTATACGACGACATCGCCGTAGCGGCGCGGGATTGCGGTGCGTCGATCACGGCCTTTGTGAGCGAGTTCGTTTCGGGAACAAGTTCCCGAAACACCGAAAGGGCTGGAAACCCTACGATCCATCAAGGCCTTACCCCATCTACATCCCCTCAATACCCCAGCGCCCACAGAAGCCGCGAAAAGGAGCGCCCAAGTGCGAGTGGTGTAGTTACATTGCCCAGGTCGCATACAGAGGCTGCATGCTGGAGAAGAGCAGACTGGTGCATAAGCGCCGGTAACGGTGCGTTTCCCCCGGAAGTGGTTCAGGAGACTCCCCAACCTTTTCCCCCTTCAATGGGAATAGACAAGGCCCTGCCGATAGATCGGAACGGGAATCCCAAAGTGGGCGGGAATGGTGGAGGGGGCCAAAGTCTTGCCTGCTTGTCGTGGAGCATGCTGTGCTTCAGCAATCCGGGCGTGATAGACTGCGCCAAGCTGCGCGACGGCATGTCCAGAATCATGCATGGAGGGCCCGACTATAGGCCCAAGGCGCTGATCCGCAACGGAGCCCGCCTTGATGTCTTTGCGACGTACGGTCGGGCAGGCATGCAGTCGGGAGAGGAGGACGTAAGTGATGGCGAGACGGCATGTTATTACGCTCGCGATGTTGATCGTTTGGGTGACTACGCTGGGCTGCAGCAGCCGGACTATTTCCGTGCGGCCCTCTGCTTCCAGGGGAAACCCCGACGGACCGTCACCGCGCGCCTCAGGGAATTACTTCTTCAAATGGATTGGAGTCATGCCGGGCGCCAAACTGGCTCTCCTTGTACCGGGGCTGCCCCGTGGATTTGTCACGGGCCCGGTGTACGAGCTGAACACCATCACCGGCAGGGTGAAGGCCCTCAGATCGCCATGGGTTGGGGTGGATGACGCAGTCGTGAGCCAGGCAAACAACGTAGCCGCCCTTAGCGTGAGCGACGTTAGCGGTGCGTCGCCGTCATCGTCAATCTGGCTGTACCAGCCCGAGCGACATGTGGACCAGCAACTGAAGCGCGTGAAGGCCGGTACGCTGTTCGGTCTTCTCGTGTCTCCCAGCAACGATCTCGTGGGCGCGTATATGGTGACGCAGGTGGATCTGGACAGGTTGGTCGCCTGGCGGGCGGCCCGGCTCCGGGGCGGTAGGCACAGCCCCCAACCGCGGGTGCGGCCTATCCCTTACGTTCTCAACCTGGCAAGCAAGAAGCTCATGAGAATACCCCGTGACGGCACACCGCTGTGCTGGCGCTCGGACGGGCAGGCGTTGTACCTGAGATCCAACGGAATCGTGGCTTATGACGTACTAACAAGGGCGGTCAGCGTCGTGAGCCCGCAGTGCGACATTGAGTATGCGCGCTGGCTTCCTACCACGTCGACGTTTCTGGTGGCACGTGCGGGAAAGTCTGGCACGGGTCCTGGAAATGACCGATGCGCATTTCCGGCGGACCAGGGAGGTTGGCCAATACGGCAGCATAGTGGCACCAGAGATCTCGCCCGACGGCGCCATGTCGCCTACCGCCGGCAGGATCTGTCATTTGCGGTTGATCTGAAGACTGGAAGGGAGTCCCGCGTGGGAACGCTCACCGGGGACATGGGGCCTGCTTGGGTTGACGGAGACACTATTTCGGTGGGCGACTCCGACGGCACGTTTCATCAGATAAGTCTGGATGGCAGCATCAAGGCGTCGTACAACATTGGGTTATCTAAGCTTAGGCAGTACTAGCCTTGTTCGGTGTTTCGGGATTTGAGGAGCGGTCACGGCGTGATGATGAGGACGCCCATCGACCGTCCGCTCCGGAAATCCAAAACGAAGCGACGTAACGCACAGGGAACACCAGGCCGAGCCAAGGCTACGACATACTATGAAATGGAAGACCGTCGACATAGGACCGGGATGTTATTACATCACCGGAACCATCACCCAATGGCTGCCGCTGCTGAAGAGGCCGGATGTCCGGCAGACGGTATACGACGACATCGCCGTAGCGGCGCGGGATTGCGGTGCGTCGATCACGGCCTTTGTGAGCGAGTTCGTTTCGGGAACAAGTTCCCGAAACACCGACTTCGCGCTGTTGCAACTGGGAGTCAGATTCTACGACCCCCAGGCGGGACGGTTTACACAAAACGATCCCGTCCACGCCACAACACCCTCGTCGTACGATTATGTAAACGGTGAACCGTTGTCTCTCGTGGATCCAAACGGCCAAGTC
>CAWGNL010000030.1:0-15620 GCA_963823885.1 uncultured bacterium
CTGTCTGGCTTGAAAGCCATGAAGATACACGCGAATCCTGGACCCACGACATGATACCCAGCAGGATGGCCGATGTCCTGGCTGTGCAGACCGCCTGCCCGGGGCTGAGCACCGAGCCGCAATGGGTCGACTCTGGCGCGAACTACCTGATAGCGCCGATCAAGGATATACACTTACTACACCCCGACCTACTCGGCGGGCGGCCTGCCCGGCAAGGTGAAGACCGAGACCGTCCCGGGCGTCGCCTGGATAGGCGGCAATCAGGTCGCTTACGTCGACAGCACCGGCTACGTCTACGTGGACAGCGCCGGATACCACAACTCGCCGACTCAGACCACCTACCATTATACTGACGGCGGCGCCAAGACCAACACCACCGCCTACGACGCCCTGGACCGGGTCCGAGCGCCACGGATGCAAACCGGACCATCAGCTACGGCTACGACGCCCTCGGCCGCCAGGTTTCTACCAGTTATAACAACGGCATCGGCACGCAAAATCAGTATTCCTGCTGCACTCTGGAGTGGAGCATGGACCAAAACGGCAATCACACCTACTACGACTATGACGACGACAACCGCGTGATCGGAACCTGGACCGACGTCCAGGGCGGTCAGAACAGCTCAACCGCCTGGTCACCTACTCTTACGACCCGTTCGGCAACCGGCAGGGCGTGACGACCTACGTGCTGGATTCAACGGGAAACCCCGTCGGAAGGCAGACGGCCTACACCTACGACGCGAACAATCGAGTCACGAAAATCGTCTATCCGGATAGCGCCGGCGAGGGCGACCTGATTAGAGATGAGTTTTTCCAGTATGATAGCCTGGGTAATCTGGTGGCGAAATTGCAGGGATCGGTGGATTCGACGGGGAATATCGCCTCGGGTCGCCGCCACCGCCTACGGCTACGACAATCTTAACAGGCTGACTGCCGTGAAGTACAACTATCAGTCGGCGGTTTGGCCGGCGGTGACGCTCGACTCGTCCGGCGGAAAGGTTGTCGATTCGACCGGGAGCGGCGTCGCGGACTCCTCCGGGGCTAGCGTCACGTATGCTTACGACGGCGGCAGCAACCTGAGGACCCACATGCACGACGCGTCCGGCGACAGCTATTACAGCTACGACGCGCAGGGGCGGCTGGTAAGCTACACGCCGCCGGTGGGGCTGGCGGCAGGCAGCGAAATGTGGTATGCTTACAACAACGCCGGCCAGAAAACCAGGGTGTCGATAGCTTCGGGCCTGGATACGTCGGGCAACCCGGTGAACGCGACTTACGATGTTATCCACGACTACTACGCCAACGGGTGGCTTCAGGACGTGAAGTATAACAGCAATACCATCGCCCAATACAACTATGATTCGGCGGGCAACAGAACCGGGATAGCCTATCCCAACGGCGTATCCACCAGCTACGCCTACGACAACGACCCGCGCTATCGTCTGACTAGCATAACCGATTCTGGCGGGATCATGGCGGCATTCCAAATCAGCTATACCGTGGACAGCGTTGGCAATCCGCTTTCCATGACCCACTCCACGGGCAGTTCGACACTTCCCTGGTCCTATGGCTATGATGCGAACAACCGCCTGACCAGCGCCGTACCGCCGAACCCGGTTCCCAGCCAGCCTGCCGGCGGAAGCTACGGCTACGACTGGGTCGGCAATCGGCTTCATCCGCCCGCCGACCCGAACCCGATGAACTACAACGTCGCCGACCAGTTGACATCCTGGCCGGGAATGCATGGATATCAATACGACAGCGCAGGAAATCTCGTGACGCTAACCGGAGCCGGCACGGCAAGCTACACGTATACGCCGGCGGGATTGCTGAACACGGCAACATATAGTATCAGTCGGGATCCGGCAACCACACGCTGACCAACACCTGGGATGCGGATTCCAATCGGGTGGGTATGACCGCCGACGGGCAGAGTTACTCGTTCGTCTACGACGTAACGGCTGGAATTCCTGCCGTGGTGGCGGAGTCGAGCGGTTCTGGCGTTACGTATTGCATTCGGGAGCCGAACGGTTCGCTTATCGCCCGTTACGATTCGACGAACGGCATGCGATATTATCATTTCGACGAACTGGGATCCACGCGTGCCCTTACGGACAGCACGGGGACGGTTACCGACAAGGTACGACTATGATGCCTACGGGGGAGTGCTCTGGCACGAGCGTCATACCGGCTCCGTCGATCAGCCGTATCAATACGTCGGACAACTTGGCTACTACACTTGCTGGCAGGAGCCTGATTTCGGGCTGCTGCAGCTTGGTGTGCGATTCTACGACGCCCACCTGGGAAGGTTTACGCAGAGGGATCCGATCAGGTACAGACAGGGGTCCAACCTTTATACCTACACAAAGGACAGGCCGGCGGATCGGGTGGACGCCTCGGGAAAGATTTGGGCGATGCCCGGTGCGAACGGGGAACCGGTGTACATTAACGATCCCACGCCGCCACAGCCGAACAGCCCCAGTCCTGTCTTCTCTATCCGGAATCCGGGGGAGAGCTACGGGCAATGTCTCGACAGATGCATATCAGCGCTCAATCCTTGGTGGGCGACTCCGGCGGGAGGCGCAGTTGGTGTCATAGGCATATTCCCAAAGGCGCCGCCTGCATTCCTTTGCGCTGGCGCTGCTGCCGCTGGATGGGCCGTAGGATCCAGCGCCAACTGTGCCTTGGCCTGCATAGGTGTCGATCCGGCAGGTGGCCACTACAGCTTCTATTAGGTGACGGAGGTCGGAAGTATGCACCAAGGTGGAATCCTGTGGCCCGTCCTGTTGCTGGCCGGATGGCTTGTCCTTTACGTAGTCGCGCAATTCCAGACGCTACAGTTCCGCAGTGCGTCTTGGTACGCCCTGCCGATGGTTTGCGAGGCCGCAATCGGCCGTCTTGGCGGCGTCGATAATGGGGCTGTTGGCCATAGGCGTCCCGGGAAGCGGATCGGACCGAGCGGCCTTGATGATTGCGCTTGGAGCGATAACTGTGCTCGTTCCGCTCGGTTACATGTTTGTCACCGCTGATCAGACTACGCTTCGGGTTGTCGCGGCGCAGCACCTGATGGGGTATGCAATTCTGTGGGCGGGTGTGCCGTGGGCTCTTGGTTTGGTAAGTAATGAAGACGGAGGGGTGCTTGTGGCTGCGTCCGCGGCAGCCGTTACGCTCCTGGGGAGCCTGGGACTGGGCACGCTTAAGAGCCGACCCAAGGTCACCATGGCGGCTGCGTTCTGGCTCGTAATGATAGCCCTTACCTGGTACACGCACTTGTCGGTCTTTGCATCCTTCGGGGTAGGCGCGGTGTCGTTTGCTTGGGCTCTTTCCGCGTCCCGGACCTAAGATTCGACGAACGGCATGAGATACTATCACTTCGACGAGATTGGCTCGACACGTCTGATTACCGACAGCGCCGGCAGTGTCACGGACAAGTACGACTACGATGCCTACGGTGCTGTGCTGTGGCACGAGCGTCATACCGGCTCAGTCGATCAGCCGTATCAGTACGCTGGCAGGTTCGGCTATTACGCGGCGTACCAAGAGCCGGACTTTGGCTTGATGCAGCTTGGTATGCGGTTCTATGATCCCCAGGCGGGGCGGTTTACACAGGAGGACCCCAAGCGGGACGGCACCAACTGGTACGTTTACGTGGACGACCGCGCCACGCTGTACTCGGACGCCCTCGGGACAGCCTGCAGGATGGTAAACGATACCTGCGTGGGGACCCGTGAGGTCAGCACACCCAACGGCAAGCCGTTTACCCGCTGGGTGGCAGTAGGCGGAAGTCAAGGCGGTGCCCTTACGCCGGGCGGCACGGATCTGTATATCATATGCCACTGGGACGAGCAAAGGGTGCAGCGTTACAGGGTGAAAGAGTATCTAATATGGGACGTATACATCTACTGCACAGGCTGCTATAGCCGCCTGTACGAATATGCTACGTTGACAAGTTGGCGGGCACCGTGGACAAGGAACAAATACTGGGAGTCATTGGTTTCGCCACGAGGGGTATTCCTTATCCATCGCCCTTTGACCCTGAGCTGGGATACTCCTTCCAGCGCATATGCCAGGACGCGGGAATGTGAGGTGGAGTGATGGTCTTAGGTTTGAAATTCCGGGCTACCTGGAGCGGCAAGGGCGCAGCCCTCGCGCTGGTCGTCGCCCTTGCAGGCACGGCGAAATGCTGCAATGCCGACTTTTCGGCTCGGGCCGTGGTCCGCTTTCTGAAAGGTCCGCACGCCAAGCGGTCGTGGCCGCCCCTGGTATGCAGAATATACGTTCGGGGGAGGACGAGAGGACGGAGTATTTCGGCCGCGATCCGGGCAGTCCCTACGAGGGTAAACCTATCGCAAGACTCAGTAACCGTGCATATCGATCTCTGGTCAAAGGGCATCGCTTGGATACTGCACCCGGATAGTAAGACCTATGACGTAAGAAAACTCAGTGGCGACAGGCGCACGCTGATCACTCCCCACGGGAAGCCTTTGCGCCAAGAAACAGTTAACGGCTACCGTTGCGACGTCTACAGAGACGAAAGAGTCTTGGGACGCGAGAGGGTCACCACAACCTACTGGTGGTTTCCACCACTGAACTTTCCCATCAGGGCGGTGACGCAGAGTTCCAGCGGCACTACCACCGTCGAAGCTCGCGACATACGGGTCGGCCCTGTTTCCCAATCGCTGTTCGAGCTTCCCAAAGGCTATAAAAGGCGCGTGTCACACGGAACGGGTGGGACGCGTTGCCGCAGCCGATGAAGCTCCGGGTTTTTCGGCGTTTCGGTGCGCCAAGCTAAGCTTGACCCATTCGGTGTTTCGGGAACTTGTTCCCGAAACGAGCAGGCCCCACGTCGAGCGGGGATAGCCGGGAAGTGCGGCTAATGTGATACCGTGAAATGGAAGAACATCGACATAGGGGCAAGCTACTACTGCATAACGGGAACGTTCTGGTGTGGGAGGGCTGAGGCAAGGTGCCTAACCACCGGCAGCTTCCCATCCATTCCCGCGTCGCTGCTGCCGCCCGGGGCTCCGGGCTATCCATCGTTGGGCGGTAAATAGAAATGAGGAACATGAAATGGTTGTTGCCGCCATCCCGTTCCGGTTCAAAAAGGTGCGCCTAATCTCCGCTTTACTGTTGCTAGTTGCGGCGCTCGCCATCGTAGTGTTGCTTCGCTCGGCGCGTTCGCCCACTGCGGAATCTGGCGGCGGAGTTCTTCCTTCATGGATCGCCTCATCGCCGGATGGCCGACACTGTGCAGTGTTGGTGGCAAGCTACTACGTGGGTCAGCCTATTCCCATCTATGACAAGTTGTGGCTTGCCGTAGATGGCTCGTACAGATCCCTCGTCGATCTGGGGCACCCTCCGTGGCTCGTTCACGACCCCGTATGGGACAATACGGGAGAGCGGCTTGCTATGGGTTGAAGAGAAGAGCGCAGTTGGGATCGGACTGGCCTCTGTACGATCTGAGAAGCAGGAAAATCTCAACAGGACCATCCTTAGAGCGGATAGTCGCCTCCGAACTTCGGATAGACACAGAAAGAGCGCGTTCCTTTTACTGGCCTTCGGGCACGTCGGTTAGGTTCGCGCTTTCGGGCTGGGACAACACCGACAAGTCGCTGGTCGTGCTAGCCACGGTTTCGCTTGTCGAAAAGACCGGCGCCGTCCGCTTTAGGCGGTCGTGCTGGATGGTGGATGTGCTATCAGGTTATGCGCGTAGGGTCGCCGTCCTCGGCGGAGATTTGCCGATCTTGCCCCAACAGGTTGTCTCGACAGTGGGAGGCATTGCGGCGGTTGCCCCGCCGGGTGTCATGCAATTTCGGTGTTTCGGGAACTTGTTCCCGAAACGAACAGGCCCCACGTCGAGCGGGGATAGCCGGGAAGTGCGGCTAATGTGATACCGTGAAATGGAAGAACATCGACATAGGGGCAAGCTACTACTGCATAACGGGAACGTTTGTGGAGTGGCTGCCCTTGCTCAACAATGCGATCGTGCGGGATATCGTGCGCGACGAGATCGCCAGGGCGCTGCTCGAATGCGGTGGGTACGTGTCGGCGCTTGTGCTGATGCCGGATCACGTTCACCTGCTGGTGTACCTGCCTGACGGCGGTCAACTGCACCGGTTCAACAGGCTATGGCGCGGGAGGTCTGCTCAGAGGATAATAGCGCACGCAAAGGACGTGAACGCGACAAAGGTCTTGGAGACGATGGCGCTCATGCTAACGGCAAAGCCCGCTTCGCCGTGTGGAAAGAACAAGTGCGGGCTCTTGCAATCTACAGCGAGAAGAAGCTCTATGCGAAGGTGAATTACATTCATGCCAATCCTGTTCGAAGGGGGCTGGTCACGCTGCCAGAGCAGTGGTCATTCTCCAGTTGGCGCTTTTACGAGTGCGGCGAGAGGGTCGGCCTTGATGTCCAGCCTTTGACGCCTTGAAGTGAGTGAGTTCGTTTCGGGAACAAGTTCCCGAAACACCGAAATATACGGACTGAACCTTCCGGACGAAGTGCTGCGAAAGGTCTACTATCAGAACGCTGAGAGAGTCATCCGCGGGCTAAAAAATAGCTTATAGCAGAGAGCGGAGGGCAGAGAGCCCGGAACTTCCGCCCCGCAGGGGTTGCTTCGGCCGCAGAGCGAAGCGCCGCGACCGAAGCCGGGCCCGAAGGGCCCACCCAACGTAACACTTGGGCGTCGTTTCGGGAAACCCTTTTCCCGAAACCGCTGGGATGCACGCCCTCCGATGGTCCGGCGTTTCGCAAGCGCCCTGGAGTGAGATATGTCACTGGCTATCTTGAGCGTCGCTTTCGGATTGACCTAACATAGCCAGCTATGTGCTGGAACTCACTCAGCATAAATGCCGCGTCCTGGTCGTCAAACTGCTCCATCACCCGTTCTATCTCATTGGTAGCCGCACGCCGCGGGCGCTCCCCGAACACGCCGAGGAGTTCACATACTTCTACCTCCAGCGCTCCGGCCAGGCGAACCAGGGTCTTAAACGACGGGACCCTTTGGCCGAGTTCCATCTTGCCAACGTAATTGACGCTTAGATCGGCCCTATCCGCAAGCTGCTCTTGAGTGATACCCAAAGACTTACGGCGCTCGCGCATGTGCGTCGCCAGGGTCTTCAGCAAAGATTCCATTCTGGCCTGTGTTGTGGTCATACTCAAAGTTTAAGGGCATAGTGAACTGTGATTCCACGTCTTGCGCATCCGGGCCCCCTGACAAGTCGTATGGTATCTTGCATAATATATGTGGCGAGGTGGTTGGAGCCGCGTTGCTTCCCTATACGATTGACGGGTAGAAAGAGACGGGAACAATCTAGGGCCAACATCGGTCCTAATAGGAAGAAAGAAGGAGGGGGTCATTAACTCGAAACACCCGACTTCCGGTCTGTGCGTTCTGAATTGGGCGGTGCGGTGAAGTGGCCGGAGCTGCGCTGCTCTTTTCCTCTCTCCTTTTTTCGCGCCCTGCTTCCGGCACACATCGCGACGATTACGCCTCAGGGAAATGTGGAGGGTTGATATGGCAAGTGAGAGACAGCTAGCAGCCAACCGGGCCAACTCAAAGAAAAGCTCGGGGCCTCGAAGGCGCAGCAAGCGGGGCTGTTTTCCCGTGCGGTGCTGTTGCCCGGCGAATCGAAGTCGGAACTCCTGGACCTTCATAGACGCCTTCGTGCTGAACATCAGCCCGATGGAGAGACGCAAGAACTGCTCGTGGACCATGTTGTCGCCTGCGCCTGGGAGTTGCAGCGTGTGCTTGTGGAGGGACATAAGCCGCCCTGCAAAGATGGCCGAGAGGAAGCAGAAACCGGCAGCGTGCCGCCCCTTTCGAAGGACGAGGCCGAGCGCAGTATGTATCGAGCTTTGCGTGAGCTTCGACTCTGGCAGGCGGCGAGGCCAGGGGGACGGAACAAAAAGAAAACAGCCGGTGAAGTGGTGAAAGTGGATTTAATCACGGGGGGCCAGGCGAGTTGAATTGGCTTTGTGCTGTTGGTTTGGCTTTTGCCCTTTCGACATCGGCTTTTGTTGGCTTGTTTTCCTTGAATAACTGGGTTAGTATTGGCTTCGCAGTCCTGTTGTAAGCCATTTTTGTCCGAGCACAGGACCCGGCTCGACCGTGTTCAAGCTCAATTGGGTATGGAAATATAATTGGCTTTAGCTCTTCTAAATTGGCTTAACATGGCTTATCCTGCCGAATAAATGGCTTAACTTGGCTTATGATTGGCTTTCATGGCCTTAAAATTGGGTTTCTATTCGAGCGCAAAACCGGGTTGGACAGCATTTTCGCGCTCGAATCGGTGTTGGAGTAGTCCGCAAATCGCCTTTGCATCAAAAAAGTTCTTGTGCGACCCGTGGCAGTATAGGGGGACTGCCGCTTGCATCTTTAGCAGTGCGCCCAACACTATAACTGGCAGACTGGAGATGAAAAGCAGGGAAACTGATCGGTTTGTAAAGGCTCGTTAGTAACATTATGAAGGAGGAACAGAAAAAGTGAAATTCAGTAGTTTGGCGGCCACAACCGCCGTTTTCGTAATTTTCATTGCAGGGTTTGGGTTTCAAGCCGCCCATGCAGATTGGCTGACATCGTCCATCGGGCTAGGCCTGGGATCGACGACGCAATTGGGATCGCGCCCGGCGAAACCCCAGCACCTAACGGCGGTGTGATCTTTCTCCCAGCCGTTGAAGTAAACCGAATCCACATTCGCGGTGGGCGGTTCTGGTGGACCGTAAGGGACACCGAGGAACCGATAGCCATAAGGATAGCCGATGGTGTACCATCCTTGCTGAAGTTAAGGCAGACCGTTGATGTCCAGGGAACTCTGTACTGGGCAGACGGTCGGCCATATCTGACGAATGTCAGGTGCTGGGCTTACACAGACTCGGCAGGTAACATTCTTTACCAAAAGGATTTCCCGTATTTTCGCGGGCTGCTGACTGAACCCTGGCCTTATACGCTGGAGCTTCAGGTTCCGCATAGCGTGTCGGCGCAGTCCTTCGGGATGGTCCGGGCTATGGACGATGGGGATCCGGGGGCGAGCTATACCGCCCTATACTGTAATACGATTAGTGATGCGATTGCTTGCTACGATCCAAACGCATCGGAACCTATAATGGTGGAGATTGACGCTCATCCGCAGACGGCGGACCCGCAGTGGCAGGGGTCGGGGTCGCCACCCGATTTTATTCTCACGGAGGATACGAGCAGCGATCAAATCCCCGTAATCTATTCCAACTCCAGTTCCATCTCCACGGGCGACCGCCTGAATGTTACGGTAGGAGCGATCCAGTGTGATTCCACTGGTTCTAACTACTCCATCGCTGTCGATTCTTTGTCACAGGATCAACCTGCCGGTTACATACAAGACATTCCACAGACTGTCGCTCTTCCCTACGCCCGGACGTGCCAGCCTGGGACGGAGGTCACGGTCCAGGGTATGCAGGTGTGCGCCGACCAGACTATGTTTCCTAACACACTATATTGTGAAGGTCCCAGCCTGTTTTCGGGATGCAAAATCGTCTGTGACTCCTCCGATACCAGCGCCTACGTTGGTGATACTGTCGATGTCACCGGTCAAACGGGGGTGGATTCCGACGGCGAGTGGTATATCGATGCCACGCAATCGACTAGCTCCAGCGGCGGCATAATAGTCGATTCCAGCGGCCCGCCACCGGGTATTCATGGGATGACCAACGCCGCCATAGGCGGAAAATACAATGGCACCGCCGGCCAGGGCGTGACAAACGGCGTTGGTCTTATCAATTCAGGCTGGCTGGTCCGAACCTGGGGAACGGTGGTCTACGTGGACCCCGGCTCCACCTTCTTCCTCATGGATGATGGCAGCCGGGTTTCAAATAGCGCCAGCGGGACCATACTCGGTCTCAGGGTGGACCTCACTTCCGGGATGATCGCACCGGAGACGGGTTGGGTACCTGGGGTAAATGGTGTATCCTCATGCGACAGTTCCGGTGGGGTTATATACAGGGTATTGCGGCTCGAACTCAAGCGGATTTCATGCTGTATAGCGAGACGGCCAACCCTACGGTCACGATCACCAGCCCGGCCGATGGTTCGCTGCACATCGACTCAACTGGAAACAGTACCTACGTCATCGCAGGTACTGCCACAAGCCAAAGCCTCGTGACGAACATCCAAGTGCAAATCGACACCACCGGGAATTGGGTCTCGGTAAACAGCTTTGCGCCAGCGGCGTCCGTCGCGTGGACTTACAACTGGTCTGGCATCGTCGCGGGAACCCATTCGATCTCCGCTCGGGTAACGGACTATGCCGGACGCATGACCACAGTAACTAAGAGCGTGATGGTAAACGACGTTAATGTCATCTACGTGGACTCCAGCGGGCACGACTCGGCTGCGGGCACAAGTTGGTCAACTGCGAAGGGGACAGTTGCCGCCGCAGTTGCCGCTGCCACAAGCGGCCAGCAGGTTTGGGTTGCTGGAGGCACCTATCACGAGACCTCGATAATAACTCTGAACGCTGGTGTGTGCCTTTACGGCGGTTTCAACGGATCGGAAAGAGCTTTGGAACAGCGGAACTGGGCTACCAACGAGACGATTCTTGATGCAAGCCGGGCCCACGGTGTTGTGAACATTAACGGCGGCAGCACAACGGCAAGCACCTGCGTGGATGGATTTACTATCCAACACGGCACTGTCTCTGGCTACTCTTCCGGTGGTGGTATCTACTGCTCAAGCGACTCTGCTTCGGTAACAAACAATATTATCCGCGGCAATAGCGCGGGTGCCTCTGGCGGTGGCATCGCCGTCTCGAGCGGCACCACGGTGAACATCGTGGGGAACGTTTTCGTGGACAACACAGCAGCCTGGAACGGAGGAGGAATCTACTACTACTCGGCCAGCGGACAGATTACCAACAACACAATCCTCTGGAACGCTGCGCCCTACAGCGGCGGTGGAGGTGTCTACGTGGCCTATGGCAATGCTAATTCTGTTGCCTTTACCAACAATATCGTCGTTTGCAACTCGGGGGGCGGAATCTATACGTACACCGGTACTTCCACGTTTACGAAGGATGATGTTTTCGCAAACGACTCGTACCAGTATAACAGCAGTTCGTACCATTACACCCCTACCTATCCTGTCGGCACGGACTTTGTGCCGGTCGATCCGGTTATCCCTGACCTCGCTTTACACGATTGGCATATAGCGGGAACTTCGCCCTGCCGGGGCCAGGGGGTGATCGTTTCCGGTCTTCCCGCCAGGGACATAGATGGAAATCCACGCCTGACCGGTTCCACGATAGACATTGGCGCAGAGGAATATGACGGCATAGACCCCACTCCACCCACCCTTGGGGGCGTGATCTACGTCACCCCCAGTGGAGTCGATTCTGCGGCTGGGACGAGTTGGAGCAATGCGGTCGCCTCGGTCCAGAAGGGGATCGACCTCTGCTCGTCCGCCGGCGGCGGTGAAGTCTGGGTGCAGGCCGGGACATACACGAAGGTGGGGAGCGCCGCTACAGTGGCGAACCTCGCATCCTTTGTTAGCGTCTATGGCGGATTCACGGGAACCGAGACGCTGAGATCTCAACGAAACTGGACCGCCAACAAGACTGCCCTGGATGGCGGAGCAAGCGGACCGGTGGTAATGATAACGGGCGCTTTTTACTGCCTGATCGACGGGTTCACGATCCAGAATGGTACTGGTTACTATAACACCAGCACTTACGAGTACCGATGGCGGTGGCATCTACTGCTCAAATGCCTGCGCAACCATATCTAACGACACCATAACGGCTGATAGCGTCGGATCGACAAGTTACTATGCGGGAAATGGTGGAGGTATTTATGCAGCATGACTTGCGGCACGATATCAAACTGCGCTATTACGAACAACGCGGCCTTTCACTACGGAGGGGGCATCTGGCTCTCCAACTCGTGGCCGTCAGTGGCCAACTGCACCGTTGCGGGCAATACCTCCTTGGGGTACCCGACGGCATATACGGCATAGGCCAACCCCCTCCGGCAATAACCGGCAACGTTATAACTGGCAATACGGTGTGGGGAAACAACCCGTTGGTGATCGATGGCAACGGCGGGGGGATCTGGTTTGACACGGGCACCTCCCCAACGATAACCGGCAACACCATCTCAAACAACATGTGCCACGGCATCTACTGCTTGCAATGTGTCGCAGCGGTTATCTCAGGGAACACGATCACCGGCAACTACGTCGTAGCCGATGTCGGGAATGACTCTGACGAGCACGACTCAGACGACGTGGGCGGCGGCATCGGCATCTATGGGACCAGCCCGGCCAGTTGCACGGTCACTATATCGCACAACATAATCGGGGGATCTAGTGAGAATCTGGGCAACGTCGCTTCCTACGAGGGCGGGGGAATTTACTGTGCGTATGCCACAGTAACCATCGACTCGAACCTGATCGAGAATAACGCGTGCGGTTACACATTCCCTAACTGCCAAAGCCCGGCCGCAACGATGGGCGGCGGACTGACACTGCGAAACTGCAACGCCGGGTGCCTCGTCACGAACAACGTCTTCGCCTATAACCTGACCAACGGCGCTGCCGGCGATCTCCAGGGTGGAGGCGCAATCTATGCTTATGAGAGCGCCCCCGCTATCGTCAACAACACGTTCGTCTGCAATTCAAGCGCCGAGGGTAGCCCGCTCATCCCGAAGGCGTACGGTGGCGCAATACAAATCGACAACCATACCAGCCCGGCTACGTCTGCCACCATCCTGAACAACATCTTCTATGACAACGTGGCGCTTAAGGGAAATAGTGCTGCGTCCACCAACGGCGCGACCGGAACGGTTGCGGACCGTGACGCCTACCCCATTCCGGGCGGGATATACGTGCAGTGACTACGCGGACGGAGGGAGAGCCGCTTACGCTCGGGTCCGATTGTCTGAGCCTGGACCCGTTGTTTATTTCCATAAATCCGGGGAATCCCGCCAACGACAACTACCATCTCAGTTGTTCGCCCCTTTCCCCCTGCATCGACCAGGGACCGATGAACGGAGCGGCACCGTATAACGTGGTGCCTACCCTCGATATGGACCGCAACTCTCGACCGGACGTTACTAACGAGACGACCGTTGACATGGGAGCTTACGAGGCAAGCCCTAGTGGTGGATAGGGGCGATTGGTATTGGGCTGAGGCAATTACGCTGCAGCCCATCGAACTGGCACGAATCCTGCACTGAAATCCCAATGGATGCCAGCGAGGAGAACCGTGCTCAGCAATCTCAAACCGACAAGGAGAAACCTATGAACAGCAAGAAAGCAGTGACTTTATTACTCTTGGTTTTGCTCGCTGCATTTGCGGTCGTCCCGGTGCGTGCTCAAGAACCGACCCCGCCGCCATTCAACCCCGACAACTGGCAGACGGGCTTCGGCGGGTTCGAAATTGGTACGCTCCCCGGGGCGACCGACGATTACACCGGGGCAGGTGCGGCCCCTGACATCTGGGGAGGCGGCGCGATCGGCGTATTTACATGTGCCTACTACCAGAATGGCGTTGCCTCGGGCGACTTTCCCCAATGGCAGGGCGGCACGGGGTTCTACCTGTCGGACATCCGGGGGCCGATTGCCCCTGGCGGCAGCAAAACATGGTCCGACATCTACCTCTGGGACCAGAGCTATGCCCTCAGCACGCCCGGCCAGATATCGTTTCCCATAGAGTCCGATTGGGACAGCACCCCGATGGGCTATACGGCACACATAGTGCTGGACCAGGTTCCAACCTCTGTCAACTGGACAGGCCCGACTGACTTTTGGGTGGACATCGGCCAAGCCGCCGGGCAAGACGTCTCTATCACCCTGCCGATAGCCACCCTCACCGATCCCTCTCAGGTTCTTACGCAGGGGACCGAGATGCACATTACGGTATACGCACCCGTGCCGGAACCATCATCCGCCCTGCCGCTTTTCGGCGGACTGATCGGAATGGTCGGTTTTGCGTTGCGGCGGCGGAAACTCTAGCGGCGCGAGGCAAATAATCCAAAACAACCAAAAGGCAGTGCAGTCGGTGTTTCGGGAACTTGTTCCCGAAACGAGCAGGCGTACCGTCGAGCAGGGATATCCGGCAAGTGCGGCTGAACATGATACCGTGAAATGGAAAAACATCGACATAGGGGCAAGCTACCACTAGATAACGGGAACGTTTGTGGAGTGGCTGCCCTTGCTCAACAATGCAACTGTGCGGGATATCGTTTGCGATGAGATCGGCAGGGCGCTGCTCGAATGCGGTGGGTACGTGTCGGCGTTTGTGCTGATGCCGGATCACGTTCACCTGCTGGTGTACCTGCCTGACGGCGGTCAACTGCACCGGTTCAACAGGCTATGGCGCGGAAGGTCTGCTCAGAGGATAATAGCGCACGCAAAGGACGTGAACGCGACAAAGGTCTTGGAGACGATGGCGCGTCATGCCAACGGCAGAGCCCGCTTCGCCGTGTGGAAAGAACAAGTGCGGGCTCTTGCAATCTACAGCGAGAAGAAGCTCTATGCGAAGGTGAATTACATTCATGCCAATCCTGTTCGAAGGGGGCTGGTCACGCTGCCAGAGCAGTGGTCATTCTCCAGTTGGCGCTTTTACGAGTGCGGCGAGAGGGTCGGCCTTGATGTCCAGCCTTTGACGCCTTGAAGTGAGTGAGTTCGTTTCGGGAACAAGTTCCCGAAACACCGAAATGGAAGAACATCGACATAGGGGCAAGCTACCACTAGATAACGGGAACGTTTGTGGAGTGGCTGCCCTTGCTCAACAATGCAACTGTGCGGGATATCGTTTGCGATGAGATCGGCAGGGCGCTGCTCGAATGCGGTGGGTACGTGTCGGCGTTTGTGCTGATGCCGGATCACGTTCACCTGCTGGTGTACCTGCCTGACGGCGGTCAACTGCACCGGTTCAACAGGCTATGGCGCGGAAGGTCTGCTCAGAGGATAATAGCGCACGCAAAGGACGTGAACGCGACAAAGGTCTTGGAGACGATGGCGCGTCATGTTAACGGCAGAGCCCGCTTCGCCGTGTGGAAAGAACATGTGCGGGCTCTTGCAATCTACAGCGAGAAGAAGCTCTATGCGAAGGTGAATTACATTCATGCCAATCCTGTTCGAAGGGGGCTGGTCACGCTGCCAGAGCAGTGGTCATTTTCCAGCTGCGCTTTTACGAGTGCGGCGAGAGGGTCGGCCTTGATGTCCAGCCTTTGACGCCTTGAAGTGAGTGAGTTCGTTTCGGGAACAAGTTCCCGAAACACCGAACACATTAATGCCCAATCCTGTTTCGAAGGGGGCTGGTCACGCTGCCAGAGCAGTGGTCATTCTCCAGTTGGCGCTTTTACGAGTGCGGCGAGAGGGCCGGCCTTGATGTCCAGCCTTTGACGCCTTGAAGTGAGTGAGTTCGTTTCGGGAACAAGTTCCCGAAACACCGACATTAGCAACCCATGCCAACCTGGGACTGGCAGGGGGCCGTCTCGCCGGCGGGGGATGGGTATGCCGAGCAGACATACGGGTCCGTGGGTACATATACCGTCACCTGCACTCTGACCACCTGCTGCGACTACGGCAGTTGCGAATGGACCATAATCGTGAAGCCTGAGGCGCCTGCCTGCCCGCCTCCCGGCAACT
>CAWGNL010000031.1:0-123087 GCA_963823885.1 uncultured bacterium
CCCCGGACCGCAGGCCGCAGTTGCCGTCGGGTGGGCAGGTCGGGGCGGGGGGCTTCACGTCGATGGTGAATTTCGGCGTCTTTCTCGTAGGTCACGGTGGTCGGATTGCTTGCGGAGTCATAAGTCACCGCAGTCAGCGTAACCTGCGCTGTCATCGCGTAGGCGCCCGGGGTGCTGGTCCCGGCGGACCCAACCCACACGGTGGAATATGGAGAATCATAACCATAATAGTCGTAGAATCCTGTAGAGTCTACCTCATTCCCATAGGATCCCGCGGGTTCCACCGCAAGGCCGCCCCCCCAAGAGACACCGACGCAGTCGGGGTCGGTGCCGATGCCGTTAGCCAAGGGGAACGCCCACTCCTCGCACCCTCCCCACGCGCTAATGTAGACGGCGAGCGACGCCGCGCCGCCTACGGTGACACATTGGTAGAAGCCCGGCCCGACGTCCAGGCATGCCCCGGAGGCGCCAGTGGAGCAGTCGGGCAGGGTGCAATCCGCGGCGCATCTCGCCGCACAGCAGCTTAGCAGCGCGCATGTTACCAGACCTCCGATCGCTCCCCGTAGCCGAAGCGTCTCCGCCACGCCCCGGAGGCTGAGCCGGGCCTTAATAAGGCAGCCCACCATTTTCGTAGTCATCCTTTTTTTCCTTTCCATCGCTCGCAGCCGCCTACCGCGGATGCGCGAAAATCTGAACGTCAGAGATCCCGAAGCGTTGCCGTCAAATCAGCAGGAGCATCGGCAGCGCAACCTGTTCTCAGCTGACGCCTTACCATAGTTTCGGCGTTTCGGGAACTTGTTCCCGAAACGAACTCACTCACTTCAAGGCGTCAAAGGCTGGACATCAAGGCCGACCCTCTCGCCGCACTCGTAAAAGCGCCAACTGGAGAATGACCACTGCTCTGGCAGCGTGACCAGCCCCCTTCGAACAGGATTGGCATGAACGTAATTCACCTTCGCATAGAGCTTCTTCTCGCTGTAGATTGCAAGAGCCCGCACTTGTTCTTTCCACACGGCGAAGCGGGCTCTGCCGTTAGCATGACGCGCCATCGTCTCCAAGACCTTTGTCGCGTTCACGTCCTTTGCGTGCGCTATTATCCTCTGAGCAGACCTTCCGCGCCATAGCCTGTTGAACCGGTGCAGTTGACCGCCGTCAGGCAGGTACACCAGCAGGTGAACGTGATCCGGCATCAGCACAAACGCCGACACGTACCCACCGCATTCGAGCAGCGCCCTGCCGATCTCATCGCAAACGATATCCCGCACAGTTGCATTGTTGAGCAAGGGCAGCCACTCCACAAACGTTCCCGTTATGCAGTAGTAGCTTGCCCCTATGTCGATGTTCTTCCATTTCACGGTATCACATTAGCCGCACTTGCCGGCTATCCCCGCTCGACGTGGGGCCTGTTCGTTTCGGGAACAAGTTCCCGAAACACCGAAACACCGAAATATTAGGATTTGTGAACACAATACAGCGGTCACTCTGTGCGAATGGCTCCGCGATTAGAATATATGGCTGGAAACATTCGCGCCCGTATCTTGACGATATTTTCCGCGTCAAGATAAACGTGACTAAATAGTGGCAGATCCCTGGCCCACGCCACCGTGCCTGGCCGCTCATTCCAAGGCGCCACCCCGTCATCCGCCGCCGCAACGCCGCAAGCGCCAAACAGCACTCCCAAAACCAATAGTACCGCGGGCAAGACGCTCGCTCTATTCATTTTACCGCTACCTCCCTCTCACAATTTTTGCGACCTGTCCTATTCGCCTCCGCCGTCCGCCCGGCAACATCCTTCCTGTTTGGTGAATTTTTAGTGGGGAATTTTTACGCACGGGCTGCTGATCTCGCATTCTCGACTGGTAGCGGCGTGAAGGGAAAAGCGGCGTCGAGACCGCCGCACTCCAAATCGGGTTGTCGCCGATCCGAACGGTCCGGGGGTGATGAATTTTACTCCGACCGTGCAATCCTGGTTCCTACTTAACCTCGAACATCGAAGGATACCAGGCCCACGCTGTCGAATAATAGCGTGGCGGATACCTCGCTGTCGAATAATAGCGTGGCGGATATCCATGCAAAACGAAGTTGAAATGGAAGCCATAGCGGACCCCAGGAACACTCTGAACGATCTCACGAATGTCGAGTGGATCACCGAAACCAAGAGTGTCTGGTTCAGCCGTCCTCCCCAGCGAGATGCTCTCAAGGCGCAGCACCCGGCCACGTTCGCGGAGTCGGATATTATCCGGCTGCTCAAGTTCTTCACTAAGCCGGCAGACAATGTGCTGGACCCATTTGTGGGCAGCGGCTCGACTCTGGTCGCGTGTGCTCGGAGCGGGCGCTCGGGCTGCGGGATCGAGTTAGTCGAGCATTGGGCCGATGTCGCCCGCCGGCGCGTCGCGGCGGAGGCGTCCGACCTCGATCAGCGGGTGCTCCTGGGCGATGCCCGAAAAATCCTGCCCACGCTGGAGGATGGCTCATTTCAGTTCATCGTGACCAGTCCTCCTTACTGGATGATCCTCAGGAAGGACTGGGACCACAAAGTCAAGGCGGAGCGCAAAGGCAAGGGCCTGAGCACGCGGTACAGCGACGATGCAAGCGACCTCGGCAACTTGGAATCATACAGTGAGTTTCTCGCGGAACTCGGTGGGGCATTCGCTCAGTGCAACCGCGTGCTTGCCGGCAGGCGCTACATGTGCGTTGTAGTTTCGGATTTCCGGCATAAATCGCGCTTCGTGGCCTATCATTCGGATATCAGCCGGATAGTCGAGTCAGCGGGTTTTGCCCTGGAAGCAATTACGATACTGGTGCAGGACAACAAGAACCTGTATCCTTACGGCATTCCATACGCCTTCGTCTCCAACATCCACCACCAGTATATTCTGGTTTTCAGGAAGCTGGAAGGGAAAGTAACGGGTAACGGGTAACGAGTAACGAGAAGGGACGTCCGTTCGGGCGGATTTGCAATCCCGCCCGAAACAGTCAAGGCAGGGGATTTGCAATCCCCGAAGCAACCGCTCGATTTGCAACGTTGTTTGGGGCATCGGAGATGCCTAGTGTCTACTTGCATAAATAGCTAATAGTATTCTTGCCGGTGTATCGGGAATCTTGTTCCCGATACGCACTTAGTTTCGGGAACAAGATTCCCGAAACACCCGTTACAGCATTCTATCAATCAATTATGCAACTAAGCACTAGATTGCTCCTTACGGGCCAGATTGCAAATCTGCCCGAACGGATCACTCGTTACTCAGCACTCAGCACCGGCGTCTCGGTTGATTGAAGCTTAGCACATCTTGGAGGATTGATACCGTGACAACTGCAAACTTACATCAAAGAATCTATGGCTGCATGATCGGTGGGGCTGTCGGGGATGCCATGGGATTTCCGACGGAGTGTTTCCACTACGAAACCATACGCCAGAAATATGGCAAGGTGGATGGTCTGAGAACACGGGAGGGCTGCGAGGGTTTTGATCCCCCGGTAAACGGGCCCGTCTATACGGATGACACCGTGATGAAACACATGGTGTGCGAGGCAATATTCGAGTCGGATGGGCATCCCACGGTGGAGAATATCGCGGACGTGTGGAAGCGCACAATCACTAAGCACGATCAGTGGTGGTGGTGGAACAACACGAGGGTTGTGGCCATGAAACTGCAGATGAATCCGCTCGTGCCGCTGAGGGAAATCGGGCGCGACTCTATTGCGTGCGACGACGCGGCTATGATCATAGGGCCGATCGGGATCATCAACGCGGGAGATCCGGTTCGGGCGGCGGTGGAAGCTTGGGATATTTCATCGATTTGGCAAAACGGATACTCGCGTGAATGCGCGGCGGCAATGGCGGCCTGCCACGCGGAAGCGCTTCGTCCGGGGGCGACTATAGAGTCGATTGTCGAAACGGCTAGAAAGTTCTCGCCGACTATGAAACCCTACATAGACGAAGCCATGGATGTTGTCGCGAATTCCAGGGATGCTGACGACTTCATAGAGCAATACTACAAGAAGTGCCTGCATTTTCCGAACGAAGAGTTTTGGAACTCCTGGTGCGAGGCCGGGTATACTTTTGGGGCGGATCCTCTGGAGGTATGCACGGAAGCCCTGGCGTTTCTGGTGCTGGCCAAAGGCGACGGGAGAATCGCAATGACTGGTGCGGCCAACTTCGGCAGAGACTGTGACACAATCGCGGGTATCGCCGGAGCATTCTGCGGGGCGCTGAGCGGATGCGCGGCAATTCCGGCAGATTGGATACGGGCGATAGACCAGGCAAATCCCGCCGTCGATATCAAGGATTACTCGAGCAAGCTCTACAAAATTGTGCTAAAGAACCTCGGCGCACTGGAAGCACAGGTAAGTGAAATGCGCACTTTGGTGGGGTAACGAGGGAACGGGGTTATACGTTTGTAGGGTTGATAGGGTTGATAGGGTTGATAGGGTTAGTAGGGTTAGTAGGGTTAGTAGGGTTGCAGGGGTTCCGGGCTCTCCGCTCTCTGCTCCTAGTGCTTAGTTGCATAATTGATTGATAGAACGCTGTACCGGGTGTTTCGGGAATCTTGTTCCCGAAACTAAGTGCGTATCGGGAACAAGATTCCCGATACACCGGCAAGAACGCTATCAGTTATTTGTGCAAGTAGACACTAGTTAAATAGCTCCACCGGCGTGGCGGCGAGCTTGCGCTTGATTCTGCCGAGGGCGTTGTCGATGGACTTGGTGTTGCATTCCATTTCAGCCGCGATCTCCCTGTATGCCTTGCCGAGGTGGTAGCGCCTGAGCACTTCCCACTCGAACTTGGACAGAAGGCTCTGGAGGCTTCGGCGGAGTCTCTTGAAATCCTCCGTGCGAATCACAATCTCCTCCGGGTCGAGATCGGTTTGGGAGACAAGAATCTCTGAGAGGTTAAACTCGCAGCAGTCTTCCTCGGCGGCGTACTCGATGGAGACAGCGCTGTTCAAGGGGGACTGTTTCTGGCGAGTGGCGGTTTTGATGGCGGTGATCATGTGGCGTTCGATGCAAATCCTGGCAAATGAGAGGAATGTGATATCTCTGGCGGGTGAGTAGTCCATGATAGACTGCCACAGGCCTATCATTCCTACCTGCAGGAGATCGTCCTTTTCGCCCCCTATCAGGAAATACGCGCGGCCCTTGGTGCTGACCAGATTGCGGTATTTGTAGAGAAGATGTTCGGTGGCGCGAATGTCTCCAGCCTGGGCGAGCGCCAAGACCGAGTTGTCGGAAAGGCGATCGTAATACGTGCGTAACACGTTAGTGAAGCTGCCGATAGCCACGAGAATGATACCTCCGCGCGACCCAACTTGGTTTAAGTTTGGCCGCCAGACCTTAACACAGACGTGGTTTATTATTTTACAACTGAAATCCTAAAGCGGCGTAGCCGCAACTGAAAAGGCCATCGCCGGAAAATCAATACGGCCTTTGGGTAATTTGGGAGGCCGGTGGTTTCTTCCTAGCCCCTTAGCGCGCTCCTATAAACAATTTGTTGTCGCTAAGGCGGATTCGACGGCGCACCGCCTTTGGGTTTTCCGCTTTATGGTTGTTAAGGGATGGCCGATGAGCTATACTTGCTTTGCCTGGGCGGAGGGTAGGGCAACGCTGGGGAGCTCTCCCGAGCGCCGATTCAGGTGTTGTTCAAGGGATGGGGGTGGAAATCTCCGCCCCCTCCAAATCATCCCTTAACAACCGAAAAGCGAAAAACCCGACCGCCTGCCTTGGTCAACTGCCACCGTAAGGTGGCCACTTTTCCCCGGCGAAGTCCGGGGAAAGGTGTAGTATCTTACAACTGAAATCCGGGGTGGCCTTCCAAATTCAGGTACAGCTTGTATAGGATTCCAGTTGTAAGATACTCAGAGATATTAAGTCCAAGAATAGGCTCCATACTTGGATTATACAACAGGTCGGCAATTCTCGCAATCGGTATTTTTGCGGAGGCCAACCATTGATAGCAGCGGCGATCGACGTGGGGACCAACTCAATAAAGCTCGTGGTGGGCGAAGTGGACGGCGGGGTGGTTCGGGTCCTCCACGACGCAAGCGAAATCTCGCGGCTGGGTGAGAATGTCGACGCGGCCGGATGCCTCGCGCCCGAGGCGCGGGACCGGACCATAGGCTCGCTCGCGCGGCTCTTGGATGCCGCGCGAGATTACGGCGCGGCGCGGGTCCGGGTTTGCGGAACGAGCGCCCTTAGAGACGCTGCAAACCGGGACGATTTCGTTCGCCGCGTCCGGGTGGAGCTTGGAGTGGATATTGAGATTCTCTCTGAAGAAGATGAGTCCGGCTCTCTTACAAGGCCGTGGCACTCGATCCTGACTTGGACGCATTTGCAGGCCGCCAGGCGGTCCTCGATGTCGGCGGGGGATCCAGCGAGTTCATTCCCGGCGAAAGCGACGAGATAATCTTCGCCGGCAGCCTGCGAATCGGGGCGGTGCGCCTTACGGAACGCTGCTTGAAGCATGACCCGCCGCTGCCGGAGGAACTTGCCGGCGCGGCAGCGCTGGTGGACTCGATGCTCGCCGATATCGGCGCGCGCGTGGCCGCGGATCGCCTGGTCGGAGTGGGAGGAAGCGCCGTAAACCTTGCCAGAATCGGCCGCCGCATCCCCGCCGAAAGGTCGGCATGAAATCCACGGCGCCCGGCTTAGCGGTGCGGACCTGCGGGATTTGGCGGCCCGCCTCGGCGCGATCTCCACCCGGCAAAGAATGCGAATCACCGGGCTCGACCCCGCGCGAGCTGACATAATAGTCGCCGGCGCCATTATTCTGGAGCGAATCGTAAGCGCCCTGGGCGCCCCGGAAATGATCGTCTCCACGCGCGGCCTTCGCTACGGTATACTTTACGAGACGCTCGAAGGGAGGGGTTGAGGGTTTAAGGTTAACGGTTAACAGTTGACGCCTGGTCTCCCCAACTGTCAACCGCTTCCCATAAGGCAGCGCGGCCGCAACCAGACGACTATCGCCGGAGAATCAATACGGCCTTTCGGCAGTTCGGAAGGCTGTAGTGTCTTCCGCGATATCTTAAAACCTAAATCCGAGGTGGCATACTGGAGTTCAGTCCAGCTTGAATAGGATTTCAGTTGTAAGATACTAGGCTTTTCCCCGGACTTGGCCGGGGAAAAGTGCCCCGAAAGCGTTCGGGGAGCCGAACACGACCAAGAAGGTTGTCGCCGGAAAATCAATACGGCCTTTCCGTAACGAGAAAGGTCAGTGGTTTCTTCTTGCGGTTATTGCGCCCGGAACGACAACAAATTGTCGTTCCGGGCGCGATAAGCGCTTAATCAGTCCTTAACGCTTCTATCGGAGCGAGTTGACCGGCCTTGCGCGCCGGATATATGCCGAAGAACAGCCCAATGCTGGCGGAGACGGCGAACGACAGTATCACCGATTGCGACGTTACCGCGGCCGCCCAGCCAAATAAGCCGGAGACGATTCTGGAGCCGACCACGCCGAAAACAATCCCAATGAGGCCCCCCAAAATGGAGATCACCAGCGATTCCGTCAGGAACTGCAGCATTATGGCGTGCTCTGTCGCTCCGACAGCCTTGCGAAGTCCGATCTCGCGGGTGCGCTCGGTCACGGAGACGATCATTATGTTCATGATCCCTATCCCCCCCACGATCAACGAAACCACCGCGACACCGCCCAACAGGGCCGTCATCGTGCTGTCGACCGTCGCAAACATCTGCAAAAAAGCCGTCATGTCGCGAACGCTGAAGTCGTCGTTATCGGGAAACGGGGGCTGCAGGTGGTGGCGGCGCCGCAGTAGAGCGGTGATCTGCTCGGTCGCCAGATCCATCTTCTGCTTCGAAGTGCACTGAACATACAAACCGCTTATGTAAGTGCGGTTCAGAACCCGCCGCAGAGCAGTGGAAAGCGGGACAACTACTACATCGTCCTGGTCCTGCCCGAACTGATTGGTCCCTTTAGGAGTCAGGACGCCGACGATCGTAAACTGTATTCGGTTGATCTCGATGTGCTGTCCGATCGGGTTCAGACTAGGGTCGCCCATAAGCTCCCCCACGATGGTCTGCCCCACCACGACTACCTTGAGCCTCCCACGGTCATCATCGAGGCTGATAAACCGGCCCGCCCTCACGGTGGTGTTGTTTATGGGACCATAGGCGCTCACCGTGCCGATCAGACTCGTCTGCGTGTTCTGGTTGCCCATCTTGAGAGTAGCGGAGCCTCGTGAGGTCGATGCCACGCTCGATATCGAGTTGCTGAGATTGCGTGAGATCGCCTCGCCATCGTCCACCGTGAGCGTGGTGATCGCCTGGCCTCCTCCGGCCATTCCACCGCGCAGACGCGGGTTGCCGGGCTGAATAACCAGGAGATTAGTGCCCATGGAGTTGATAGTGTCGTTGATGCGGTTCGTGGCGCCCTGACCTATCGCCAGCATAGCGATCACGGCCCCAACTCCGATTATCATCCCCAGCATTGTCAGCCCGGTGCGCACCTTGTTGCTTCCAAGGCTCCTCCACGCTATCTTGAAGCTTTCGAATATAACCATAGAAATATCCTCAGTTCTCTTCCTCCGGCACCGTCAAGAGAACTTCCGACGCGAGCAGATGGTTTGTTACCGGATGGTCGTCAAATATGTGACCGTCACGCACGTAGATGACACGCTTGGCGTGCCGGCCCACGTCCGGCTCGTGGGTCACCATCACCACGGTAATGCCCGCCGAATTGAGTTCCTGGAAGATTTGCAGGATTTCCTCGCCCTGCCGCGTCGCCAGGTTGCCGGTCGGCTCGTCGGCGAGAATCATCTCGGGACTGTTCACTAAAGCGCGCGCAATGGCCACCCGTTGCTGCTGGCCTCCCGAAAGTTGGTTCGGCCTGTGGTGCATTCGATCTCCCAAACCGACCCGCTCCAGAGCTTCGATGGCCATCGCTTCCATGTCGTGCTTGATGGTGCTGTAAATAAGCGGCAGCTCCACGTTCTCGATTGCCGTGGCCCGCGACAGCAGGTTATACGCCTGAAATACAAACCCGATCTTGCTGTTCCTGATATGCGCAAGTTCGGTATCATCGAGAGCAGCCACTTCCACGCCAGCGAGTTTGTAAGAACCGCCGCTGGCGCTGTCAAGGCACCCGAGTATGTGCATCAGCGTGGACTTGCCGGAGCCGGAAGGCCCCATGATCGCGACAAACTCCCCGCTGTCGACATCGAAATCCACCCCGCGCAAGGCCGCGAGGGTGGTATCGCCTATATGATAGACTTTCGTCAGTTGTCTAGCTTCGATAAGCATTGTCTAAGATCACTTTCTCGAGAGTAGCTGAAAGCCCGGAACTTCCGCCCCGCACGGGCTGCTTCGGCCTCAGAGCGGTAACATCTCACGGGTCGCGAGTACATATCACCGCATATGTCATTCCGAGCAAGTGACGGCGACGCTGTCGCCGTTACATTGGAAAGAAACCGACGCCCCCGATGTTTCGGGATTTCGGGTGATCAGGTCCGACGAGCCGGGCTAGGCCAAAATCCCGAAACATCTGCAAGAAACCGACCCCCGGTGTTTCGGGAATCTTGTTCCCGAAACTGGGGAGTTTCTTAGGAGCAAATGACTTCGGCGCTGCCGCTGTCACATTGGAAAGAAATCCACCCCCCGGTGTTTCGGGAATCTTGTTCCCGAAACCAGCAGTTTCTTAGGAGCAATTGACGGCGACGCTGTCGCCGTTACATTGGAAAGAAACCGACGCCCCCGATGTTTCGGGATTTCGGGTGATCAGGTCCGACGAGCCGGGCTAGGCCAAAATCCCGAAACATCTGCAAGAAACCGACCCCCGGTGTTTCGGGAATCTTGTTCCCGAAACTGGGGAGTTTCTTAGGAGCGTCGGACCCCGCGCCGCGGGGTCCGACGTTCGGAATGACAGCCATGCGCCGGGTACGATGATTCGTGAGCACTTACTCGATACGCGTTTCCCTGCTTTCCGCTTTCCACTTTCCGCCACAAGCTACCTTCCGCCTCCTCCGCTGGGGCGGTTTCCTCCGCTGGACGGCCCGAACGGCGACATATTGGGTACAGCCGTCCCGGTAGGCTCGTAACCGGCCAACACTATCGTTTCGCCTTCCTTGAGGCCGCTCAAGATTTCTGTATGCGTGTCGTCAGACACTCCGACCGACACCTTCTGAGGCTTCACCGCGCCATGCTGCAGAACGTAGACCATCTGGCCGCGCTTTCCGAACTTCACAGCCTCGATTGGCACCGTCAGAACATTGTTATGGCTGCCGACCATTATTTTGGCGGTCGCCGTCATGTCCGGCATCAAAAGGCCCTGAGGCTGTTCGATTGCGATCGTGGTATCGTAAGTAACCACGTTCCCTTGCATCGTGGCGCCGCGGGCAATCTTTATGACGTGCCCCTTGAAAACCCGGTTGGGATAAGCATCGACCGTTACGCTGGCCTGCTGGCCGAGCCTCACGCTGCCGATGTCGCTTTCATCTACAAACACGTCCACCTGCAACCTCTTGAGGTTGACCACGCGGATGAGGGTCGGCGAGGACAGTCCGGCGGCAATGGTCTCTCCCTGCTGCACATCGAGCGCCACAACGGTGCCGGGAATGGGCGTGCGGATCATTGTCTTGTCGTATTGCGCCTTTGCAACGGCAACGGCGTCTATCGCCGCCTTGACGGCGGCCTTCGCGTCGGCTATCTCCTGCAACTTGATCTCGTTGTTGACGACATTAGCCTTCGACATCATCAGCGCCTGCTTTGCATCCGACAGAGCGTTTTGCGTGGTCTTGATGGCCGTGGCGGTCTGAGTACGGGTCAGCGCGAGCGACTGCTCCGCGGCATCCAGTTGAGCAGCGTAAACAAGGTATTGCGCTTGCTGGTTGTCCACGTCCGACTTTGCGACATAGCCCTTCGCCAGAAGCTGTTGCTCCCTGGCGAGATAGGTCTTTGCGTTGTCGGCATTGGCTTTCACCTGGTGGATGGCGGCTTCGGCATTCTTTACCTGCAGATTGGCGTTATCGACAGCCTGCCGATAATTCTTTTCCGCCGAATCCAGATCTGCCCGCTTCGTGGCAAGGTCGGTGGAAACCATGATTTGCTGCTGCCCCAAGCCGCTTTCCTGCTCGTAGAGCTTCTGCTTGGCGGAGTCCAAATTGGCCTTCGCCTGCTCATACTGGGCTTTGACATCCGGCAGGTCCAGTTCCGCGATTATTTGATTGGCGTCGAGAACAGATCCCACATCGGCATCCAGCACCTTGACTCGGCCGGTTATCTGAGAGCCGATATTTACTCCATAACCGGTCTGCGGATTGACCGAGCCGGTCGCCGAAATATTCTGGCTTATGGTAGCCCGTTCCACTTTGCCCAGCGCCAGATTGCCCAGGGTGTTGCCCTTGGCGCGCACCTTTCCCACGACAAAATAGGTTACCGCCGCGGCAGCCACTATTATCAGCACTAGGGTGAGTAACTTCCGCCGTCTTATCTTTTGATGCCGAATCGTGACGGCGCCACCCGGCTCGATCTTTGGCCCAATTGTTGTTATAGTCCCCATCACTTATTCATTCCTTTCGCTGCACTAACTTCTTTGCCAGACGCAACACTTTCCGATTTGGCGGCGCTGGGCGCCTGGTTTACCGTGACCGCGGCTCCCACCGCGTGCTGCAGTTGGGCGAGGGCTATACTCAGCCCGTATTTGGCCGTCGCCTGGTCCACTCCGGCCTTGAGCATGAGCGCCTGAGCGTCGGTTATGTTCAAGAAAATTCCGACTCCGGCCTCGAATCGGCCGACAGCCACATCCAGGTTCTCTTTGGCGCTCGCCACTTCCGCGTCCGATGCAGCCAGCGACGCCTTCGCCGCGATGAGGTTGAGCCTGGCCGATGCGGCATCCTGACTCACCGTTTGCCTGGTCCCGTAGAGCGTCTCTTCCGAGAGCAATAACTGTCCCTGGGCCTCGGTTATCTGCCCGCTCACCTGCCCGAAATCGAACGGTGTCCACGCCAGGTTCAGCGCGAGTTCCCAGCTATTGGCTAAGGACCCTCCGAGCAAGGCCTTCTCTCCGTTGGCTACGCCGGAAAACACAGGATAGTCGATCTTCTGTGTCGCCTTCAGCGTCCAGAGAGCGGCGTTTACCGCTTCCACCGATTGAGCCATCTCGGGACGATTCCTGATGGCCTGCATAACCACGTCATCCAGGCTTGGCGTCGGAACTTCCGGCTCGGCAAGTTCCTTGATTTTCGTCTGGCTCCGAAGATCGACGCCCATCGCCGAGTTGAGGGTCACCACCGCCTGAGCGGCCGTGTTCTGAGCGGTAATCAGGTCCACCGAAGCCGATGCCGCGGATGCCTGCGCGGTCAGAACGTCCGCCAAAGGCCCCACTCCCGCCGTCAGACGCGCCTGCGCCTGGTCGACGTGATCGTTTTGGTCTTTAAGGTTCTCTTTGTACACCTCGACAAGACGATTGTCCTCGAGCAGCGTGTAATACGCCTGCCTGACCGAGAATATCGCGTTTGACGATACCGCCTGAAGAGAGTACAGGTTAGAGAGTTCCGTCTGTTCGGCGCTCGTGAGCTGAGACCGCGTTCTCCCGAAATCGTATATCAACTGGCTCACGCTTCCATTGTTGGTCAGACCGGATACGCCCTGGCTGCCCAATATGGCCTCCGACGCGTTCACAATCACGCTTGGCCGCAGGTTCGAGCCGGACACGCTCACGGCGCCGGCCGACACCTGAAGCTGCGCCACGGCCTCGCGCACACTCGGCTGGTTATCGAGCGCGATTCGCATACAATCGTCAATCGAGAGCACCTTACTCTCCGGCATCAGTTCGGGCTGCCGGACTTTCGCCCCCTTCGATACCTGCACCGCGGAAGGCGGCAGCGCCTTCGGCGCCGGTACGGGAAGCGTCGGCGCCTGCGCCCAAAGGGCGCCGCACTGCGCGAGCAGCACGCTCAGAAACAAAACTCGCTTACATTGCAATGTTTACACCCCTTACGTTACGACGTTTGGATACAGCCGGGCGCCGAGAGCCACGAACAGCGCCGTTGCCCCGGTAATAACCAGAAAGTCGACTCCCAGACCAAAGCTCGATTTTCCACCGATGGGCATCATAGCCCTAAGCGCGTCTACCTCGTAGGTCAGCGGGTTCAAGCGCGAAACCACCTGCAGCCACCTCGGCATAATGGATATCGGATAGATCGCATTACTGGCAAAGAACAAAGGCATTGTCAGCAACTGTCCGATGCCCATGAACCGCTCGCGCGTCTTGACGATGCAGGCGATTATCAGTGAAAACGTCGAGAAGAACCCCGCCGAAAGAACTATAATGGCCGCGACTCCCGCCAGCGAAGCCGGACTCCACGTGAGCTTTACGCCCACCAGGATGCAGAGCAGGTAGACAATCAGCCCTTGCGATAGCGCGCGCACCCCCGCGCTCAAAGCCTTTCCGAGCACCAGCGCGGACCGCGGTGTCGGAGAAACCAGGAACTTATGGATGATGCCGAGGTCTCGCTCCCAGATGATCGAAATCCCGTAGAAAATGGCAATGAACAACACGCTCTGGGCAAGGACCCCCGGGGCCATAAAGTCGATGTAGCGCATGTGCCCCGACGGCAATACGCGCACACGCGTGAAAACCTGCCCGAATATCAGGAGCCACAGCGCCGGCTGAACCGCCCTGGTGACCAGTTCGGATGAATCGTGTCGAAGCTTGCGGAGTTCGAACTCCGCCATAACCAGCGCCTTGCTTGCAAACGAGACCACCACGCCGATTCCCGCGGGCTGGCCGCCGCAGTTAACCGAGCCGCCGGGCGGCGCGTCGCGTTCTGGAAGTCTCACGGTAACCACCTCCCGTCTCCAGCGTGCCGCCGGTGTAATGAATAAAAACATCCTCGAGACTAGCGTTGTCATTGTCGATCGAAGCTTTTAGCTGCTCCGTCGCGCCGATCGCCACGGCCACTCCGTGGTGCATAATGGCGACGCGCGAGCAGAGGTTGTCCGCCTCTTCCATGAAATGGGTGGTCAAGATTATCGTCGTGCCGTAATCCTCGCGCAGCCGGCCCACCAGGCTCCAGACTGCCCTGCGCGCCAGGGGGTCGAGTCCGATGGTCGGCTCGTCCAGAAACAGCACTCGCGGATGATGGAGCGTCGACTGCGCGATCTCCAACCGCCGGATCATCCCGCCCGAGTACTCTCGCACCATCTTATCCGCCACATCGGCCAGGCCCATAAGCGCCAGCGACTCGCGTATGCGGGCCGCTCGATGCCGTGTGGGAATGTCGTAGAGCTTCGCGAAGATCAGCAGATTTTCGTAGCCTGTCAGCATTCCATCCGCCGACAGTATCTGAGGCACATAACCGATCATCCTTCGAACATCGCTCGGGCGCCGGACCACATCACAACCCACCACGCTGGCCGTCCCGCCGGTGGGTGGAAGCAGAGTAGTGAGCATGCGTATGATGGTGGTCTTGCCTGCGCCGTTGGGTCCCAACAAACCAAAAACTTCACCCTTTTCGACCGAGATCGATAGCTTATCGACCGCGGTCAGAGACCCAAACCTTTTCGTAAGCTCTCGTGTCTGAATGATTGTCTCTGCCATCATCCTGATTTGTCCCGCACATTTTTAGACGCCAGCAGCGCGCGCAGGTTACCCATGGCCCGCGAGGCGCACTCCAAATCCTCGGGCGAGACATTTATTGCACCATCTAACTGTTGCATAATCTAAGTATGCATGAAGAGCATGGGGTTGTCAAGAAGGAAGGGAAGTCGAAAGTAACAGATCACTCTTGATAGGTCACTTTGTCATGCTGAACTCGATTCAGCATCCACGGCACGAGCAAATGGATTCTGAAACAAGTTCAGAATGACGTGGTACTCATGGAAGAGTGAGCACTTACTCCGCAGGCTAACCATTGACAACCAGCCGGTCATGAGGTATACTCCACGTAGAAAGCCCGTGTAATTCTTGGGTTGCGGATAGCAGTGCTGGAAGCGTCACGGGCTGACGGCCAACCATCCGTGTGTTTGAATCGCTGAGACGCCAAGGGAAATGAGTCCGCTGAAGGGAGGGAGATCCCCCCCTTCAGTGTAATCATCCGGATTCAGCGGCTCAGCGATTCAAAGAACAGTGCGGCATCCAGGCTTGCGCTATGAATTCCATATAGAGGGTGAATTATGAGAAGACTATGCTTGTGGGTGTTTGTGGCAGTGTGTGTTCTGGCGGCTTCTTCTGCTTGCCTTGCGTCGCCGGCGGTATCGAACGTAACCGCGCATCAACGCACGGACGGGTCGAGGATCGTGGATATCTACTACGATCTGGCCGACCCCGGCACGGCGAACCTCTTCGTTTCCGTGCAGGTTTCAGGCGATGGCGGGAGCACGTATACGGTCACGGCGTCTTCGCTTTCAGGAGATGTCGGATCCACTGTGTCCACGGGAACCGGTAAGCACATCATCTGGAACGCGGGGACGGATTTGTCCGGGGCCTACGGCACGAATTACAAGGTCGCCATCACGGCATCGGATTCCGCTTACACCGGCCAGATGATCTACATCCCCGCGGGCAGCTTTCTGATGGGGAACTCGGGTGTCGGAGACGACGCTACATACGACTACTATTGGGAACTACCCCAGCACTCCGTGACTCTCTCGGCCTATTACATCGGCAAGTATGATGTAACGCGGGGGCAGTACCAGCAGTTCATGAATGCTGGTGGCTATTTCAATCCGGCGTACTGGTCAAGCGGCGGGTGGAATTGGGTGCTTGAGACCGGCGCAACGCAGCCGCAGTACTGGGCCGCGGTTCAGAACTGGGGGACGGGCAACTTCACGCAGACGGACAGCTACCCGGTGGTCGGCGTGACCTATTACGAGGCGGAGGCGTTCTGCAACTGGGCCGGGGGGCGCCTGCCCACGGAAGCGCAGTGGGAGCGGGCAGCGCGGTGGACTGGAAGCCACCCGAATGTGTATCCCTGGGGTGATGTCTGGGATGCGGAGAAGTGCAATAACTACTATGATCATAACTCGGCGGGGGGCGGATATGAGGCGTGTCAGACTTCCCCGGTTGGCAGTTACCCGAGCGGTGCAAGCCCTTGCGGATGCATGGACATGGCTGGCAACGTATGGCAGTGGTGTCAGGACTGGTACAAGTCATATCCTGGCAGCAGCAGCCCGTTTGATTACACAAACAGCTATCGTGTGCCGCGGGGCGGTGGTTGGCTCAACTACATCTACTACCTCGACTACCGGTGCGCCTGCCGCGACTTCGGCAGCCCGTACGACCTCTACGTCGACTACGGGTTCCGTCTAGCCCGCTAGGCTCGCCCTCTTCCCTTTTACTCTTTTACCCTTTACAGAGGAGGGGATGGGACTAGGAAGACTAGTCCGGCATTGAATGATTGGGGGGTCCAGGGGCGAAGCCCTTGGCCGGTTGAAAAATCGTATTTTGTGATTCTGGCGCCGAATCAAGTTCGGCATGACGTATGCGCCCCACGTCACCCTACGCGTATCACGTCACCCTGAACTTGTTTCAGGGTCTGATTCTCCGAAGAAAGAGATGCCGAATCAAGTTCGGCATGACGTATTATCAAGTTGGGCATGACGTATTATCAAATTCGGGCATGACTGGCGGGTGAACATGAACGTGGACAATGCAAAACCCGGTAATCAGCCTGGTGTAATAACTGATCTGCACGATTTCTTGAAATGGTATATGCAGACGACGCTGCGTTTCCCGAAAGCGCACAGGGTGACGCTGGGCGACAGGATAGACAATCATTTGCTCGATATGATCAAGACCGCGGTGCGGGCGCGCTATGCCGGAGACAAGAGACAACTGCTGCACAAGCTTAATATCCAGTTGGAGATTCTTCGGCATCTTACACGCATCGCCGTGGGCCTGTCGCTGCTGCAACCGAAGCAATATGAGTTCGCGGCGCGCTGTACCGAGAGTATCGGCTGTCAGGTCGGCGGCTGGATAAAGCAGCAGGGCGCACAAGTATCGTCATGCTGAACTTCGACATGATTCAGGGGATTCAGCAACCAGGCGATCAGAGTGTATGTCTACATTCTCGCAAGCAGACGGAATGGCACGTTATACATCGGCCTGACGAATGACATCGAACGCCGGATTGCGAACACAGGTCAGGACTGATACCGGGCTTCACGCGGAAGTACAACGTCAAGACCCTTGTCTGGTGTGAGGAATACCAGGGTATCACGGAAGCTATACAGAGGGAGAAGCAACTCAAGAACTGGCACAGAGCCTGGAAAATAGCTCTGATTGAGCAGACTAACCCCGAATGGCGCGGTCTGGCGCAAGCAGACCCTGAAACGAGTTCAGAGTGACGTGCCTTGTTCAGGGTGACGATTTCACGTCATGCTGAACTTGTTTCAGCAGCCATTCCGGGAAGGGATGGGCCCTGAAACGAGTTCAGGGTGACGTGCCTTGTTCAGGGTGACGATTTCACGTCATGCCGAACTTGATTCGGCAGCCATTCCGGGAAGGGATGGGCCCTGAAACGAGTTCAGGGTGACGTGCCTTGTTCAGGGTGACGTGACTCGTTCAGGGTGACGTGGCTCGTTCAGGGTGACGATTTCACGTCATGCCGAACTTGATTCGGCAGCCATTCCGGGAAGGGATGGGCCCTGAAACGAGTTCAGGGTGACGTGACTCGTTCAGGGTGACGTGGCTCGTTCAGGCTGACGTGGCTCGTTCAGGGTGACGATTTCACGTCATGCCGAACTTGATTCGGCAACCATTCCGGGAAGGGATGGGCCCTGAAACGAGTTCAGGGTGACGTGCCTTGTTCAAGGTGACGTGACTCGTTCAGGGTGACGTGACTCGTTCAAGGTGACGATTTCACGTCATGCCGAACTTGATTCGGCAACCATTCCGGGAAGGGATGGGCCCTGAAACGAGTTCAGGGTGACGTGCCTTGTTCAGGCTGACGTGCCTTGTTCAGGGTGACGTGACTCGTTCAAGGTGACGTGGCTTGTTCAGGCTGACGATTTCACGTCATGCCCAACTTGATTCGGCAACCATTCCGGGAAGGGATGGGCCCTGAAACGAGTTCAGGCTGACGTGGCTCGTTCAGGCTGACGTGCCTTGTTCAGGGTGACGTGGCTTGTTCAGGGTGACAGGGTGTTGAGCACCTGACGATTACACGTCATGCTGAACTTGTTTCAGCATCCAGAACGCGAACGAAGTTGGACATGAAAACACACAAAAACCTGTATCCAAAGGTCTGGGACTTTGAAAACCTTCTGATCGCGGCTCGGAAGGCACAGCGCGGCAAGCGACGCGAGCCGGATGTGTATGCCTTCAACGCGCAGCTTGAGAAGAACGCGCTTAGGCTCCAGGAAGAACTGAGGCACAGGTTCTACATACGCTATGTGGATGATTTCGTGGTGCTGGCCGATGATAAAGCCTTGCTGCACGATACTTTTCGGCGGATAGAAAGCAAGCTCGCCGAGATTGGCCTTACCGTGCATCCGAGGAAACGCAGTGTGTTCCCTGTCTCGGAGGGATGCGACTTCATGGGATATCGAATCTGGCCGGACCACCGGCGGCTTAGACCCAAGACGGGTTACCATTCGCGCCGAAAACTGGTGCGGTTAGCGCGGAGATACGGAAAGGGAGAGGTGACGCTCGACTGCGTGCGGGCATCTATTGCAGCATGGATAGGTCATGTTAAACACGCGGACACTTGGGGGTTACGAAAGGCGGTGCTGGAGAAGATAGTAATTGTCAGAGCGGCGGTCTTGTCTCATGAGGCGGTTTCCCGATGAAGTTGCGAGTGTATCTGGACACTTCCGTCCTTAGCGCATACTTTGATGAGAGAACGCCGGACAGGATGGTGGAAACACGGGTGTTCTGGGTAAGGCTGTCAGAGTTCGAGGTATCCACTTCGACTCTTGTGCGGAGGAGATCGAGCAGACCCTGGACCTCGAGAGACGCGAGGCAATGCTGAGTCTGATTGGACAGACCACACAGATGCAAGTAGACTCGGAGGCACGCGACCTGGCGCGACTCTACGTCCAACGGGGGCTGTTTACGCCATCGATGTACAGCGACGCGCTTCATTTGGCGGTATCGGTCTTGACGCGCCAGGACATTCTAGTATCGTGGAACTTCAAACATCTGGTTAACAGGCGCCAGCGGGCGCGGGTGGCGGAGGCGAACACCATCCTGGATCTGCCGTCGATAGAAATTCTTTCGCCGCCGGAACTGTGAGGTTGAGGGCAATGAGATATTTTGACTATGAGCTTGCGGCGCGGGAAGCGGGAATATCGGATGACCTTTTGGAGGCAATAAAGCAGAATATGCGGTGTGAGTTTCCCGAGGATGAGATGTTGTGGGAACTCCACGTGCTTCGGGCGTGCAATTCGGTCCGAGATGGACATGTCACGCTTGACGAGGTCCTGGGCCGCAAGGCCGCATAGCAAATGTGGGACGGGCCATAACGGGGCTATCGTGTGCCGCGGGGCGGTAGTTGGAACAACAACAACAACTACTACCGGTGCGCCTACCGCAACAACAACAACCCGAACAACTACAACAACAACGGGTTCCGTTTAGCCCGCAAGTCTGCCGATGCCGGGGCATGCGTCTTCCGAGAGGGACGCGCGTGGAGTGCGTGGCGAGACTAAAGGCCCGTTCCCGAGCCGCCCAATGGGCGGACGAATACAGAAGCGCCGCGGGCCGGGGTGGTACGGAGTGTTCCGAAGCCTCGGGTACGCGGAATCGCTGAGACGCCAACGTTTGAATCGCTGAGACGCTGAGGGAAATGAGTCCGCTGAAGGGATGGAGTCCCCTTCCCTTCAGCGCAATCATCCGATTCGGCGGCTCAGCGATTCAAAGGGACGCGTAATCATCCGATTCCGCGCCTCAGCGATTCAAAAAGCGAAAAACTTGGAGGGGAAGATATGCGACAAACGCGAATAGTAGTTCTTATCGCGGTTATGTTTGCGCTTGGGTTGGCCCAGTTGGCTATGGCGGATTCAAGCACGGGCTATTCGAACGTCTTCACGATAGACAACCGCGCCACAAATGCTCCCGCTGCTTACAACGTGCGGTCGCCGCAGGGAAACTACTTCATACCAGGGATGCCCGGGTCGCTGACGTTCACCGCGGACATAAGCTGGAACGGATCGGCGGGCTCGGTCAACTTCAACCTTAACGGCGGCAGCTATCCGGCCGCAATCACGGATCTTGGCGGTGGCAACGCGAGCGCCCAAGTGACGATACCTGCCCCGACGTCGATTGCCCAGGCATCGCAGGTAACGGTCGAGGTAACCAATGCGGCGGGGAACAGCACAGTTACGAACGCAGGATTGTAATTCGATCCCATGCCAGGCATCGTTACCACCTGGTATGGAGGCGGCATTCCCTGGGTGCTGTCCGGAACGGCACTGACCTTTGGAGATGAGGAGTCGATTACTCTCTGGAAGTGGAAGGATGGCGATTTCAGCAGTGATCTGTCGGGTGGCCTTGAAAATGAAATTTCTTTTGACCCTGTTGCGGGGACCATAAAGGGATCGATGGGTGGAACAGCCACCCTAGACATAAGTTTGGATCTGACGCCCGTCGAGATTCTTGGTGAAGCGGGGTTGGGACTCGACGCCAGTCTGGCGGTATCCTTTCCCGGAGATGGAAACCCGACCATCACACCCGCATGGAATGCGTCGTTGAGCGGGAAGATAGGCGTTGGAGCGGAGGTTGTTCCAATTGTGGCCGATGTGCTTGGCGCCGGGGAGTTGATTGACCCACTTATCGACCTGCCCGTCATAGGAGACATTCTGAAAGGCCCCCAACTTCGGCTTTACCTGACTCTGGGCGGATCGCTGGAAGGCGATTACTCGAACTTCCAGATCGGCAACTGTTTCCTAGGGACCGATTCGGTCTCAGGCGCCGTGACTTTGGGTCTGGAGGGACAGGCGGGCTACTTTGGGGAAGATGCCGAGGTGTACATCTATGCGGGTGTCTCGGGAAGTCGCAAGTGCGAGCTTTGCCCCAAGCTGACGTTCGACAGCGTGACCATGAGCGGCTACGTGGGGGCTTCCGCGACGTTGTGGGGTCGCTCGTGGCAGGCCCGGAAGGGCATTGAGGTAACCTGGGACGGTGGCGGCAGCGTCTCTTCTTCCCCGCTAGCTTCGGCGAATCTAACATCAGCCGCCCTCACCTGGCAACCGATTTGCCGGGGCTGTCTCAACTACGGCGCGATGAACCGTCCGGCAAGCACAGACGCAGTCCAAGCCATGAGCGCCACGCCGGCGGACGAGACCGCGGACAGCGGGGCGGAAACGATAATCGAGAACGTGACCCCACTTTCCGGGCCGTCCATTATGGCTGATTCGACTGGAACCGAGATGTTGTTCACGCTGTATGATCCAAGCAAGCCTTCGTATGCCGCGTCCGACATCGCTTCCCTCTGCCTCTCTGGCGGATCGTGGACTCAGGACCTGGTTACCGACGACCAGTTGGCGGAAAGCAATCCGAAGATCGTGGCAATCGATGCCAACACCGCGTTGGCGGCTTGGACCTACGTGACAGGCAATGTGTCGGGGGTCACAAATCCGAGCCAGATCGCTCCATACCTGGACATAGCAGCGGCATTTCTGAACCGCCAGACCGGCCAGTGGAGCGCGGTGCGGCAGATCACGTCGAACTCAGTGGTCGATCGCGATCCGCTTCCGGTAGTGTTTGGCTCCAATCAGGGAATTCTGTGGATTGAGAACGCCGGCGATGCGGCGCCGGGAAACGCGGCGAGCGGGGATATGCTGATGTACTCCGGCTGGTCCGGCACGGCATGGAGCAGCCCGGAAATCCTGTGGTCAGCGCTGAAGGGCATCCTGGGCCTTGCTTTTACAGCGGACTCAGCCGGACAAGGGTATGCGGTGTTCGAAGTCGATGAGGATGGGGAACTGGACACCACCACGGACCAGGAACTCTACGAAATATCGACCTCGGGCGGTGTCTGGGGGTCGGCGACGCAAGTGACAAGCGACAGCGTCGGCGATTCGCTTCCGGTGTTGGTTGCGCCGAACGGCGTGCCGATCTGCGTTTGGAGCTATGGAGGAACGCTCACCTATAGCCGCCTCGATACCTGGAACCCGCGGCCCGTATACAGCCAATATACTATATCCAACGCAGCGAACACGCTGGACGGAGTGACTATGCCGGGCGGGGCCGCGATTGCCTACGCCGCTCAGTTGCCGGCGGGAGTGGATATCGTGGCTTCGTTCTACGACGCCGATTTAGACAGTTAGTCGCTGCCACGGCAATTAACTCAGGATGGGAATGTAAAAACCGCGCTGTCGCTCGGCTTTGACGGCAGTGAACTCGTGATCGGTTACTTGAACACGCAGACCGTCTACGGGCCAGTCGATGTGACGATCAATGGACAGATACAAAACCTGCAGAATATGCCGCAGCCGGGCGAAACCGACCTTTGCGTGGTGAATTACGCACTGGGGGAGGATCTCGCGGCGACGGGCATCACCGTGAACCCCGCAAACCCGGCCCCAGGATCAAGTGCGACTATCACGGCGACCGTGGTAAACTTGGGCGACGTTCCGGAGACGGATGTGGGTGTCGTCTTCTATGACGGCGACCCTGACAGCGACGGCATCCAAATTGGAGCCGCGCAGGACATCCCTGGGCCACTGGCGGCAGGGCAATCGGCTAATCTATCGACCAGTTGGACCGTGCCGACCGACGGCCAATCGCACACGCTGTATGTGGTGGTAGACCCGGACATGACCATCGATGATCGGAACTGGAATAACAATATCGCTTCGACAACCTGCGTGCTGCCCGATCTGATCGTTGTTACCGGGTGGAGCACGGTCGCCTCGCCCAACACGGTCGCAATCACCACGACAATTGAAAACCAGGGTGTGCTCGCGGCGGGCAGCTTCAATGTCTCCTGGCATGTGGGTTCGCCTGGCGGCCCGCTGATCGGCACAAGTCCGGTAGACTCGCTCGCAGCCGGGGCAAGCACGAATGTTACCTACTTATGGACTTTTTCGCAGCCATCGACCGTCCAGTTCATCCAGGTTTGTGCCGTCGCGAACAGCTCAAACACCGTTGTCGAGATGGACGCAGCGAACAACGTTGGCTATCAGATGGTCCAAGCCCCGTCGTTTGAGCAGCCGTCGGTCCTGAGCGCTGGAGCCGCGAAGCTGGCGCCGAACGACACAGCGGTTAATCTGCCCTCCGAGATCGTGACGGCGGCGTTCCCCGGCTATTTGTATGTCGAGGAAGCGGACCGTTCGTCAGGGATAAGGGTGAACACGAGCACAACTTTCAACGTCGGGGTTGGAGTGTCCGTCACCGGCCGGCTAGACTCTTCAGGCGCTGAGCTGGCGATCGATGCCGATTCCGTACAGCTTGCCACGACCTCCGGGGCGATACAGCCCCTTGGAATGGGCAGCCGCCGCCTTGGCGGGGGCGCTCTGGGTCTGCAGGCTGGGATTGCAAACGCGGCGGGGCTGAACAACATCGGCTTGCTGGTGCGCATTTGGGGAACGACAACCCAGGTCGGCGACGGCTATCTATACATCGACGATGGCTCCGGGCTCTCAGACGGCACTCTTACCGACTCAGCGGCAAATACCGGCGTCCGAGTGGTATGCGATACGACGGGGTATAGTGCCTGGCCAGTATCTAATGCTCTCGGGTATCAGCTCCTGCTTTACGGACTCCGCGGGGCACTTGGAGCGGCAAATCCTTGTTCGGCAGCCGTCAGACATACAGTCCGCGTCGACATCCGCCGCGACCTCGACTGCTGCCGGCGCCAAGTCGGCTGCCGAGGGCACACAAATATCGTTGGGCGGGAAGAGGGTGACCGCGGCGTTCGGCGGCTTCTTCTACGTCGAGGAATTAGACCGATCGTCGGGCATTCGTGTCGATTCAGACGCCGCGGTAAATCCGGGCGAACTCGTGTCGGTAAGGGGGCAGATAAACACGGTGTCGGGTGAAAGGCAAATAACGGCCTCTAGCGTCTCGATCCAACCCGGTTCTTCACTGCTCGGGCCACTTGGAATGACCACCCCGAGAATTGGCGGGGCGGGACTCGGCCTGCAGCCGGGTGTTACCGGCAGCAGAGGACCGGACAATATCGGCCTGTTGGTTCGGTCGTGGGGCCGCGTCACTCAGATCGGCAGCGGTTATCTGTACATCGACGACGGCGCGGGACTCCTGGACGGCAGCTCGACTGACTTTGTGCCCAATGTCGGAGTGCAAGTGATATGCGACCCCAGCGCGTTCAGCGCTCCGGGGAGTTCGTGACGGTCACGGGTATAAGCTCGTGCTTCCCATCGGGCCTGGGATACGGCAGGCGGATATACGCGACGGATGTGCAGCTTGTCGGGCAATAAGTAACAAATCAGCCCTGGTGAGAACGGCAGCCACGGGTCCGAAGTCTAAATTCGATGGTCCGGCGTTTCCGAACCCCGGACCCAATTACCGGGGTTTGCAACCCCCAGTCCGGCGTTCCGTTAACAGACTTATTCTATAGGTGAATGTCGTGCATTCGGTATGGCGATGACCAGACTTGGACCGTGAGGCATGATAGCGGGTTGCAAACCCGGGGAACTTCGTCCGGGGTTCGGAAACCCCGGACCATCGGTGCTATAATAATCGAGTAAGATAAAGGAATGCACTCGATTATGAAGACTTGCTTTAGATATCTGGCGGCTATCGCGCTGGTGGTCGTGATGGCGGGATGCGGGCACCGCGCGCCTCGTGCAAATGGCAAAATGGTCGTGGCCGCGAGCATCGGCCCGCTGGACTACTTCTCGACGCGCGTAGGCGGCGAGCTGGTGGATGTCACGCTGCTTGTCCCGCCGGGCGCCAGCCCCCATACCTACCAGCTCGGCCCCGATCAGATGCGGGTATTGAGCAATGCCTCAGTGCTGGTCTTGAACGGGATCAACCTGGAGTTCTGGGCTGGTAAGGCCGTCGATGCCGCGGATAACCCCAAGCTGATCGTGATAGTCACAGCCGCGGGTCTGAAGATCGCGGACTCGCCGGCGGAAAGGGACGAAGGCAGCGGCAACCCTCACGTCTGGAACGATCCGATCTATGCGATCCACCAGGTAAATGCCATCGAAGCCGGATTCGTCAAGGCGGACCCCAAACACGAGCGTGCTTATCGCGAAAACGCGGCCCGGCTGGTTGCCGAGCTTCGGCGGCTCGACCGCGACATTCGCGGCCGGGTCGAGAAGTTCTCCTCGAAGTCGTTCGTTGCATTTCATCCGGCGTGGGTATACTTTGCGCGCAGGTACGGCTTGACCGAGGCCGCCGTCATCGAGTCGAGCCCTGGCAAGGAGCCTTCGCCATCCGAGGTCAGGAAAATAGTGGACACGGCCCGCAAGATAAGGGCGAAAGCCATCTTCGCCGAGCCGCAGTTTTCGCCGAAGTCCGCGCGGGTGGTGGCCGATGAGATCGGCGCGAAGGTGATCTATCTGAACCCGATCGGCGAGCCGCCCGATTACGACTACTTCAAGATGATGCGCACGAACCTTGCGCGGATGGCGAGGGCGCTCAAGTAATGAATGCGACTGCCGCGATAAAACTAAACGATGTCACGGTGAGCATAAACGGCCTCGTGGTGCTGGACCGCATATCGCTCGTGATAGACCGCGGTGAGTTCACGGCGGTGATCGGCCCCAACGGCGCCGGGCAAGACCACTCTCTTGAAACTCATACTTGGGCTCCTGAGGCCCGACTCGGGCAGCGTGGAGGTCTTCGGCAGGCCGGTCGACCAGCTCGGGGATAAGAGATCGCGCATCGGCTACGTGCCTCAAATCCTGAGTATCGACCTCAACTTCCCCGTCACGGTTTACGAGACCGTACTCATGGGGACCTATGGCCGCATCGGCCTCGCGAGGAGGCCCAGGCCCGAGGACCGCGATGCCGCGGCGAAGGCGCTGGAAAAGGTGGGAATCGCGGACCTCAAGGACAGGCCCATCGCGCGCCTGTCCGGCGGGCAGCGCCAGAGGGCGCTCATAGCACGGGCGCTGGTAAGCGGCCCTGAGCTTCTGCTGCTGGACGAGCCTACCACCGGCGTCGACGCCGCCACCACGGGCAGCCTCTATTCTCTGCTGGCCGAACTCAAGGAAGAATGCGTGACCGTGATCCTGGTGTCTCACGACGTTGGCGTGGTCGCCTCCTATCTGGACAAGCTTGCCTGCCTGAACAAGTCCCTCGTGGCCCACGGGAGGCCGGACGAAGTGACCTGCTCCGGCGCGCTTGCCGAAATGTACGGCTGCAACGTGGCATTCCTGCACCACGGTGAAGCGCCGCATATCGTGGTGGAGGACCACTAATGCTCGATATCTTCGCTTATTCCTATATGCAGCGCGCGATGGTCGCCGGAGTGCTGGTGGGGACCCTGTGCGCGATAATAGGGGTCTACGTGGTGCTCAAGGGCCTCTCGTTCATCGGCGCGGGAATAGCGCACGCGTCGTTCGGGGGAGTGGCTATCGGGCTGGCGGCGGGCGTCAACCCCGTTTGGAGCGCGGTTGCGTTCTGCCTGCTGACGGCGTGGGGGATCGGCCTGGTCTCCCGCCACGGACACGTCAAGGAAGATACGGCGATCGGGATTTTCTTTTCATCGACGATGGCGATCGGCATTTTGATAATCGGCCTGATGAAGGGTTATCAGGTGGATTTGTTCAGTTATTTGTTCGGCAGCATAATCGCGGTCACGGTGCGGGACGTGTGGACCACGGTGTTAGTTACGCTGGTGGTCGGAGGCTGCGTGGCGGTATTTTTCAAGGACTTGATGTTCGTCATTTTCGACTCCGAGATGGCTCAGGTGACCGGGGTGCCGGCCGAGAAGCTGTATTTCCTGCTGATTACGATGATGGCGCTAACGGTGGTGGTCTCGATCAAGGTCGTGGGGATCGTGCTGGTTTCGGCGCTGATCGTCACCCCGGCCGCGGCGGCGTATCAGCTCACGGAGAGCTTCAGGAAAATGATGGCGCTGGCGGTGGCGTTCGGGGTGGGCGCTTGCGTGTTTGGCCTCTTGATATCGGACTGGCTGAATGTCGCCTCCGGCGCAAGCATAGTGCTGCTGGTGACGCTCGCATTCTTCGTGTGCGCCGCTTTCTCCCCGCGCAGAAGGAAGTCGAGAGTGGCGGACGCGGGGCAGAGGGCGGAGAATTGAAGGCGCAACGTTCCAGCCTCACCCCCGGCCCCTCCCTTCTGGAGGTTAGAAGTTGGAGGCCACCTTACGGTGGCAGTTGACCAAGGCAGGCGGTCGGGTTTTTCGCTTTTCGGTTGTTAAGGGATGATTTGGAGGGGGCGGAGATTTCCACCCCCATCCCTTGAACAACACCTGAGTCGGCGCTCGGGAGATCTCCCCAGCGTTGCCCTACCCTCCGCCCAGGCAAAGCAAGTATAGCTCATCGGCCATCCCTTAACAACCATAAAGCGGAAAACCCAAAGGCGGTGCGCCGTCGAATCCGCCTTAGCGACAACAAATTGTTTCTGGGAGGGCGCTGAGCGCCTAAGAGGAAACCACCGACCTTCCGAATTGCGCAAAGGCTGTATTGATTTTCCGGCGATAGCCCTTTTGGTTGCGGCTGCGCCGCTTTAGGGGGGAAGGCAATGGCCAGCGCCCGATGTCTGGCCTCTAACCTCTAACTTCCAATGTCTAGCCTCCAGATTGACACCCGTCACCCTTCCGCGTACAATCATTGGTGATAATTAATATTTAGTGATGGTTTAGACCGATGAAAGTTGGCCATGCAAGCGAGTTCGTGCTGTCAAAACTTAGAGAAGGATAGTAATCCGTTCGGGCGGATTTGCAATCCGGCCCGAAACAGTCAACCTAGGGATTTGCAATGCCCCATCACAACCATTCGGATTACGACGTCGTTTCGGGCATCGGAGATGCCCAGATTGTGCCTTACCGGCCAGATTGCAAATCTACCCGAACAGATTTTCCCATTCACGTTCATGGTCGAGCGGCTCGGGTCAAAATGGAAAGCCCTGCGCCTTACAATTGTCGAGCAACCCATCGGCTCAGTTCTTATTGCCCGCCACTCGACACGCTCGCAGCCAGCAGTGTGTTGACCACATTGCCAAGGTACATGTCGCGGACTCGAAATGCCGGTGACGCACACATACTCGCCCACACTCGGCACACTCTGGCCTTCGGTATCGACATATACACCAGTATTTCCAGTGCCGTCGACCACTCCGCTGCCGTCGTCGAGATAGAACCAGTTGGGGCCTGCCGCCGTCACCTTGCCCCAAATCCTCACCAGCAAGCCGATGTTGTTGAGGCCTTTGCGTCCCCACACGCCGCACTGACCCGCGCCGGTGGCGGCGTTGTAGAGACAGTTGCCGCCGCCAAGTGCCGCGTTCTTAAGGCCCAGCGGGAGCAAGGCCCCAGGACCCGTCCTCGACGCGCTGCTCGCCTGGACGAACCTTTCACCGGAGGGCTTGGTTGCCATTGTCCCCATGACCTCCACAGTCCCGGGAGTCGAGGACCGCATCGAAGGCTCCACTCTAATACCCCAAGACCTGTCCGGGCTTTCAACGTAGAAGCAGTCCGCGAAAGCGGCTGTCACGACGCCCTGCACTTCCACGGAAGTCCCGTCAGGGTAAGACTTATTGAACCCCACCCCCACCAGCATCTCCGTGGATGGCAGGCTCGTCACCGTGTTCTGGTTATTCGAGTTGGCGGGGGTTACCGTCTGAACGACGATATAGTTTTCACCAAGCAGAAGCCCGGTCACGGTGAGCCTGCGAGGCGGATTTGCTCGCGGTCTGGTTCTGCGCGCTGAATGCGTACGGCCCACCGCTGATCCGGCTGATCCCCACTTCGTAATATCCTGCGTCGCTGGTGTAAGGGATAGGCGTCCAGGAGATTGTCGAACCCGATGCCGACACGCCCGTCGTCGGCACGGTCTGCGTGTCTTGCCAGTTGGGAAACTCCGCCGCCATAAACGCCAGCACCGACGAATTGGAAGACGAAAGGCCATTGTATGATACGCTGGTGTAGTATTGGTCGTAAGAGCTGATTAGGTTGCCGAGGTTGACAATCGAGGCCGGTATGTCCCCGACGAGCTGATTTGAAGACAGGTCGAAAATCCACAGATTGGCGAGGTTCCCGATCTGAGACGGTATTGCCCCGCTCAGTTGGTTGTTGGACAGATCCAGACCCTCCAGATTGATGAGGTTGCAGATATGAGACGGTATTGTCCCGTTCAGTTGGTTCCCTCCGAGGAGCAGCACCTGCAGATCGGTGAGGTTGCCGATCTGGGACGGTATTGTCCCGCTCAACTGGTTGGAGCCCAACTCCAGATTGGTCAGAGCCGTGAGGTTGCAGATCTGAGACGGTATTGTCCCGGTCAACTGGTTGGAGCTCAGTACGAGATCGGTCAGAGCCGTTAGGTTGCCGATTTGGGATGGTATTGTGCCGCTCAACTGGTTGGAATCGAGTTCCAGGTCCGTCAGAGCCGTGAGGCTGCCGATCCAATCCGGTATTGTCCCGGTCAGTTGGTCGGAGCCCAGTTCCAGATCAGTCAGATTGGTGAGGTTGCCGATCCAGGATGGTATCGGCTCGGGGGTCAGTTGGTTGTGGCCGAGTTCCAGGTCCGTCAGTCCCGTGAGGTCGCCAATCTCGGATGGTATTGTCCCGGTCAACTGGTTGTATTCGAATTCCAGATGGGCCAGATTCGTAAGGTTGTTGAGATTAGTCGGTATAGTCCCGCTCAGTTGGTTGTCCGAGAGGTTTAGCAGCCACATACTTGTGAGGTTGCCGATCCAGGACGGTATCGTCCCGCTCAGTTGGTTGGAGTCGAGCTTCAGCAACCACATATTAGTGAGGTTGCCGAGATGGGACGGTATTGTCCCGCTCAGTTGGTTGTTACTGAGGTCCAGCATGCCCAGGCTCGTATGGTTGCCTAGCTGAGACGGTATTGACCCGGTTAGCTGGTTTGAGTAGAGTTCCAGGCTCCCCAGATTGGCGAGGTTGCCGATCTCGGGCGGTATTGCCCCGGTCAACTGGTTGTTGCCGAGGTCCAGATCCTGCACATTGGTGAGGTTGCCGAGATCAGAGGGTATTGTCCCGCTCAGTTGGTTGTCATAGAGCTCGAAGTTCTGCACGTTCGTGAGGTTGCCGAGTCTCAGGCGGTACCGTCCCGGTCAGTTGGTTGTCGTTGAGAAACAGATACACCAAATTGGTGAGGCTGCCGAGCTGAGATGGTATTGTCCCGCTCAATTGGTTGCTGTCGAGCCACAGTCCGTCAGGTTCGTCAGGTTGCCGAGTCCAGTGGGTATTGTCCCGCTCAGTTGGTTGGTGTCGAGGCCCGGCCATGTTAGACTACTGAGGTTGCCGAGTTCAGAGGGTATTGTCCCACTCAGTTGGTTGGAGTTGAGGACCAGCCACTGGAGATTTGTGAGGCTGCCGAGTTGAGACGGTATTGTCCCGGTAAGTCGATTGTTGGACAGGTCCAGATAGTAGGACAGATCCGTGAGGTTGCCGAGTTCAGGCGGTATTGTCCCGCTCAGTTGGTTGGACCCGAGGGTCAGGTTGACCACGTGGCCGTTTATAACGGTGACGCCGTACCACTCGCCGCTGCTGGTCAGCCAGCCGGAATTGTTCGTCCAGCCCGGCCCGTTCGTGATGTTATACAGCGCGACCAGCGCCTGGTATTCCGAGTCCGGGATTCCGAGCGAATTGCTCTGGGCTACCGACGCGCCCGCCGACATCGCGACCAGCGCCGTCGCCAGCAGCAGTCGCGGCATCCAATCGCCGATTACCATTCTCTTCATTCTTCCCATCCCCCCAAGGTTAAATAATGCACGCCGAACGTAAGCAATTGTAAACCCATTTGGTAGGTTCTGTCAATGATTGGCTGGCAAAAATACTGAAAATCAGGTAGCATTACCGGCGTGCTTCTTTGAACCGCTGAAGGAATGAACGGGGATGAGACGCTGAACTTCGACTCGCAAAGCTTGCTTCGTCGATGATCCGGGGTCGCTGAAGAGCCACACATCAAGAGAGGTTTCTACCGAATCGAGGCTTCAACGCCTCATGTCCCTTCATCCCTTCAGCGGTTCAAAACTAACCAACTCTAACGATCGCGTCCGCCATCCTGGCAGCCCGCGCGGCCGCCTTCACATCGTGTACCCGAACGATGTCCGCGCCGTTGGCGATGGAAATGGCGACGGCCGCGAGGGTGCCTTCGAGGCGATCTTCCGGCGGGAGGCCGCCGAGGACTTTGCCGATTGTGGCCTTGCGCGAGGGGCCGATCAGGACCGGGCGGCCGATGGACTTGATTTCACGAAGACGCCGCAGCAGTTCCAGATTATGTTCGACGGTCTTTCCGAAACCCATTCCGGGGTCCACGATCAGCATCCGCTTGTCGGCGCCGGCGTCCGCCACGGCCTCGATCCGTTCGCGCAGATATGCGCATATCTCGCCCAACAGGTCGGTGTATGTCGGATTAAGCTGCATGTCCCTCGGGGTGCCCTGGATGTGCGAGAGTATCGCCGGGCAGCGCCGGCGAGCTATAAGGGCGGGCATTTCGGGGTCGAAAGCCGCCCCGCTGATATCGTTCACGATAAGCGCGCCGGCATCCAGCGCGGCGCTCGCGACCGAGGATTTGTAAGTGTCGATCGAAATCGGGATACCCACCTTGCCCGCGATATCGCCGATCACCGGCACGACACGCGCGATCTCATCAGGAGCGGAGACCGCTTGCGAGCCGGGGCGCGTCGATTCCCCTCCGATGTCGATGATGTCGGCGCCCTCCTCGACCATTTCCATCGCGCGCCGCGCGGCGGCCTCGCGGTTTGCAAACTTGCCGCCGTCGGAAAACGAGTCCGGCGTGACATTCAGGACCCCCATTATCAGGGTCCGCGCGCCGATTTTTCCGAACAGGCCCGCGATACGAGGGTCCGCCACGGCGCCGGGGTCGACAACGTTTGCAACCGAGTCGAAGTGACGAATCGCGGCCTCGATCTCGCCGGCAAGCTCCTTACATCCGAGACCTTGTTCCAGCAGAGCTTGGATCGCCCTCTGCAAATGCTTGCGCGATCCAGAGAGCAGCACGTCCGTGCTGTCGACGGCGGCTATGATCACCTTCTGGTCGATCACGGCCTCCCCACCGTTCGAGAGGAATGTTTCCTTCAGTATATGAGCCACCGGCCTGCGGACGCGCTCGAGTTTGACGACATAAAACCGCGTCTTGGGAAGCATGTGTCGAATGCCGGTCTCATCGGCATTCACCATTCGCATTTCGTGGATCACGTCCAAATCGCCGGCAAGACAGAGCACGCGCGCATTGTGAGTCATTATGATACCACCTTCGGTCGTATGCGTAACGGTTCGCCGTCCGGACGGAAATTCCCTTCGCGGGTGACGAGTAACCAGAACCCCACTATGCGGCGGGAACGACAATTCTTATGCTTCGGCATAGAAGCAACCCAATCCACCCTCCGCCCTTGATGCTTCGCGGGCGTATGCCCGCGAAGTATGCATGATCGGCAAAATTTAGAATTCAAAATTCAAAATTCCGCTGCGACGTCTTTCCTGTCAAATCGTACGTGGCGGTGTGGCACGCGGGTTGCATATTGTCATGGTGGAGGACGAAAAAGATGTGCAAATACCCGATTAGAGTGCTGATCCGCGTGCCCGCGGGTCGCGGCGAAACGCGAGCAACGTGGGTTAGGGCGTGGCTGCGGTTCCCTCGGAGGCTGGCGTCGATTTGGGATACGGACCTTTACGTGTAATTTTGAAATTTTGAATTTGTAAATTTTGAATTGACCATTGCCACCGGCTAGTGGAATCCCCTTCCCCAATTCAAAATTTAGAGAATGTCCCACCATCCGTATTCGCGCACGTAGACCAGGTCAAAGAGCATGCACCCTTGCGTCGTGCGCTCGCATTCCTCGATGGCTCTGACGAAATCCGCGGGCCGGTCTTGATACTGGCGCAGGTACAGGCCTCCGTAGACCACCGCCGCGCCCTCGACCACGCGCATGGACTCTTCGCCGGCCGCCTCCACGCTGGCCCACTCATCCTGGCCGGCTCGACGCCGCTTCCCGCCTGGTGGGGTGAGGGTAATAGCAGCCCGTGCATAGATAGTCCACCAGGTCGGCGAAACCGGTTTGCTCGTAGCCCTCGGGCCACCAGTCGAGCGACTCCGTGTGCTCGGGGCTGCCCCAGTTAACGCCGACATCATAATACGTCGTATACCAGGATCCTACGTAGACTCCCAGCTTCACATCCGGTTTGGCGGATTTTGCCGCGCGTCGCGCCTCGGCGAGAAAGTCGCGCATCACCTGCGCTCTGAACCTCAGCCACTGCTTGAAAAGCGGGCCGCGAACTTCTTGTGCCGGTGGAGCATTTCGGGTCAGAATGTCGCCCGGCCAGCGTTCCACCTCGCGGCCGATGCTCCGTTCGAAGACCTTTCGCGTGAGGTCGCTGAAATCCGCGTACAGGTTCGGGTAGCGCATTCGGTCCAGGATGATGCCGTCGATATCGTACTGGCATATCTCCCGGATCACGCCCATCTCGTAAGCCCGAACTTGCCGATGAAGCGGGTTCACGAACATGGCGCCGTGGACATTGTCCAATTTGCCGACCCGCTTGAAGACCGGCGCCTCTTCCTCTGGTTGGAGCTGGATGCACTGCCAGTCGGGATGGTCGAATGCCGGCCCGCCGGGCATTATCGGCGAGCCTTCGCTCAAGACGTCGACGGCCGCGTGCACGCTTATTTCGGCCTTACGCGCCTCCTCGATCGTTGTCTGCAGGAGGTCGTAAGCAGCGGGGTAGGCGGCGCGCTTGAAGATCGATATCCGAGGCGCGATCCGGGAGTTGTAGAGGACCACACCGGCGAGCGGTTTCACATCCACAATCACTATGTCGATGTTCGCGGCCTTGCAACTGGCGATAGTCCGCTTGACGCCTTCCCGCGTGGAAAGCTCCCACAAGTTGGCCTCGGCATCCAGCCACATCAGCCGTTTTGATTTGCTCACGAAGGTTCCTTTCCCAACCTTTAACCTTTAACTTTTAACATTTAACCCGTTCCTTCCGCCCTAAACCTCCGCAGCCGCAAAGCGTTGCTGACCACCGAAAGAGAGCTTGCCGCCATTGCGGCCGACGCGATCATGGGGTTCAGGAGCGCGCCGAGAGCGGGATAAAGCACTCCCGCCGCGATCGGGATGCCGAGGGTATTGTAAATAAACGCGAAGAACAGGTTCTGCTTGATGTTTCTAATGGTGGCTCGCGAGAGCGCAATCGCAATCACCACGCCCTTGAGGTCGCCGCCGATCAAGGTGATGCTGCTCGATTCGATGGCGACGTCGGTCCCCGTGCCTATCGCGATTCCCAGGTCCGCCTGGGCGAGCGCGGGGGCATCGTTGATGCCGTCGCCCACCATCGCCACCAGTTTTCCTTGGGCCTGCAAATCCTTGACTTTCGATGCCTTTTCGCCGGGAAGCACCTCAGGGATTACCAGATCGATTCCGACCTCGCGCGCGACTGCCTCCGCGGTTTGGGCATTGTCGCCGGTGATCATCGCGATCTCCATGCCCATTTCTTTCAGCCGGGAGATGGCGGGGCCCGATGACGGTTTGACCCTGTCCGCGGCCGCCAGCACTCCAGCCGCCGCCCCGTCGACCGCGAGGAGCACTGTTGTCTTTCCCTGGGCGCCAAGTTCAGCGGCGATTGGTTCGAGGCCGGCCGTATCGACGCCGGCTTCGCTCACGAACCGCTGGGTGCCGATCAGGACCTGCTTCGAGTCCACCGAGGCCCGCAGACCCCCGCCGGGCACTGCCTGGAAGTTCGACGCTCGATCGAGGGGTATCCCGCGGTCTATCGCGGCGCTGACCACCGCCTGGCCGACCGGATGTTCGCTGCCGCGCTCGCACGCCGCCGCGATTCCGAGGATTTCGCTTTCTTCCCATCCGGCAGCCGGCACGATATCGGTCAAGGCAAGCTTGCCCTCGGTGATGGTCCCGGTCTTATCGAGAACGATGCATGTGATCCTGCCTGCCGTCTCCAGGCCCCGCGCCTCGCGCACCAGCACGCCGCTTTCCGCCCCTCTGCCCGTCCCCACACTGACGGCAGTCGGCGTTGCCAGGCCCAGGGCGCAGGGGCAGGCTACGATCAGGACCGCGACGGAGGCGCTGACCGCGAAGCCCACCGACGGGGCGGGGCCGAAGATAAACCATATCACGAACGTGGCCACGGCAATGCCGAGGACAACCGGCACGAAATAGCCGGGCAACTACATCCGCCAGTTTCTGAATCGGGGCCTTGGAGCCTTGCGCCTGCCGGACCATCTTCACGACCTGCGCAAGCACGGTGTCCCTGCCCACCTTGGTTGCCTTGAATGTGAAGGCGCCGGTCTTGTTGATGGTGGCGCCGATCACCTCGTTGCCCACCTGCTTCTCCACGGGGAGGCTCTCACCGGTAATCATCGACTCATCCACCGCCGATGAGCCTTCGGTTATGACCCCGTCCACGGGGATCTTTTCGCCGGGGCGGACGATCACGCTCATCCCGGCGCGCACTTCCTCTATCGGAATATCTTCCTCCCGGCCATTGCTCACCACTCGGGCGGTCCTCGCCTGCAGACCGAGGAGGTTCTTGATGGCATCGGAGGTATGACTCTTCGCGCGCGCCTCCAGGAACCTGCCGGTGAGGATCAGGGTGATGATGACAGCCGCGGTCTCGAAATAGACGTGCCCCAGCATTCCGGGCGCGAGCGCCGCAAACCCGCTGTAGATGAAGGCCGCAAGCGTGCCGGTCGCGATGAGGACGTTCATGTCGGCGGCGCGGTTCCTGACACTTGCCCACGCGCTCCTCAATATTCGTGACCCCGCCCAGAACAAAACGATGCCGGTCAGGACCAGCTCGATGTATACCATCGGCGAGGGAGGCGCCGCGCGAAGGGCCATGGAGAAGATCAGCACGCAAGCAGTGAGCGCCGCCGAGACGGTCAGGCGGGTGCGCAGGTCTCTTATCTCGGCATCGGCCAGGCTCCGAGCGTCCTCGGGGGGTTCGATTCCTTCTTCCTCGACCTGGAGGGCGGAGTAGCCGAGATTCTCGACCCGGCTCACGATCGCGGCCGGCGAGACGAGCCTGGCATTGTACGCGACTTTGGCGCGCTCGGTGTCGAAGTTCGTGGCGACCTCTTTAACTCCGGGGGTTCCGGCAAGCACCCGTTCGATCGCCAGCAGGCAACTCGGGCAGTGTATGCCGCCGATGGCAAGCTCCAGGTGGGCCCCCATTGTTTCGGGAAACCACTTTCCCGAAACACCCGGCGTCTCCTGGGCGCTTGCCGCCGCTCTCTTGCCCAGAAAGAACCACATAATGAATATTATGATCGCCGTGCCAGCCAGGGCCACGACGTAATCCGCCGCCGGCATTCGAGTGCTCCCATCTTATGCTGCAATTCATTATACGCTCGCGGGCGAAGCTCAGACAAGCTCAGAAATATTTTTTTGAATTTGCCGGCCAGGCTCTTGACAAAGCCAGGATAACATGTAACATTGGAATTGGTTATGCAGCATCCATTGCCCCCAATACCTACTACACTGACTTCACGGGATACGCGACCGGGGCGGAGAGCAGTTCTCCTGGCCGGCTCGCCGGGGGGCTGCTACGAGCTTCCTTGCATTTGGCTGGCGGCCTGCACATAGGCTAAGTCACGAAGCCCGCGGCGCAGCATCTCATAGAAGTCGGGGGTCGGGTCCTCAACAGCCGCGAAATGGTCAGTCCGCATTTTCAGGAGTTGGCCTAACTGAACCGAATAACCTCGATCACGCGCAGCCCGCAAGCAGTCCTCTGTCATATCGTTGGAGTTGCACAGGTCGGTGCTCACGGGGCAGCCGGGAGTAGTGCATACCAGCATTTCGGCTCTGGTAAGATGCTCGACGTAATTGCGCCAAACATCGTAAGTCCGGTTGATATCGATGTAGTCGGCGAGATAAGGATGCCCCGCACAACCCATATGCATGGCGTCTGGTTTTATCGACTTCATCAGTTTGTAGAAGCACCTGGTTATATGCAGGTGGTAGTTCTCTTCACCACGCCAGGTTGGGTCGAAAAGCGGGAAGTCCGGATACACTTTCTCCGCGAGGAAATCGGTCTTCACGCCGTCCAGGTCATAGCAGCCATCCTCGGCCGAGAATAGCTTGTGGAACAACGGTTTGAGGTATTCTTCCCGAGTGGCAGGGTTTGAGTAGTCGCGGAGTCTAAGCCCCACCATGTTGCGCTTCCCGCCTGCAAAGAGATGCCTTTCGTCGACTTCGGCATCGTCGTACAACTCCGCCCAGTTCCACCAGACCACCGCTTTGAGACCGACGGCGTGGATGTCATCGATTAGCCGCCGAAAGTCGGGGAACCTGCGCGGATGCGGCTCCCACTGGCCTCGAGTCACCTCCCAGCCCTCGTCTATGATAATGATCCCTATAGGCAAGTTTTCATCTCTTATGACGTTAAGTGCTCGCCGGACCAGGCTATCATCCATAACCTCCAACAGGGCGCCTTCCAACCCGACCTGTTCCTTGAGATCAGCGGGGACTTCCGTGCCGGCGACAGATATCTGGTCGTTCCAGGTGCAGTATACAGGTTCCTTGTGCCACACAAACCTCCGTTTGTCTGCCGGATCAGGAATCAGCCCTTCCTGAATCAGAATACGCGTGTAGCGCGCAACCGTCTCGTGTACACTGGCGCCTTCGTCAATGAACATGGAAAACCGCGGCGAGATGAACTGCTCACCGCAAGCGAGTTGCTGCCCAAAGCCAGCGGGGCCGTAGTTCAAGAACCACTTATTTACCAGCACATCCTCGACTTCCATGTACATTCCAAACGCCATTGGAAGATCCAATGCGCCGAAGAACATGCTCAGGTCGTTTTGCCTCAGCACGAACATCGTAGGGTGCGGCGCAAACTGCCAATCACGTGAGTAGGTATCCGTTTTGAACCCACTGCCGCCAAAGTTCAGTTCAGGCCAGGTATTTGGCGTATGGTGGCGATTTCGAAAGTTGACGAGATCATAGAAGTCCACCTTAGTGCCCGAAGGGAACAGATTCAGCGCATTCAATTCACGAGCGATCGGGCGCTCGAAACGAGCAACTGACGTCGATTCGATCCGCGGCGGCCTCCAATGTCAGCTTGAACTCAGTAACCCCGCTGCCGCTGAACGACAAGACAGCTTGACTACCATCACAGATCAGCTCCGAAAGAGTCAACACCACCGACTCGCCATCGATCACCGGCGATAGGATGTCCAAACCCGGCGCTAAAAGGAGCCGCCGCCGGTCTTGTCCGCCGTAAACGGTGACCCCTCGTGTGCTTCTGTCAAATTCTACACAGATCGACGCCGCGCTCAATGTTTCGTTGTTACACATTTCCTTAGTCCCTTTCATAACGCCAGGCTCTCTGGTATGTTCCTGGCTTTTCTATATCTCATATAATCGTAGTTATGGCAACCGCCAACTGGAGATTGCCGAAATTTAAGGTCCGGGTTCACATCAGAACCCGGACCTTAACCTAGCGAGTTTGGGTCAGTTATTTCGTTAATTTTACTGTGTATGCATCCGTATCACCGAATGCCGGGCAGTGTCACAGAGTACCGAGTTGTTGATGACAGGGTATGTGGCATTGATAGACGGCGAAGGCGCGCTTACCACATTGTACCCGAATCTTGAATTGGGGTTGCAACCACGTTCACCGATGTTGCTCCTGACAGGAACGCCAGGCTGCTCAGGTTGTTGAAGATCACATCCACACCCGAATTATTGTAGCACGCGTCAATCTGGGCGATACACATAGTCCCACTGGAAAACCCGCTGTTATATGGACCGATGTATATCTCATTGACCGGAGTATGAATCACTCCATCGTTAGCTCCACCCCAGTGAGATTGGTCTGTGCCGCCCAGCATTTGCACGGAGATTTGGCTGAAGTAATTCAACGAAGGGAACACCCACTGGTGAGTCTGGCCTGTGGCGTCTACCATTTGGACGAGGCACTGTGACCCTACAGTGTCCTCCACCCAGAACTTAAGAAACGTCTCATTTCCATTCAAAAGACCACTTGTGTTGATCGCGAATGCAGAGTAGGCCGGGCCTGCTGGGAACTGGTAGGCTATGCTGAGACAAGTGAAGATATTGTAAGGAAACGTGTAAGGTACGGTTCGCGCCCAGGAATACGTGGCGGTAGCTCCCCCCGAATCGATCTGCGAGTAAGGCGCCTGGCTGAGGGGGAAGTTTTGCAAGACGACGTGATTGCCTTCGGGAAGGTTTCTTCCCAGCACCACGTTGACCGCGGCGGCGGATGGGTCCTGTCCGGCAATAGCGACAACGCTGGCGCCGTTGGTGGCAGCGCCCACAAGACGACCGGTTACGTTAGCATATCCCTGGTATGCGTACCATACGGACCGCGGCAGTAAGCCTGTGCCCAGCCGCCCGTTTAGTGAATCATTGTTGCAGTTGTCGTACTGCGGCGGTTGCTCTGCCCAGCATGACTTGCATCCCATGTCTAGCTGGGCCTGCTCTCCCATAGCCAGATCCCAGACATTTGGACCGGGATCGACCTGATATTGTGGCGCAATCATCTCGTTCATGCCGACGCGAGAGATGTTGATCCCATTGGCGGACATCCAAGATCGCATAAAGGCAACTTCGTTCGGGATCAACGTGCCTGAATCGTGCCAATCGAGTACATCGGGCAGACAGTTGTTGGCTTTGCAAAACAAGAGGAAGTTCCGCATCGACGTTTCTTGGAACGCGCCATAACTCGGGCCAATAATCGTTGTAGTCTTCCCATAGGATTGGTACGTGCTCCTGATTAGGTTGTAGGTCGTGAGCCACATCTGATTGAACTGATCTATGCTCGGAGTCCAAGTATTGTTGGGCTCATTCCAGATGTCCCATTCAAATTTATATGCGCAATACGTAGTAAGAGCGGTGGTGAGCGTACTGCTCACGGCATTCTCCCAGTCCGTCCAGTCTCCGTTGTCACCGGGAAATGGTGGGGAGGCGTAACAGGAATTGAGTGACACCTGGATGCGCATACCCAATCCGGTGAGTCGAGCGGCGGCGGGGAACATTCCTTGCCCGGAATTGACAGTCATAGCCCCCTTGGCCGTCGTCATTTTGAGCGGGGTGACCATTGAATTAGGCGGATCATTTGTGTTCGAGTCGAAGTTCAGTACACCCGATGCTCGGTATGTGGCAGCTCCTTGATCTAAGGAAAGGTCTATGTTGACAGCTTCATTTCCATTGTAGGCACACAAATCAGATATACACATAACACCAGATGTGGCAGTCGCCAGCATAGGGCCTATTTCAATAGTAGATACCGGAGGATGAACAACCGCATCTCCGTTAACCCATTCACTGGACGATCCGCCGATGAGCGGAATCTGGATTTTCTGCCAATTGGGACTTGTCAAAGGGAACTGGTATATCAGCATTTGTCCCGTGGAATCGACCAGGCTTACCATGCACGTACTGCCCACGGTATCCTTAACCCAGAAGCTCAAGGATGTTTCCTTTCCTGTGAGCGCGGGAGAAGGAGTGTAGATCCACTGCGTGTACCCTGAGCTGCCGGGGTATGAGTATTGGATCCGCAGCGCTCCTCCACCGTTTACTCCGCCTGAAGAAAGCCAGGAATAGGTTGAGGTTGCACTTGAATCAGTCTTTGGGTAAGGCGCCTGGTTTGTCGAGAAGCTGTCTAATACGTCCGTGTTAGTGTAGACATATACTTGATCCAAGTACATCGTGCCGGAAGTGTTATTGCGTTTGCATGCGCCGATATCGATTTCAGACACTGGAGTATGGATTATCCCATCGTTGGCGCCACCGTAGTGATATTGTGTGTTGCTTCCTTGCAGTGGGACCTGTATGTTTTGCCATACGGAGCTATTCATACTGTAAGAAAAACAATGGTATTGGCCCGTGCTGTCTATGACTTGGACGTAACACTCGGATCCTGACGCATCCTTGACCATAAAGCTCAAACCGGTTTCCAATCCGGTAAGGGATGGCGAAGGTATTTCGCGCCATACGCTGTACCCTGAACCGGCGGGGAATGAGTATTGGATCTTCAGTTCCCCCCCCCCGCTGTAGCCTCCTGAATGTACCCAAGAATACGTGCCGGTGGCTCCCCCTGAATCGGCGTTCAAGTAAGGCGCCTGGTTTGTCGTAAAGTAATCGAGTATAGTTTTTGTGGCATAGGAACTGACGCTGAGTGAGAGCAGTGCTATTGACCACAAAGTGAAGCATAAAGCTCGAATTCTCACTTGAAACACTGACATATTTGCTTTCATTTCACACCTTTCATTTCATCCGGGATTTCCCAGATATGGGGAGCCCTGTGGGTGCTCAGTCTTGGTAACAACTCACTCCCAGGAAGGTTAGAACCCGCCAGCCCTGAGTGCCGAGCGTTAGCGAGGTGTATCGAAGGGCAGTCGCGCTTCGATACGGGCCACAAACCGGCCCTACTCAGCACTGGCGGAGTTTTTCCTCGGAAGGGTGAGCACTTACCAGTCTTGATCGGTACCTGTAACGTCGAAATCGACTTGCGCATCTCCTTCGCGTGCACCACATGCGCAAGTCAGGTTATCCATTTCAGAATACGACACCATTGCCTCGCATATCCTCCTTTCCGGCGGCGGAATGTCCCCACCGAACTTCCTTTAGCCTTCAAACTGCCCCTAATGTCGCATTGGCCGCAACCGCTGGATTGGCAGCCCACCAACACCACCTATTCTACTATATACCTCAGTTACTGCGTAATGTCAATGGGTTTGGAGTAATTTTAGGCCAAACACATATTAAATTTACCGTCCCCGCTGCAACCAGCAGGGAATATACCCACGAGAAACTGAAAACGAGCACGAGCAAGCGGACAAAAGCGTTGCCCAGCGCCGCGAAAGATCCCCCGCGTTCACTGATTATTTTTCGGATTACCTCAAAATTACCCCTTGACAAGCCATAATTAGTGGGGTATACTCCGAATAGGTGGTTGGTACACCCACCAAGTTGCTGATTGGAAGGTCATTACAGACTATGAGCGAGGTTATCATAAGGCCACTGACTCCCTTGTATGTCAGCGTTCGCCAGCAGATTCTAGACCAGATATCGAGTTCACAGGTGGGCGATAAGCTCAAACCCGAACGCGGACTCTCGGATGAATTTGGCGTGGATCGGGACACTGTGCGCCGCGCAATGCAGGATCTGGAGCGGGAAGGCTTCGTCGTCCGGCAAAGGGGCAGAGGCACATTTATTACGAAGACGACGGATCCACGTGTCGCTAACACCGATAAATCCCAGTTGATAGGCCTGGTCCTTCCTAATCTTGATATATTCATGAACTTGAATGTCATCAAGGGAATACAAAGAGCTGCCACAAAGCAAGGGCGTTTGGTAGTGATAAACAACAGCGAGTATAGCAATGAGCGAGAAAGGCAGATCATTCGTGACCTGATGAGGCAAGACCTGGCGGGAGTGCTTATTTTGCCGTTCGATAAGGACTCATTCGACTCGGAATACGGTGGCCTTATCAGACAACTTCGTGACACAGGGAAAAGAGTGGTCCTGCTCGATACATACAACACGGAGCTGGATGTTCCGTGTGTTATGTGCAACAAAGTGCGAATGGGATACATGGCCACTGAACACCTTGTCATGCTGGGACACGAGCGGATATGTTTCGCGTGTCCCGGAAGCTACGACACTTCCGGACGCGATAGCCTCCGGGGCTATAAGATGGCTCTGCGGGACTATGATATCGAATTTGACGAGAAACTGACCATCGATATCCCTGTTTTCAACAGTGCCATTCCGGTGCATGATGCCGTCGTCGAGAAACTGACCAATAACCGCAAGGCATTTACAGCGCTCGCAGCACCCTGGTTCTCGTTTACCTATGGCGCCATCAAGGCTCTCGATGATCTGGGACTAAGAGTTCCGGACGACATCGCGCTTGTTGGTGGCGACGTCGACGAGAATCCATCGTTGTCGTATGTTACCCATGTCGCGCAGCCTTGGGAGAAAATAGGTTCCGAGGCATTTTCGCTGCTTATGCGAGATGATCCCAATGACGAGTCTATGAAACGCAACACACTCTTGCAGCCGCGCCTCGTCATAGGGACCACTTGCGGAGCAAAGGTTTAGTGTGACATTCTTGCTACTTTGTCGAATGCTCGTAGCAGCTCTCGAATTGTGAGTACGTGTCACCGCATATGTCATTCCGAGCAAGTAACGGCGACGCTGTCGCCGTTACATTGGAAAGAAACGCATGCCCGACGTGTCTGTTGCCTGGCAAGCACGCGGCGCTCTTGCCACCAACGCTGCAAACACGTCATTCTGAGGAACGAAGAATCTGCTTTTAGCTCCCGCATGGATCTATGCCGTAATGTAAAAGCAGATCCTTCGCCGGAGTTTACCCTGAGCAGCGAAGCCGAAGGGCTCAGGATGACGTAATCGTTGTGCTAGTGCCCTCTGCATTAAGCAGCTTCCGCGCTCTTCCGAAGAGGGTTTCTTAGGAGCGTAGCGAGGAATATCAACCTTGCGGTCAGACGCATGTTCCGATCGGTGAGACTCATTCGATAGGTTGAGATTCCTCACGTGCGTTCGGAATGACATCAATTGAGATGTTGTAATCGTTATCCCTGAGCTCTTACGGATGCTCAACTGAAAGGAGGAATACGACTTGGATTGTTAATACACTGACAACCGCTTGTTGCGGTTGTAAAAGCTGGACTTTGTTTATGCCGCTGAAAGTCCGGCAATGCTGTAAGATCGAGGCTTATGACCGGCAGCGGCATAATCAGACCCCGTCTTCCGGATAACCGGTGACGGTATGCCAAACACTATTTAGGAGGAAAAAGAAATGTCTAAGCTAGTGAATCTGATTCTTGTAGTATCTCTGTTACTGGTAATAGGAGGCTCCGCTGGCGCCCAGATCAGCGCGCCGCTGGTATACAGCGACATCTTCCAGGCCACCGTCGACTTTGGCCCCCCCACCTATTCGGTTAACGGCGCGACGTGGGTCGACTCCGCCGGCACTTGGTATAATTCGTGGCCCAATGATTATGGGTTGACGAGCTATTATCACAATAACCCGATATCGGTCGATTTCGGGGCCACCAAGCCTGGAACACCGGTTGAGGTGGACTTCCAGTTGTATTCCATTGACCAAGGCGCGTGGGGTCAACTGTTTGATTTTGGCCTGCGGAACTCCGTCACCGGACAATCATACGTGGAGAAAGCCTCAACCGCCTCTAATTACTATGGCACTTCCGGTTTCATGCAGCCGTATAACAGCAGCGGCGGTCTCACCGCGGGCACTGGCGGCGCATCGATCAATGTAACCGGATGGGCCTATATGAGGTTCATTTTCACACCCGGCGCCGGTGTCCAGGTCTATCAAGCCGCTGCCACTGCCTGGGGCCTGCCTGACACCTCACAAACATACCATCTGGTTGCCAGTTGGGCCGACTACTCCAATGTCCAAAGCATGGACACGTTTGTTATGCTGCCGGATGGGTCTATGGCGGGCTGGAACGTCCAGGACGTAAACATTTACGGAACGACGGCTGTTCCGGAGCCTGGCGGCCTCCTGGCTATGGCCGTGGGACTCGTTGGCTTGCTCGGTATCCGAAGAAGAAAAGCCTAGCGGCGCAGCGGGCCATCTGATTGGAACAGCCACGGGTTGCATGGCTGTTCGGTCGCATTGCGGGCTTGCCTACGCACATTGCTCTTGGCAGGCAAGCCCGCACGATAAGCACGAGCACAGCGCCGGCGAGTGAAGGCTCGGTGGCAAGGTTCCGGAGGCCGGTGCGAGTCAGCGGCATTTTGAAAGGAGAATTCGCAATGAAAGAAAATCGGACACGAATGAGAGAGAATGGGACACGGTGGAGAATCATACTGTTTGTCTGCGCTGCGATCGTATTGAGCGGGGCAGCCAATGCACAGACGATCAATGGGTCGCTGCTCTTCAGCGACATCTTCAGCAGCAGCAGCGGCGGCAGCCTTGGCACCCCCACTTACTCGCTTAACGGCGCGACGTGGCTCGACAGCGCCGGCACTTGGTATAATTCGTGGCCCAATGATTATGGGTTGACGAGCTATTATCACAATAACCCAATATCGGTCGATTTCGGGGCCACCAAGCCTGGAACACCGGTTGAGGTGGACTTCCAGTTGTATTCCATTGACCAAGCCGAGTGGGCTCAAATGTTTGATTTTGGCCTGCGGAACTCCGTCACCGGACAATCATACGTGGAGAAAGCCTCAACCGCCTCTAGTTACTATGGCACTTCCGGTTTCATGCAGCCGTATGACACCAACGGCGATCTCACCGCGGGCACGGCCGGCACATCGATCAATGTAACCGGATGGGCCTATATGAGGTTCATTTTCACACCCGGCGCCGGTGTTCAGGTCTACCAAGCCGATGCCACTGCCTGGGACCTGCCTGACACCTCACTAACATACCAACTGGTTGCCAGTTGGGCCGACTACTCCAATGTCCAAAGCATGGACACGTTTGTTATGCTGCCGGATGGGTCTATGGCGGGCTGGAACGTCCAGGACGTAAACATTTACGGCACGCCGCAGCCGCCCGCCGCTACTCCGATATTCAGCCCGGACGCCCCGGATTCTGCTGCCACGCAGAGCGCCTATCCGATAACCGTAACGATCAGTTGCGCGACTTCGGGTGCAACCATCTATTACACAACAGACGGAAGCCAGCCGTCCAATACCCACGGCACGGCAATTACTTCCGGCGCATCCGCCGAAGTGCTTGTCAATACGACTCTCAAGGCTATAGCTTATGCGACCGGATACAACCCCAGTGCAACGAAAAGCTCGTTGTATATGGCTGTAATCTTCAGCGACATCTTCCAGCCCACCGTCGACTTTGGCCCCCCCACCTATTCGGTTAACGGCGCGACGTGGGTCGACTCCGCCGGCACTTGGTATAATTCGTGGCCCAATGATTATGGGTTGACCAGCTACTATAAGAATAACCCGATATCGGTCGATTTCGGGGCCACCGCGCTTGGAACACCGGTTGAGGTGGACTTCCAGTTGTATTCCATTGAGCAAGGCGCGTGGGGTCAACTGTTTGATTTTGGCCTGCGGAACTCCGTCACCGGACAATCATACGTGGAGAAAGCCTCAACCGCCTCTAATTACTATGGCACTTCCGGTTTCATGCAGCCGTATAACAGCAGCGGCGGTCTCACCGCGGGCACGGCCGGCGCATCGATCAATGTAACCGGATGGGCCTATATGAGGTTCATTTTCACACCTGGCGCCGGTGTTCAGGTCTACCAAGCCGATGCCACTGCCTGGGACCTGCCTGATACCTCACTAACATACCAACTGGTTGCCAGTTGGGCCGACTACTCCAATGTCCAAAGCATGGACACGTTCGTTATGATGCCGGATGGGTATACGGCGGGCTGGAACGTCCAGGACGTAAACATTTACGGAACGCCGCAGCCGCTTGCTGCTACTCCGACATTCATCCCGAACGGTGGCAACTTTACAAGTGCGCGGAACGTCGTGATGAACTGCGCCACACCCGGTGCGACAATTAATTACACGACGGACGGCACGACTCCGACAAGCAGCAATGGGACCACTATCACGCCGGGCTCATCGGTGCTGGTGAACCATGATCTGACACTGAAAGCAGTGGCTTTCGCCACGGGATACAATCCAAGCCTAGTGGCTGCCGCGAGCTATTACTTCGATATGTTCTTCATGGACAACTGGAGTGACAAGACCGTGCTCGGCCCCACTTATGCTCCTGCCGGCGTGGACTGGAATGTGGAGAGCGGTCTGTTCTGTGCGGACAGGACTGTCGCGGTAAGCGGATTCAGTTTCGGGGACCCGTTTGCCAATGCGCTGATGTTCTGTCCCGGTGCGGGCTCGCCGCCCGGGTCGCGCATTGCTGTTGACTTCAGCCCGGCAGAGGTTGGCACTCCGATAGAAGCGCATCTCAAGCTGGCGCAGACCAACAACTTCGCGGGAACTACATACTTCATATTTGGCTTGGCGGACACAGCAGCCGGTTATTCCTATGAGGAGGACGCATCCCCGTATTCCGCATTCTACGGCACTGCCGGTTTCATGGTCATGAACCCCACCAACTACTACGACACTACCTGGAGTGCCGGCGGGTACGGATGCGCCGGGCTGCGCGTTGACCATCACAGCCGGTCAGTGGAACTTCCTGAAGCTGAGCTACGACGATAGTCGCCCTGATGGCTATCAGATCGAAGTTTGGCAGGCGATTGACGCGGATTACACCAAGTCTTATGGAGATTCATCGCTCAACTACGCGCTGGTTGCGCATTGGCGTGACTTTTACCTGGACGACGAAGCTTATAATTGCTTAATGAACCAGTTCTACATGGACAATAATGGTTCGACCTATAGCTGGGCAGTGAAAGACGTGGAGATATGTGGCACGTTGAGTTCAGCCGTCGCGGCGGTGGCAACGCCTGTGTTCGCTCCCGATGGCCGCGCGTTCACTCCCGGCACAGTGAGTTCCGATTCCGCTGCCAACGTGGTTATAAGCTGTGCCACGTCGGGAGCGCATATCGTTTATACGACGGATGGCTCCGTTCCGACCAGCACCAATGGAACCGTGATTGCGTCCGGCGGCTCTGTTCACATCACTAGCTCAACGGTATTGACCGCCATAGCATTCAAGAATGGGCTGACTAATAGCACGTCGAAGAGTTCCTACTATTGGTTCCCGGTCCTCAACAGACCGCAGGTGATTCAGGTACAGCGACAGCATCACCCTCCCCGGCGACCTCTCCGATTGGCCTGCTTTCCCCGGCAGCGATTGGACTCCTCTGGACCAGACCTACGAGGGTGATCCGATCGATGTCCCCCAGGCGTACTATGACGCGAGGTGGGGAGCAGATGGGCAGAAAATATACGTCGCGGTCAGGGTCAATGACACTGCTCATGTCCTCGTGGACGCCTGGAACGGTTGGAACACCAGCGACCACGTGGAAATCTACCTCCACACCACCGGCGAGATAGGTGATTACTCGTCGACCGAAGAGTCGGCGCAGCAATACAGTGTGGGCATCGTGAACAGCAACAACTCGGAAGCCTGGGCCGTGTTGGGAAGCGACCTGACGATCCCGGCTGATGCCGGCTTTGAGGCTGCGTGCAGCGTGTCCGGAAACTGGCTCAACTACGAAGTTGCGCTTGCGCCGTACCAGGACTTCTCACTGAGCGGCGCCGGGCTTGTCGTCTCGCCTCTTCAGGCCGGCCAGATCATCGGTCTTGATGTGGTGGACGTATCTAATAACGGTCTCTCCTCACCCAGCACGGGAGGGACCTTTGGGTACACCGGTGGGGTGTCGGAAAACTTGATCGGCGGGGTGGCTAACAAGTTCAACGCTATAGCAAGCATAGGCTTGCATCAGCTTGAGATCTCAGCGGCCAACGTAACCATAGGGGGAGCTAAGCAGGCTGTCGAGAACTCCATGGTGCAGGCAAGCGGAATCGTCAGCGCGGCGTTCCCGAACTTCTTCTACATCGAGTCCTCCGACAGAGACTACGGAATCAGGGTCGACATGACTGCCAACGGCCTGACTGCCGGCCAGACCGTCACTGTCACCGGCCCGGTTCAGACTCTTTCTTCCGGGGAACGGTGCATTGCCGCTGTCTCGGCGAGTAGTGTGCCAGGCGCCGGAAGCGTCACTCCGCTTGGCCTTACCAACAAGGCGCTTGGCGGCGGTCCACTCGGCCTGCAGCCAGGTATTGCCAGTGCGACCGGATTGAACAACATCGGCCTGCTAGTCAAGACAACGGGACTAGTCGGCTCAAACGGTTCGACAAACGGCGCAACGTGGTTCATGGTGAACGACGGGTCCGGTGTCAGCGTCAAGGTATACGGGGCGGTGCCGACGGGCACTACTCCGTATGTCACCGTAACCGGAGCAAGTTCCTGTGAGAAGGACAGCTCCAATAACATCCAACGTGTGATTCAGGCAACTGCCGTGCAGATCCTGTAATCCACAGTCGAGAGAATGGCTGCACGTTGCTGGAGTCGGTTGATGGCTCCGGCAATGTGCGGCGCGCAATACAGGCGAGTGCTGTGCGGACGGACCTGTAATTAGCGGGCGCGAGAGTGGCCGCGGCAACGCGTAGCCACTCTCGTTTCAGCCGAGAGCCTGGAGAATGCAACATGGCTATGGACTGCGACAACATCTCACTGCTTATGAGCACAGCGTCTCGATTTATGTCATTCCGAACGTATGTGAGGAATCTCAACCTATCGGATGAGTCTCATCGATGGGAACAAGCGTCCAACCGCAAGGTTGAGATTCCTCGCTACGCTCCTAAGAAACTCCCCAGTTTCGGGAACAAGATTCCCGAAACACCGGGTGGGTTTCTTTCCAATGTGACTGCGACAGCGTCGCCGTCAATTGCTCCTAAGAAACTCCCCAGTTTCGGGAACAAGATTCCCGAAACACCGGGGGGTGGGTTTCTTTCCAATGTAACGGCGACAGCGTCGCCGTCACTTGCTCGGAATGACATATGCGGTGACATGTACCTCACCACTCCCGCCGAGTTTCCGAATCCGGTACGCCTGCGGTTGGGGGACTCGGAAATCCCCTCGATCCGTTGCGGTGGCGATTCCCGAAATAATCGGGACAGGTCAGAAATCGCCGCCGAGAACAGGGCCGCGGAAGTCCGCACACAGGAGGATCACATTGAGAAAAGACGGTTTTACACTGATAGAACTATTGGTTGTCATCGCGATAATCGCAATCTTGGCGGCGATCTTGTTCCCTGTCTTCATTACCGCGAAGGAGAAAGCGAAGGCTGCGTCGTGCCTGAGCAACATTGGGCAGCTTTCAGAAGCCATGATGATGTATCTTCAGGACAATGGCGACGGATTTGCCAAGGGGATTGATGGTGGAATATTAATGACTCCCAGTCGATATAGACGGCGCCTAAAGGAGGGCCAGGGGCTACATTCATGATTTCGGACGGGGTGAACGGTGGCTTCTATGCGAACTGGATGGATGCTCTATATCCATACATGAAGAACCTCAATCTGATGATGTGCCCCTCTGCCGGAAAACAGACCATATCCTGGGGAATACCCGACGGGCAGCCGATGAGCTATGGCTATAACCCGACCATCAACGGCTGCTTCACGTGTGGTTCACCCATAATCCCGGCGAAGCTGTCAGCTATCCGGCAGTCATCGGGATTCATCATGATATTTGACTGCAATATCATAATGGGTGTGGCGGCGAGCGGCTGCATTGAACACTATTGGCTCGTGACGTGTAATTATGCTTGGGCAATGCCACACAACAATGGGATAAACGTAGGATTTGCAGATGGCCACGCCAGGTGGTTCCATTATGATGATCCATATATTATGCAAGGCGCTAATATTCCGGATCTGCCCCAGGCAAACAATGGCACCAGCCCACATTGGTATCTTACCCCAGCGCCGCCAGGCTCTTGATGCCATGGCGGAAACACGAACTGACTAGAATCCGGATGAATTGAATGGTAGCTATCGTTTCCGTGTGCCATTGCTGAAGTAGTTGGCTTGCACATAAAGAACTAGGACGATGTAATGAGCTTAGGAAGTTCCAATGATTGTGAATTCTCTGTGCATCCTTGGAAGATAATACAGGACAAGTTCAATCCAATAGAAAACGAAGTTGCGGAGTCGATTTTCTCGTTAGCTAATGAGTATATGGGCGCCAGAGGCAACTCCGAAGAGGGTTTTTCAGGGAGCACATTAGAGGGCTGTTATATAGGCGGCATATACGTCAAAGAGCCTCAGAGCTATGTCTGGAAGAGGCCTGGTTTTCCTGAGTATTCCAATTCAATGGTCAATACCACCAGCTGGCTGGGTATTCGCGTTTGTGTAAATGGCGAAGAATTGTCGATGGCTTCGTCGTGTTTTGATGACTATCGCCGTGAACTCGATATGAAACGCGGCACATTGTGTCGGAAGCTGGTGTTTACAACCGGCAATGGCGAGAAAACAGACTCTTTGCTGGGAGCGTTTTATTAGTCACGATGATAAGCACCTGGGGGCTATCCGCCTAACAATCAAAGCGCTAAACCACAATGAATCAGTTCGAGTCAGCTTCTCGCTTGACAGCACCCGCGAAAATAGGGATCACGCCAATAACATGGTTCACTGCGAGTGTGTATGTAAGCAGGCGGATGAAACGACCAGTTCCTGCTGATGAAGGTCAAGACAACCGGCCAGTATTATTGCCACAGGATGTTCGTGGATACTCATAATGTTCCCAAGAAGGACGAGGAGCATTCGAGCGGCGAGCGTAAGATCGACTATTCGTTTTCGTTTAATCCCGAGCAGGGCGTTGAGTATAAGATCGATAAAATCGTTTCCGTATGGACAAGCAAAGACGCGGGCTATCCGCACGGTCTGATTCCTAAGCAATGCGACAGCCTGGAATGTGAGCCGTGCAAGGAGAATGAAATCATAACGTTCCTTCTCAGCCAAAGTGCCGCTCACATTGCTGAAGTCAAGAACGTCGGCTACGGTGTAGCGAAAGAAAGACATGCAAAAAAACTATCGGCCCTTTGGGAGATGATCGACATCGAGATAGAGGGTGACCCCGCCGCTCAGCAGGGTGCGCGCTATTGCATGTTCGAGCTGTTCAGCACGTATCTCGGCAATGACAGTTGTCTCAATATCGGGCCCAAGGGATACACAGGCGAAGTCTACAATGGACGGGCCTTTTGGGATACCGAAAGCTATTGCCTGCCCTTCTATCTGTTTGCAAATCCTGCAGCGGCAAAGAGCCTTATAGAATATCGCTATAATACGCTCCCCGCCGCGAGGGATAGGGCAAAGGAATTGGGATATCGCGGGGCGCTGTTTCCTCTCACGACAATTGATGGGACCGAAGACTGTGGTAAATGGGAATACTCGCTTTGCGAAATCCACGTTAACTCTATCGTGGCCTATGCCGTCTTCATCTACTCTCACGTCACCAACAACAGAGAATATCTCTATACAAAGGGTATAGAAGTGCTCATCGAAATTGCGCGCTTCTGGACGGACCGGGTTGCGTATATACCGTACAGAAATGGCTATGCCATAAATATCGTAACGGGGCCGGATGAGTGGGCGCAGTTTGGTGAACAACAATTATTACACTAATTACTCAGCCAAATGGGTGCTTGAATATACTTCGGAAGTTATCGATGAAATGCGGGAAGCCGCACCAGGAGAACTCGCCTCGGTTGCAGATAGAGTCGGCTTCGACTTTGACGAGACTTTGCGCTGGCGGGAAGTTGCCGATGGAATAATTCTGAGCTATGATGCCACATTTGATATATTTGTGCAAGACGACACGTTTCTCTCGCTGGACCCGATTGCACGCGAGCAGCTCGACCCCCAGTCAGACATTCCGATTGAGAGAAAGTGGACAGTCGAGAAGAAGTTGAAGTATCAGTTGCTTAAGCAGCCCGATGTGTTGCTCGCAATGTTCCTGTTCAGAGAGAGATTCTCCACGGACCAGAAAAGAAGCAATTATCGCTTCTACAGCAAAGAACCGCGCACGGGTCATCTTTGTCTCCAAGCATTCATTCCATTCTGGCCGCCGAGATCGGCAGATACAACCAGGCATACAATTATTACATTCGGGGATCGAGGTCGAATCGAGACAACCTAATTACAATACGCACGAAAGTCTTCATATATCGTCCATGGCCGGCACATTAGGTTTGAACATAGTTTGCGGATTCGGTGGTATGGAGTATACGGGCGAGCGCCTTGCATTCTCGCCGATCATTCCGGATGCCTGGGACCGGTATTCATTCAAAGTCCACTATAGAGGCGGCACTATACGAATTGGAGTGGACAAGAGCTCGTAAGTTACCAAGTCGTCGCCCGGCAACGACGTTCAGGCAATAATATACGATCGGGTCGTTACTATGACTCGTGACACTCAATGTGTTAGTCTGCTGAGTTCTTTTGCCAACCGAGATGGCTCGAAGCTGTGATATTTGATCTGGATGGCGTTATTACCGATACCGCGAAGTACCATTTTCAAGCTTGGAAAATGGTGGCCGATGAAGAGGGCATATACTTCGATGAGAGGATCAACGAAAGGCTCAAAGGCGTAAGCCGCTCGGATAGCCTTAATATTATAATGGAGAGGGCGAATCGGACTTATTCGCCGGATGAGCCCGTCGCCCTTGCCTCGAAGAAGAATCGCGCCTACGTTGATATGCTCAATAGCCTGACTCCGCGGGACATATTGCCGGGGATTGTCGATTTACTTGCTGAGCTTCGCGGTGCAATATCAAGACCGCCGTGTGCTCCGCCAGCAAGAACACCGATCGGATTCTTGAACGTCTGGTCATCAAGCACCTGTTTGATGTCGTGATAACAGGCAACGATGTCACCATGTCGAAGCCGCACCCGGAGGGTATGCTTCTTGCCGCGGCCCGAATTGGTGTGAGGCCGGAAACATGTCTCGTTATCGAGGACTCCGCGGCAGGTCTGGAAGCCGCGATTTGTGCGGGCATGCGATGTATTGGGATAGGCGATAAGACGCTTATGTTTAAGGCCGACTATGCCGTGCCTTCCACGAAATATCTTGACTTGAAGCTCGCGAGATTAATGTTTTGAGGTTGGGGATGATGTTTCCCTAACCTTTTAACTTTTAACTCCTATTCAGCAAGAAAGGAACCGTTCGATGAGCATAGACTTTAGCGATTATCGCTGGGAACGTATCAAAGAAAACAGTCGCGCGTGGTGGGCGGGAGAACTGAAACGCCCGCTCATCCATTTTCACGATCAGGTCCGCGATCCGGGCAGACCAGAGCGGCGACCCCAGCCTATGGGTACCATGCGTTCTATGACCTGTCCATTCCTGCTGACGATGTGATAGACAGGGATTGATTACGATTTATCCTGCAAGAAGTTTCTTGGAGACGCATTTCCAACGTTCTGGCGAAACTTCGGCCCCGGTGTTATGGCGGCTTTTATGGGCGCGGTATTGGAACCCAGCATCCAGAGTAATACGTGCTGGTTCCACCCGGCAGAGGAAAAAGACATTTCCGATCTCACATTCGAGTATGATCCTGACAATATCTGGCTGAACCGTATAAAGGACTTATGCAATGCCGCGATGGAGCGTTGGGCAGGAATGGTGCAAGTCGGGATGACCGATATAGGCGGCAATTTAGACATCCTGTCTACGTTCCGTCCAAGCGAGAAACTGCTGTTTGATTTGTATGATTACCCTGAACAAGTCAAGGCGCTCACCATTCAAGAACACGAAATGTGGTGGAAGTATTTCGACGAGTTCAATTCAATCCTTCGGCCGATCAATCCCGGATACACGGCTTGGGCTCCGATTTTTTCAGAACAACCGTATCTACATCCTCCAATGCGACTTCAGTTATATGATAAGCCCGGATATGTTTGATGAGTTCGTGAAGCCCGAGTTGGTGGCATCGTGCAAACGTCTGGGTAACGCATTCTATCATCTGGACGGACCGGGACAACTTCCGCACCTAAATTCCCTCCTCAGTATACCTGAGCTGAAGGGTGTTCAATGGATTCCCGGCGATGGCGCACCGGATTGGAAGAATTGGCCGGAAGTATACGGAAGAATCCGCGACGCCGGCAAGCTGATTGACCTATTGGGAGGCCCTGAAACGCTGGATACGGTTGCACATCAACTGGGCAGTGCCGAGGGCATCGTGTTCCAGGGACTAGAAGGGTCGAGTGAGTCGCAAGCCAACGCGTGCCTGGAGAAATACGGCGCCCTCGATTAGTTAAAGGTTAAACGTTGGGGGGCTGCTTCTCTAACCGAAGGGAACGAGACAAAAAGAGATGGAGATTCCGGACGAGGCTAACGTTAGTGTTTGAACAGAAATCTGCGGTTAAAACCATACTGATTTTTCTAGTAACCTGGGCATTCTCCAATGGGTTGTCACTTGCTGACGTGTCAACTCCGATAGATGGCAAGTCCGGCAATATAGTTCGCAATGCAAGCTTTGAACTGGAAGACAACTACAATGGCGGGCCGATGTTGCAGTATCCCGAGCGAGACCAGGTTTTGAGAGGAGCGTGGAGCCGCATCGGCAGTCTCGAGGGCTGGATGGCGGAGGGACCGGATTCGAGCGCAGTCAAGGTGGTTGCCGACCAGCATGTCACCGGAAAACGAAGCCTGCTGCTCGATGGTTCTCGTGGCAAGCCTGTATCGGTGATATCGGCATTCGAACGGTATGTGGATGAAGGTCCGGTCACGCTGAGCGTCTGGGTCAAAACTTCGGGAGCAAGAGGCCGGATCGACCTGGATCTTGTCAATAGTTGGGATCAGGATGGCATCAACAGGTCCGCTAGGCTGAGAAAGAGCGTTGATATTCCGGCCGATTCCGATTGGGTTCGTTTGACTGTGACCGCGCATTCTCCCGCACGGATTCAGGCTATCGCCCGTATTTGGGTCGATGCAGGGAAAGTCTATGTAGACGATGTTCAGATCGAAGAGCGAAGCAGCGCCAGTGCATTTAACGTACGTCCTGAGGAATGGCTGCGACTGGAAATAGCTGGGGCGCCGGATTCGTTAGACCTGATCTCCCCGACGGATGGCGGAGTCGGACGGACCGAGCCCGGGCTGCCGAAATGGATCGAGGGAGATTCCAGCAAGCGGGAAGTGATTGTCTATAACGATTCGCGCCTGGCGCTCAGAGGCAATGTTGCCTTGCACGTTGGCGCGTGGAATATGAAAGACGAGAAACCGCTTGCTGTGTTTGACGCTGGGAAAATCAATCCGGGAGGTTCCAGGGCCATTGCATTCGATACGAAGGGGCTTTCGCCCAACGCATATCTGATCTCCCTTCACTTGAGCCAAAATGGTAAGATCAATCCGGATGGCGATAAGGACTTCCATCCGGACCGGATGGTTGGTGGGGTCATCTCTTATGGAACGCTGGATTCCCGCATGGCGGCGCGATTCGTTGTGGTTACCAAGGTACCGCCCACGAAGCTGTTTGGCGTCGGAAACGGAATGCTCACCACGAGCGGGAACTGGTGGGGGGGTTACTCGATTAAGGACTATCAGGAAGCCCGGGAGCTTGGCATTACCTGTTCGCGCGGCGGTTGGAGCGACGATTTGCTTTATATCACCGCCGCGGGTGGTGTGCCGACACACGCGATGGGCGGTTGCATCGATACTTGTCCGAAAGGCGCGCCGTTCGCCAACCCCGTCACCCCTGCCGTCATCGATCTCTTCAATCCGCAGGGGCTAGCCCTGATGAAGAGTAATGCTGAGAATATGGGACGTGAGTTTGCTGCTAATCCAATGGTATACACGTATGAGATGGACAACGAGGCGCAATACCTGAACACGCAGACATTCTTGTGCCCGACCGTGTATGCGGATGCGGATTTCAGACAATGGTGTATGAAGAAGTATGGCGATTTGAATACCCTAAACAAACGCTGGGCAACCAATTACACTGATTGGGGCCAGGTGGAGCAGGTGATCTCCGCCAGGATGCTCTCAGAAGCTGCGATTGAGAAGAAGACAGGCGCCGAGGCAATCGACTGGTTGGCGGCATCGGGAGGAATAACCGAGCAGACCGCGGCCCGAATGCAGGTAAACCCAGCCAAGACACTTGACTGGCTGCGCTGGAAAACTTATAGCACACTGCGCTTTTACTCCACCTATCGCGCGCGCGCGCGCAAATACGACAAGAAGACACTGTACAGCACTAACCTTGCCTGGCCGGAATTCTGGCCGCAGATGTTTATGCCATTCATCAGGGCTATGGATGTGACGATGCCGGACATGTGTTATACGTCCGGTTTGCCTAGAGGACTTGGCAACCCGTACGAGATGATGGACATGATCGAGATGGCTGAGTCCACCGACCCGAGAAAACCTATCTGGGGAATTGAGGTATACTACGAACCGCAGTGGCCTGCTGAGTTTGTCGCACTTCAAAGCTGGGGATTGCTGGCGCATGGTATGACTAATGACCTGACATTTGCCTGGAAACCATACGCGGACGCCGGCGACTGGTTTGATGGAAAGTATCGAGCTGGCGGGCCACGGTCCTGGGAGAAGCCGGATGCGCCGCCGATGTGGATGCTCATCGATACCGACGGTACAAAACTGTCGGCTTACTACACATACAAACGGTCAGTGGGCGAGATCAGCAGCTTCCACCGAAAGTTCGACGGGACCTCGTTGAAACGTGCCCATACGGATATTGCGCTTTATGTCTCGCCGGATACCGCGGAATACGTGGTCTTCGAGAGCCTTAACAAACCCTGGACGTCATCATGGCAGCGGACACGAAACAACCTGGTATACATTCTGAGGCTCAACGGAATTACCGTGGACTACGTTGATGATGTCACTTTGCCCTCCAAGCCCGGGCGATACAAGAAAATCGTAGTGCCTGCTTCGTATATCTTGAGTCAGGAAGCCGCAAAAAGAATCGCCGATTTTGCGCGAGCGGGGGGCACGGTAATACTGGCCGGACCCTCAGGATTATGCGACCCGTGGTTGAGGCCCTACGTTAACCTTGGAGGCACGGCCTGGTCTGATCTTGATTGGAAGGCGCCGGGATTCAAAATGGAATACGCCAGGGTGAAGTTTGCCGCCAGCGTGGATTTGACAGGACTCGAACGTGGCCGCGACCAGGAGACATCTGTCGAGGAGGGAGTGGCGGAGGGAGTGGTTCATACGGAGTGCAAGACTTTCCGTGGGGTTGATTTTGGAAATATGACGTCTGCGTCTCCCATCAAGGACCTCTTGGGCGACACCATCGGCTCGACGCGCAAATGGGGCAAGGGAACGCTAATTGCCTGTGGGATACTCCCTGATGTTTACGAACAGAATCCACATCCGTACGCGAATCAAGAGGAATGGGTTCGCCAGTTGATCGAGTGGGCGCCTTAGAGTTCACGGGCCGCTGGCAAATGACCGGGCCTCGCGTCAGGGATGGCTTCGGAAAGGGAACCCCTGCTGTGGAGGTTGTCGTCCGGGACAAGTCAAGTGACGAAAGATTTGTCTTCATCCTGAATCAGGGTGGCGCCGGAGAGGGCGAGGTGCAGGTCCCCGTGAAAGGCTCGGGATGGACTTGCGAGGATGCCATTCATGGACAGGCAATTACCGATGGATCGGTTAAGGGCGGTATATGGCGGATGAAGATGAACATCGAGCCGTGGGGCTATCGAGTCCTGCGTCTTGTGCGGAAGCCGGCACATTAATGAGCTTATGGCATGGCGTGCTGCAACTGCCAACCCTCATTATTCATGTCACTTGGAAGCAAATCACTTCGGCCCCGCCGCGGTTACGTTGGAAGGAAACGACCCGTTTCACGAGCACTTACTTATCTTGTGCGGCTTCTTATTGGCTACTGGAGAAATGAATTGAACCTAAGCCTGACTGATTGGCTGATCATAGCCGTATCTGTTGTTGCTCTGCGTTTTGCAAGCCTCAGTACCAGAAAGTATATGAAAGGCGTTGCAGACTTTCTTTCCGCGAACCGCTCCGCGGGCCGGTACCTTCTTACCATTGCAGGCCAAATGGGCGGGGCAGGAGTTGCGAACATCGTCGCAGGCTATGAGGTCATGAACTCGGCGGGGTTATCGCCGGGCTGGTGGGGGAGCCTTTATATTCCGGCATTCATAGTGATCCTTATGACGGGTTGGGTCTTCTATCGATTCCGAGAAACGCGTGCCTTAACCATGGCACAGTTTTTCGAAATGAGATATTCGAGAAACTTCAGAATAAATGCCGGAATTCTGTGTTGGATAAGTGGAATAGTCAACTTCGGAATATTCCCGGGAGTTGCAGCAAGGTTCTTTATCTACTACTGCGGGCTGCCCGATTACTTTCACATTCCAGGCGTGCCGTTTGCGATTAGCACTTACGCCACGGTAATGGCGATAGATATGGGGTTGGCGCTATCATTTGTATTGATGGGCGGGCAGATTTCCGTAATGATAACCGAGTGTCTGCAGGGGATGTTCTGTACTATCGCATTTATCGTAATCGCCGCAGCCATAATGATTCATTTCTCGTGGCCGCAGATGGTGCATGCGCTCCAACTCGGGTCGAAGCCGGATGCATCCACAATCAACCCCTTCCACACAGGAAAAGTGCCTGATTTCAATGTCTGGTCCTACCTTATCGGCGTCTTCGGCGCATTCTATACGTATCTTTCGTGGCAGTGTACACAAGGCTTCAACAGCTCCGCCAGGTCTCCTCACGAACAGAAAATGGGCGGCATCATCGGAAGCTGGCGGGGAGTCCCTCAGGGCCTTGCAATAACTCTCCTCGGACTTGCATCGCTTGCAGTGCTGCGGTTACCTGAGTTTGCGTCCAAAGCCGCCATTATCAACGATTGCCTGAGGCGGATTCCAAACGAGACGGTCCGAGGTCAGATGATGCTTCCGGTTGCGATGGCACACGTTCTGCCGATCGGAATCAAAGGCCTGTTCGGTACGATTATGCTATTTATCTCGTTCACGTGCCACGACACCTATATGCACTCCTGGGGTTCGATCTTTATCCAGGACGTCTATATGCCCATCAAGAATAAGGCCCTCTCGCCCGAGGAGCATATCAAGCTGCTTCGCTGGTCAATACTTTTTGTGGCTGTGTTCGCTTATTTCTTCAGCCTGTTTTACCCGCCCAGCGAAAAAATCCTGATGTTCTTTGCCGCAACCGGCAGCATTTGGCTCGGAGGCTCAGGCGCCGTAATAGTCGGAGGGCTTTACTGGAAACGAGGCACGACCTTGGCTGCTTGTGTCGCACTCAACACTGGTGCGATACTAGGCTTCATGGGAATCATGCTGCCAGTGATATGGCAGAGCCGCTATCACAAGGATTTCTGGATCAATAGCCAGGTGCTGTGGTTTATCGCCATGGTCACGACGCTTGTCATCTACGTAACTGTATCTCTTTTCACCGGCAAAACCAGGAAAATGGCAAACCTCAATAAACTTTTACACAGAGGCGAGTACGCGGATGGCGAGCACATCGTCGATGAGCACAAGGGGAACAAATGGCTGAAGATCGTCGGAATCACGCACGAGTTCAGCAAGAGCGACAAGTTCCTTGCGATCTTTCTCGTGGCGTGGAGTGCGCTGAGCTTCCTCTGGTTTGTTGCCTTCAGCATAGCCAATCTGCTCTTCCCAGTCACCGATGCAGCCTGGGCCACATTTTGGCATGTGTCGGTATTTATCAACGTCGTGCTGAGCTTGCCGTGCGCGGTGTGGTTCACTGTCGGCGGCACAATCGACATCCGCGCGCTCTTCAAGCATCTTGAGACTGCCGTTCGTGACGAGAGAGACGATGGACGGGTTGTTGCGGAACCTATCGAAGAAAGCCTCGAATCGGCGCTTGATCTTGATGCGGATTCCATCCTGATTTCCAATACCACTAACCGGTCGCAATAGTGGAATGGCATCCGTTCTGGAAATTAGAAATTAGAAATTGAGCATTCTCTGGGTAAGGAAGTCTATAAGGTTAACATCGCGAGGAAAAAGCTGGACCCCGTCATAGTGCGCCCCAGCAAGGGGATGAAAATCATCTTTACGCCGGCGGCAACCGCCAACCGACGACGGTCGACTCGGGACTGACGACTAATTTACGAGGGAGACTAATGAATCCTTGCATAACAACTGCTTTGACGTGCGGCCTAGCACTGAGCTGGGCTGCTACCTCCAATGCTGTGCAAACGATAACAGTCGGCCACTCCACGTTCAGTGGCATGAAGACTGTGGACATCGAAAACCGGTCGATAAGGGTTCGAGTCCTGCCCGATCGCGGTGCGAATATCATATCCATATACGACAAGCGCAGCGGCAGAGAGTGGATGTGGCAAAATACGTCTGCCCCCTACCACGTTGTGAAGTATGGATCAAACTTCATAGAACAGGACGCCAGCGGATTTGATGATTGCTTTCCCACGGTTGCCGAGAATCCATACCCGGATGATCCATGGAAAGGTATTCTGATGCCGGACCATGGTGAAATATGGACTCAGCCTGCCACTTACACCATCTGCCGCGATAGCGTTCGCTTTAGGGTTCAAGGAATAAGGCTGCCATTTGTGTTTGAGAAGGAAATCAGCCTCTCGCAGCCCGGCGTTGTGACAATCCGCTACTCAATTTCAAATCCGACACCCGTGCCCATTAGAGGCGCGTGGGCCGGGCATTCACTTGTGAATGTAAATCCCGGCATGGAGATGTTCCTGCCCGAGGAGACAAAGATTTTGGATGGTATGGGCGCTTGGCCGATAGCTCGCGCATACAATTTGCGGTGGATACGAATCGCCGGACCGGAAACAAAGACCGCGATAAAGAGATTTACTGATCGGCTTACCGAAGGTTGGGGAGGCTTTTACGATGGACGGACAAAGGACTTCCTAGCCTATGTCTTCTCTCCTCGGCAACTGCCATATTTCGGCGTGTTTATAAACCAGGACGGCATTCCCGAGATGTCATCAGCTTACAATGCCGCTCTGGAGCCAACAAATGGGGACGAGAACTATGATTCTGCCACTGCGAAGGGCATTGCGCCGTCGATTGCTGCCTCATCAAAGCTGCAATGGCAGCTCAACATAGTCGTGGGAAATTCAAAAAAAGAAGACTTGCGCCGTTGCATAAAGGAAGCTGAAAAGCGTATCCAATTAAGATAGCAGTAGCAGTAACATCTCACGAATTGTGAGTACATGCCACCGCATATGTCATTCCGAGCGTCGGACCGCGGTTGTTGTGCGGTAGTTTCGTAAAGAAACCTGCCCCGGTCAATGGGGCGTGTCTCCCCAAAACGCGGGAGGTTCCGAGGAGCTTGTAGATGTCATTAACGTCATAGCTCGCATAAACTAGTGTCTACTTGCATAAATAGCTAATAGTATTCTTGCCGGTGTATCGGGAATCTTGTTCCCGATACGCACTTAGTTTCGGGAACAAGATTCCCGAAACACCCGTTACAGCATTCTATCAATCAATTACGCAACTAAGCACTAGCGGTTCTGCCGTCCGAAGCGGCAAAACCGCTCAACTGGTGTAAAAACACCAGTTAGCCGAGTTCAAATCCTCGGCTGCTGTCAAATTCGGGTAATAACCCGGCGAATAGCCGAGCAGTACACAAAAGGAGAATTAAGTCGATGAAAACAATTAGAGCATTGCTGATGGGGTGTATCCTGGCATTACAATGCACGGCTTCGTGGGCGGTTTATGCTGTCCGCATATCCGATTTGGACAATAGCAATATGCCGCTGCCGCCTAATCCGATCAAGGTATGGGGTCAAGTCACGAGCCAGTCTCCGCTCACGTTGTCGGATGGCACCGCGGAGATAACCGTGATCGGTGTGACTGCATGGGTTGGTGATTTTCTGGTCGTAACGGGAGACTGGGATGGGAGTGAGTTGATCGTAGATGGCGCGGTGGATAATTATGTTGGTCCGGCCCCTCCCTCGATGATCGACATTCCGGCTGGGTCTTTCCTGATGGGAAACAATGGCAGCGAGCCGCACTCGTGGCCGGATGAGCTTCCCCAACACTCAGTCAACCTGTCAGAATACTATATCGGAGAGTACGATGTAACCAGAGGCGAGTATCAGCTATTTATGAATGCAGGCGGCTATTCGAACTCCGCGTATTGGTCGGTGGCTGGGTGGAAATGGATAACAAGCAACAATCGCACTCAGCCCGACTTTTGGGCTGCCAATCAGAACTGGGGAACGGGCGCGTTCACCCAAACGGACAACCAGCCGGTTGTCGGGGTAACATATTATGAGGCCCAGGCATTCTGCACTTGGGCCGGGGGACACCTGCCGACCGAGGCTCAGTGGGAGAAAGCGGCACGGTGGAACGCCACGACCAACCATCCGAACGTATATCCCTGGGGTGACACGTGGAACCAGCAGAATTGCAAGAACTTGAATGATAGCCTGTATCCCGGATATCAGACCGCGCCAGTGGGCAGTTACCCAAGCGGGGCAAGCCCGTATGGATGCCAGGACATGGCTGGTAATGTGTGGGAGTGGTGCTCAGATTGGTATAGCGGCACGTATTACACGCCCTCGCCATTCTGGAATAACCCTACAGGGCCAACAAGCGGCAGCAATCGTGTGGTGCGAGGAGGCGCTTGGAACTCCTATTACAACGACGACGCCACCCGCTGCGCTTACCGCGACAGCGCACCCCCGAACAGCACCGGTTGGGGCAACATCGGGTTTCGTCTGGCCCGCTAGCTTGGTTGCTGTGACGACCAACACGGTGTCGGTTTCTGGTTTGAGATGGGCCAGGAGACTCCCGTTGTACTACTCAAGACAATTGAGCGCGTGGGTACCGCGAATCCCGGCATCAATCTGGACCCGGCAAACCTTGGTATGTTGATCAACCTAAGCCCGGATCGCGACCCTTTGCGCGTCATATCGCGCATCCTGGCTTGCGCGCTCCAACCCTTGATCTCCACAATTTTCAATCTCTAATCTCCAGACCTCATCGTGCCGTCTCCTGCGATCGCGAGGCGCCTTCCTCGCCAGACGACCGACCGGCGGAAGTATCCTGCCACCCAGATGCCGAAAGCGAGCAGGTCACGAGCCGGCAGCAGCCAAAGCCGGTGGAAAAAGTCGCGATCGCCGAGGCATTTCGTATCCAGATAGGCCGCCGCCGCCCGGATCGCGGTGACCGACGCAAGCACAACCCATCCCGCCGCCGAAAAATGCGACACTAGAGTGTAAGCGGCGGCGTATGCAAAGCCGAACGTCACGATCAGACCCAAGTGTCCCGAGGGCCTGCTGACTCGCGTGGTCACGGACCATCGCAGCTCGCGCGAGAGGACCGAGCCGAACCCTTCGCCCGAGAGCACTACTTCGATTACATAGTCCGAAAGCACGACCTCCTGCCCGATCATCGCCGCCCTTCGCCCGAGTTGAAAATCATCGGCCAGGTATCCGGCCAATGGTTTGAACCCTCCGATCTTGTCGAGGGTCTCCCGGCGGATCGCTATCGCCGCGCCAAGGCCGAAGTCGATTCCGCCCAGGCTTTGCGCGCACGCTACTCCCGGCGCGAAAATGCAGGTCATATACAGGCCCTCCAGCGCATCGGTGGTGGATGCGGCCTCGACCCCGCGGTACATGCACGTCACGACCCCGACAGCCGCCTCGGCAAACGGGGCCGTGACTGCTCTTATGAAGTCCGGTGTCACGCGGGTATCGGCATCGGTTATTACGATTACCTCGCCCGTGCTTTGCTCCGCCAGGCGGTGCAGGATCCGGACCTTGTTATTCGCGCCGCTGATCCCGCTTCCAGTCCGGATACTTGCATTATGGATGCCGTCGATTAGCGGCGATATGACCGATAGGGCGGGGTCGTCGTCGTCGATCGCTCCAAAAAGGACCTCGAAGTCCGGGTAATCCTGCGCGAGAAACGTCCGGAAGTTGGCGGCGCTCTGCGGGTCCGAGCCCGAGACCGGCTTGAGCAAGCTGACACTCGGCCGGAACTCGACGGAAGGGGTGGGGCGGCGCCTTCGAAAATGGGCCGCCAATGCGAGCGCCGAAAGCACGTAATACAACGTGCCCAGTACCGTCAGGACCAGCAGGGCGGCCTTAGCCACCTCCATCGGAAGTCTCCTTGTCGGAAAATAGTGGAAAGCTGAAAGCCCGGAACTTCGCCCCTCCGCAGGTTGCTTCGGCCGCGGAGCGTAGCGGCGCGCTCCGAAGTAAGCCGCAAGTGCATTATTGCGCGCGAACTCAGAGATGTCAAGCAGGAATGGTTGAAAGTTAAAGGTTCAAGGTTAAAGGTTTGGGACACATCCCTTCCCAGCCTTTAACCTTTGACCCGTTCCTAAAGCCACCACGTATGCTTGACGCTTCGCTCACCTGCGTGCTAAAATCCACCTGGCATCGGGTACAGCGCGTTCCCGACTGACGACTGAGGACTGACGGTTACCCTTATGGAAACAAGAGCGCCGCTCGTGGCCGGGGCGGGAGTATGCTGTGCGGACCACATAATCGTTGCACCCCGGGTGCGTTGGGGTGATACGGCGTATGTACAGGATTATATGCTCCAGGGCGGTGGCCTTGTGGGAACCGCGATGGTCGCCTGCGCGAGGCTGGGAGCCGGATGCGATCTTTTGAGCCTGCTCGGGGACGACGGCATCGGCGATCAGATCGTCGCCGAACTCGTCGCCGAGGGTATACCTTCGGGCGGTATCCAAAGGATCAAGGGCGCAAAGTCCCCGTTCAGCTTCGTTCACGTTGACGCGGGCAGTGCGGAGCGGACGATTTTCCACCGCCCAGCGGTGGATTTGGTCGCGCCGGATCGACTGCCGCTGACCAATGCCCGCAACTGGAACGCGCTTCTGGTGGATGATTATTTTCCGGACCTGTCGACCGCGGCGGCGGCCGCGGCAAAGGAAAACGGCGTCACCGTGGTCGCCGATATGGTTCCCGCTGAAAAGAACGCCTGTCTGCTCAAATGGGTCGATGTGTTGATCGCACCGCACCATTACGCCAGGCAGATCGGCTGCGAAGACAACCCATATGGGGCGCTCGATGCGATTCACGACCTCGGACCGACCACCGCCGTGATGACTCTGGGCGCCGAGGGATGGATATTTTCGGACCCCAAAGGCCGCGGCCGAGGTGAGGCATTCGAGGTCGAAGTGGTCGACACGACCGGCGCTGGAGACTCTTTCCATGGGGCCTTCACTTACTCGGTAGCGCGAGGCTGGGATACGGCCAGGTGCGCGGAGTTCGCGTCGGCGGTTGCCGCAATCAAGTGCACCAAAGCCGGAGGCCGGACCGGATTGCCATCGCTCGACCAGGTCATGCGGTTCCTCGCCGAGAGAAAACCGGCAAACTGGGCGGTATAGCCTCCTGGGAGAATAGCGTTTAGCGGAAAGCGGAAAGTGGAAAGCCCGGAACCCCTCCACCGGCGCCGAACTGCCCCGGTTGCAGAACGCAACCGCGGGCATTACCCGAAAATGTGAGAAGGTAGCCCTGGATGTCGCGTGGAAGTTCATATATTGGATAAATTCGATGACCAAGAAAAAGATCACGCTGCCGGATGGCAGATACCTGATATACTTTCGTTTTGACGAGGCAAAAGACGACGAGCCCGATTCCGCGGCCAGCGCGCAGCCGGTGTCCCAGCTTGCGCGGGATCAGGCTGATCGCAACGAGACGGAATCGTCCCTGACTTTCGACTTTTGACTTTGGACTTTTGACTTCCCCGGAGCAAGACTGTTGTCCGAATTAAGATGGAATCCTGTTCTCGAGGAATGGGTCATAACGGCAACGCACCGCCAGGACAGGACTTTCCTCCCTCCTGACGACTATTGCCCGCTTTGCCCCACGAAGCCGGGCGTGTTTCCCACCGAGATACCATCGGCGGATTATGAGATCGTCACCTTCGAGAACAAGTTCCCGTCGCTTCAGCACCCGGCGCCCGAGGCGGTGGTCGAGGAAACTCAGCTTTATAGGTCCGCCGGCCGACGGAATCTGCGAGGTGGTCTGCTATACATCCAGGCACGGCGGGACCCTTACCGATGCAACCCTCGCCGAGTTAAGAAACCTCGTGGACGTGTGGACCGACCGATACGAGGAGCTTGGCGGGCGCGACTTCATCGACTATGTGCTGATCTTCGAAAACAAGGGCAAGGACATTGGAGTCACCCTCACGCATCCGCACGGGCAAATCTACGCGTTTCCTTTCATTCCGCCTAAAGCCCAACAGGAACTCAACTCCGCCGGCAAGCACAACGACAGGACGGGCCGGTGCCTGTTTTGCGACATTTTGAAAGAGGAGATCGCCGACACTCGCCGGATCGTTGTGGAAAACGATTCGTTTGTGGCTATGGTCCCATTCTTCGCGCGCTACCCTTACGAGGTGCATATCATTTCCCGGAAACATCACCAGAGCATGCTCACTTTCGACCGGCTTGAGCGAGATAACCTGGCGAACGTGCTCAAAGCTGTGCTGCTCAAATACGACAACCTCTGGGGGATACCGTTTCCGTACATGATGATAATGCATCAGGCGCCGACGGATGGTAGAGATCACGACCACTATCACTTTCACATAGAGTTCTACCCGCCGAATCGGACGCAGACCAAGCTCAGTACCTTGGCGGCTGCGAGTCGGGCGCCGGATCTTATATCAACGATACCGTGGCGGAGGAGAAGGCCGCCGAGCTGCGCGCCGCTGCTCCCAGCACGACGGAAAGCACTTTCTTGAAGATAACGGGCTAGGGACTAGGGAATGGGGACTCCTGTTCGGGCGGATTTGCAATCCCCCTAGTGCTTAGTTGCATAATTGATTGATAGAATGCTGTAACGGGTGTTTCGGGAATCTTGTTCCCGACAGACTAAGTGCGTATCGGGAACAAGATTCCCGATACACCGGCAATTGATTGATAGAATGCTGTAACGGGTGTTTCGGGAATCTTGTTCCCGAGACTAAGTGCGTATCGGGAACAAGATTCCCGATACACCGGCAAGAATACTATTAGCTATTTATGCAAGTAGACACTAGTTACAGTCACTCGGTTTACAGCGTGGTTCGAGGGCATCGGAGATGCCCGGATTGTTCTTTACGGGCCGGATTGCAAATCCGCCCGAACAGACACCGGCATGGTTGGGAACATCCCTTCCCGACTTTTGACTTTCGACTTTTGACTTTCGACCGTTTTCAAAGGAAACGTAAATGACAACTGAAATAGATAAGGTCAAAGACTGTTTTCGACGCAACTTCGGCGAGGAGCCGGCGACCGTGGTCAAGGGGCCGGGCCGCGTGGACTTGTTGGGAATTCACACGGACTACAACGGCGGCTTCGTGCTGCCGGTGGCCGTGGACCGGGAAGTGATCGCCGCCGGGAAACTCAGGGACGATGACAAGGTCGCGGTCTACTCGGCCAATTTCGAGGCTGCCTCGGAGTTCGAGCTTTCCTCGATAGACCACGACAACGTCAATACCTGGAGCAACTACGTCAGGGGAGTGGTGCACTTTTTGCAAGAAGCGGGCGTGAAGCTGCAGGGCATGAACATCGCGGTGCACGGCAACGTCCCGATCGGCTCGGGGATGAGCAGACTCGGCCGCGATCGAGATGGCGGTAGGCGTCCTTTTCCAGCGCCTGGTCGGCTTCGAGATGAGCGGCCCGGACCTCGCGCTAATCGGCCAGAAAGCGGAAAACAACTTCGTCGGGGTCAGCACCGGAATAATGGACCAGTTCATCTCGCGCCTGGGCAAGAAGGACCACGCGCTCTTCCTGGATTGCCGTACACTCGAATACGAACTTGTGCCGCTCGTCACTTCGGCGATAAAGCTGGTCGTATGCGACACGAAAAAGAGCCGGGGCTTGTGGGCAGCGAATACGATCTGCGCAGGAGCCAATGCGAAGAAGCGGCCCAGGTACTTTGCCCGGTGGCTGCCGGGTGTCACCCAGTTGCGGGATGTAAGCCCCGAAGACTTCGAGACCTACAAGGACCGGCTGCCCGAGGTCGTGCGAAAGCGAGCGGAGCACGTCATTTATGAAAACGAGCGCGTCGTGAGGAGTCGCGAGGTGCTCAGAGCAGGCGACTTCGAAGAGTTCGCCAGGCTCATGAACGCTTCCCACGACTCCGCCACACATCTCTACGAGGTGGGCTGCTTCGAACTCGACGCAATGGCGGAGGCCGCGCGCGGCGCCCCGGGAGCGCTGTGCAACCGAATGGCCGGCGCGGGCTTCGGCGGATGCTCTGTCAGTCTGGTGTACGATGCTCACGTGGAGGAATTCCTGCGGGTAGTGAGCCTGCAGTATGAGAACAAGACCGGCATCACGCCCTCGTTCTACGTATGCACCGCCCAGGATGGAGCTTCCGTTATCGAATAGGGTTGGGGAAGTAACGAGTGCTGGGTAACGAGGAACGAGTCCTCCGATGGAAGAAGCGTTCCTTCTCGTTACTCGTTTCTCAGCACTTTTCCGAACAGACGACTTTTTACTTTCAGACCTTGGACTTTCGACTATTTTTTGAGAGGAACTATGAAGATGACAAACACACCTGAAGTAAAGCTGGCGCTTGTGGGCGTCAGTCGCGACTGCTTTCCGATGGAGCTTGCGCGGACTCGCCTCGGCAAGGTGGCGGAGGCTTGCAAGGCCGGCGGAGTAAGCGTGTATGCCTGCAAGACAATAATCGAGAATGAAGCGGATACCCTCGCCGCATTGGCCGAAGCCGCCGGCGCCGGTGCGAATGCGGCGGTCTTGTATCTGGGCAATTTCGGGCCGGAGGGCCCGCTCGCGATCTTCGCGCAGCGCTTCGATGGCCCCGTGATGGCCTGCGCTGCCTCCGAGGAGAGCAGGGCCATTCTTGCCTCGGATAGGGGGGATGCGTACCTGTGGCATGCTCAATGCCTCCTACAACTTCGGCCTGCGAAACCTGCGGGTCTATATACCACAGATGCCGGTGGGCCTGCCGGATGAAGTCGCTCGGGCTATCAAGCACTTCGTGGGTGTCGCGAAAATCGTGATCGGCGCCAGGAACCTTAAGATATTCGGCTTTGGCCCTCGGCCGCAGGACTTCTTCGCGTGCAATGCGCCCATCAAGCCGCTCTATGACCTCGGGATAGAGGTAATGGAAAACAGCGAGTTGGACTTGTTGGGCCTCTACAACTCCGTGGACGAAAAGGACCCCGCCATAGCTGAAATCGCGGCGGAGATGGTCGCGGAAGTCGGCAATGTGTATCCCGATCTGTTGCCCGAAGCTGGCCAGGTTTGAACTTGCTCTCCTGCGTTTCCACGAGCGCAACCTCGGCTCGCGCAAGTTCGGCGTGTTTGCGGACAAATGCTGGCCGGGATTCGAGCAGGCATTTGGTTTCGTTCCGTGCTACGTCAACTCCCGCATGGCGGCTCGAGGAATACCGATTTCGTGCGAGGTGGATATCTACGGCGCCTTGAGCGAGTATCTCTGCCAGCTCGCCAGCGATCACCCCGCGACCCTGCTCGATATCAACAATACCGTTCCCGCCGAAATGATATCCGGCGCCGACCTTAAGGGCGCGACCGCGCGGGACCTCTTTATGGGTTTCCACTGCGGGAATACGGCAAGCTGCTGCCTGAAGAGCTGCTCATGACGTATCAGTTTATAATGCACCGGCTGATGGAAGACCCGTCCTGCCCGCCGGATATCACCCGAGGCACTATCGAGGGCCAGTTGAAGCCGGGCCCCACGACGTTCTTCCGCCTGCAGGGGAGCGCCGAAGGCAAGCTCGTGAGCTACGTGTGCGAAGGGAACATCCTGGATATCGATCCCAGCAGCTTCGGAGGGATTGGAATCGTCGCGATACCCAACTTCGCGCGGTTTTACCGGCACGTCCTTATCGGGAAGCGCTTCCCCCACCATGGCGCCGTCGCGTTCAAGCACTGCGCAAAGGCGCTCTTCGACGCGGTCAAGCTGCTCGGTGTATGCGACATAAACGTTCCGCTGCCGGAGACGATGTGGTATCCGGGCGAGAATCCGTTTACTATCGGAGGGGAGTAGAAGGGTAATCCCCCTATGCGGCGGAACGACAGGGCGAGACAATCACAAGGCCACAAAGCCCTTCGAGTTCCCGCTGCGCGCGTGGACCTTCTGCCCGCGAGAGAGGGCATGGCCTGCATCTGCCCAGCGTGATGCGCTATGCGTGCGGCGGGAACTCGAAGGCGCCGGGTTGAATCGGACGCTCTATTTGTCGCCGATGGTCCGGCGTTTCCGAACGCCGGACCCAGTTAATGCGGGTTTGCAACCCGCGAGCACACGCTATTGAATAGATAATCGCGGAAGTTAAAGGCTTTGTGGGCTATTCCTCGCAAGTGACGCCGTCTGCGCTGCGGTGGGTAAGAACACTGCTGACTGCCATTTCGCGGATTTTCGCGTTTTCGCGATTAAATCCGGACGAAAGGAAACCATATTTGGACTCGAACCTTGAACTCGATTACCGGCAGAGGACCGATGAAAGCACGCGCGGTCGGTTCCTGCCATCCAGCTCGATAGAGATCATTCACGAGCCAGCAAGCCGGGGTAGGTATCGGCACGTGCTTTTCGACTTCGACGGCACGCTGAGCTTGATTCGCGAGGGCTGGCCGGAGATAATGATACCGCTGATGGTGGAGGTCCTGTTGGAGACTCCCCATCACGAACCCGAGGAAGATCTCCGGAAGATCGTCCGCGAGTTTGTGATGCGGCTCACCGGCAAGCAGACCATATATCAGATGATCCAGCTTGCCGAGGAGATCGAAAAGCGCGGCGGCAAGCCTTCCGACCCGCTGGTATACAAGCAGATGTATAACGACGCCCTGATGGCCCGCATCCGGGACCGCCGGGAAGACCTGCTGCGAGGCCGGGCAAAGCCCGAGGATATGCTCGTTCCGCACGCTTTGGACCTGATCCGGGGCCTGCTGGAGAGGGGAATGAGCATTTACCTTGCCAGCGGCACGGACGAGAAGTATGTAATCGAGGAGGCCGGGATGCTCGGCCTTGTGCCCTACTTCGGCAATCATATCTACGGCGCTCAGCAAGATTACAAGAGCTTTTCCAAGGCGATGGTAGTCGAGCGCATTCTGCGGGAGAACCAGGTCGAAGGTCGTTACCTGCTAGGGTTCGGCGACGCTTATGTGGAAGTCGACAACGTGAAATCAGCGGGCGGAGACGCGGTCGGCGTGGCAAGCGACGAGGCCCAGCTGAGCGGCAAGCCCGACGAGTGGAAGCGCAGGCGCCTGGTCGGGGCAGGGGCCGACGTGATTATTCCCGACTACCGCGAGTGCGGCGCGCTACTGGATTACCTATTCCCCGCGGAGGTGTAGCGCTACCCCCCTATGCGGCGGGAACTCGAAGGCGCCAGGTTGAAGCAGACACTTGATTTGTCGTTCCCGCCGCATAGTGGTGGCTGCCGCCCGAACGCACCGGGGTGGAAGTTCCGGGCTTTCCACTTTCCACTTTCAGCTTTCCGCTATTTTCAGAAAAGAGGCTTTGATGGCAGAACCGAGGCTCGACCGCGCCGAACTTCATATGTATCCACTCTCGGATCGGGACAACAAGCTGGATTTCAAGCAGATAGGGGTCTGGCCCGACGACCCGGCGCCCAGCGTCTGCGATCGAGTGGCCGGTCAGATAGCAATCGCTGTCGAACGGATCGTCGCCGCAAGACGGGATAACAGGCCCGTCGTGCTCACTTATGGCGCTCACCTCATAAAGAACGGCCTCGCGCCGGTGGTCATCCGGCTGATCGAGGAAGGGTGGGTGACGCATGCAGCCACCAACGGCGCCGGGTCGATTCACGACTGGGAGTTCGCCTATCAGGGCTTGAGCACGGAGGATGTCCGGGCGAACACCGCGAGAGGACAGTTCGGCACGTGGGAGGAGACCGGGCGCTGGCTGAACCTTGCCGTGGCGGCGGGTGGTTTGGAAGGCATCGGGTACGGATGGTCGGTGGGCAAGATGATCGCCGAGGACGCAGTCACGATCCCATCGAAGGAAGAACTGCTGAGTCGCCTTGCAAATGCCATTTCCGCCGGCCGGATCGACGAGTCCGCCGGGGCAATAGGGGACATGCTGCGCCTTATGACCTGCCTTGACGCTCCGGAGGGCACATCCCGGGTCCGCCACCGGTTCAAAAACTTCAGCGTGCAGCACGCGGCGTATATCCGTGGAGTCCCATTTACTGTGCACCCAGGCATAGGTTACGACATCATTTACACGCATCCCCTCAACAGCGGGGGGGCGATAGGCCGCGCGTCGGTATGGGATTTCCTCACGTTTGCCCACAGCATAAGCGGGCTCAGCGGAGGAGTGCACATCTGCGTCGGCTCGGCGGTCATGGCTCCGATGGTCTTCGAGAAGTCGCTTTCCATGGCCAACAATCTTGCGCTCCAGCGAGATGGCAGGCCGTTATCGGACTATTATCTGGCGGTCGTCGATATTGCCGACGGGGGCGATTGGGACTGGAGCGATGGCGAGCCGCCAAAGGATAACCCTGCCTACTACCTCAGGTTCTGTAAATCGTTCTACCGGATGGGCGGGACGCTCGATTACATCTGCCTGGACAATCGGGCCTTCATGCCGGGGCTCTGGCACGGGCTAAAGAAACGGGGGGCTGCATGATCGTCGAAAGACTGGATGAGCTGCTGTCGACTTTCCCCACGCGGAAGATAGCCGTCTTCGGCGATTACTTCCTGGACAGGTATCTGGACTTCGACTCCGAGCTTGCCGAGATATCCCTGGAAACGGGGAAGACAGCAAACCAGGTCGTGGCGGTCCGCCACAGTCCCGGCGCCGCGGGCACGGTCGTCTGCAATCTCCGGGCGCTTGGCTGCGGGAGAATCTTCAATGTGGGCTTCTGCGGCGATGATGGGGAGGGCTACGAACTCAGGCAAGACCTGAACGCCTTGGCCTGCGACACGGACCATCTCCAGATTGTTGCCGAGCGGCGAACTCCGGTCTACTGCAAGCCCAGAAACATTCGGGCGCCTGGTCTGGATGGGGAGTCCGAGCGCTTCGATACGAAGAACCGGCAGGCACTGCCGCAATGGGTAGAGGACAAGCTGGCTGCTTCGCTGGATACGATCTTGCGAGACCTCGATGCGCTGATCGTGCTGGATCAGGTGGAAGAGCCCGAATGCGGAGTAGTCACAAGGGGCATGCGCGCGAGGCTCGGCGAACTCGCCAGCGAGCACCCCGATCTGTCTTTGGGCTGACAGCCGGAGAAGAATCAGCGAGTTTTCGGGCGTCATTATCAAGCCTAATCGGCATGAGGCGGTTGCCGCTGCCTTTCCCGGCTGCGGGGACGATATAACCGATGAACTGGTCGTGGCCGCGGGCCGCTTCTTGTCCGCACGCACGCGCAAGCCGGTGTTTGTCACCCGGGCTGAGCGCGGAATGTTTGTCTTCGATGGAAATGACCGCCAGGCAGTGCGCGGACTGCGCTTGGAAGACCCGATCGACTCCACCGGCGCCGGCGACAGCGCGACGGCGGCGGGTGTTCTTGCCCTGGCCAGTGGAGGAGCACTTGCCGAGGCAGCCTTGATGGCTAACCTGGTCGCGTCGATTACGGTGCAGCAGCTCGGCACTACGGGAACAGCCACCCCCGAGCGCCTCAGAGAGCGGCTCGGCATGTGGCTCGCCCAGGGCTGAAGGGACCCAGCCTAATCGCGAAAGGGCGAAAACGCGAAAGTGTGCGAAATGGAAACTGAGTGGCGGGAGCGGACAACCACCATGCGGCGGAACGACAAGCCGAGATGACCTGTGTAATGGAGACCTTCGAGTTCCCGCCGCACGCATGGCGCCGTCCTTGCTGTCCGGCGGCATGACTTCCTTCCGTTGTTTCGGGAAACCCTTTTCCCGAAACGCACCGGCACAACCCACTTTTTTCGGGTTTCTGGTCCGCCGCGGGGGGGTGGGGAAGGTAATTCGGTCCGCCGCCGCGAAGCAGTAGGGAGTGGCATTCCGATCGACGGTTCCGGAGAAGAAGATACTGGCGTGACGTTGGGCGGGCCCTTCGGGCCCGGCCTCGGTCGCGGCGCTTCGCTCCGCGGCCGAAGCAACAAAGCCGCGGGTTGGAGGTCTGGATTCTAACTTCTAACTTCTAATTTCTAGGAGGCTATCTCTTAATAATGAAGGACTTGCTTAACCTGGTTTAACGGGTGTTTCGGGAATCTTGTTCCCGAAACTAAGTGCGTATCGGGAACAAGATTCCCGATACACCGGCAAGAATACTATTAGCTATTTATGCAAGTGGACACTAATTTCTAGGAGGCTATCTCTTAATAATGAAGGACTTGCTTAACCTGGTTTAACGGGTGTTTCGGGAATCTTGTTCCCGAAACTAAGTGCGTATCGGGAACAAGATTCCCGATACACCGGCAAGAATACTATTAGCTATTTATGCAAGTGGACACTAGTTTCTAGGAGGCTATCTCTTAATAATGAAGGACTTGCTTAACCTGGTTTAACGGGTGTTTCGGGAATCTTGTTCCCAAAACTAAGTGCGTATCGGGAACAAGATTCCCGATACACCGGCAAGAATACTATTAGCTATTTATGCAAGTGGACACTAGTTTCTAGGAGGCTATCTCTTAATAATGAAGGACTTGCTTAACCTGGTTTAACGGGTGTTTCGGGAATCTTGTTCCCGAAACTAAGTGCGTATCGGGAACAAGATTCCCGATACACCGGCAAGCAACAAAGCCGCGGGTTGGAGGTCTGAATTCTAACTTCTAACCTCTAACTTCTAATTTAACGGGTGTTTCGGGAATCTTGTTCCCGAAACTAAGTGCGTATCGGGAACAAGATTCCCGATACACCGGCAAGAATACTATTAGCTATTTATGCAAGTGGACACTAGTTTCTAGGAGGCTATCTCTTAATAATGAAGGACTTGCTTAACCTGGTTTCGGTCCGTGTCAGCGAAATGGAACCGGGGCTTATAAAGAAGGAAACGACGCTCGATGGATGGCTGTGCCGAAACGCCGTGTATCGGGCGCCCGGTGACTATGAGTTTCTCCAGGATGACTGGAGGCAGCTTAATGTCGGAGATATATGGGCGAGGGCTGGAGAGACAGCGTTTTTGCGCAGAGTCATAACAGTCCCGTCCGACTGGGCCGGCGAGCGAGTGGGTTTGGACCTGATGACAGGCGGTGAGGGCCTGCTTACGGTCGATGGCAAGCCGCTCCACGGCGTTGACGATATGCGGGGATATATCCTTCTCGCAGCCGAGGCCAAAGGCGGCGAGACGTTCGATTGCGAGATCGAGATAAGAACCGGGGGCTATTGGGAATACCTGGCCGACGATCTTAGAAGGCCCTATATCCTCTCCAAAGCCAAGTTGATCGCCGTCGACCGGGAAATCGAGCCGGCCTACTATGATTTCAAGGTGGCGCTGGAAGGCGCGCAGGCAGAGGAAGATCCGATCCTGCAAGAGTCTATTTTGCGCGCCGTGAAGACTGCGTTGCAAGCCGTCGATTTTCGGGATAAATCCGGCCCCGCGTACCGGACCGGGCTGGAGTCGGCGAGGGGCCTCTTGAGAGAGAAGCTCGAGGCTATCGATGCCCGGCAACCTGCGCGGCAAGGCCTTTTTTGTCGGTCACTCTCACATAGATGTGGGCATGGCTTTGGCCGCTCAAGGAGACCGCGCGCAAGGTTGGGCGGACGTACTCGACCGTGGCTGCGCTGATGGACGAGTTTCCCGAGTGAGACTTCGTCTGCAGCCAGGTACCGCTGTTTCTTTATCTTAGGGAGCATTTTCCGGCGGTCTACGAGAAGATAAAGCAGCGAATTCGCGAGGGCCGCTTCGAGCCGGTCGGCGGCACGTGGGTGGAAAACGACTGCAATGTAGTCTCCGGCGAGTCGTTTGTGAGGCAGTGCCTGTACGGGCAGCGCTTCTTTAGAGACGAATTCGGCGTTAACGTGCGCGTCGGCTGGCTGCCCGACGTGTTCGGCTATTCGTGGTCCATGCCTCAGATATACAAGAAGTCGGGCCTGGATTATTTTACAACCGCAAAGCTCACCTGGGGCGGGAGCGTGGTAAACCGGCTGCCGTTCAACGTGTTCTGGTGGCAGGGGACGGACGGAACTCGCCTGCTGACCAACGTGGTATTCGGCTCCTACAACGCGATGGTCGATCCCGCCGAAGACCTCAAGTACCTGGCGCGACCATCCCTCCAAATTTGACGCGCCGGAGATGCTTTGCCCGTTTGGATGGGGCGACGGAGGCGGCGGACCAACTCGCGAAATGCTGGAGTATCTGCCGAGGCTCGGCGGCGTGCCGGGGCAGCCTCAAGTCCGCACCGGGCGTGTCCACGACTATTTCGACGATATTGCCGAACATGCCGAGGGTCTTCCGGTCTGGAATGGCGAGCCTCTACTACGAAAACCATCGCGGCACTTACACCACCCAGGCCAATAACAAGCGCAACAACCGCAAGAGCGAACTGCTCTACAGGGATGCCGAGTTATGGAGCGTGTTCGCTGCCGGCCGCGGAGGAACATACCCGGCCGAATCGCTCACCGATGGCTGGCATGCTATCTTGCTGAACCAGTTCCACGACATACTTCCCGGCTCGTCGGTAAACGAGGTCTACAGGGACTGCGATCAGGACTACGCCCGGATCCTCTCGACCGGTGAGGCGGTTCGGACAGCCGCGATCTCGCAAATCGCCGCAAACGCCGATACTCGCGGTGACGGCGCGCCGGTAGTCGTGTTCAACTCTCTCGAATGGAACCGTTCGGACGTGGTGACGATCGATTCGGACCGACGGGAGCGCGAGCGTGCTCGACGCGGGCGGTAAGGCGGTCCCCAGCCAGTTGGCGGGTGGGAAGCTGCTTATGCTGGCCCGCGATGTGCCGGGATGCGGCTGCAGCGTGCACAGGGTTGTCGATGAGCCAGCGAGTTCGTCTCCCGCGCCGTTCTCAATTACCGGCACGACTGTCGAGACGCCGTTCTATGAGATGACGATGGAGGAGGGCGGCGTTATAACCCGCATCTACGACAAGGCAAATCGGCGCGAGGTGTTGCCGGAGGGCGCTCGGGCAAATGTCCTTCAGGTCTTCGAGGATAAGCCCAATTGCGAGGACGCCTGGAATATCGACCTCTCCTACCAGGATAATGTCTGGCAGTTCGAGAGCGGCTCGCTGCCCGCTCTTGTCGAGAACGGCCCGGTGCGGATGGTTCTGGGCGCTAAGCTTGCGCATGGTCAATCGACAATCGAGCAACAGATCATCTTCTACGCGCACACTCCGAGGATCGACTTCGTAAATCAGGTGGACTGGAAAGATCGGAAGATGATGCTCAAGGTCGCATTCCCGGTCGATATCTTGAGCCCGCGCGCGACTTATGAGATTGCCTTCGGAGCGATCGAGCGGCCCACTCACTGGAATACAAGCTGGGACCTGGCGCGCTTCGAGGTTTCGGGCCATAAGTGGGCCGACCTCTCCGAGGCGGGCTATGGTGTAAGCCTCATGAACGACTGTAAGTATGGGTGGGATATCAAGGACAACGTAATGCGGCTCACGCTGCTGCGCGCAACCGAATACCCCGATACCAAGGCCGACCTCGGCACTCACCAGTTCACGTACTCGCTGCTGCCTCACTCGGGCGACTGGACGAATCGGACGGTGCGGGCGGCCCACGAACTCAACGTTCCACTGGCGGCGCTCGCGGCGGATAAGCATCCGGGCCGGCTGGGCGCCGAGCACTCGTTCCTCGAGGTGGACGCCGAGGAGGTAATCGTGAGCGCGGTCAAGCAGGCCGAAGGGGGCGAGGACCTGATCGTGCGCGTATACGAGGCGCACGGCTCGCGCCGGCCCGCGCGTATCACCTTCGACCGGCCCATTGTCCGGGCGGTGGAGTGCAACCTGCTCGAAGAGGACGAGACACCTGTGTCGTTCGAGTCAGCATCGATAAGCCTGTTCATCAAGCCGTATGAGATACGGACGTGCAAGGTTAGGCTGAAAGGCGCTCAGTAATAATCAATGCTGAGCGCAGGGCTGTCATTCCGAGCAATTGACGGCGATGTTGTCGCAGTCACATTGGAAAGAAACCAGCCCCCCGGTGTTTCGGGAATCTTGTTCCCGAAACTGGGGAGTTTCTTAGGAGCAATTGACGGCGACGCTGTCGCCATTACATTGGAAAGAAACCCACCCCCGGTGTTTCGGGAATCTTGTTCCCGAAACTGGGGAGTTTCTTAGGAGCAATTGACGGCGACGCTGTCGCCATTACATTGGAAAGAAACCCACCCCCGGTGTTTCGGGAATCTTGTTCCCGAAACTGGGTAGTTTCTTAGGAGCAATTGACGGCGATGCTGTCGCAGTCACATTGGAAAGAAACCCACCCCCGGTGTTTCGGGAATCTTGTTCCCGAAACTGGGGAGTTTCTTAGGAGCAAGTGACGGCGACGCTGTCGCCGTTACATTGGAAAAAAAACCACCCCCGGTGTTTCGGGAATCTTGTTCCCGAAACTGGGTAGTTTCTTAGGAGCAATTGACGGCGATGCTGTCGCCGTTACATTGGAAAAAAACCCACCCCCGGTGTTTCGGGAATCTTGTTCCCGAAACTGGGTAGTTTCTTAGGAGCAATTGACGGCGATGCTGTCGCAGTCACATTGGAAAGAGACCAGCCCCCGGTGTTTCGGGATTTGAGGAGCGAGCACAACCGTTTGGGTAAAGCACGCACGTCGCAATCGCTCCGGAAATCCCGAAACGAACCAGCCTCCCGCTGCGGCATCAATGGCTCCAACTCCAGTCCAACTGGTTCCTCGCACTTCCATAAAATTCCGACTGGAAAGCTCGCACGTCCTCTGACCCCAATGTCCGCATCCTTTCAAATCGGCGGTCTCTGGTCTGGTTGTCCTCTGCCCAGTCACGCGGCCCCGTTTCGGGATTCCCGTTCCGCCTTCACCCCACTCAAATCCCGAATAACACCTGACGCCTTCTCGCTCCCTCTCCTCGTTTTTCGCGATTAACTCCATTCTCTTCACATAAAGCAGGAATAACAGCCCCGTTGGTATAAAATAGCAAATGGTTTGTGCGGGCGTTTCGGGAAAAGGGTTTCCCGAAACAACGGGGGGACTCATGCCGCCGCACAGGAAGGACAGCGCCATGCGTGCGGCGGGAACTCGAAGGATTCAATCCTGATGGGCTACCTCGACTTGTCGTTCCGGCCGCATAGTGGTGGCTGCCGTGTGGTGGGTGGCGCCAGTGCGTTTCGGGAAAAGGGTTTCCCGAAACAACGGAAAAGAATTTCGTGTTTTCGTGATGAAATCTCAATACGCCGGAGGAATTGCATGCAAAATCCGCTCGATATATCGTCATGAAGTAGGTTCGGCGTTGAACAGAAATGAGCCGGTGGTCGCGTTGGAGTCGTCGGTGATCGCGCAGGGGCTTCCGGCGGGGGTCAACGTCGGAACCGCGCTCGAGATGGAAGAGGCCGTTCGCGAGGCGGGAGCGCTGCCGGCGACGGTCGGGGTCATCGATGGCAAAATACGCATAGGCCTTACGCGCGAGGAAATCGAACGGCTCGGCGAGGGCAAGGCCTCCAAACTCGCGGTTCGAGACCTGCCCTATGCTGTATTCGCGAAACTGGACGGCGGCACGACCGTTTCGGCCACGGCCCGCATAGCGGCGGCTTCGGGCCTTTCGGTGATGGCAACGGGCGGAATAGGAGGAGTTCACCGGGGCTTTGCCCAAAGCCTGGATATCTCCGCCGACCTTTGGGAACTGGCGCGGACCCCGATATTCGTGGTCTGCTCGGGTGTCAAGGCCGTGCTGGATGCGCGGGCCACCTTGGAGTGGCTGGAAACCCACAGCGTGCCGGTCTATGGTTGGGAAACCGGCACTATGCCCGGCGTTTTACTCGCGTTCGAGCGGAGTATCGGTCCCCAGGATCACCGGTTCCGAAGTGTGCGAAATCGCCAGGCTCGCGAGCGGGGCTTTTGGAATTCGCTGCGCGGCGGTGATCGGGGTCCCTATCCCCGAAGCCGATGAGTTGGATGTCTCCGCCGAAATCGAGCAGGCCGCAAACGAGGCGTCCGAAAAAGGCATCTCGGGTAAGGACGTGACTCCTTATCTTCTGAACCGGGTGGGGGAGCTTACCGGCGGCAGGAGCGTGAAGGCAAACGTCGCACTCTTGAAGAACAACGCTCGCGTGGCGGGCGAGATCGTATGTTTCCTTGCCGAAGAGTCTCGGAGGCGGATGGGATTCTTGATCTAGGTGTTAGGTGTTGGGTGTTGGGGAAGGGAAGGTCCCTTCCGTCACCCATTACCCAACACCCAACACCCAGCCCGGAGGGCTGGTTATGAAGCTTTGGGTTATCGTGTTCATAATCTTCTTGTGCCCCGCGGCGGCTGCCGCGGGGCACGGCGCCCGTCTACGTGCTGCACCTGGACGGGCAGATCGACCCTCCGACAGCTTCCTACATTAAGGATGGCATCAACGCAGCCGCCGATGCCGGCGCGCAGGCAGTCCTCATCGTGGTGGATACCCCCGGCGGCTTGATGTCCTCTATGGAGGCGATCATCAAGGACTTCTTCGCGTCGAAGGTCCCGGTAATTGTCTGGGTCGGACCTGACGGGTCCAGCGCGGCATCGGCGGGAGCGATAATCACAATAGCCGCCGATATCGCGGCGATGGCTCCGGTCTCGAACATAGGCTCCGCGACGCCCGTGAACGGCGGGCCGGGCGAGTCGGGCGAGTTGAGTCCCACTATGAAGCGCAAGGTCGAAAACTTCGCCGCGAGTTACGCAAGGTCCATCGCGGAAAAGCGAGGTCGCAGCGCCGACTGGGCCGAGAAGGCCGTCAGAGTAGCCTCGAACTTGACGTCCGCCCAGGCGCTCAAGCAGCGAGTGATCGAGTTCATTGCGGCGGACCCCCGGGATCGATCATGCGCCAGGTCGACGGCCGGAGAATCCGTCTTGCCTCTGGCGGGGCTATCACCCTCCACACCGCCAACGCGGCGTTTGAGGACTACCCGATGAGCGCGTGGGACACTTTCTTGCACTATCTCTGCAACCCGATGGTGGCCCTGCTCCTTTCGCTTGCGGCGATGTACGGGATCATCTATGAGATCGCCAGCCCGGGGGCGATACTGCCGGGGGTGGTCGGCGGCATATCCGTCATTCTGCTGCTGTATTCTTTCAGCGTGATTCCGTTCAACGCGGCGGGGTTTGCCTTCATGTTGTTTGCGATAGCTCTATTTGTGATCGACGTGTACGCTCCGACGCACGGCATTCTGACCGTCGGGGGAATAATCAGCCTGTTCTTCGGGCTGATGATGGTGTTCAGGGTGCGGGAGGGCTTCATGGTTTCGACGTGGGTCATTGCGATGGTCGCGATATTGACGGGTGGTTTCTTTCTCTTCGTCATCGGGATGGGCCTCAGAGCGCGCAGGAGGCCTTATATTGCCGGCCGTGAAGGAGTGGTGGGCTGCATTGGCGAAGCTAGAACTGAGCTATCGCCGAAGGGGGAGGTGTTCGTGAATGGCGCCCTGTGGAGCGCGACCAGCGAGTCCGGCACGATCGGCAGAGGCGAGCCTATCGAAGTGACCGGTATGTCCGGGCTGAAGCTTGTCGTTCGAAAGGCGGCAGGAACGTAGGATCATAGGGTTAATAGGGTTTTAGGTTTGGTAGGGTTGGTAGGGGAAATCGCTACCCAGGGGAGGAGCGAGGGGTGCGCGAGAGGTTCCGACTGACAACTGACAACTGACAACTGACGACTATTTTCAAAGGGGGTACGCAATGCAAGGAATAGAGTTCATACTGGCTCCGATAGTGATCATCGCGATCATAATTGCCGCGAACTCGGTCCGTATCATACGCGAGTGGGAGCGCGGTGTGCTGCTGAGGTTCGGCCGGTTCGACCACGTGAAGATGCCCGGGATCAGGTTTGTTTGGCCGATCATCGACAAGATTATGGTGATCGATACCCGGGTAGTCACGATGGATGTTCCCAAGCAGGAGATCATAACCAGAGACAATGTCTCGGTGATGGTCGATGCGGTCGTCTTTTTCCAGGTGGTGAGCGCGGAGTATGCGCTGACCAAAGTGGAGAATTGGGTACGCGCGACGTCACTCCAGGCCCAAACTACGTTGAGGAGCGTCATCGGTCAGGCGGAACTCGACGAGCTGCTCTCCGAGCGCGACAAGATCAACCTCAAACTTCAAGGCATTATCGACGAGATGACCGAGCCTTGGGGCATCAAGGTAACATCCGTTGAGGTCAGGGACGTAACCCTGCCGGAAAGCATGAAACGCGCCATGGCGAACCAGGCCGAAACCGAGCGCGAGAGGCGGTCGAAGATCATCAACGCGGAGGGCGAATTCCAGGCCGCTCAGAAGCTTACCGATGCCGCCGATATCATCAGCCGGAACCCTCAGGCGCTGCAGTCAGGTACTTGCAAACGCTGCGCGAGATCGGCGCCGAGCACAACACCACGATCGTCTTCCCGATGCCGCTGGATATGTTCGACCCGCTAATGCATATCGCGAAGGCTTTTAAGAAGAGTGAGTAGGTTTGAAGGGAAGTCGAAAGTCAAAAGTCAAAAAGTCGAAAGTCACCCTTAGCGAGAACGGCAGCCACCCGTGCGGCGGGAGCGTGGTAAGTTCCCAGGAATCAATTACCCAGCGCATGGCTGTCATTCCGAACGAATGTGAGGAATCTCAAAGCTCGGATGAGCCTCGCGCACCGGAACAAGAGTCCAGGCGCAGCGTTGAGATTCCTCGCTACCCGCTCCTAAGAAAGTCCCCAGTTTCGGGAACAAGATTCCCGAAACACCGGGGGTCGGTTTCTTGCAGATGTTTCGGGATTTTGGCCTAGCCCGGCTCGTCGGACGTGATCACCCGAAATCCCGAAACATCGGGGGCGTCGGTTTCTTTCCAATGTAACGGCGACAGCGTCGCCGTTACTTGCTCCTAAGAAACTCCCCAGTTTCGGGAACAAGATTCCCGAAACACCGGGGGGTCGGTTTCTTGCAGATGTTTCGGGATTTTGGCCTAGCCCGGCTCGTCGGACCTGATCACCCGAAATCCCGAAACATCGGGGGCGTCGGTTTCTTTCCAATGTAACGGCGACAGCGTCGCCGTTACTTGCTCCTAAGAAACTCCCCAGTTTCGGGAACAAGATTCCCGAAACACCGGGGGGTCGGTTTCTTTCCAATGTAACGGCGACAGCGTCGCCGTCAATTGCTCCTAAGAAACTCCCCAGTTTCGGGAACAAGATTCCCGAAACACCGGGGGTGGGTTTCTTTCCAATGTAACGGCGACAGCGTCGCCGTCACTTGCTCCTAAGAAACTCCCCAGTTTCGGGAACAAGATTCCCGAAACACCGGGGGGTGGGTTTCTTTCCAATGTAACGGCGACAGCGTCGCCGTTACTTGCTCCTAAGAAAGTCCCCAGTTTCGGGAACAAGATTCCCGAAACACCGGGGGTCGGTTTCTTGCAGATGTTTCGGGATTTTGGCCTAGCCCGGCTCGTCGGACGTGATCACCCGAAATCCCGAAACATCGGGGGCGTCGGTTTCTTTCCAATGTAACGGCGACAGCGTCGCCGTTACTTGCTCCTAAGAAAGTCCCCAGTTTCGGGAACAAGATTCCCGAAACACCGGGGGTCGGTTTCTTGCAGATGTTTCGGGATTTTGGTCTAGCCCGGCTCGTCGGACCTGATCACCCGAAATCCCGAAACATCGGGGGCGTCGGTTTCTTTCCAATGTAACGGCGACAGCGTCGCCGTTACTTGCTCCTAAGAAACTCCCCAGTTTCGGGAACAAGATTCCCGAAACACCGGGGGGTCGGTTTCTTGCAGATGTTTCGGGATTTTGGCCTAGCCCGGCTCGTCGGACCTGATCACCCGAAATCCCGAAACATCGGGGGCGTCGGTTTCTTTCCGATGTGACGGCGACAGCGTCGCCGTCACTTGCTCGGAATGACATATGCGGTGACGTGTACTCACGATCCGTGAGCTGTTAGGTGGAAAGTGTAGGATTGCGAGTGGAAAAGCAGCACGGCATAAGCAGCGCGTTTCAAATGTTCTTGAGCGAGGCTTCAGGGTACTCGGGGCCCTGGATGGAGGCCGTAAAGAAGCTGGACGCGGCAAAGCCGCTCGACGATAAGACCAAGGAACTGGCGTATATCGCCGTGCTTGCCGCAACGCGAATGGAGAGCGGGGTGCCGTTCCACGTAAAAATGGCCAAAGAGCACGGCGCTACGCGGGATGAAGTGATCGCGAGCGTAATGATCGGGCTCCCCGCGGCGGGCCAGGTTGTAATCCAGGTCCTGCCGGCGGCGTTGGCCGCGTACCGACGAGGGTTCTTGAACTCTAATCGCGAAAGCGCGAAAGGGTCGGAATGCGGCGTTGTACTAGGAGCCTTGTGCCCCCTCTCCCGTGCAGGGCGAGGGGAGTTCCGGCGCGGTGTCGTTTGCAAAGGCGCGACGTTGAAATCGAGCGTGCTCCCTCTCCCGGATGGGAGAGGGCTGGGGTGAGGGGGAAACGCCGTAATTCGACGCAACGTAGGGCTGGCGGTTCCGGGCTTTCCACTTTCCACTTCCCGCTATTTTCCGAGGAAAATCATTGATCAGAGCAGTTATCTTCGATATGGACGGGGTCCTGGTGGACTCTGAGCCGTTTATATGCGAGGCCGCCATGCGCATGTTCGCGGAGCGCGGTATTACGGTGTCCCCGGAGGACTTTGTGCCCTTTGTCGGCGCGGGCGAGAATCGCTACGTCGGCGGCGTGGCCGAAAAGTATGGGTTAGCCGTCGATGTGGAACAGATCAAGGCCAGGACCTACGAGATATATGCCGAAATCGTAAAGGGGCGACTGCAACCACTGGCGGGGGTATGCGATTTTCTCGAAACGGCGAGGTCCAAAGGCCTTAAGCTCGCGCTTGCCAGCAGCGCGGATCGCGTGAAGATCGGCATCAACCTGCGGGAAATAGGCCTGCTTGCCGGAGCATTCGACGCGATCGTCAGCGGGCTGGACGTGGACAAGAAAAAGCCCGACCCGGAGATTTTTCTCGCCGCCGCCGCTAAACTCGGAGTCGATGCCGCCGAGTGCCTGGTTGTCGAAGACGCCGTCAACGGTGTCGCCGCCGCCAAGGCAGCCGGAATGCGGTGCCTCGCCTTAACAACCTCCTTTACCGCCGAAGATCTCTCACGCGCCGACTGGATCGCCGCCGACCTGGTCGAAGGTTATGGGGCTGTAGGGCTGTAGAAACTAGGAGTTAGGCGCTTACAACTGAAATCCTATACAAGCTGTACCTGAACTCCTATCGCCACCTAGGATTTCAGTTGTAAGATACGTAAGAAGAAACCACCGACCTTCCGAATGACGGAAAGGCCGTATTGATTTTCCGGCGATGGCCTTCTTGGTTGCGGCTACGCCGCTTTGGGAGTTAGGAGCTAGAACCCCGACCACCTCGCTATGCGGTGCGCGCAGGGTTGTGCCTATGCGTTTCGGGAAAAGGGTTTCCCGAAACAACGGAAGGAGGCGTCCCCCGGCGCGGGAGGCATCCCTTCTCGTTCCGCCGCATAGCGGGCTGAGCCCCCACCATTATCAATTGTCAATTATCAATTTCCCTCACGACCCCGTTGCCCTGTATATCGCAAGCCGCTGGGGGTCTCGCCCGCTCTGGACAAACAGCACCGCGCCCGTTCCCGCCGTATTGGCAAGAGCGTAGAGCTCGGCGCTGGCTCAGGCTGAAGCCGGTGGGGACGAGATCGAGTTGATTGCTGTACGCAAAACGGCCTGTAAACGCCCAAAGCCGGCCACCGTAGCCGAAGCTCGGGAAGAGCTCCGCGATGTAGCGGAAGTCGTGCCGCAAGGCAGGCATGCTCGCCGCGACATCACCCATGGGGAACATCCCCTGCAGGGGACTGGGTTTCTTCGCGCATGGCTTGGAACGCGGCTCAGATTTTACCGGAGTCGCCTTCACCGCGGCCGGCGCAACGCCGGAGCTTTTGACTGGCTGTACCACCAGAGGCTGCTTGTCGGCGGGTGAGATAGGCGCCACGCTGACCCCAGCCGCCTTGATCCGTTCGCTTGGTTGACTGCTTACCTGTAAGGGGCCCGCATACGACGCCCACCATATTCCTCCGAGAACAGCCAGAGAAGATATTACGCTGAGTATCCAAGTCCACTTGGGCATGGCGAACTTACTGTCGGCATTGACCTTCATCTCTATGCACCCCGATCGAGTAGCTGCCGCCTTCATGAATAAGTACCCCGTGGCTGACGTGGGCAAACTGGGAACAAGGCAGAGAGGGGACGAGGTCGGACTGCAAATTCGCCCGAGCGGGTTCGCGAGATCTCTTACTCAGTGTTGACTCCACCGCGACTGACACCACTTCCATAAATAGTCCGTCATATCCGTATAGCGTAGCATGTGTACACGAAGTGTGTGTTTATTGTGGCGTCAGCCTGGGTACAAGCTTTCCAGTGCGTCGAGACAGCCCCGCGAAGATCTCCCGGAGGATACGGCGAAGGAGGGTCGAGCCGGGGGTGTTTCGGGCGAACATCTTATCGACTAGGGAGGTATTTGCGAAATGATGCGTTACAGTATTCGCATCGCGTTGGTTGCTGCCCTGGTGGGTGTATGCGCTGGCATATGCCTTGCGGGCTCTCTGCCTATCCCGATCCCGGTTCCGAGCGGGTCGGCACCGTTCCAGATGCAGCAGGGCTGGTGGAACGGAAACGTAGTTTGGTACATATCGACGGACACCAGCAACGTCTCTTGGGCGGGCCAGTACAGGTTGACATTGGCCCCTCTGCTTGGAAGCGTCACCGAGCCGAAAATGTACGTTGTCACCAATCCGCCGGCCACCCAGGGTCCTATTTTTCAGGCCGTGCCCGGAGGCCCCACTTATGCCGGTGTGGTGGACGTGGTGACAATCACCTGGAACCCCGGCTACGTCAAGATACCGATCATTTCCGCATCTCAGATTGCCACGCTCATAGGTGAGTCGGTCCTTAGGGCCGTCGACACGAGAATCGTGGTGGACAACCCGATCGTGGCCATCGGTGGGCTTGGCGGCCCGTGGCTGCCTCAGCCGCCGGGCGCCTACCGAATAAGGCAGGGCACAGTATTGCCCAACTATCTCAGTACAAAGACGATCTATCTGCCGACATACGCGGTTGCCTGTGAGGCGAGCGAGGCATCGGAACAGCCGATCGTTGTAAACGTCATTGTTCCGGACGCCAGCGTGGCATTCATCGCCACCGCATTGGGGGCGAACCTCGCGCAGGGTCTGGGAGCCATCGATGACTGCGACACCCAGCCGTTGTTCTTCCTGCTCGGGCTTAACACACCGGGACAATTGCCTGTGATTAGAGACTGCCCGAATGGTCCCTATCAGTTCAACACCAACTTCAAGTACTCGCCGATAATGCACATTTTCGTGCTCAATCGCAACACCCTTCCGCCCAATACGACGATCAATTCCGACGACGCCATATATCTGTTGCTGCATGAAGGCGTCCTTACGGTCAATGATGACTACCATCACGTGAATGCGCCGGTGGTACGCCCACCCGCGTAAGGTAGAAGCACAAACAGGGGCCGATGGTCCGGCGTTTCGCAAGCGCCGGACTCGGTTCCCCGGGTTTGTAACCCGCAAACGGGGCTTTCGGGAAAAAGATTTCCCGAAACAACGGGAAGCACCCCGTGCATTGCACGAAGCGTTGTTTACCGCGGCGTCCACATGGGTACAAGCTTTGCAGTGTCCCCAGACAGCTTGGTGAATAAACTCCACGGATGGAGCCAAGGATGGTCTAGCCGGGCGTGTATGCGGGCCAATATTCCATCGACTAGGGAGGTATTTGTGAAATGATGCGTTACAGTGTTCGCATCGCGTTGATCGCCGCGCTGATAGGAATATGCGCCGGCGCATGTCTTGCCGGGTCGTCGATCCCGATCCCGGCCGCCAGCGGGTCGGCGCCGTTCCAGATGCAGCAGGGATGGTGGAACGGATATGAAGTTTGGTACATATCGACCGACACCAGCAACGTCTCTTGGGCGGGCCAGTACAGGTTGACATTGGCCCCTCTGCTCGGAAGCGTCACCGCGCCTAAAATGTGGGTTGTCCTCAACCCGCCGGCCACGCAAGGGCCGATTTTCCAGGCCGTGCCCGGAATCGCCGCGTATGCCGGCGTGGTGGACGTGGTGACAATCACCTGGAACCCCGGCTACGTCAAGATACCGATCATTTCCGCATCTCAGATTGCCACGCTCATAGGTGAGTCGGTCCTTAGGGCCGTCGACACGAGAATCGTGGTGGACAACCCGATCGTGGCGGTCGGTCCGCTTGGCGGCCCGTGGCTGCCTCAGCCGCCGGGCGCCTACCGAATAAGGCAGGGCACAGTATTGCCCAACTATGTCAGTACAAAAGACGATCTATCTGCCGACATACGCGGTTGCCTGTGAGGCGAGCGAGGCATCGGAAAAATCGATTAAGGTCTATGTGATCGTTCCGGACGCCAGCAGCGCGTCCATCGCCAACGCCATAGGGGCCAACCTCGCGCCGGGATTACTGAACGTAGACAGGAACAATATTCAGCCATTGTTCTTCCTGCTCGGGCCGAACACGCCGGCACAGTTGCCCGTGGTTAGAGACTGCCCGAGTGCTCCGTTCCAGTTCAACACCAACTTCAACTACACGCCCATAATGCGGGTTGTCGTGCTCAATCGCAACACTCTTCCGCCCAATACGACGGTCAACACCGATGACCTCATATACCTGTTGCTGAACGAAGGCGTCCTCACCATCGATGATGACAGCCATCGCATCAACGCTCCGGTAGCACCGCGCGTAGCCGGGTAGAAGAGGTCTGACTGTCAGCAATGACAGCACGCGCATCAACGCGCCCGTGCTTACAGGCCTGCCGATCATGTAATCAGCCGATGATGGGTGAGGATCTCCGAATCCCCACCCCAAAGCCTGTCTCGGATCTCCGAATCCGGGTGCTGTAACCAAGGTTCCGGGGTTCGGAGACCCCTGTTTGGCTCTAAGGTGGCGATTAGGAGATCGCCACCTATCGGTGTAGTCCCTAGCCCGCATTATTCATGTAGGCGTGTTTGCCCGGCACTTTGTGCTCCCTTCTCCCATCCGGGAGAGGGAGCACGTGAGTGCCTGAAGCAAAAGGCTAGTCTATCAATTCGTGAACAAATCGGGCCAGCCCCTAACTCCTATCCCTCAGATATCGAACGGGTCCATGCCCGGGGCATTGTTTCGGCGTTTGGGCGGTGATGATGGCTTGCCGCCGGGCTTCTCATCGAAGCCGGGAGCATGCATCAAGGTTATTCTCGTGGGAACCAGTGAGTCCACAACCACATTAAGAATCTCGACACCCTCGTGGGTGAGCTTGTAGCCATAACCGACGGGCAGCATTGGGGTCTTCGTCGGCACAAAGACATCGAGCGTGACCCTGGGCTGCGCGAGCAGCGCCTTGTTGATCTGCTTATCTTTCAGCCAGGTATAGGCCGGCCTGAGGGTCATATCACGGCGGACAAGGCCGAAATCCACACCCTCCTGGCTCGATGTCTGCAACTGGCAGGCGACCATTTTCTGACAGAGTTTGGTAGTGTTGTTCGCGTCCAGGCACTTCTGTAAGCCCTCTAGCTGGGTTGCATCGAACACCTTGGTGTCGCGGGCGGTGGCGGCATCGAAAGCCGTCGTCCAGATAGGCTTTGTGTCGTCGGCGCTGCCTGACATGATGGTCCGGTACTTCTTGCCCACGTCGGCAAACGAGTTTGTCGCCTGCTGAGTATCGGTTCGTATGTTTAAGATGTCGAAGCAGCGTCCGGCGCCGTCATCGTAGACTCCGCGCAGGAAGTCCTCATCGGAAATCTCACCGGTAATCAGCCATGCAGCGGGGTTGGCGGCCTTCACCGCCGGATAAGCCAGTTTCAGCAGTTGGGCGTAAGATTTGCCGCGTTCCCGCGCGGTCGATGCGTCCTTGGCCCCCAGAAGGCCGTCGGGGTCGGGGTCCAAATCGCCCAGGAGTTGCCAGTAGACGACCGTTGGGAACCGCTTCGCCATGTCCGCCGCGAACTCGGCCAGCCGCTGGTAACTTGTCGCCTGGTCCTTGAAGCAGGCGCCTGTGGCGGCCCCCTCGATAACTACATCGAGGCAGATGCCTTCCTGCTGGCAGGTGGCCGCGAGGCTAGTCCACTCGTCCAGGGTACTTGCTGTCGTAGACCCCGGGCTTATCGGTGGTTTCCATCCGATTCCAGTAAAGCGGATGGCGGACCAGACGCACGCCGAGAGCGCGGACCATCTCTCTGGCCGCCGGGCCCATATCGTGCATGCTGATGCCCGTTTCCGGGCGGGTGTCGTAGACGACCACCTGCGTCTCCGAAGGACAGTAGACTCCCGGCTTGAGCCGCGCCGTCCGACCCAACTGAAATTCAATTGCGGATACGCTCGAACACGATACCGCCGCGAGAACCATGGACACGAGTAATGCTGATCTCATCCTGCAGCCCATCCTTTCTGAATACCACGTGTGTATTTTACCACGACAGTCAAGTGGAGTCGAGTCGATCCGGCAGCCGGGTTACGATGGGTCGAGATTCCTCACGGAGTTTTGGTGTTTCGGGATTTGAGGAGCGGGCACGGCGTGGTGATGAGGAAGCGCATTTACCGTCCGCTCCGGAAATCCCGAAACGAGGCGACGTACCGCACAGGGAACACCAGACCGAGGCGAGGCTACGACATACGATGAAATGGAAGAACGTCGACATAGGGCCGGGATATTATTACATCTCGGCGGTTCTATGAGCGCGGGAATCGGATGGACTAGACCTGGAACACTTGATGCTGTAGCGAAAGGCCGCTTCGTTTCGGGATTTCCGAAGCGACTGAGACGTTTGCGCCCTGTCCGAACGATTGTGCTCGCTTCTCAAATCCCGAAACACCGAAAATGGAAGAACGTCGACATAGGGCCGGGATATTATTACATCTCGGCGGTTCTATGAGCGCGGGAATCGGATGGACTAGACCTGGAACACTTGATGCTGTAGCGAAAGGCCGCTTCGTTTCGGGATTTCCGAAGCGACTGAGACGTTTGCGCCCTGTCCGAACGATTGTGCTCGCTTCTCAAATCCCGAAACACCGAAATCACGAATAGGGATTTCAGAGACGACTTTCGTGCTTTCGTGATGAGATCTCAGCAAGCCCCTATCTCAGGAACTTCGAGACAAATGGGGAAGTATCGCCTCGCCGCGGGAAATGTCCCGACGGCCCTTCGCCGAGGAACTCCGAGAACCAGGACTCGTGCTCGATTTCTTCATTGAGTATCGCAAGCGACAGGTCATAGGTTCGGTGATCTTTGCCCGTGGTCACGTTGCATATGTGGGTGTAACCGCGCACCGCGCATCGCTCCGCCTCGACCAGTACACGCAAGATCGAATTCACGTCCGGACTCGCCGGCAGCGCGGCGGGCGGGCAGGCCGATATGTCGTGGAACTGAGTCATTTTATCCGGCAGCTTGCCGCCCAGCTCGTAGATTCGAGGAACCAGGGCCTCGAAATGATTGCGGTCCTCGATGCGCGCGGTCTCCGCTATTTCCTTTAAGGTTTCGCCCTCGAGTCCGATCAGATTCGCCCGCAGTATGGTGTAGTAATAATAGGTAGTCAGTTCCGCCGCCGCGTTCTTCACGAGCAGCTCCAGCAGATTGTCGACATCCACGCCCGCATTTACGACCATTTCCCGTGCCACTCTTGCCATAGCTTGCTCCTTTACAAGGATTCCCCAAGGGGGTTGCTGTGTTTTACCCAGGCGGGCCGTGCGGCAAACGAGGTGTCCAGTTGAGCTAACGGGCGTCCTGATACTCCATCGGGGCCGAACGTGAATAACGGGGAGCCTTTCGGCTCCCCCAATGGTATCTCTATTTTCTTCTTCGCAGCGCCGCACCGGCCAAAGGCGTCAGACCAAAGCCCAGCGCCAGCAGGGAGGAGGGTTCCGGAACTGGCTGCCAGAGGCAGGCTTGGTGTTTCGGGATTTGAGGAGCGGGCACGGCGTGGTGATGAGGAAGCGCATTTACCGTCCGCTCCGGAAATCCCGAAACGAGGCGACGTACCGCACAGGGAACACCAGACCGAGGCGAGGCTACGACATACGATGAAATGGAAGAACGTCGACATAGGGCCGGGATATTATTACATCTCGGCGGTTCTATGAGCGCGGGAATCGGATGGACTAGACCTGGAACACTTGATGCTGTAGCGAAAGGCCGCTTCGTTTCGGGATTTCCGAAGCGACTGAGACGTTTGCGCCCTGTCCGAACGATTGTGCTCGCTTCTCAAATCCCGAAACACCGAAATCTCTTGCGCTGAGCGCTGCCTTCGGAAGACAGGAAAGCCCTGGGCCGGAGCACGCTACTCTCCCAGCGACGCAACAGAGATATCCGATGAACCTCGAACCCAGATCGACGGAACATACACCACAGTCCCAGCGGGCCACCAGTCACCGTTGACCTCTCCCTCCTGCGTGAGCGTTATTTCCTCGACTCTGGAGATTCCGCTGGCCAGGTGTCGTCCCATTCCTCGGGCAGCTTAACTCCGGCGGGGATATGGACCCTTATGCCCCTCAGCGGCCACACACCGTCCTCATAATTAAAACCATCATTCACGTAAACGATTCTCTGAGAGGAAATCAGGCCGGTGACCTGTCCAGCCATTCGGACGAGCAGCCCGGTGGTGTTTATGCCATAATAGCTGAGCGACTCGGTCAAATCGTTGCCGAGGGTCTTCGACGTTACGCCCAGTGGGGTCAATGGCCTTCCGGGGCCGATGCTAAGGAATGTAACGTTACTGATCTGATACTCTCCGCCCACTCTTTGTGTATAGCCGGTAAAGCTCACCGCCTGCCCCACCGAAAGGGCCTGGCTTGTAACGAGCGTTATACCCGAGCCGCGGTTGGAGGATTCCACAAAAACGCCTGCCGAGCCGATGGTGGTCGCGGTGACCACGGCGTCATCGATAAACGCCAGGGTGGAGGCAGGGAGATTGCGCGCCGCGCCGATGGACACAGGCGACCATGTCACGGTAAGCGTGGCGGTTGCCGTGCCGCCCGCGCTGTTCACGGCTGTAATGGTGATAACGCTATCCCCGGGTTGGAGGACAATCCCCGACTGTGACCACGAGGTCGTTCCCGTGCAGGTTCCGCTGCCTCCAGTGGAATTGGACCACGTAACCTCCGCAATGCCCACGATGTCCCATGCGGCGCCCGACAAGTCGATTGTGCCGGAGTCCGTGGAATATGCGGGAGCGTTTGTTGGAGAGTTGATTGCCACTGTGGGAGGGGTGTCATCACACTCCACCAGTAAGCATGCGGAGCCATGTTGCCCGCGGAGTCGGTTGCCGTTATCGTGATGACGTTGCCGCCGGGCTGCAGCGCGATGTTCGATGCCGTCCACGAACTCGTTCCCGTGCAGGACCCTTCGCCACCCATGTCGTCGTACCACTCGACCTGCGTGATGCCCGCGACGCCGGACGCAGTGCCCGACAGGTCAATTGTGCCGGAGCCCGTAAGGTACGTGGAGGCTCTCGTTGGAGAGGTAATTGCTACGGATGGCGCTGCCGGCAGATATTCGTAGGCTCCCATGTCCACCATGCCGCCTGCAATGCGAGGATTACCATCCAAGTCAATGATAACGCCACTCGTGTTTGTGAGAAACGGCGGAGCCGTCACCACGGCAATGCTCCCCGCGCTTACGCATGGCGAGCCGGGAGAGAGCCGGTAATTTCCGCTGACGGCGTTCACGAACAGCGGATCCGTGGAGATATTGGCGCTGCTCCCGGTCGGGTTGGTAACGCCTGAGAAGTTGTAGTCGGTATTCCCGTATACGTCATCGCCCAGGAAGGTGGGCGCGCCCGCGGGATAGTAGCCGTCTGTCCCATTGTATATCCCCGAAGAGTTGAACGCCACGATGTTGTTGGAAACCGCGGCCGAGGAAGAGTCGAGGCAGCATATCGCGGCGCCCCAGCCATTGGCCGCGCTGTTGCCGACTATGGTGTTGTTCGTGATTGTCGCCGAGCAGCACCAGCAGTCTATGCCGCCGCCCCAGCCATAGTTGTCAACCGTGGGGTTCCCACTTATGTTATCCGCGGTGTTGCCGCTTATATTGTTGTTCGCGATCATGGGCGTGCCGTTTTCGCAGTCTATCCCGGCGCCCACGCCATTGATCGCGGAGTTGTCGGTTATGGTGTTGTTGGTGACCACCGGCGAGCCGAACGAGTTGCACTCTATACCTCCGCCGTAGCCGTATTCGTCCACGAAGTTGCCCGCTATGGCGTTGTTCGTGATTATCGGCGATGAATTGTCCTCACAATCTATCCCTCCACCGACGCCGTAGGCCGCGCAGTTGCCCGTTATGGCGTTGTTCGTGATTGTTGGCGATGAGTTGTCGCACTCTATCCCGCCGCCCCAGCCGAAGACCGCGTAGTTGCCCGTTATGACGTTGTTCGTGATCGTCGCCGACGAGTTGTCCTCGCAATCTATCCCGGCCCCAACGCCGAATGTCGCGGTGTTGTACGCCACGGTGTTGTTCGTGATTATTGGCGAGCAGTAGTGCCAGCAGTATATCCCGCCGCCCCATGCCCCGAGCTGTTGCTCGTTATGGTGTTGTTGACGATTGTTGGCGAGCAGTACTCCAAGCAGTATATCCCGCCGCCCCAGCCGCCCGAGATATTGCCTGTTATGGTGTTGCCGATGATCGTTGGTGAACAGTCGTAGCAATATATCCCGCCGCCTTCGGCCGCCGCGTTGTTCGCTGTTATGGTGTTGTTGGCGATCACTGGCGAGGAGTTGTAGCAGTATATTCCGCTGCCGCCGTGCCAGAATGGGTATGTGCCAAGTCCACTCCCGTTTTGTATCGTAAAACCATCGATGCACGTTTCTTGAGTCGCGCCCGACGCTGTTGTCACCACATTGTCGTTATAGTTTCCGTCCAGGATGGTGACGTTCGCATTCCAATCTCTTTGGGATTTGCCGTCTCAGTTCCGGCAAAGCCACCGTACAGCGCAATGCCAAGCGGGAGACTGATATTCTCCACGTACGTCCCCTGCGCGACCCAGACCTCATCTCCCCAGATGGCGGCCTTCAAGCCGGCCTGCACGCTCTGAAACGCATGGTCCCAGTCATTGCCGGGACCATTGTTCGGCGAGTTGCAGTCGACATATATCACCGGTGGTGGAAGAACGCCGTAATAGACCAATAAGGAGGTGAAGCTGAAATAGCCGATGCTGTTGGTTGCCGTTATTGTGATGGTGTTGCCGCCGGGTTGCAGCGGGATTGCCGGCGCTGACCAGGAGGTCGTTCCCGTGCAGGTCCCGCTGCCGCCCGTGGAATTGGACCAGGTGACTTGCGCAACGCCTGAAGGATCCGACGCCGTGCCGGACAACGCAATCGGTACTGGAGTGCGTAACATACGTGGAATCGGTCGTGGGAGAGGTGATGGCCACGCACGGCGCTTCTCGCACGATCTGCAAGTGCTCCGCTCCCTCGTAGTTGGTCCCGGCGTTGATCGTTCCGACCAGTATGGCGTTGGGATCGGTGGCGTCGTAGGTAGTGGTGGCAAGTCCTTTGAAATCGAACGTGCCCAGGACCGTGTTAGTCGTGACGTCCGTCACTTTCCAACCGCTCCAAGAGACGTATGAGCCGCCCCAGTTGTCAGGATTGCTGGGATTACCATCATCCGTCAGGAAAATGTAAAGGTCGATCGGGGCCGTTATGAGGTCCGAAGTCCATACGTAGAAATCCATCGGCGTGGTGGACGGGTTTCCGAACGTGCCGGACACCTGATTGCCCGTGTAAAGCGAGGTGGCGCATGCCGCCAAGTAGGACCCAGGCGGCATAAGCCACGGTACATCGTAGACCGCGCCGCTCACATAGTCGCCGAAGTCCACCTGAGAGCATCTCGTGGTGGTTGCTATTGGGCCGGCCGAGACTGTGACGCTTACCGCGTACGCCCCGGCCGTTACCGCCAAACCCATCACCATCGCCACTACGGCGCCTAATACGAATAACTGTCTCATCATTTACACCGCCTATATGTAGTGTGCCATGAGATCAGGGCGTTGTCAATGCCTGCCCGCGAGATGATTCTTTCTAATGGCACATAAGTATCAAGCATGAAGCCTCTAGCCTCGCCACTATAAGGTGAAAATGAGCACGGCCATGGTCGCGGGGTCTCTTCCGGCCTCCGACCTCAGACTTCTCACATTTATTTTCGAAGGAATCGGCCATGAAGCCTTTGGATTCAGGTCTAATGATCGGCTTGTCACGGCAGTTGCCAACCGGATGCAGTGTCTTAAGCTTAGAGGATTCGAAGAAACCGAGTGACCCGCCCGAACGCCACCAGTTAATCTGATAATCTAATAGTATATAGCGGTCCACAGTAGGGATATTACCCTATACGCTCTGGAAAATGGAGCGCGGGAGAGAGGCTGCCGAACGAGTGTGAACTTGTGGAGCATCTCGGAGTGGGCAGATCCATTCTCAGAGACGCGCTCAATGTGTTGTCCAGGGAAGGGTTAATCGTGCGAAAACCAGGCGCGGGAACTCACGTCTCGACAAATGTATCGCTGGGCACTGTCGGCATATTTGTCAGAGCCGAGCTTCTTGCATCGTCGGTGGGTTATTATCATCGCGCAATACTCAATGCGCTCAGAAAATGCATTGAAGCTGATGGCTTTAGGGGGGGCCCATACTTGCTCACGGAACCACGACCGATGAGGTGGTTGCGGCTAACCCCGTTCTTGATATGACTTTCGACTCTAATATGGTCGGCATGATCAGTGACTGGAACATGGGGCCAATTGAAGATCAGTTGCGTAAGAAAGGCATTCCCTCGGTTACTATCGACGCGATCCTGCCTACAGGCAGGTATTGCGTGCTCTACGACTATCTGTCGGCATACAACATGGCGGCCTCCTATCTCAAGGACTCGGGGCACGATGATTTCGCCATAATGTATTCGGAAGCTACTTCAGACTCGTTCAGCGCCCACATCCACCGCGCCAGATCGCTGATGGTTAACGAGATAGTCGGCTACGATTCCTCACGGCTTATTCCTGTCAAGTGGAACGATATCCAGAGTTCCACACAGGCATTCAATGCTTGGTGGGACGGGCCCAACAGAAAGAGCTCCATCTTCATTACTGATGATGTTATCTGTGAGATCGGATGTTACGCCATGCTTAATCGGGGGATAAGAGTCCCGGACGATTTATCGGTCTTGACGCTATCCAACCGCGGCAAGACTTTCCCATTTCCCACTCAGCTCACAGCCATAGAATTCGACCCTTCCGAAGCCGCCGCCAGCGCATGGAAAATGTTACATTCAGTGATTACATCGAAGCCGGTAGATTCCTCGGTTGTCTATGTGAAGCCTAGATTCGTCGAGGGGGATTCGATCAGGAGGAGGTGATAAGCGCAACCATATCTACTTAGTAACTGCCGAATTTGGCTGATGCTTAAACGAAAAGGAGAAAACGAATGATGAAGGGATTAGTGACTCCGGACCACGTTGTGCGTACTTGCTATGGCTCTTGGCTCGGGCATTGCGTTTGCGCAAAATTTCCCGAACTTACCCGCTGGGTTCGTTTCTGTTCCCATCGACCTGACGAATACCACGTCGGTTGTTCCCGGCATTAACTGGTGGAGTGACAACGCAGGGGGCAACCTGTGGGAGTACGGCCAGTTGGCAATGGCTGATGCCAATGTCTTCAGCGACTTCTACAGCGAAGGCGGAAGTCCGGAACTCCAGACCACCCTGACTCTCGATTCGGGCGGCCAATTATGAGGTTTACGTTGTTTATAGCGCGGCTGGTGGCGGGGAAATCCAGGTCGGCCTGACCTCTGCTGGTCTCGTGACCCTGGACAGCACTGCCGCCGGTCAGATAATGGTGGATGCGGGCACGGATACCATTGCGGTTCCGATAAGCGCAGTTACCGGGACCTCGAGCGCGATAGTCTACATCGGTGACGGCGGCAGCGCGTTCCCGGATGGCACAACTTATCTAGGGCTGTGCTACGTTGTGACAGTGCCCGCGGGGTTCGGCACTTTTGTGCAGGCGACTACGGGCAACACCGCTCCTGTAAATGGAGAGGCTGACTGGTACACAATCGATAACGGTGTTTATCCGGAAAGTGACAACATGTGGGATTACGAGACGATTACCAGCATGCCGACGCTAATGGGCTTCTTTTCCTCAGGCAGTTGGCATGAAGAATGCCCGGACCTCGTGACTACCGTGACTGGTCTGAACCCAACCCAGACCTACAGACTATATGTGTGGTATGACCCATGTTGGATGGTTGGCGGCCAGATCCAGGCCGGCCTGAGCGACGCGAGTTTGTGGTCGGGGCCATCGTCGTGCCTTCCCAACAGTGCCGGTTATTGGACGTGCCTACCGTCAGCGTTCCCCAACGCGCCGGATACCCTCACGGGTTATGTGGGGGTGTATTGGGACATGATGCATCCGGTAGTGAACCCTCCCGAGTGTGGCTTTGTGTTGGTTGGCTATGTCGGGGATGTCAGCGGTTCAAATGCCCTCAACCTGTATATAGGCGACGGCCACTACGGCTTTGGTAGTGTTGCCCGCTACATCGGACTTTCATACGAGGTAGACACGACTGCCCAAGTCGACTACAGCGACGATGTAACCGTAGGCGGCGACCTCGGTTCCATAACATCAGGTGGTGTGGTTCCTTCAAATTGGGCGAACGCTAACTGGAAGCCATTTAATTCGGTCTATGCGGGCAACCCGTACAACATTGGCCCCGGTTCCCAGTGGGCTGCCAAGTGGGGCGCCGGTGGCGCCAAGGTCTACGTTGCGGCAATGATGAATGACACGGCAACTCCCTGGTTCACTAACACTTATGGTACAGCCTTTGGTCAAAGCGATAATATAGAGTTCTTCCTGAACGCTGGCAGCAATAACGGGGACTTTACGCCTGACCAGGAGCCGGCTCAGCAATACGAGATCGGCATCATGGATAGCGCCCGCAATCAGGTGTGGACGAACTGTGGTTATGTGCCGGCATACACGCCGTCGTCCAGTGAATTAGAGGCCGCGGGCAAGCAAGTCGGTAATTGGCTGTATTACGAGGCCGCCATGACGCCGTTCCAATACTTCGGCGGCAGAGTTGACGCCCTGGACAGCGCGGGCACCCCGGATGTGCCGGAGGTGTTGCAGGCAGGCGATATCATCGGACTGGATTCCGACGTTGTCGGCAATGATGACGGCACTTATACCGGTCAGAAGACCAGCGGATATGAGGCATGGGGTTTATCCGAAAACTACCAGCAGTTCTGCCAGCAGAAGCTTGTCAGAAGCGGCGTGGTGGGCACAATCACTTAATGGATTACCCCTCAAGCATTCTGGGCGCTCAGGCTACGGTCGTTATCAGTAATGCAAGCCACGTTTCCGAGACGCATAACCTCGTGCTGGATTCAGCGGGCACATACACGTTCCAGACAGCTCTAGGGGAAATTGCACCGCCGTGGCTTCGGCCACCGGCTATACTCCGGAGACTCTGCCTGTGATCGTTGACTCGAATGGCAACGGCTCGGTCGGCTTCACTCTGACTAAACCAGTACCGACGATTTACGCTGACAAGCAGGATTCCGCGGGCAGTTCAGTTGTTGTGACAGCCGCTATCACCGCGGTTTTTCCCACCGGCATCTATGTGGAGACGAGGGACAGGGCCCAGGGCATAAGAGTCGACCAGGCCAGCAGCGGTTTTGTTTCCACTGATACCGGCAGGGATGTCAATGTGGAAGGAACGCTAGAGAAAGACTCTTCTACGAAAGAAGTCTACATCTCGGTTCCCGCGCCGGGCACCAACTCCACTGGTGAAGCGATCACACCATTGACGACTTCCGATGTGCCAGGTCTTACCTGTGGCTGTGGGTCCACCTACGGTCAGGGCTGGTACTTCCCCGGGGTATTTTACCAGGCTACGCTTAACAACACTACCTCGGTGAGTGAGGCCAACTGGTATAATCCAACCCCTTCAGGAGGAGGATTCGGAGGATACGACCCCGATAACCTTTGGGCGCCGGATTCGGTCAGCCTTGACGGCACCGCCGCTACTACTCTTCACGGGTTCTCGTCCAATGGATCTTGGCAGGAGCACTGCCCTGATATCGTGACTACGATCACCGGCTTGGATTCATCGGGCACGTACGAGGTCTACGTCGTACAGAACGAGGGCTGGATCGGTGGCTCCGAAATAGCGTCTGGGCTTAGTGACAGCAACCTGACTGTTTTTAGCGGCCTGGTCACGGGCGCTGTCGTTGATGAGCCCTCCCAAGACGTTGGCGTTAGAGGCGCTGTTGTTTCATCGCCATTGGGCACCGCAAGCGGGCCTTCGGTGGGGTGTACATGAACGATGGTAACTACACCTTTGGCGGAGGGACACGCTACATCGGCGTTGTGCTTGCTGAGCTGGTCAAGCCCTTGGGCATGACCAACAAGGCCGCGGGTGGCGGCAGTGCTCTTGCCGCGTCCGGCAATGGACAAGTTGGTGTTACGAGCGGGACCGGCCTGAACAACATCGGCCTGCTCGTCCGCACCACCGGCTTGGCTTCCGGCGGTAGTTCCACCGGGTTTGTGCTGAACGATGGCTCCGGGGTTGACATAACAGTGTCACTTGCCAGCGGTGGGACAAGTTATGACGGACACTACGTTACCGTCACCGGCATTAGTTGCATCGACGCCAGTGGAGACAGGATCATCAAGGCTCGAAGCGCCGCCGATGTGCAGATCGTGAAATAGTAGCCTGACGGCAACTAAACAAGCAATACGAATTCGGGCCGGGCACGCGTGACCGGATGCCCGGCGGGGATAGGAGGCAAGCAAGCCAGTGACAAAGTAAGTAGAACGTGAAGTTACCAACACTATGGAGGAAAATGAGATGAAGAAGATCGGACTAAAGCAAACAGGAAGTAAAGCTACAAACACTACGGAGGAAAACAAAATGAAGAAGATCGGACTGTTAATCACCTCACTCGTCTGCGCGCTGACAATCGCTTTTAGCGCACCGGTCGGCGCACAGTCCCCATGGACCTTTCCCGGGACATTTTACCAGGCTACCACTGCCAACACTACTTCGGTGAGCGGGGGCAACTGGTATGACCCAAACTTCGCATCTCCCTACGTGGCAGGTAGTACCTACGACCCCGAAAACCTTTGGGCGCCGGATTCGGTCACCATTAGCGGCTACACTCTTACCGGCTTCTTTTCCATGGATTCTTGGCAGGAGCACTGCCCTGATCTCGTGACTACGATCACCGGCTTGAATCCAACGAACACGTACCAGGTCTACGTCGTACAGAACGAGTCCTGGGAGGGTGGCTGCGAAATAAATTCTGGGTTCAGCGACAGCAGCATGACTACTTATACTGGCCTGTGCACGGGCGCTGTCGTTGATGAGCCGTCCCAAGACGTTGGTGTTATAGGCGCTGTTGTTTCATCGCCATTGGGTACCGTAACCGGGAAGACCTCAGTAGGGGTGTATGTGAACGATGGTAACTATGGCTTTGGCACAGGGACACGGTACACCGGAGTTGTGCTTGCTGATGAAACACCAGTTCCCGAGCCTGGTTCAATTCTTGTGCTGGCGAGCGGGCTCGTGGGCACTTGCAGTATATTGCGCAGACGCAGGAATTAGTGGTATTTCAAGGATCGTGGCGCCAAGTGTCTACGGCGCCACGATTCTCCAACCCTTTGAGTGCCGGATGTCTTTCGAAGGGATCATGAGAGCGAAGTCTTCGCCTTCATCACTATAGATAAAAAATGACCTCGGAGAGTTTCGGGGAACTGGGTTCGGCGTTCCACCCTCACCCCCGGCCCCTCTCCCGTGTAGGGCGAGGGGAGTTCCGGCGCGGCATTGGTTTGCAGAGGCACGACGCTGAAATCGAGCGCAACGTGCTCCCTCTCCCGGATGGGAGAGGGTTGGGGTGAGGGGGAAACGCGGTAGTCAGGCAAATGCTTGCGGGGCGGAAGTTCCGGGCTTTCCACTTTCAGCTTTCCGCTATCTTCAGGAGGAGGCGCTATGCGCAAACGTGGATTCACGCCAATAGAACTTTTGGTGGTAATTGCGATCATAGCAATACTCGCGGCCATTCTCTTTCCGGTCTTTCTCAGTGCCAAGCAGAGCGCTCGCAATAGTGTTTGCCTAAACAACCTTTAGCAACTGGGCACAGCCTACCAACTCTACCGGGCTAACTACGACGGCAAGTTCGGACCGGGGGGATGGGGAGGGCTGGTCAATGGAGTCAATACGGGGTGGTGGGCGGACATAATGCCCTACACAAGTATGTATGTCAACCTCAACCCAAGCCTAATGCAAATCGGCCAGTCCGGCGCCAAGACTCTGATCGAGTGCCCCGCGGCAAATCAACAACAAGATGCGAACCCGGGCTACTTTTTCGATTACGGCTTGAATTACAACCTGAGAGGCTCTTGGGGCGCGGGTGTTTGGACACCGAGTGATTCGGTGATTGCCAGACCCAGCCGGTGCATATTGATTGCTGACAGAATGAACCCAATGTCCCCGGTCCCTCCGGGAGGAGTTCAGGGGATAGATGATTGGTGCGTCGGCTGTGTCGGTCAGGCCAACAGCCACTCACCCATCGTATGGGTGGCCCAAGGCGCCGACAAATGGATGAAAGGCACAACGGCCGCGCCAATTGTGTCTTTGTGGATGCGCACGTGTCTCAGTTGACAAACGTGCAATCGATCATGCCTTATAATATGTGGAACCTAGCCCTTCCTGACCCCAGGCCAGGCGGCAGCTAAGCATTTCGTGAATCCTGACGCGGCGCAACCAAATTCAATCGCGAAAACGCGAAAGAGTCCAGCGGAATGAGTTTAGCCAAGGGCTGCCCGTTGTTTCGGGAAACCCTTTTCCCGAAACCGGAGAGGAGGCGTACCTCCGCGTGCGCCCCACGTCATGCTGAACTTGATTGAGTATCCATTCCTGGAAGGGTGGACCCTGAAACGAGTTCAGGGTGACTTCCCCGATGTTTCGGGATTTCGGGCTGAGCAGGTCCGACGAGCCAGACTAGGCCAAAATCCCGAAACATCTGCAAAAGACCATGGACCGTTTCGGGATTTCCGGAGCGAATACGACGTTTTTGCCCTAGATTAACAGTTGTGGTCGCTCCTCAAATCCCGAAACACCAATGAGAGCGTGTGCTCGCGGGTTGCAAACCCGCATTAACTGGGTCCGGCGCTTGCGAAACCCCGGACCATCGGGCTCACGTGCGGGGCGGAAGTTCCGAACTTTCCGCTTTCCGCTATCTTCACAGGAGGCATATCTTGAAGATATATGCGGAACATTTACAGATCGGCTTTCTGGCGTGCTGCCTGCTGTTTGCATCGGCTGGGCCCCTTATCTGCGAGCCTATGCAGGAAGTCGGCACTCTGGCTAACCTGCAGAGCTTCGCGACGTCGAGCAATCCTATCAGTGTACTGGTGGAATACAGAGCCACGTTTGGTGATAATGGCGGCGGCATTTTCGTATGGAATCCCACAAGCACCGCGACCGCGGACAATGCACTGGTCGTAATGCCCAACGGCCACACAGGCGCCGGAAGATGGCTGCGCAAATACGAGGGCTATGTGTACCCGTGCTGGTATGGCTCGCCGGACAGCACAGGCGACGATAATTTGGATCTCCAGGCCGCGATGAACAGCGGCTTGCCCGTAGAAATTCAACCGAAACTACAATACCTCTTCGCCTGTCAACATAAGCGGCAATGGACAAACCGTGGATTTCAATGGCTACTGGTTAAACGGTATATCCTCCGCGGCGGAGGATGCGGTTTTGTGGATCACCGGAAGTAACTTGATTTTGCGTAATGTCTGCGTGGGTGCCAATTTTGCGCCTTACACCTCCGCCATTCATTGGTTTAGCCAGTCGGCGACCAGCCCGGCGAGCAATGACCGAATTTACGGCTTGTCGCTCAATTATGCCCAAAGTGGGGCATTCGGGCTGGTTTTTGGCAGTGTGTCGAATCCGTCGGTTGCAAACCGAAATGGCGATTTCATTTACGGCGCGATGTTTTATGACACGGACATCTGCATCTTGATGAACCAACCGGATGGGGCTTTGTCTGTCAACGGCGGAGACATTTGCTGTGATGCCTTTGGGCGGGGATCCGGCTACAGTGAGGCCGCGTCCCTATGTTACAACGTGGAAAACGGTAACTTGACGATATGCAACTGCGAGCTGCTCAAGTGCGGGTCGCAGCAGGGATACGCCTTTGAAGGTCCGGCGACCATAACCGGCTGCCACATCGAAGCTGCGTGCAACTGGTATCTAAACCCAGGCAATACAACACTGACGGACGTCACCGGTTTGCAGCTCAACGCCAACGCTAGTTTTTTCACCCTGACAAACTCAGGAGGGTGCCAATGCGTTATCTCTAACTGTTATTTGGCGCGAGGCTCCGGTGTGGGATCCTATTCCACTACGTACATGATCGGTGACTCCAGTGGAGGAACCTGTAACTTTTTGATCAGAAATACCGTCCTCAGTGAGTGGAAACAAGCCTATCTGAGCAACTGCAATGCAAATATTCGCATGACTAACGTTTCCTTCCCGAGCGATAGTGGAACTCACTTGGAATGTGAGAGGCAGTTGTGGAATGGGACTACGGTGACTTCCGGAATTGGCAGTCCCCAGGGGGTTGTGCCCGCGCTGGTGGGGTCCTTATATCTGCGAGCTGACGGCGGCTCGGGAACCTGTTTCTACGTGAAAGAGTCGGGCAGCGGAAACACGGGATAGGTCGCATCCACAAATTGGGTGGCAGCCGTTCAGGACCCTGAGCAGTTGTCGATAAGCGCCGCCAAGTCCGCGCCTGCCAATACGTACGTGTTGTGCGATGGATATGTCAGCGCGATCTACAGTGGTTGCTTCTACATTGAGAGCGGCGATCGCTCGAGCGGCATCCGGGTCCAAATGTCCGGATATACTCCAACGCTGGGCCAGGACATAGCAGTTACGGGGTACACCGCAGCCCTCGCTTCCACTGAAGTTTACATTAATGCTACAAATATCACGCCAACAGGATCACCGAATCAGGTCATCACACCTTTGGGAATGACAAACATCGCGCTATATGGCACAGGTCTGACGAACGGCGGGGGTTTGAATTGTTCGGGCTTGCTCGTGACAGTCTGGGGGCAAGTGACTTCCGTTAATGGCAATCAATATACCATATCGGACGGCTCCAGCAGCCCAGCGACTATAGGCTCCATGAGCGGCAGCCTTACGACCGGCTCATTCGTGGCTGTGACCGGCGCTGTGTCGTGCTTTACCAACGGCAGCGCCACGCAGCCTCTGGTTCTGGTGAGCGGCATATCGAACGTAAACAGCTTCCACTGAACACACTGATAACGAACGATCTGATAAGGAGAGGAAAACATAATGCGAACAATAGTCAAACACCCACTCAGCATTCTAATTGTTATCAGCCTGCTGTTTTCAGCGGCCACGGCGGAGACCGTAAACTCGGTGAACAGCCTGGCTGCCCTGCAGAGCGCATCGCCACCGACTTATGTGGAGGCCATGTTCCTAAAATACATGTCCGTGCCGACAGACAGCGGCGGCGGTATGTTCCTATGGGATGCCACAAGCGGCGCGACCACGGATAATGCTCTGGTCATAATGCCCAATAGCTATTCAGGCGCCGGAAGATGGCTGCGCCAGTACGATGGATATGCGTACCCTTCGTGGTATGGAGCCTTGGGCTACGGCAACGATGACCACCTTGCCATTCAAGCGGCGATGAACAGCGGCCACATGGTGTACTTTGACCAGAACTACTGCACTTCCGTGCCTATAGACATAGGTGGTTCGGGGCAATTGGTCGATTTCAAGGGTTACAGCCTCACAGGCATATCCACAGTGGCGCAGGATGCTGTCTTGCAGATAACTGGATCCGGGCTGACGCTGCGAAATATATCCGTGAACGCCAATTTCGAGCCATACAACACTGGCGTCCACTGGTTTAGCGTGGCGGGGGACAATCCGGCCCAGTATGACCGGGTTTTCGGCTTGACTATCGAAAACGCTGTCATTGGCTTAGTCTTCGGCTCTTATCTGAACGTACAGAATCCGCCGTCCTATACCCAATCAGAGGACTACATCTTCGACATTTACTTTAACGCCGTGCAGAACTGCATACAGTATAACCAGCCAAATGGTGACGCTGATTATTGACGGCGGTGACGTGGACTGCAACCCTTATGGGTGGGGAAGCAACTTCAATGCAGCGGCGTCCACATGCTTGCAAGGCGCCACACTGGCGCCAATTGTTTGGCGGTGAGCAACTGTTTATTCAACAAGACGTCCCAACTGGGATACGCATTTGACGGCTGTTTCAGCCTATCCAACTGCGACATCGAGTGCGCGTCAAACTGGTTTAATAGTAATTCCACCAGCCTGATTCTGCAAAACTGCACCGGTACGATGCTCAATGGCAGCGCTAGTTATTTCACATTAGGAAGCGGAGCCACGGGCTATTGCCTTATGTCCGACTGCGGTTTTGCCCGAGGCGCGGTTATGTCCCGTCTTCGAGTGCATATCTGATAAATGCTCCCAGCGCATCGGGATATCAGTTCATGATCAGCAATTGCACCTTTACCCAGTGGCTGCAAAGCTATCTGACCAATGGCAATGCCAGTGTTGACGTAAGCAACTCACTCTTTCCTTCCGACAGCGGCCCTCAGGTGCAATGTGAGGACCGATTCTGCTCAGGATCACTAATGAAAACAGGAACCGGCAGCCCGCAGGGAGTCGTGACGGCGCCCGTGGGGTCTGTGTACATGCGCAGAGATGGTGGGACCAATACCACCCTGTATGTCAAACAATCCGGCACGGGCGACGGGCTGGTTTTCGTGGGAATAGCGCCAATTACCGCTCGTTTAGGCTAGTCCGGAACGCCAGCAGAACTACCAGCTAGTAGAAATACCGGCAAACTACGAAACAAACACCAGAAAGGGAACCGACATGACGTACCCGGAAGACATCCCGGAGCAGTGACACCAAGCCGCATGCTGCCTCCTCATACGGCGCTTCGGGGCATACGCCCGCGAAGAATCACCCCTGCATGATGGTAAAAAAACGTTGTAAGTTTAATATATATCGGAGTTTGTCTAACCATGTGTCACAAGATAATCATTATTGTACTCGCCGTATTGTGCTGCGCTGGCACACCCGCGATGGCGGCGCCAAATGTAAATGTGCCATTCTCGTCCCATCGGGTTGCTATTGACGGCAACGTCAGGGATGCTGATTGGCAAGACGCTGCCGTCATTTACGCAAATAGGGATTGGAGAGGCGCCGTCGTCACAATAACGGGCGGGGTGACACTTAATATCAGGCCGGATACGAAAGTCTACCTGAAATACGATAATGATACGCTGCTGGTAGCCCTGCGATGCGTTGAAAATGAACCTGGATATCCCAAAGCTTATCCGCGGAAATCCACCGACGTGTTTACGGATGACGACGCAGTTCAGGTGGTTCTCGGTACCGCCGACGAAAACATCATAGTGCGAGAAGTCCTGAACATGGGCGGCTACCCCGGCGCGATGAACCAGCCGGTATCAAGTGCCGATCACTATTATCAGTTTACGACCAACGCTGTCGGAGCGAACTCTCGTACATACAATGAATCCACACTTGAAAGGCCGCTATTTGCCTCTGCCGTATCGCGCGGACATGGCAAATGGACTGTCGAGATGCGCATTCCATTCAAATCGGCCGGCATATCAGACCCGGCAGGCAAGACCATTTTTGCAAATGTCTTCCGATTTCGCCCGCCTGATATGATTGGCTGGTTCCTGCCCGGTTTTGGCGGATATGTTGGGATGCCGTTTGGCACAATGACTTTTCTTAAAAAGGATATGGCTGGGAAACGGACTTTGGAGGCCGCGCCCGTTCAAACAGCGTCAGAAGCCGGGGAAACGGTCCAACCGGAAATCTCGGGAGATATCCAATGGTATCCATTAGCGAAGTGTGTGGCGAGCGACATCACGGGAGGCAAACCGGGAAAAGCGGCCCAGGCGGTTCTATCTGTTAAAGGCATAGGCGAGCGAAAAGCCATTCTTCATGCAAAATCAAGAACCAGGTTGGTTTTCGATCTCCCCGAGGGCGCATCGCTTCCACAGCAGGCTGAATTGACTGTAACAGCACAGGACGGCACGCAACTCCTTCACAAAACGCAGACTTTGCAGCCGGTCGAAGCGCCATCATGGAAAGATTCCAAAGCAGGCGAAGCATATATCAAAGACCGAATCCCACGCCCCTGGACCCAGCCGGAAGTGCATTTGCGACAGGTGGAGTTGTGCGACAAGAACATCACGTTCGGCACAAATGGACTCTTCGCATCGGTGAAGGACAGCCTTGGTGAGATGCTCGCCGGTCCAGCGGAATTGGTCATAAAGGCAAACGGGCGAAACATCGCCTTGAAGCCGGGCAATTGCAAGGTTGGTTGCGAGGGGACAGCAGTCCGAGTCAATGCGCGCCAGAGCTTTGATGGCGGAGCGGTGGAATCGCGGTCCCTGATGGATTACGATGGATTCACTGTAGTCAAGATCAGGGTGGATGGGATAAAGCCGAAATCGATCGAACATTTGGCCCTGCGCATTCCGCTTCGCAAGGAGAACGCCAAGTTCGTGCAGCGAATACTGACGCAGGAAATACTGGCATTGTCCGGCTTTGGATGGGAAAGCTGTGCCGGCCCTGTATGGCTGGGCGGAAACGACAAGGGAATGTCGTTCAATTACGATACGGACCCGTTTGTCTCCACTAACAGGCGCTCGCAGGTTCAGGTAATAGAAGCGCAAGGGCGAACTTGGTTGCAGATAAACTTCGTGGACAAGGCCGGCGAGTTAAGCGAAACCGGCCATATCTTCCGCTTTTTTCTGCAGCCAACCCCTACAAAACCTTTGTCCCTGCGCAAGCAGTGCAGTTTTCTCGACTTCAACTGGGAGCAGTATTCGGACTACGAAGGATATCCGGATCTCTCCAAGACTGCAAATCTGAAGAAACAGGCCGATGAGGCGCACGCCAAGAATCGCTTATTTGCTATCTACACCAACAATCTGCTGGCCGAAAACTCGCCCGGTTTTGCTTTGTATCGCAATGATCTTGAGGCGCTTCCTCCGACGGTTATGTATCGTCGAGCGTATGATCCGGGCAAAGATGTGCCCTGTTTTCTATGCTGCAAACGCGGCCCGGAAGGAGACCTGCAGCTTGAAGGGCTATCTCATTTCGTACGTGAAGCAGGCATAGACGGAGTTTACAGCGACGGCATGAGTCTTGCGTGGGAATGCGACAATCCCTCTCACAAGGATGGCTGTGGTCGCAAAGTGACGGTAACCTCGGATGGCGACGAGATCAGTCGAGTTGTCGGTCAGCGGCAATTCTTGAAACGACTGCGCGGCATCTTTGATGAACGAGGCAAGCCGTTCTATCTGGCGGCTCACACTGGCGGCGGAATAGACATAAATACTTTATCATTTGTCGATGGTTATCTCGAAGGTGAACAGCTTCAGCGTTACCGTCCCGGCTTCCGCTTGCCGCTTGCTACAGATGCGGTTGGATATTGTGGACGCCCGTGGGGACTGCGCACCGTGTTTTGGGACTGCTTCTACGGCCGGAATGGAGAGATAGGCTGGGCGCTTGCATACAGCCTCATACACGATGTCGAAATACACCCCGGCATGTATGACGCAATGGCAATTATCAATGGATTCGAGGACGATAAACTTGTTACTTTCTACCCATACTGGCGTCCGCAACCACATATCAAACGCTTGGGCGGGAAGTCATTATATTCCTACTATCGGAAATCAGACGCGGCTATGCTGGTTGTGAGCGATCTCACGTGGTTGCCCGATAAAATTTCTTTTAGACGTCTCGAGGCTCTTCCCAGGTTGTGGCCTGAAGGCAGTCGATCCGATCACAGGGGATCCGGTGGCAATTAATGGGGACAGGCTCGATCTTAGGCTCGAGCCGTATCATTTTGCGGCGGTTCGTTTCGAGAAGATAGATCGAGCAGGCCACAGCGACAAAGCAGATCTGACGGGTCGGGACGGGAAAATAAATCCGGCTGGTAAGAAATCCGCCCCTCCGGCGTTCAGCATAACGAGTCTCGACCCCAAGCAATGGGCTTTTGGCGCCAATGCAAATGGGGTTAAGACAGATCTGAACTACGATATGGGCGATGGCAGAAAAGGCGTCAAACTGACCAGCACTGCCTATCAGTCCGAGGCAACCGCGGAGCTAAAGAGCAATGCGCTGGGAAAGAACGGCACCCTGTGTCAGATGATCCGCCGCCGCGGTAGTCTACGTATCGAAATCGGTAACTCGGGGATATTTTACGATTGGCATTGGAATCTCCAATCTCCCGATTGGTTTAATGATGGCCAACTGTTCCAGAATCCTATTCCCGCGGACAAGACACAGGTTCTTACGCTGTCCCTGAAAGACGGCGCACTTGATGCGGTATATGGCGGCGTTCCTCTTGCAAAAGGCCTGAAGCTGAAGTTGGATGAAAGCAACACGCTGAAGATTAGCACTTGGATGGGCGATTGGTTTGCATTTGATGTGGTGGAAATATCAAGCAAACCCACAGTGCTTTTTTCTCCGCGGGTAGAGCATCCGATATTGTGAGATTTATCGTGGCAGTCAGGTGAGCCCGGATAGATATTGCCGCGTTATTGAAAGCGAGAAGTGTAAGTTTGGGACAAGAAAAAGTACTGTACCACGTAGGTACGCTGACATACACGAGGACGCAACTGGCAAGAGTATGGTAAGTGCTCAGCCTGTGTGCCCGTCCCCCGGGGGCGGGCCAGTGTAAGACGGAAACCACGCTAGAATGCGCGGTTACTGACGAGTTACGAGATAGGAGTTGTTTCAAATGACAGATTACCCATGTGAAACGTGCTATGATAACGCTACCAGCCGGGAGGCAGGAGCGGCCTTGCTTCCGAAACCCGGCACGTCGGAGCCCACCTTGCGGATCGATCCCAATTTGCCGGCAACGGCGCGGACATCGGATGACGCCTACGACCGAGCGGACGATCTCGTGCGACAAATGACCCTCGAAGAAAAGATCGACTACATAGGAGGCGCCGGGTTTAGCATCAGGGCGATACCCAGGCTGGATATCCCGGAGATAGTGATGGCGGACGGGCCGATGGGCTGCCGGTGCTACGGAAAAGCCGCCGCTTTGCCGGGGGGAATTGCTCTGGCGGCCACGTGGAACACGGAATTGGCCAGGGAGGTCGGGGTTGCCCTGGGCAGGCAGTGCCGCGCGAGGGGCGTGCACATATTGCTTGCGCCGGGCGTCAATATCTACAGGTCGCCGACGTGCGCGAGGAACTTCGAGTATATGGGCGAGGACCCGTTTCTCACGTCGACGATGGTCATCCCGCATATCGATGGGCTGCAGTCTCAGCAGGTTTTCGCGACGATCAAGCACTTTGCCTGCAACAACCAGGAGTGGGACAGGCACAATGTCAGCTCCGAAGTGGATGAGCGCACTCTGCGAGAAATCTATCTTCCCGCGTTCAAAGCCGCCGTCCAAAAAGCGAGGTCGAAGTGCCTGATGGCCGCGTATAACCTCGTGAACGGCGTTCACTGCACTCCTAAGAAACTCCCCAAACGAGTTCAGGGTGACTTCCCCGATGTTTCGGGATTTCGGGCTGAGCAGGTCCGACGAGCCGGGCTAGGCCAAAATCCCGAAACATCTGCAAGAAACCATGGACCGTTTCGGGATTTCCGGAGCGAATACGACGTTTTTGCCCTAGATTAACAGTTGTGGTCGCTCCTCAAATCCCGAAACACCAACCACGTGCAGGCTGTGGTGCAGGCGTGGTATCCGGGCCAGGAAGCGGGCAGGGCAGTGGCGGAAATCCTTTTCGGTGACGTCAACCCCTCCGGGAAACTGCCCGCCACATTCGAGAAACGCATGGCTGACAACCCAACCTCGACCTATTACAAAATCAACGACCACGGTAAGACTCCCTACACCGAGGGGATATTCGTCGGCTACCGAGGTTACGACAAGGCCGGCAAGGAGCCGCGGTTTTGCTTCGGCCACGGGCTGTCTTACACGACATTTGAGTTTAGCTCAATCGGTGTCAGTGAGAAGGTATCGGATGACGCGAAGAGCTTCGAGGTTACCTGTAACGTTACCAATACGGGCGACAGGCCCGGCTCTGAAGTTGGGCAGCTTTATGTGGGTCAGTCGAAATGCAGCGTTCCGCGGCCTGTTCGCGAACTCAAAGGTTTCAGCAAGATTATGCTCCAACCCAACCAGACAAAGCAAGTCAAGTTCCTAATCACGAAAGACGACCTGGCGTTTTACGACATAAAAACCCATAGTTGGGTTACCGAGCCGGGAGAGTTCGGCCTGTGGGTCGGCTCGTCGTCACGGAATCTGCCCCTGCACGCCCGGGAGCGTTTTCAGTGGTCGAAATATAAAGTTTGGTGCCGAAGATCGGAGTCGAACCGATATGAGGTTGCCCTCGGTGGTTTTTGAGACCACTGCGTCTGCCATTCCGCCACTCCGGCTGTTAGAATTATACCTCCACAGCCCGGCACAGTCAATAAGGGGAGGTTGAAAGTTCAAGGTTGGGACCAGGACAACAGGCTCGGTGAGTCCAAGCGTAGTCATCGAGCAGGCCGTCGATTACGGGCGGAGTAGACTCTTTGTGGCAGGTGTGGACAGGCAACGTGCCGGCCGCGCATGTCGACGCGTATATGACGCAGGAAACCGTCGCAACCATAAGACTACTCATTTTCATGACTCGCACTTGGCCAGAGTTCGCCGGCAATGCCACCTCGTGTTAATGATTCCGCGCGGAGGTCGGTGGTCCGAAAACGCGACAGAGGCCGTACCTTTCGTACGTTCTCCACGAGATAGAACGCAGCATCCTGCTCATGCTCCGCTCCCTCCAATCGAACGGTGATGGTGTTCCATCCCGCTCTTAGGGTCGTATCCGCGAATCCCATGTCCCGTGGCAGGATGTGTATGGGGATGTTTTGCAAGTGCCACGAAGGCAGAATCCCTACAGACTTGTGCAGTTTCTCGATGATTTTCTCGCCATTTAGAAACACACTGATCCGGCCGGTGTTGTTCGCTATCAGGCGGATGTTCGTGGCTCGATCAACATACATATCCGTCTGTGCGAAGGCCACATATCCCGGAGGCGGAATCAGCGGCCTCAGGGCATCCGATTCCAACTGCATCCTGATCGCGTCTTCCGATACTACATCGATGCAGCCGGCTTGCTCTAGATCGTCTATGCGCTTCTTATCCGCTGCCCGAATAGGCTTGGTTACCCACCAGCAACTCTTGCCCACCACCGCGAAACACGTGCGGATTTTGGTGGAACCGCCGTCTGTTAGAGTTAGTCTGACATCGTTGGTCGGGTTGATGGGGGCATCTTGATCCGTTTTGACGAGCAGCGGCAACTCGACGGACGAACGCGCTTCCAGGTGCAGTTGCAGCGAACTCTCATCTTGCGGAAGTGCGCTCCAACCCTCAGGCATCTCGATTCCGACTACGACATCCCTGTTGACGTCCTGCCGATTTCCGAGGATAAGAGTGATTCTCTTCTCCTCGCCGCTGCCTATTGCCGGGTGATTGCGATAGTCGACGTCAACGGTAATTCCGTTCTCCGAAGCGAGGCTCACCCTCGTCGACGGCGGAAGTGAAATCGACTGGCCATTCGGGTTCTTCAGGAACTCCAGTCCGGTCCAGGCGAAAAGGTGCTCTTTCACCGCTCGGGGGTCCGAAAGCACCGCTCGTCCGTGCAAACACACCTGGTCAGTCACACCGTCGAAGTCCGCCGCATAGTCTATGCCAAGCACGTTGTCCGAGACTTTGACAGCTCTCCCAACAGGTGTCAGCCACTTGTTTGGAATCGACTCGGCTCCCAGGACAATCCCCAAAATCGCGCCAATAGCAGCCCCAGTGCAGTCCGTGTCGTAGCCGCAATTGACCACATTACAAATCGCTTCACCATAATCTCCCCCGGTGAGCAGCCCCAGCAAAATGAACCCGATGTTCACCGGCACATACGTAAAATCACAAGGATGCGAATAATGCGCACAGATGAGGTGACGAATAGTAAGCAATGGGGTCTTCTTCTTCACCTGGGTCTTGACAAACTCCACGACGTCCCTAACCACGCACTGTCTTGGCACATAGGACAGTCCGATCTCCACGAGCATCCAGGGATCGGACTCGACGAACGCCGCGCTCTCGAGGGCTGCAAAGAACATCTCGCCGTATATTCCTTCCTCAGCGTGATCCACCGAGGCATCCATGTAGGCATAGGCCGCGGCAATCTCCGGCATTCCGGGGGCAATCCCGGCCCATATCTCGGAGCGAATGGTTGCCCCCATGCCATTTATCCAGTAATTATTGAATGCGCCGGACATCGGCGGGAGGATACCGAGCGCCATGTTCCGCTGACCCATGAAGTATTCCGAAATATAGTAGAGGGTATTGTTTCTCCAGTGGTAAACAAAATCGCGCGGCGTGAGGAATATGCCTTTCTTATTGAGCATATCCAGCCAGACTAGCTGAATCTCGAAATCATCATTGGGCAGCGACTCCTCGGGCACCGGGTCATAATAATAAAGGTAAAGCTGCCCCTGGTGGCCTTCGTATTGACCGCCTAATGTTCCTCCGACATTCTTGCCCAGCCATCCTCCAAGCATTTTGTCTGTATAACATGTCATATCACACATTCGGCAAGCCCTTCTTCTGGTAATCTAGCGTTTTATCAGCGGGGACCGCGCCCGCCGGAATCCCGTGTGTAAATTTGAGACCGTCGCCATTAACGTACCTTAGGCAAATACTTCCCATCAGGCTCTATCTCTAACAGACAACTGCCTGCCCACGAGAGCTTGTAATCGACAGCCCAGCCGTTGAATAAATAAATCGCGCGCCTGCACGAACACCGGAATTTCGAAGGATTCGATGTGGAAGCAGTTGCCGAATACAGCGGTCACTGTACCGGAAGATATACTGCTTGAACCATTGGTGGTATTCTTTATGTCACCGATGCTATAATCCAAACCGTAAAAAATCAGCCGCAAACGTAGGCCATCCGCAGGTCGCTCTAACGTTTCAATGTGGCATGGGCTCTCCCCTTTTGTCAACGCCCCGCTTTTCCTCTGTAAGTGCTCACTCTCGCTCAGTACACTGTCATGCTGAACTCGACTTGCGCATCTACTTCGCAGTCACCAGATCCTGAATCAAGTTCAGGATGACAGTAAGACTGAGCTATTACTCTCCTCTTCTGTCAGGGAAACGGGCCAGAACCCGGTTTGGAGATGGGGTTTCCAATGCGCTTCGGCCGTGAAGTCCCAAATCATCCGCTTTCCAGCCCATTGTTATGAGGTGGTAACTGAAAGCGTAGGACGAGACTCCGAGAGTCTCGCGCTCGGAGCGGCTCCGCGTGTGCGGCACGCGGCGAAAAGCGCAAGGAGGGGTCTGATTTAGCTGACAGCGGAAAGCCCGCCCCGAAGGCTAACCGCGAAGAGGTAATCCACCGCTAAAACTTATCGAGAACCCCTTCAAAAATGCTGACTCGCGATTGCCGTAGCCTGGAAATACGGAAAATAGGGCTGGCCAGACCTTATTGTCGTCCAGCCCTGGACCCGTACCCCTTATCCTCGGAAGCCAGGTACCGCTATATGACTTCCCGGCCCCTGCTGGACCTTCAACAGCTCTTGTTCAGTGAAAGACCCGGCGTGCCCATCACAAAACGCCACGTTTACAAGCCCGTTGTGCCTGGCCGAGGGGCGTAAGGCATTCGCGGGAATGATCTTCGTATCGCCGTTGTAGGTCTCCGGCGTGTTCTGGCTGGGATAGCTCCAATAGATGCCTGCATACTGGTAGCCGGTGCTCGACCCGGGATTCGGACTCGCGAGACTCACCAGGTTGTAACCCACTGTGTCGCACAAGAACACCGTTCGGGTGGGCCTGGTACATCGGCCGTCTTCACGAGGAAATCCACCTGGTAGCCGAACAGAGTCGCGTTCCAGCCGTACGACAGCCATCCGGCAAATTCCCACTGCAACTCCATTAACGAGGAGGGGACGATGTTGCTTGCCGGGCAGCCAAAAACCCCGGCGTTGTTGACATAGGGAAGCAACTCCTGCATCCAACTTTTCCATTGCGCCGCACTGTAGTCATATCGACAGATGGGCGCTGTCGCGCCATTGCTGTCGTCATTGTACTCACTCCACGCCGCGCATATCTGGCGTATGTTGCTCGGACATGCAGCCTTCTTGGCCGTCGCCTGTGCCGATGTAAACACCGGAAAAAGTATGGCGGCCAATATCGCGATGATAGCGATGACTACAGCAGCCTCGATCAGTGTAAACCCTCTTAACGACCTTTTCATCTTTACCTCCACTTACTCCAAAACGGAAGAATCAGTATGCAATATTATCGATGCCCTAACGCGTTGGACCACAACCAAGAGGGCCGCGCCGGAAAATCAATACAGCCTCTCCGTGATTCGGAGGGGCAGTGCCATCTTCTGGGTATCTTACAACTGAAATCCCAGGTGACATGTCAAAATTCGCTAGACCCTATATGGGATTTCAGTTATAAGATACGATACACGTGCCTCTGATATCCTTCGAAACACATCGACAATGGCGCCTTTTCTGACGCCCACCTTCCGATCTTCAAATAGAACTGTCGCGCTGGCGCCGCCGGCCCCGGAAATGGTGAGCCTGGCTTTCACCCGTGTGGGGGTCTTATTGAGCGCAATGACGTAATTCTGACCGTTATAGGTCTTGGCGACAAATTCGATTGCGGTCGATTTCGTTGATGCGGCGGGCGGAGTCTCCAGGGAATAGAGTACAGGCGTGAGTGTTTTTACTTCTTGACCAAGCTGGCTCATCTCGTTCCAAAGTTCCTCGCTGTGCGGCGTACCCCAAAAATACTTTATTCCTCTCGCCCCGTTTATTAGCGAAGAGTAGACCATACATTCGTCTTCGGGACCTGTGGGCTCGCGAGGATAGGAAAAAGCATAACCATCCGATTGGAGCCATATCCACGTAGGTTTGCCTGTGATGGAGCCAAAGCGTTCCATATAGCTTGTGTCTCTCCCGGCCGTAGCGGGAGATTGCCGCGAAATGAGTAATTATCCAAACTGGAGATATCGCCCATAGGGTCCTGGGGAAAGACACTATAGTTGATGTAAGCAGGCCGGCTGGGGTCAATTTGCTTAACCGCGTTGTATCTCTCCAGAGCCACTGCTTTTTCAGCATCTGTGTTTGGCTCATCGGAAACATACCATGCGATTACCGCGGGACGATCCTTAAGACCAGCCACCAGATTCCGCATAGCCGCCGTAGATCCACTAAACCACGGAATAACCTTCAAGCCATTTGCCTTGGCATTATCCAGGACATTACGGATATCCGCCACGGTCTTCGAGTCACCAACGCAAAAACACACCGTGTTGAGGCCTGCTTTAGCTATAGTCCGCATCACCTCCGGAGATGGCATCCCACACGCCATCGCATAGGGGATAAATGGCTTGCCATCCACTAGGAAACGGCGGTACGAATCAATACTTACGCTGACCGTATCCGCCCCGGGTACAATCGGGCAGTCTGCCGGTCGTGAAACACAGTGAACCGCCCGACCGGTGAGATCCTTGTCTGTATCCGCCGGCTTGTAGTCGGTTGCCACGGTGCTGCATTCAAGCTGGACATCGTCAATCCATAGCGTGCCGCCGTCTGAGTCATTATTAATGATGCACCTGCTGTTCGAAATTCCCGGCAGGGACGACATTTTCGATTATGTAGCGTTTCCACGTCTTATCGATCGTGAATTGCCGCTTGGCAACGTTGTCTAATTTCATAGTCACGGGTAGATCCGGCAAATCGCTCTTCATCCATGCAGACAGCGTATACGGCTTTCCTGCTTCAACTGAAAACCTGACGGAAGCAGCCTGCAGCTCCCACAGGTCCTTCTTGCCCACGATGCGAAGAGAACGTTTTCCGGAATGGCTTACGGTATTATCCACGCCCCATCTTGCACGCCAGGCGCCAGGGTCTGTTGCAAAAGCATCATCATTAAGCCCCCAAAAATCCGGCATTCGCTCGGTTGTGCAGACCTCGAATCCACTGTTTGAAAGCAGGTTCTTACTAGCGCTGGTTGTGGTTTGGAGATTAGCTACGTAGAGATCCGTGGTTCCAGATGCTCCGGGCCAAACCGCTATACGTATCCTTCGAATATTGTTCCAACCGGGGAGCGTTCCTTCCTGAGTATCGAAAGATGACTTGGGTAACGTGACCGTCTGCCACTTATCCGTTGAAAGAGGAATTGCTTCACCTGAGCCCCACCACATGTCGTCGCCTGCCTTTAGATAAACGGAGATCATTTTGACCAGTGCGGGATTGGATATTTTGACTCTGCAACAAATACAATCGGCTGCCGAGAGATCGAGGTTTACTTCCTTATCCCAGAAATCACGTAACACATTCTTCGTGAAATCGCAGGGAAACCGAAGACAGGCAACGCCGTCTATCTTGGCGGGCACAGGCTCGTCGGAGCCGGACTGTGGAACCCACGCTTTGGCGGCGTCAACGGAACTATCGTACCTGAAGTCGTCGATAGTCACGGCGCCGCAAGTCGAACCGGTTGCCAGCGCGGCGGAAATCACCATCAATAACAGGGAAACTCTACGAATTGTAAGGTGCACTGTACACTCCATTCATACATTATCTATCTGTCAAGTAATACTCAGTCGGGTAAGTGCTCACGGTTTACGAGTACAACCCACTATGCGGCGGGAACGAGGCTCGGCAACCACCTGCGAATTCGGAACTACTGAGTTCCCGCTGCCCGCATCGGCACCTTGCAGCGGGAACTCGAAGGACTTCATGCCAAGAAGCGCCTCGACTTGTCGTTCCCGCCGCATAGGGGTTGGCCCCGTTCCTAGAAAGAGCAAGCTGTTACTTAATCCGTTAGGGCAGCGAGACGATATCTCCGGCGGTGCCGTTGACCATGAGCACAAGGGTCCCATCCAGCCCGATCACGCCCGTGAGCATCACGAACGAGCCGTTGCTGGGCAGAGCAGCCCCGAAGATCTCCACGGTCACGGGCGAAAGCGAGCCGTCGGAGATCGTGAACGTGTTGGTTGCTCCCCCGGACACAGTGGCGACACCCCACAGTTTCACGAGTATCCCGTCCAGCACACTGCTGACGGAGCTGTTGAGCATCCCCAGAGGGCCGGGAGAAACGACCGCGACAGCGCCGATTATCATTGCGGGGTCGATGACCCGCTCACCGCCTTCGGTCTGGAGCGTGCCGATGACCGTGGGAGCGGCGCCCTGAGCAGCGGAGGACCCGCTGCAAGGGTTAACCCTTATCGCGTTGCACCGGTCGGCGTCCTCGATGTAGAAGAAGTCGCTGAAGCTCCTGGTGACGGCGGGGCCGGACAAACTGGCCACGCTGCCGTCCGAGAGGGCCCTGGCCGCGGCAACCGTGGTCACCGCCGTGGCTGATATGTTGAGCGCGGCTGAATCGGATGTCACAGAGCCGCAGTTGTTTGTGACCACACACTGGTATGAGCCGACCTCGCAGATGGAAGCGGAAGGTATCGAGAAGCTTGCGGTTGTCGCCCCACCTATCTGAGTCCCGTTATCTTGCCACTGGTAACTCAGTGTGCCGGAGCCGGCGGCCACCACACTGAACGAGGCGGCGGTTCCGAGGTTCACGTTCTGATCAGCCGGCTGAGTGGTGATCGCCGGCGCTGTGTTTACGGTCAGCGCGGCGGTATTGGATGTAGCGGCAGGGCTGATGTGCCCGAAACCACGCAGTAGTAGCTGCCCGCAGCGCCTGTTGTATAGCTTGCTGAGGTGGCCCCACTGATGGCGCCGCTGCTGCCATACCACTGATAGGTGAGGCCTGAGCCCGTCGCCGCCACCGTGAATGCCGCGGTGTTGCCCGAACACACCGCCTGGGCCGCCGGCTGCGCGCCGATTACCGGAGGCGTGTTAACTGTCAGTGTCACGGTATTGGATGTAGCGGCAGGGCTGTATGTGCCGAAACCACGCAGTAGTAGCTGCCGGCGACCCCGGTCGTATAGCTCGCTGAAGTGGCTCCGCTGATGGGGCCGCCGCTATTGTACCACTGATAGGAAAGGCCCGGGCCTGTCGCCACCACCGTGAACGTCGCGGCGTTTCCCGAACACACAGTCGCCGACCCGGCTGTGTGGTAATCGATGGCGCTGATTGCGCCTGAGTAAGCAAGCAGTACACGTGGCTTTGGAAACCGCTGAAAGTGTCCGTTATCGTGTTGCTCGACACACTCACTATCGGTTCTCGAACAGAACGTTTGCCGACACATAGCCCGATGGAACGCTGAGTGTGGCGTTCACCGATGAGGGCGAGTCATTCACTGATACGATATAGGGCTAGAATTGTAAGTCTTTCCAATGAGCTCGATCCCGGCTGTGGAACTGGATACCGAGGGCGGGGTCGACAGAGAGTAGAGTATGGGCGTAAGTGTTGGTATTTGGGATCCAAGCTGCTCCACCTCGCCCCAAAGTTCCGGGCTGTACGGTGTATTCATCCAATACACTATTCCCCTTACTCCATTAATGAGCGAGCTTAGACCATACAGTCTTCTTCGGGGCCTGTGGGGTCGCGCGGTACAGAATAAGCGTATCCACTTGCTTGAAGCCACATCCAACTCAACTTCCCTGTGGCGGCATCCGCGGCGGCCCACACGCCAATGTTAGCGGGAGATTGGGAAGGAATCGGGTAAGTATCCGAACTGGCGATATCCGAGTCGATACCTGAACATGGAAGGGGAGGACAGCAGATGCCCCAGTTGATGTAAACAGGTCGCATGGGAATCAGCTGCCTTAACCGCATTGTAGTCCGCAATGGCGCCAGCCGAGTCCGCGGGAAGGTCGTCGTTGGGCTCATCGTAAACGTACCCATGCAATCACCGCCGCGGCCGCTGCCGGATAACTGGATATAATAGTCGACACCACGGTCTGCATGCCGCTTGCAGACATGCTGGCTTTGAACGACACGATAGCCTTCAAGCCGTCCGCATTGACATTCTCCAAAACCGGAGCTAGAGTCGCCGCGTTGTCGCTCGTTCCGAAAAGCACTGTGTTGAAGCCTGCTTGGGCTATGGCCAGCAGCGCCGTTGAGTCCGGATCGCCCGTTACCCATCCCATCGCATAAGGAATGAACAGATTGCCATTTACGAAGAAGCGTTGATTCGCATCGATGCTTACACTAATCGTACTGCCCCCGGGTGTAATGACGGCATTACCTGGCGGTGTCGGAGTGCAGTGAACCGCCGCAAGGCCAAGAGTTGCGTCCGTATCCGCCGCGGACCAGGTAGTCGCAACGGTATTTTGCTCGAGCTGGACATCGTCGATCCATAAGGCGCCGGTGCCCGCGGGGGTAATGATACACTTGCTGTTAAAACGACTAGTGGGTCAACATTACTGAGCGTGAAACGGTACCAGCTCGCGGGGACATTGACCTGTTTACTGGCGACGCTCTGCAGTTGCAGGGTCACCGGCAGAGTCGCCGGGCTGCTGCTCTTCATATATGCCGACAGGGTGTAGGATTTGCCGGACGTGACCGGAACCCAGTCGGAGGCTGCTTGGAGTTCCCAATAACTCGGATTAGCTAAAATGCGAAGGGACTCGTACCATTATAAGTTGCTGTACCGTCTATACCCCATTCTGAATTCCAGAGAGCGTCGTTTGCCGTAAAAACGTCCTCATCGAGCGCCCAATCGGCGCCTCCCCAGCCGTCCGGTATTGTCCCGGTTGTGCAGGTTCCAAATGCAGAGTTCGTAACCAGGTTCGGGCTGACGCTGGTTGAGCTTGCAAGCTCGCTATGTAGATGTCCGGAGTTCCAGTCCTTGTCTGAAGGTTCAGTCCGGGATGCCAACTGTTAGCCTTGCGTACCAACTCCAAACAGTCACAGTTATTTTGTAATGTTACTCCAGGAGGGAGTTCCACTAGCGTTAAAACTGGAAAGAGGCATCATTACTGTCTGCCACGCGTTTGATACCAGAGGAATTGACGCCGAATTACTGCAGAAATAGGAAGTCGTTCCGCTCCAACACGAAATCGTTGCATAGGCGATTAGCCAGGGGTTGGAAATCTCACACTGAAAGCAAAGGTATTGATAGGTTAAAGGTTCAGACTCACCGTTTTATTCCACACATCGCCCCCAGCAGTCCCGGTGAAGTTGCAGGGAAACTCGACGCACTGCACCCCGCCTTGCGTGGTAGCTACGACCGATGGGCTGCCGGGCCATGCTGCCCTGGGCAGCACCATTACTGCCGTAATGCATGCTGTTTATCGCCAGGGTAGCAGCAGAGGAAGAGCCTGCCGCTAATATGACGAGGGCTACCGTGAGCAGGACTGAAAACTTTTGCGAATGACACTATGCATCTTCTAATCTCTCCATCTAAGCGCGCATCAGGGGCCGGTGTATCCGGAATCTTGTTCCCGATACGTAGTCAATGGCACCGTGCATCTTGTAATCTCTCCGTCCAGGCGTG
>CAWGNL010000032.1:0-18721 GCA_963823885.1 uncultured bacterium
ACTCGGGATAACCCATGACCCACAGCACCAGTTTGTAGGTATCTCCAAGCTCGAGGCCGGTGCGCGTCTTCGACGCAACCCACGGGCCAACGCCGCCGGCGGTTATCTGGGTGATCTTGCCGTCGGTTAGAATGAACTCCAGGGTGATCCCCGACGGAAGATCGTAAGTCCAGGTGACCTCCTCCTGGCTCAGGATCCCGGCCCTGCCCGGCGTCTGACCTGGCTGGCCTGGCATCCCCGGCATTCCGGGCATTCCACCCGGCGCGGGGAGCGACGGCAGCCCCGGCAGCCCGCCGGGCATAGCACCCCCGGAGAGGGCATTCCAGGCAGCCCCGGCAGCGAATACGGGGTGGCGCGCCGGCGGAGTGTCCACCGGCTACCCACAGGCGCCCCCTGGCCCGGCTGCTCGGTGTTGGCAACCCCGACGGTGATGCGGCTCGGGTTTCCATATTTAGACAGAATTTCCTTCGCGTCGCGCCCCAGCCTTATTCCGGCCAGGCTGTCTTCCGGCACACTTGTCTTATAGAAAGCCCTGCCGCCGGTCTTCGCGGACCCACTGAGGATGGAAGCCGGCACAGCGACCTTGTGCCCGGAGGCGTACACTTTCTTCGCCGCGTAAGCGTTGGACACCACAGACAAAGCGATAATAGCCGCCGCTAATATCACCGGCGCCTTTTCAGCGAGAACATGAACCAGACTCCTGCGTTTAGAAGTTAGAGGTTGGAGGTTCGAAATCAGAACCTCGGACCGCGACCTCACCTCTTGATTTTATCGATAGTAAACCGTGAAGGCCCTGTTGTTTCGGGAAACCCTTTCCCGAAACGGGCCGGTTAGTAACGTTGGAAAGAACTCCGGCCCCAAAGGGCCACCCAATTAATCTTATGTTCCGGCGGAGGAATATCCTCCTTCAACCCGAGCTTTTTTGTTTTCCGCTCTCTGCTCTTTCCGCCCTCAGCTTCCTGCAGCTCGGCGATGGTTGCGAAGCCATAGCCCTTTGCTCTGAGCGCGTCGATGATTCCCGGCAGGGCGAGAAGCTCCACTTCCTCGACATCATGCATCAGTATGATCGAGCCGGGCTTGGCGTTCGAGAGGACATAATTTGCAATATTTTCTCGCGTGGTGCCCTCGGCCTTGCCGCAATTCGCGCTCCAGAGCACGGTGGTCAGGCCGAACTTGTTCATCACATCCGCCATCTTGGGCCCCTCGCGGCCTCCGGCGGCCGCAGGCGGCGCATCCGCTTGCCGGTCACGGCCCTCACCGCCGCGCAGTTCTTGAAGACCTCCTGCTCGATCTCCCCGGTCGACAGAAACTCCAGCGCCCGGTGACCGTAGGTATGGTTTTCGATCTCGTGGCCCTCGTCTGAGATGCGCCTGGTTACATCCGGGTTGGCCTCGACCTGCTTGCCGACCACGAAAAACGTGGCTTTCACATTCTTGTCTCGAAGCACCTGCAGAAGCTTATAGGTGTTTTTGTTCGGGCCGTCATCGAACGTCAGAGCCACGACTCTCTTGCTCTGGTCGCCCTTGTAAAGCCTCTTCCCCTTGCCATTCGATCCATACAGCGCCGCCAGCCGGTCGGCTGCGTCCAGGTAGTCCGGATCGGCGGCCATCACACGTTCGAGGGCGGCGGCGGCCAGGTCCCGGTCTCCTGTGTGGACCGCGCACAGGGCAAGGTTATAATCGATCGCGGCGACCGAGGGCCGAAGCGTCATCAACCCCCGCAGCTTCTTCCAAAGCCGGTCGGCCTCGGCTCCCGTAAGCCTGGTGGAGGATGCCGCGCCCGCGTTCTTGACGACTACTTCGGTCGACTTCTCGCTCAGGACAGCCTCGTCCGCGGATAGGCCCTGCACCTTCAGGGTGTGCGATCCGTTGGAGACCCGCGAGCTGTCCCAGTCATATTCGAAGGGCGGCGCGTTGGTCATGCCCACCAGTACGCCGTCCACGAAAAACAGCACCATCCGCACGCCCTGTGCCTCGCGCATGTCCGCTCGAAGGACCGTCACTCCCGAGACAGTTCGAGCCTTGGATGCCGCCGCCTCGACGCGGGCGCCGTTCGGCAAGGGCCAGCCGGTGAGCGCCAGGGGCGCTCGATGAACGAAAGTCATCGCGCAGCCGATTCGCTCGCCGCTGCCGGGCCGTGCGCTTACTCGCTGCAGTTCGCGCCAAATCTCCAACGCCTCGGCGTAATTGCCTTTGCTCGTCAGGGCAAAGGCATCGAGCGCCTGAAGCGCCTCGCTTTCCCGTGGCTGGGCAGGCTCGTTGTAAACGTTGCCGGCGACAGCCTTCGCATATTCGAGCGCGCCGCGCGCATCGAGGCTCGGGTCCGCTGCCTGCGCTCGCGCCAGATGGTCGATTGCTTGCTCGAACTTCCCTGCCGCCAGGTAAGATAGCCCCGATCCGTAGATCGCGTCCGCGCAGTTTGGGTCGAGCTTTTCCGCCGCCGCGAACTCCAACATCGCGTCTTCCGGTCTGCCGCCCGTGAGAAGCGTCATGCCCAGCGCCACGTGCGCCAGCGGCTCATTTGCATCGCATGCGAGCGCGCTTCGGATCGAATCCGCGCTCTGTCGAGTTTCGCCCGAGGCCAGGCTCTCAAGCGCGCCGGCAATATTTTGCGCGCAGCTCTTCGGCTGGCCCAGGCACGCCGCCGCCGCGCCCAAGATTAGCGCCGCGGTCATTATGATGCGGTAAACCGGGTTTCCTGCGAAGACCTTTCCTGAGAACGGCGGATTCCTCCGATAGTTTTGTCAGTTAGTATGACGACGAAAACCGCCGTAAAGTTCGGCGGGAAGGGAAGAAGGCAGGAGTTAGTAGTTAGGTAAGTGCTCACTGTTCGTGAGTACAACCCACTGTGCGGCGGGAACGACAAATAGAGCGTCTGCTTCAACCCGGCGCCTTCGACTTCCCGCTGCACGCACAGCACTCACGCTGGGCAGAGGCAGACCACGCCCTCTCTCGCGGCGGAAGGCGCCACGCGTTTCGGTGTTTGGGGATTTGAGGAGCGAGCACGATCATTCGAGTAGGGTGCAAGCGTCTCAGTCGCTCCGGAAATCCCGAAACGAACCGGCCTTTCGCTACAGTATCAAAGGCTCCAAGTCTAGTCCAACCGGTTCCCCGCGTCGTCACATACCATCTGCCGAAGATCCGGCCTGTTCAGCAGAAGCAGCCATTGGGTGGTGGTCGCCAACGCAAGACCAGACCCGGCTCCGCGTGGTCTTAGAACCCTGGCATGCACATACGCAATCTGCACGGGAATCGGGAGATCGCACGGTCAGCCGCAAATGGTGAGCGGCTCGCGCTGTGAATCCAAAAGGAGTACGACAGCGATGTACGGCTGTGGGAAGTCGGACAACTCCATAGTACCAGAGAAGTCCGCGAACAAGGACACCATCAGGACGGTGAACGCGGAGCGGATGGAGGGAAGGGAGTTGGCAAAGGGGAACTCGGATCAGGAAACCAGGCTCCGGACATAGCGCCGGGAACGCCTGCAACATGACCTGATGCGAGTACGTCATGCGGCGTAAGCCGCCAGTGCGTTTTACCCGATGCAGGAGCCCGGTGCGGTAGTTCCGCTCGCCGGGATCTGTGCGGGGGGCTGGGGGCAACCCCAGTCCCTACCGCGACAAACACCGGAAATCGGGCTCCTGCCACCAGGTATCGTAGCCAAGTTGCCCGACGTACTGATATGGCTGGGCTATCGAATTCTGATTCTGGTCGAGCCAGGTTCCAAGTTGCTTGTGCCAGAGGCATGCGCCGTAAGCATCGTAATCGTACCTGTCGGTGACGCTGCCGTCGCTGTCGGTAATCAGACGTGTCGAGCCAATCTCGTCGAAGTGATAGTATCGCATGCCGTTCGTGCTATCATAACGGGCGATCAACGCGCCGTTCGGCTCTCTAATGTAGTATGCGACGCTGGACGCCGCCGAGTCCTCCACCACTGCCGGAATTCCAGCCGTTATATCGTAGACGAACGAATAGTTCTGCCCGTTGGCGCTCATAGCCACCCGGTTCCCCTCCGCATCCCACGTGTTGGTCAGGGTGTGGTTGCCGGAACCCGAGGTGATGCTATACGTCGCCTGGTTCAGGAGCCCCGCCGGAGTGTAAGTATAGCTGGCCGTGCCTGCTCCGGTGACCGACACCAGGTTTCCCGCGCTGTCGTATTGATAACCGTGCATTCCCGGCCAGGATGTCAGTTGATCGGCCGCGTTGTAAGTCATCGGGTTCGGATCGGCGGGCGGATTCAGTCTGTTTCCTACCCAGTCGTAGGCGTACGGTCCTCCCGCAGGCTGGCTCGGAACCGGGCTTGGCGGCACGGCGCCAGTCAGGCGGTTGTTCGCATCATAGCCGTATGACCAGGGAAGTGTTCGGTGTTTCGGGAACTTGTTCCCGAAACGAACTCACTCACTTCAAGGCGTCAAAGGCTGGACATCAAGGCCGACCCTCTCGCCGCACTCGTAAAAGCGCCAACTGGAGAATGACCACTGCTCTGGCAGCGTGACCAGCCCCTTCGAACAGGATTGGCATGAATGTAATTCACCTTCGCATAGAGCTTCTTCTCGCTGTAGATTGCAAGAGCCCGCACTTGTTCTTTCCACACGGCGAAGCGGGCTTTGCCGTTAGCATGACGCGCCATCGTCTCCAAGACCTTTGTCCCGTTCACGTCCTTTGCGTGCGCTATTATCCTCTGAGCAGACCTCCCGCGCCATAGCCTGTTGAACCGGTGCAGTTGACCGCCGTCAGGCAGGTACACCAGCAGGTGAACGTGATCCGGCATCAGCACAAGCGCCGACACGTACCCACCGCATTCGAGCAGCGCCCTGCCGATCTCATCGCAAACGATATCCCGCACAGTTGCATTGTTGAGCAAGGGCAGCCACTCCACAAACGTTCCCGTTATGTAGTAGTAGCTTGCCCCTATGTCGATGTTCTTCCATTTCACGGTATCACATTAGCCGCACTTGCCGGCTATCCCCGCTCGACGTGGGGCCTGTTCGTTTCGGGAACAAGTTCCCGAAACACCGAAATGATTGTGTGCGCCTCGGCGTTTGGAGCTTCGGAAATGCTGTCCACATCCAAAGATGGATCATTCCAGGCAATCGCCCAGGGACCTCGCGCGATAAAGCTCTACTGGCGCCACGAGGGCCGCCAGGCGCAAGTGTTTGAAGACGGCCGATGCATCGGGACGATGAGCCCTGGCCCGGCGGCTTTTGCCTCGCTTGCCATTTCGGACCTTTGCCCTAACACAGCCTACACGTTCTCCATTGGCGAGGGCGGCCCGGCAGTGCGGGAGACGACCTGGCGCCAATTGCCAAAAAGCGCGCGGTTCGATGTGCTTGTGATCGGTGGATCGGCGTCGGGAGTCGCCGCCGCGGTCTCCGCCGCGAGGCTGGGGCTTAAGGTCGCGCTGGTTGAGGAAACCAATCGCCTCGGAGGAATGTGCGCGATGGGGCTTGCCAGCACCGACATCCGCAATCCATCGCGGTCCAATGGGTTCTTCGAGGATTTCAGAATGCGAGTCGATGCTTTCTACGGCGGCGGCGGTGGACTCAGATACGAATCCCGGGTTGCCAACGCGATCATGAAGAGCATCACGTTCGATCAGCCCGGCATCAGCGTCTTTATGAAATGCAGTTTCGTCAAGCCGATACGCATCCTCAACAAGGTGCAGGGGGCTGTGTTACGCGACTGCGTCACCCGCCGGACCGGCCGTGTATGCGCCAAAGTTACAATCGACGCCACGGACGAGGGAGACTTCGCCGCGGCGTGCGGCTGCGAGTTCCGCGCCGGCAGGGAGCCGCGCACCCTCGAAGAGCCTCACGCCGGAGTGATCTACTTTGACGACAAGACGCAGGAAATCCTGCCCGGCAGCACCGGCGCGGGAGACAAAAGGCAGCAGTCCTACGCATATCTGATGATCTGGAAAGATTACGGGGCTAAAGGCGCGGCTCCCGCGATCGAAAAGCCCCGGTTCTACAGCCCGCAAGTCTACTGCAACTCTTCGGGTGGGCCGAGACCTGGAACGGAACTTCCGGCAAGCTGCCCAACGATAAGTTCGAGATAAACCAGCATCCGTTCGGGATCGACTGGCCCGGCATCAACTACGATTACCCTACCGCAAAACCCGAGCGCAGGCGCGAGATTCAGGAAATGTACAGAGACAGGGCGCTGGGCTACCTCTACTACATCCAAAATGAACTGGGCCTCAAGAACCTCGGGCTGGCGGACGACGAGTTTCTCGACAGCGGCAACTTCCCCCCCGCCCTCTACGTTCGCGAGGCGCGGCGAATAATCGGTGAGCACATTTTGAAGGAAAACGAAGTCACGTGTGCGCGCGATTATTTCCTGAGGCACTCGGTTGGGATCGGCGATTACCCGATGGACAGCCACGCCGCGGAGGACCTCAAGGACCCCACCCGCAAGGACAAGGGCGAGGGCGAGTGCTGGTTGGCGAAGTTCACTCCCTGGTATCAGATTCCGTACGGCGTGATGGTGCCGAAGACTATCGACGGTCTGATGGTGACCAGGGCGGTCTCGGCGACGCACATCGGCTACGGAACGCTGCGACTGGAACCGGTGAGGATGTCTATGGGTCAGGCGGCAGGCGCGGCGGCGTACTATTCGATTTCATATTGCGTCGAGCCGCGTTACGTTCGCCCGGCATGGATTCAGGACAGGGTTCTGGACCAGCACGCGTACATCACCTGGTATTCGGACGTGACTCGGGAGACCCGGCACTTCAAGGCGATCCAGTTCGTCGGCGCTCGCGGAGTGCTGCCGGGTGAGGCGTTCCGGCCCGATGAGGCGCTCACGGTCGAGGACACCGCCGCCGCGCTCGATGTGCTGATACGTTTGGAAGGGCCCGTAGGGGCAGGCCGCCGTGCCTGCCCTGCGCCGGCGGAGCCTATCACGCGTGGAGAGTTCGCGAAATGGCTGGTGGAGTCGAAGCGGGCGGTCTCGGCGGACTGGCAATACGTCGAGCCCGCGCGGCCCTCGTATAAGGACGTTGGCGGGGACTCGCCGTATTATGTCGCGGTGGAAACGCTGCGGGCGCACCGGATAGAGGCGTGGCTGTTCGCCGGCGGCACGCCGGACGAGTTCAAACCCGACGACCCAATCACCCGCGCCGACGCCGCCGAGGCGATCTACCTGGCCCACAGGGAAGCAGCTTTGAACGGGCTCGACGCCTCGCCTTATTCTCGCAGCCTGGTCCAGTAAAGCACCCAGCATCCAGCGAGAAGCAGCGGAACCCTGAACACCAAGCTAAATGTGAGCGTGACTATACCAAGTTCGGTGTTTCGGGAACTTGTTCCCGAAACGAACTCACTCAGTTCAAGGCGTCAAAGGCTGGACATCAAGGCCGACCCTCTCGCCGCACTCGTAAAAGCGCCAACTGGAGAATGACCACTGCTCTGGCAGCGTGACCAGCCCCCTTCGGAACAGGATTGGCATGAATGTAATTCACCTTCGCATAGAGCTTCTTCTCGCTGTAGATTGCAAGAGCCCGCACTTGTTCTTTCCACACGGCGAAGCGGGCTCTGCCGTTAGCATGACGCGCCATCGTCTCCAAGACCTTTGTCGCGTTCACGTCCTTTGCGTGCGCTATTATCCTCTGAGCAGACCTTCCGCGCCATAGCCTGTTGAACCGGTGCAGTTGACCGCCGTCAGGCAGGTACACCAGCAGGTGAACGTGATCCGGCATCAGCACAAACGCCGACACGTACCCACCGCATTCGAGCAGCGCCCTGCCGATCTCATCGCAAACGATATCCCGCACAGTTGCATTGTTGAGCAAGGGCAGCCACTCCACAAACGTTCCCGTTATGTAGTAGTAGCTTGCCCCTATGTCGATGTTCTTCCATTTCACGGTATCACATTAGCCGCACTTGCCGGCTATCCCCGCTCGACGTGGGGCCTGTTCGTTTCGGGAACAAGTTCCCGAAACGAACTCACTCACTTCAAGGCGTCAAAGGCTGGACATCAAGGCCGACCCTCTCGCCGCACTCGTAAAAGCGCCAACTGGAGAATGACCACTGCTCTGGCAGCGTGACCAGCCCCCTTCGAACAGGATTGGCATGAATGTAATTCACCTTCGCATAGAGCTTCTTCTCGCTGTAGATTGCAAGAGCCCGCACTTGTTCTTTCCACACGGCGAAGCGGGCTCTGCCGTTAGCATGACGCGCCATCGTCTCCAAGACCTTTGTCGCGTTCACGTCCTTTGCGTGCGCTATTATCCTCTGAGCAGACCTTCCGCGCCATAGCCTGTTGAACCGGTGCAGTTGACCGCCGTCAGGCAGGTACACCAGCAGGTGAACGTGATCCGGCATCAGCACAAACGCCGACACGTAGCCACCGCATTCGAGCAGCGCCCTGCCGATCTCATCGCAAACGATATCCCGCACAGTTGCATTGTTGAGCAAGGGCAGCCACTCCACAAACGTTCCCGTTATGCAGTAGTAGCTTGCCCCTATGTCGATGTTCTTCCATTTCGGTGTTTCGGGAACTTGTTCCCGAAACGAACTCACTCACTTCAAGGCGTCAAAGGCTGGACATCAAGGCCGACCCTCTCGCCGCACTCGTAAAAGCGCCAACTGGAGAATGACCACTGCTCTGGCAGCGTGACCAGCCCCCTTCGAACAGGATTGGCATGAATGTAATTCACCTTCGCATAGAGCTTCTTCTCGCTGTAGATTGCAAGAGCCCGCACTTGTTCTTTCCACACGGCGAAGCGGGCTCTGCCCTTAGCATGACGCGCCATCGTCTCCAAGACCTTTGTCGCGTTCACGTCCTTTGCGTGCGCTATTATCCTCTGAGCAGACCTTCCGCGCCATAGCCTGTTGAACCGGTGCAGTTGACCGCCGTCAGGCAGGTACACCAGCAGGTGAACGTGATCCGGCATCAGCACAAACGCCGACACGTACCCACCGCATTCGAGCAGCGCCCTGCCGATCTCATCGCAAACGATATCCCGCACAGTTGCATTGTTGAGCAAGGGCAGCCACTCCACAAACGTTCCCGTTATGCAGTAGTAGCTTGCCCCTATGTCGATGTTCTTCCATTTCACGGTATCACATTAGCCGCACTTGCCGGCTATCCCCGCTCGACGTGGGGCCTGTTCGTTTCGGGAACAAGTTCCCGAAACACCGACTGCCTGCGGCGCACGGTGGCTTTCATCCTCTCGCTTAGGAAGGCAGGGCCGGGCGGGTAGCCAATTTCCACCCCAACACCGCACAGCCGGAACCAGGTTTCATCAGCCGCCGGAAGGGAAAAGCGACGTCGAGACCGCCGTGGTCCAAGTCTGGGTTGCCCCTTCGCGGCCGAAGCAGCCGTGTGGGGGCGGAGGTTCCGGGCTCTCTGCTCTCACCTATTCTCGGGCAGAGCAACTTCGCCGATGGTGTAGAAAGACCCCGTGACCAGGATTAGGTCTCGCTCGCCGGCTGTGGCAAGGGCGCGGTCCATCGCCTCCGGCACGGTGGGCGCGGTCTCCACATCGGCACAATACTTGCGCGCGTGAGCCGCCATTTCCTCCGCCGGCAGGGCTGCCTGCCATCGAGACTGCGTGGCGATTACCTTCGATGCCAGGTGAGCAAGCCGCGAGATTACGCCGTCGGGCGAATGGGTCGTAAGCATTCCGATGACCAGAATTAGATTATCGTAGCTGAAGTCCTCGGCAATGGCCTGGGCGAGGTTCGCGGCGGCATCGGGGTTGTGGGCGCCGTCGATCACTACTGCCGGATTATCGCGGAGCACCTCCAGCCGGCCTGGAATGTAAGCGTTGCGTACCCCAGCGGATATGGCCCGCTGGTTCAGTCGGACCTCGTATCGAGCGAGCGCAAGTACCGTGGCCACGGCGGTCGCGGCGTTGGTGTGCTGGAATTTACCCAAAAGCCCCGGTGTCAGGTGATCGATGCGGGTCTCGGCGCCTTTGACCCAAAGCTCGCGACCCCTGGACTGGAATCTGACCAGCACGTCAGCCGAAGGCGAACCGGACCTGTGGGCATGCGCCTTTCTTACCCGCCACACCTCCGCGCCTTCCTTCCGACACTTCTCGAGGATCACCCGCCAGGCGTCCTCATCTTCCACCGCCGTAACCACCACCGAGCCTGTCTTGATTATTCCGGCTTTCTCGTAAGCGATCTTGGCAACGCTGTCCCCCAGCCGCTCCGTGTGATCGAGGCTCACGTTGGTGATCACCGCCGCCAGCGGCTCGACCAGGTTCGTGGCATCGAAGCGCCCGCCCATTCCCACCTCGAGCACGGCGAAGTCGACTTGCTCCCTGGCGAAGTACAGATACGCAAGCATCGTTTTGACCTCGAACTCCGTCACCGGCCCAAGGTCGGTTGCGGCAAAGTCGTCGGCTATCGGCTGGATTTCGCTAATCATATCAGCGAAGTCATTCCTGGGAATCAACCGGCCGTTGATCTGGATGCGTTCTCGAGGCTCGAAGACATAGGGAGACTGATAAAGCCCTGTGCGGTAGCCGGCCTCGCGGAGCATCGAAGCGATAAACGTGGCGGTCGAGCCCTTGCCGTTCGTGCCGCCGACATGGATCACGCGAAGCAGACGGTAAGGGTTGCCGAACGCGCGAGAGAGAGCGGTAATCCTCTCGAGTCCGAACTTTATTCCAAACTTCTGGAGACTATCCAGGTAGTCAAGGGCTTCTTCGTAAGTCATGGTCGTAGGTTGCAGAATTCTCATCACGAAAACACGAAAGTTGTTTCGGGAAAGGGGTTTCCCGATACAACAGGGCGCTGAAATCTCTTTTCGTGCTCTCCCCATTTCGTGTTTTCGTGGTTAAATTCCCGTCCGGCCTCGCCAGGTTAGGTGTCGGGGAATGGAACGTCTTCCCTTCCATCACCTAACTCCCCCTTCCCGCCTTATCCGCGCGGAGGACCTCCAATAGACGGTCCACATCGACGAACTCATCCACCATCTCCTCGGCGGCGCGGATTTTGGTCTTGTCGCTCGGCCTTATCTTTACAATCAGTTTGGCGATCCTGGAGGCCATGCTGAATGTGTCATCCTCCACCAGTATTACGGGGACGTGAATTTTTCGGAGCATCCGCCGTATGCTGGGCTTTGGCGGCGTGCCGCCGGTTAGAATCATCCCCGCGATGCACGTGGGCGCCTTTGAATCAGGCTCGCACGGGGCCATAAGGGCCAGCAGCAGGTCGTCCCTTGTGCTGGGAGTAATCAGCAGCGTGTCGCGCGTCATATACTCGATCGCCTGCCGCGGAGGCATCGCACCGATCACCATCTTACCCACGGTGTTGCCGATCCCTTGCTCGCCGCTGATAAGCTCGCCTTGGATGTCGTCGAGCAGTTCCTCGATGGTGGGATTGGAGAGAACAGGCCGGTAGGGCATCACGCCCAACACTTCGAAATCCCAGCCGGGCAAGGCCCCGAGTGACGTAAGAGGACACCTTGTCGTATTTCGCTTCCTCGACCTTATTGACAATGCAGCCCGCGATCTCGACGCCCGAGGCGTCGAACATGCGCTTGTTAAGCATTATCTCATCGATCGGACGGCCCACGCCCCCGGCGGAGACTATCACGGCCTTGCATCCCAGCATCGCCGCGACGTCACCGTTAGACATGTCGAAGCACGATCCGACCCCCGCGTGGCCGGTCCCCTCCACCACCACTACATCGCTGTGCGCTTGTATGGCGTCAAAGGATTTTTTCACCGCGTCGACAAGCTCCTCGCGGTGGGGGTGGTCGATGTAGTCCTCGGTGAAATGGCGAGGGATGGCGATCGGAGACATATCCGTCAGGTTGCCGTATAGCCCGTAGACATCCTTAACGAGCAGCGCATCCTCATCTATCTTATGGCCGTTGATCTCCACGTAGCGCTGTCCGACGGGTTTGATGTAGCCGACGCTGGGCACGCGCTTCTTGAGGGCCGCGATCAGGCCAAGGCACGTAATAGTCTTGCCATCGTTCTGGCGCGTCGCGCCTATGTATATTCTCATGGTTTAACCGGATCTAATCGCGAAAACGCGAAAGGGCGAAAGCCCGAAAAATGGGTGCTGCCCATCATAGGCGTACAGCCCAACGGGGTACGGTACACGCTTAGCGGACATGTCATTCCGAGCAAGTGACGGCGACGTTGTCGCCGTTACATTGGAAAGAAACCGACGCCCCCGATGTTTCGGGATTTCGGGTGATCAGGTCCGACGAGCCGGGCTAGGCCAAAATCCCGAAACATCTGCAAGAAACCGACCCCCGGTGTTTCGGGAATCTTGTTCCCGAAACTCGGGAGTTTCTTAGGAGCGTCCGACTGTGCGACAGGCACACGGTAGTTTCGTAAAGAAACCAGCCGGGCTCGCTATGCTTCGCGGGCGACTGCCCCGAAGCCCCCGGCAGCGGAGGTTTCTTAGGAGCAACTGACTGCGACCCCGTCGCAGTCACATTAGAGAGAAACCCACGCCCCGTTGTTTCGGGAAACCCTTTTCCCGAAACGGGGGAGTTTCTTAGGAGCAAGTGACGGCGACGTTGTCGCCGTTACATTGGAAAGAAACCGACGCCCCCGATGTTTCGGGATTTCGGGTGATCAGGTCCGACGAGCCGGGCTAGGCCAAAATCCCGAAACATCTGCAAGAAACCGACCCCCGGTGTTTCGGGAATCTTGTTCCCGAAACTGGGGAGTTTCTTAGGAGCAACTGACTGCGACGTTGTCGCAGTCACATTAGAAAGAAACCCACGCCCCGTTGTTTCGGGAAACCCTTTTCCCGAAACTGGGGAGTTTCTTAGGAGCAACTGACTGCGACGTTGTCGCAGTCACATCGGAAAGAAACCCACCCCCGGTGTTTCGGGATTTGAGTGAAGCGTACGCGGAACGGAAATCCCGAAACATGCACCCTCCTGCGAGGAGAGTTTCTTAGGAGCGAACGCGAGGAATCTCAACCTAGCGGTTGAATCTCACACGCCGAAGAAGGATTCCGGCGCAGCGTTGAGATTCCTCACATTCGTTCGGAATGACATAATTTGTGTCCTCTGCCACGGGAGCGGGACAGGTTTTCGAGTCGGGAATTGATGCCGTGTCACCGGCCCCAGCGCCCTTGCAACCTTATTCCCTTGTAACCTCATCATTTCGGGCCGGGCTGCACCTCGATCCTGTCGGCGCTCATCGGCTTTCCCACGCCGGTGTTTACCCCCACAACGAGCAGTCTGGTTCCCGGACCTGCCCCCGACGGCAGTTTCTTGCAGTATACCAGCTTCGTTCGGGCGGGGTCGAGTTTGATGGGTCCCTGCTTGGGAAGTCTGATCTGGTCCACCGTCATGGTAATCGAGTCGCCACCCGGGCCGACCGAATCGACCCTGCCCACTAGTTCGATCTCATTCGGCCGAAGCGCGGCTTGGGCGCTCGGTTTTTGCGAAAGTCCGGCTGCGGGCTTGGCCGCGGATACAGCAGCCGGGTGTTTCAGGCTTACGTCTTTGGGCTTCGTGCCATGGGCTATCTTGAACGTGCTCACAGTAGAGACCAGGAACTCGGCCAGATTGTCGATCTCGACGGATCGCTCCTTGGCTCCGATAATGCCGATGGTGAGAATGGGCGAGGACTCGCCCGCCAGCGGGGCCAGGGACACGCTCTGGTAACCCGTGTCGCCGCCCATTATCTTCTCGAGGAATGGGGCCGAGTTCAAATCGACCTTGGTCAGGCAGGTAAAACCCTTGAAAAGCTCCCCGTATCGGGAGTTGCGTTCCCATCGCCTGGCCTGCGACGCCTGCTTTACTTGGGCTTGGAGGGTCTGTTCCACCACAGTCGAGGCCAGGCTGTCCGGCCCAACGTCGGTGATCTTGATTATGTACGCAAGCCCGCCGCTCAGGTAGGCTTGCGAAAGCCTTTCCCCGGGCTTGGGCGGCGGCACATGCTTCTCGAAGGGTCTGGGGATTTCGAGTTTGAAGCCATATTCCTCAAATGTGACGGGCGAGTTCGATGCTCCTCGCGCGCCCCCGGCGGCGCAAGCCCCGGCCACCGCCGCGATCGAGATCAGCACGCAAATATCGACACTTCTTTTCACTTGTCCTATCCCAGTGTCTCCAGAAAGCCGGCCACCTCGCGGAACAGGTAGTCGTAAGCCGCATCCATTCTCGATTCGATCATCGCCAAATCGCTGAACGGCGCTGGGTGCTGGATGTCCAGTTCCACGTAAAGCTGGTTCAGGTCGTTGAAGAACGGTTCGATCTTAAGCTCGTGTACCCCATCCTGGTGCAGCACAAAACGCAGGCCAACTCCCTTTCTGCCGGGACCCAGGAGGTCGAGGTTGTCCTTGATGGCCGACAGCGCCGAATCTTCCAGCAGCGATGCCGCGTCCGCATCCCCATCCTCGACCGGCAGGAACGCCGTCAACTTGATGCCGAAAGTAAGGAATTGTGGGATACCAAGGCGGCTCTGGGCCATGCGCAGCAGATCGACGGCCCTTTCCTTGGATGACTGGAAGTAATCCACGTTGTCGTTTATCTGCATTCGGGTGGTCTGGATGAAGAAATCGCCGTTGGGGTTTGCCATTCGCCCCCCATCCGGCAGGTGCTGCATGGCTCTGGAACGGGTATCGCTCGGTAATCTCGGCGTATATTCTGTTTACTTTCTGCGGATGCAGTTGGAACGGCGGATATACCATACCGACCGTCATCCTGCGGCAGGTCAATAGCTCAGGTTTCATGATTCTCCAGTCCCGATTTGAGTCGCTTGATTCTACACCATACGGGACCTGGAGTCAACGAGGTTAGGGGCTAGGGGCTAGGGGCTAGGGAAGGGACTCCTGCTCCGGCCGCGCTTGGCGGATGGTTCGATGGCAGATGGCCTGACAGCTTGATAGCAGATAGCCGGATAGAGGGGAGATCCCTTCGCCATCCGACTATCCGCTATCTGACCATCAAGCCATTAAGCAGGCCGCGCTCATCAGGAGTGAGGCATTTCCGGCCTGGGCAGGGTTGCCTGCGCGGACAGGCTGCCGTCGTCGATTTTGATCGCCGTGATCTGGTCCCCGCGCATCACGTATAAGGTCCGCCCTACCAGTCCCATCGCCGGAACCGGAGGGACCCCGGCGGGGCGCCTCGGAGGCATCGGCCCCTGGTCAGGGTCGTCCTCCGGCGGGCCTTGCGGCGGTTCGCCCTTTTGGACGGACGGCAGGCTGGCTTTGGCCGCGACCTCCAGCGATGTCTTCACGCTCAAGAATCGGTCTCCCGCGACCACCAGCAGCACTTTCCCGGAGCCGCTTGCCGCCGGCGCCACCAGCATCGCCGCGGGACCCATCACCGGCGGAGGCGGAGGCGCCTCTCCCGATGATGCCGGAGCGCCGGCACCGGAGTCCGGCGCGGCATCCAAGAGTGGAGCGATCCTAACTGCTTCAGGGTCGCCGGATCGTACTTGACCAGCTTTGTGCCGGCCAGCACGAAGACTCCGTCCGGTGTGGCTTTCATTATCGCCACCGGAGCCGGAGGGCCGGGCGGAAACATCCCAGGCCCGCCCGGTCCGAACCGGCCGAACCCACGGGGTCCTCGCTGCGCCGTCACGACGCTCGTCGCCCAGATCGCCACCAGCACGGCGAGTGGCACTGCATACTTGAGTAGGTTTCTGGTTTTCATTGCAATCGACCTCCAATCTAATGAATCGTCTTCTGTCTTATAGACTGATTCTTCCACGGAGGCGTTCCCAACCAGCATCACGCTTCAATCACAATTGGGTCTCAAGTTATCTCGATCAAATTGCATCAAAAATGCTGACTCGCGATTGCCGTAGCCTGGAAATACGGAAAATAGGGCTGGCCAGACCTTATTGTGGTCCAGCCCTGGACATACCACCCGCTATCCTCGGAAGCTAGGTACGCTATATGACTTCCCGGCCCCTGCTGGACCTTCAACAGCTCTTGTTCAGTGAAAGACCCGGCGTGCCCATCACAAAACGCCACGTTTACAAGCCCGTTGTGCCTGGCCGAGGGGCGTAAGGCATTCGCGGGAATGATCTTCGTATCGCCGTTGTAGGTCTCCGGCGTGTTCTGGCTGGGATAGCTCCAATAGATGCCTGCATACTGGTAGCCGGTGCTCGACCCGGGATTCGGACTCGCGAGACTCACCAGGTTGTAACCCACTGTGTCGCACAAGAACACCGTTCGGGTGGGCCTGAGTACATCGGCCGTCTTCACGAGGAAATCCACCTGGTAGCCGAACAGAGTCGCGTTCCAGCCGTACGACAGCCATCCGGCAAATTCCCACTGCAACTCCATTAACGAGGAGGGGACGATGTTGCTTGCCGGGCAGCCAAAAACCCCGGCGTTGTTGACATAGGGAAGCAACTCCTGCATCCAACTTTTCCATTGCGCCGCACTGTAGTCATATCGACAGATAGGCGCTGTCGCGCCATTGCTGTCGTCATTGTACTCACTCCACGCCGCGCATATCTGGCGTATGTTGCTCAGACATGCAGCCTTCTTGGCCGTCGCCTGTGCCGATGTAAACACCGGAAAGAGTATGGCGGCCAATATCGCGATGATAGCGATGACCACAAGCAGCCTCGATCAGTGTAAAACCCTTTAACGATCTTTTCATCATTTACCTCCACTTATTCCAAAACGGAAGAACCAGTATGCAATATTATCGATGCCCTAACGCGTTGGACCACAACCAAGAGGGCCGTGGCCGGAAAATCAATACAGCCTCTCCGTGATTCGGAGGGGCAGTGCCATCTTCTGGGTATCTTACAACTGAAATCCCAGGTGACATGTCAAAATTCGCTAAACCCTATATGGGATTTCAGTTATAAGATACGATACACGTGCCTCTGATATCCTTCGAACACATCGACAATGGCGCCTTTTCTAACGCTCACTTTGCGGTTTTCAAACAGAACCGTCGCATGGCCGCGTTATTGCCGGAAATGCTGAGCCTGGCTTTCACCCTTGAGGGGGTCTTATTGAGCGCAATGACGTAATTCTGACCGTTATAGGTCTTGGCGACAAATTCGATTGCGGTCGATTTCGTTGATGCGGCGGGCGGAGTCTCCAGGGAATAGAGGACAGGCGTGAGTGTTTTTACTTCTTGACCAAGCTGGCTCATCTCGTTCCAAAGTTCCTCGCTGTGCGGGTATCCCCAAAATACTTTATTCCTCTTGCCCCGTTTATTAGCGAAGAGTAGACCATACATTCGTCTTCGGGACCTGTGGGCTCGCGAGGATAGAAAAAAGCATAACCATCCGATTGGAGCCATATCCACGTAGGTTTGCCTCTGATGGAGCCAAAGCGTTCCATATAGCTTGTGTCTCTGCCGGCGTAGCGGGAGATCGCCGCGAAATCGAGTAATTATCCAGACAGGAGATATCGCCCATAGGGTCCTGGGGAAAGACACTATAGTTGATGTAAGCAGGCCGGCTGGGGTCAATTTGCTTAACCGCGTTGTATCTCTCCAGAGCCACTGCTTTTTCAGCATCTGTGTTTGGCTCATCGGAAACATACCATGCGATTACCGCGGGACGATCCTTAAGACCAGCCACCAGATTCCGCATAGTCGTCGTAGATCCATTAAACCACGGAATAACCTTCAAGCCATTTGCCTTGGCATTATCCAGGACATTACGGATATCCGCCACGGTCTTCGAGTCACCAACGCAAAAACACACCGTGTTGAACCTGCTTTAGCTATAGTCCGCATCACCTCCGGAGATGGCATCCCACACGCCATCGCATAGGGGATAAATGGCTTGCCATCCACTAGGAAACGGCGGTACGAATCAATACTTACGCTGACCGTATCCGCCCCGGTTAAATCGGGCAGTCTGCCGGTCGTGAAACACAGTGAACCGCCCGACCGGTGAGATCCTTGTCTGTATCCCCCGGCTTGTAGTCGGTTGCCACGGTGCTGCATTCAAGCTGGACATCGTCAATCCATAGCGTGCCGCCGTCTGAGTCATTATTAATGATGCACCTGCTGTTCGAATTGCCGGCAGGGACGACATTTTCGATTATGTAGCGTTTCCACGTCTTATCGATCGTGAATTGCCGCTTGGCAACGTTGTCTAATTTCATAGTCACGGGTAGATCCGGCAAATCGCTCTTCATCCATGCAGACAGCGTATACGGCTTTCCTGCTTCAACTGAAAACCTGACGGAAGCAGCCTGCAGCTCCCACAGGTCCTTCTTGCCCACGATGCGAAGAGAACGTTTTCCGGAATGGCTTACGGTATTATCCACGCCCCATCTTGCACGCCAGGCGCCAGGGTCTGTTGCAAAAGCATCATCATTAAGCCCCCAAAAATCCGGCATTCGCTCGGTTGTGCAGACCTCGAATCCACTGTTTGAAAGCAGGTTAGTACTAGCGCTGGTTGTGGTTTGGAGATTAGCTACGTAGAGATCCGTGGTTCCAGATGCTCCGGGCCAAACCGCTATACGTATCCTTCGAAATATTGTTCCAACCGGGGAGCGTTAAGTCCTGAGTATCGAAAGATGACTTGGGTAACGTGACCGTCTGCCACTTATCCGTTGAAAGAGGAATTGCTTCACCTGAGCCCCACCAGGCATGCGTCGCCTGCCTTTAGATAAACGGAGATCATCTTGACCAGTGCGGGATTGGATATTTTGACTCTGCAACAAATACAATCGGCTGCCGAGAGATCGAGGTTTACTTCCTTATCCCCCAGAAATCACGTAACACATTCTTCGTGAAATCACAGGGAAACCGAAGACAGGCAACGCCGTCTATCTTGGCGGGCACAGGCTCGTCGGAGCCGGACT
>CAWGNL010000033.1:0-14879 GCA_963823885.1 uncultured bacterium
ACAAGTTCCCGAAACACCGAACTTGGTATAGTCACGCTCACATTTAGCTTGGTGTTCAGGGTTCCGCTGCTTCTCGCTGGATGCTGGGTGCTCTACTGGACCAGGCTGCGAGCAAAAGGCGAGGCGTCGAGCCCGTTCAAAGCTGCTTCCCTGTGGGCCAGGTAGATTGCCTCGGCGGCGTCGGCGCGGGTGATTGGGTTGTCGGGTTTGAACTCGTCCGGCGTGCCGCCCGCGAACAGCCACGCCTCTATCCGGTGCGCCAGCAGCGTTTCCACCGCGACATAATACGGCGAGTCCCCGCCAACGTCCTTATACGAGGGCCGCGCGGGCTCCACGCATCGCCAGTCCGCCGAGACCGCCCGCTTCGACTCCACCGACCATTTCGCGAACTCTCCAGCCCGCCTCAACAGGCTCCGCCGTGCAGGGCAGGCACGGCGGCCTGCCCGTACGGGCCCTTCGGAACGTATCAGCACATCGAGCGCGGCGGCGGTGTCCTCGACCGTGAGCGCCTCATCGGGCCGGAACGCCTCACCCGGCAGCACTCCGCGAGCGCCGACGAACTGGATTGCCTTGAAGTGCCGGGCTCCCTAGTCACGTCCGAATACCAGGTGATGTACGCGTGCTGGTCCAGAACCCTGTCCGCGAATCCATGCCGGTGCACGAAATGCGGCTCGACGGGACACCAAATCGAGCAGGACGCCGCCGCGCCTGCAGCCTAAGGCGTCGACATCCTCACCGGTTCCAGTCCGCAGCGTTCCGTAGCCAATGTGCGTCGCCGAGACCGCCCCAATCACCATCAGACCGTCGATAGTCTTCGGCACCATCACGCCGGACGGAATCTGATACCAGGGAGTGAACTTCGCCAACCAGCACTCGCCCTCGCCCTTGTCCTTGCGGTGGGGTCCTCAGGCCTCCGCGGCTGGCCGTCCATCGGGTAATCGCCGATCCCAACCGAGTGCCTCAGAAATAATCGCGCGCACACGTCATTCGTTTTCCTTCAAACGTGCTAACCGATTATTCGCCGCGCCTCGCGAACGTAGAGGGCGGGGGGGAAGTTGCCGCTGTCGAGAAACTCGTCGTCCGCCAGCCCGAGGTTCTCGAGGCCCAGTTCATTTTGGATGAGTAAGGTAGCCCAGCGCCCTGTCTCTAATCCCCTGAATCTCGCGCCCGCGCTCGGGTTCCGCGGTAGGGTAATCGTAGTTGATGCCGGCCACGACCCAAACGGATGCCGGTTGATCTCGAACTTATCGTTGGGGGCTGCCGGAAGTTCCGTTCCAGGTCTGGGCGCCACCCCAAGAGTTGCAGTAGACTTGCGGGCTGTAGAACCGGGGCTTTTCGATTCGGCAGCCGCGGTTAGCCCGGAGATCTTTCCAGATCATCAGATATGCGTAGGACTGCTGCCTTTTGTCTCCCGCGCCGGTGCTGCCGGGCAGGATTTCCTGCCTTGTCGTCAAAGTAGATCACTCCGGCGTGAGGCTCTTCTAGGGTGCGCGGCTCCCTGCCGGCGCGGAACTCCACCGCACGCCGCGGCGAAGTCTCCCTCGTCCGTGGCGTCGATTGTAACTTTGGTGTATACATTGCGGGTCCGGCGGGTGACGCAGTCGCGTAACACAGCCCCCTGCACCTTGTTGAGGATGCGCGTACCGGCTTGACGAAACTGCATTTCATAAAGACGCTGATGCCGGGCTGATCGAACGTGATGCTCTTCATGATCGCGTTGGCAACCCGGATTGTATCTGAGTCCACCGCCGCCGCCGTAGAAAGCATCGACTCGCATTCTGAAATCCTCGAAGAACCCATTGGACCGCGATGGATTGCGGATGTCGGTGCTGGCAAGCCCCATCGCGCACATTCCTCCGAGGCGATTGGTTTCCTTAACCAGCGCGACCTTAAGCCCCAGCCTCGCTGCGGAGACCGCGGCGGCGACTCCCGACGCTGATCGACCGATCACAGGCACATCGAACCGCGCGCTTTTCGGCAATTGGGTCAGGTCGTCTCCCGCACTGCCGGGCCGCCCTCGCCAATGGAGAACGTGTAGGCTGTGTCAGGGCAAAGGTCCGAAATGGCAAGCGAGGCAAAAGCCGCCGGGCCAGGGCTCATCGTCCCGATGCATCTGCCGTCTTTAAACACTTGCGCCTGGCGGCCCTCGTGGCGCCAGTAGAGCTTTATTGCGCGAGGCCCCCGGGCGATTGCCTGGAATTATCCATCTTTGGATGTGGACAGCATTTCCGAAGCTCCAAACGCCGAGGCGCACACAATCATTTCGGTGTTTCGGGCTTGTTTCTGAAACGAACAGGCCCCACGTCGAGCGGGGATAGCCGGCAAGTGCGGCTAATGTGATACCGTGAAATGGAAGAACATCGACATAGGGGCAAGCTACTACTACATAACGGGAACGTTTGTGGAGTGGCTGCCCTTGCTGAACAATGCAACTGTGCGGGATATCGTTTGCGATGAGATCGGCAGGGCGCTGCTCGAATGCGGTGGGACGTGTCGGCGCTTGTGCTGATGCCGGATTACGTTCACCTGCTGGTGTACCTGCCTGAGGCGGTCAACTGCACCGGTTCAACAGGCTATGGCGCGGGAGGTCTGCTCAGAGGATAATAGCGCACGCAAAGGACGTGAACGGGACAAAGGTCTTGGAGACGATGGCGCGTCACGCAACGGCAAAGCCCGCTTCGCCGTGTGGAAAGAACAAGTGCGGGCTCTTGCAATCTACAGCGAGAAGAAGCTCTATGCGAATGTGAATTACATTCATGCCCATCCTGTTCGAATGGGGGTGGCCACGCTGCCAGAGCAGTGGTCATTCTCCAGTTGGCGCTTTTACGAGTGCGGCGAGAGGGTCGGCCTCGATGTCCAGCCTTTGACGCCTTGAAGTGAGTGAGTTCGTTTCGGGAACAAGTTCCCGAAACACCGAACACTTCCCTGGTCATACGGCTATGATGCTAAAAACTGCTTAACCGTCTCCGTGCCGCCAAGCCCGGTTCCAGCCAGCCTGCGGGAGGACCGTACGCCTACGACTGAGGAAACAGACTGAATCCGCCCGCCGATCCGAACCCGATGACTTACAACGCGGCCGATCAACTTACATCCTGGCCGGGAATGCACGGTTATCAATACGACAGCGCGGGAAACCTGGTGTCGGTCACCGAAGCAGGCACGGCCAGCTATACGGACACTCCGGCGGGGCTCCGAACCAGGCGACGTATAGCATCACCTCGGGTTCCGGCAACCACAGCCTGACCAACACGTGGGATGCGGAGGGGAACCGGGTGGTTATGAGTGCCAACGGGCAGAACTATTCGTTAGAGTACGATATAACGGCTGGGTTTCCGGCAGTGGTGGAGGACTCGGCGGCGTCCAGCGTCGCATACTACATTAGAGAGCCGAACGGCGCGTTGATCGCCCGTTATGATAGCACGAACGGCATGCGATACTATGACTTCGACGAGATTGGCTCCATACGTCTGATTACCGACAGCGACGGCAGCGTCACCGACATGTACGATAACGATGCTGACCGCGCATGCCTCGGCACAAGCAACTTGGAACCTGGCTCGACCAGAGTAGAATTCGATAGCCCAGCCATATCAGTACGTCGGTAACTTGGCTACGATACCTGGTGGCAGGAGCCCGATTTCCGGGTTTGTCGCGGTAGGGACTGGGGTTGCCCCCAGCCCCCCGCACAGATCCCGGCGAGCGGAACTACCGCACGGGCTCCTGCATCGGGTAAAACGCACTGGCGGCTTACGCCGCATTACGTACCCGCATCAGGTCATGTTGCAGGCGTTCCCGGCGCTATGTCCGGAGCCTGGTCTTCCTGATCCGAGTTCCCCTTTGCCGACTCCTTCCCCTCCATCCGCTCCGCGTTCACCGTCCTGATGGTGTCCTTGTTCGCGGACTTCTCTGGTACTATGGAGTTGTCCGACTTCCCACAGCCTGTACATCGCTGTCGTACTCCTTTTGGATTCACAGCGCGAGCCGCTCACCATTTGCGGCTGACCGTGCGATCTCCCGATTCCCGTGCAGATTGCGTATGTGCATGCCAGGGTTCTAAGACCACGCGGAGCCGGGTCTGGTCTTGCGTTGGCGACCACCACCCAATGGCTGCTTCTGCTGAACAGGCCGGATCTTCGGCAGATGGTATGTGACGACGCGGGGAACCGGTTGGACTAGACTTGGAGCCTTTGATACTGTAGCGAAAGGCCGGTTCGTTTCGGGATTTCCGGAGCGACTGAGACGCTTGCACCCTACTCAAATGATCGTGCTCGCTCCTCAAATCCCCAAACACCGAAACGCGTGGCGCCTTCCGCCGCGAGAGAGGGCGTGGTCTGCCTCTGCCCAGCGTGAGTGCTGTGCGCGCAGCGGGAAGTCGAAGGCGCCGGGTTGAAGCAGACGCTCTATTTGTCGTTCCCGCCGCACAGTGGGTTGGGACCACGAACAGTGAGCACTTACCTAACTACTAACTCCTGCCTTCTTCCCTTCCCGCCGAACTTTACGGCGGTTTTCGTCGTCATACTAACTGACAAAACTATCGGAGGAATCCGCCGTTCTCAGGAAAGGTCTTCGCAGGAAACCCGGTTTACCGCATCATAATGACCGCGGCGCTAATCTTGGGCGCGGCGGCGGCGTGCCTGGGCCAGCCGAAGAGCTGCGCGCAAAATATCGCCTGCGCGCTTGAGAGCCTGGCCTCGGGCGAAACTCGACAGAGCGCGGATTCGATCCGAAGCGCGCTCGCATGCGATGCAAATGAGCCGCTGGCGCACGTGGCGCTGGGCATGACGCTTCTCACGGGCGGCAGACCGGAAGACGCGATGTTGGAGTTCGCGGCGGCGGAAAAGCTCGACCCAAACTGCGCGGACGCGATCTACGGATCGGGGCTATCTTACCTGGCGGCAGGGAAGTTCGAGCAAGCAATCGACCATCTGGCGCGAGCGCAGGCAGCGGACCCGAGCCTCGATGCGCGCGGCGCGCTCGAATATGCGAAGGCTGTCGCCGGCAACGTTTACAACGAGCCTGCCCAGCCACGGGAAAGCGAGGCGCTTCAGGCGCTCGATGCCTTTGCCCTGACGAGCAAAGGCAATTACGCCGAGGCGTTGGAGATTTGGCGCGAACTGCAGCGAGTAAGCGCACGGCCCGGCAGCGGCGAGCGAATCGGCTGCGCGATGACTTTCGTTCATCGAGCGCCCCTGGCGCTCACCGGCTGGCCCTTGCCGAACGGCGCCCGCGTCGAGGCGGCGGCATCCAAGGCTCGAACTGTCTCGGGAGTGACGGTCCTTCGAGCGGACATGCGCGAGGCACAGGGCGTGCGGATGGTGCTGTTTTTCGTGGACGGCGTACTGGTGGGCATGACCAACGCGCCGCCCTTCGAATATGACTGGGACAGCTCGCGGGTCTCCAACGGATCGCACACCCTGAAGGTGCAGGGCCTATCCGCGGACGAGGCTGTCCTGAGCGAGAAGTCGACCGAAGTAGTCGTCAAGAACGCGGGCGCGGCATCCTCCACCAGGCTTACGGGAGCCGAGGCCGACCGGCTTTGGAAGAAGCTGCGGGGGTTGATGACGCTTCGGCCCTCGGTCGCCGCGATCGATTATAACCTTGCCCTGTGCGCGGTCCACACAGGAGACCGGGACCTGGCCGCCGCCGCCCTCGAACGTGTGATGGCCGCCGATCCGGACTACCTGGACGCAGCCGACCGGCTGGCGGCGCTGTATGGATCGAATGGCAAGGGGAAGAGGCTTTACAAGGGCGACCAGAGCAAGAGAGTCGTGGCTCTGACGTTCGATGACGGCCCGAACAAAAACACCTATAAGCTTCTGCAGGTGCTTCGAGACAAGAATGTGAAAGCCACGTTTTTCGTGGTCGGCAAGCAGGTCGAGGCCAACCCGGATGTAACCAGGCGCATCTCAGACGAGGGCCACGAGATCGAAAACCATACCTACGGTCACCGGGCGCTGGAGTTTCTGTCGACCGGGGAGATCGAGCAGGAGGTCTTCAAGAACTGCGCGGCGGTGAGGGCCGTGACCGGCAAGCGGATGCGCTGCCTGCGGCCGCCCGGAGGCCGCGAGGGGCCCAAGATGGCGGATGTGATGAACAAGTTCGGCCTGACCACCGTGCTCTGGAGCGCGAATTGCGGCAAGGCCGAGGGCACCACGCGAGAAAATATTGCAAATTATGTCCTCTCGAACGCCAAGCCCGGCTCGATCATACTGATGCATGATGTCGAGGAAGTGGAGCTTCTCGCCCTGCCGGGAATCATCGACGCGCTCAGAGCAAAGGGCTATGGCTTCGCAACCATCGCCGAGCTGCAGGGAAGCTGAGGGCGGAAAGAGCAGAGAGCGGAAAGCAAAAAAGCTCGGGTTGAAGGAGGATATTCCTCCGCCGGAACATAAGATTAATTGGGTGGCCCTTTGGGGCCGGAGTTCTTTCCAACGTTACTAACCGGCCCGTTTCGGGAAAGGGTTTCCCGAAACAACAGGGCCTTCACGGTTTACTATCGATAAAATCAAGAGGTGAGGTCGCGGTCCGAGGTTCTGATTTCGAACCTCCAACCTCTAACTTCTAAACGCAGGAGTCTGGTTCATGTTCTCGCTGAAAAAGGCGCCGGCTATATTAGCGGCGGCTATTATCGCTTTGTCTGTGGTGTCCAACGCTTACGCGGCGAAGAAAGTGTACGCCTCCGGGCACAAGGTCGCTGTGCCGGCTTCCATCCTCAGTGGGTCCGCGAAGACCGGCGGCAGGGCTTTCTATAAGACAAGTGTGCCGGAAGACAGCCTGGCCGGAATAAGGCTGGGGCGCGACGCGAAGGAAATTCTGTCTAAATATGGAAACCCGAGCCGCATCACCGTCGGGGTTGCCAACACCGAGCAGCCGGGCCAGGGGCGCCGGCGGGTGAGCCGGCGTGCACTCCGCCGGGCGCCACCCCGTATTCGCTGCCGGGGCTGCCGGGAATGCCCTCTCCGGGGGGTGCTATGCCCGGCGGGCTGCCGGGGCTGCCGTCGCTCCCCGCGCCGGGTGGAATGCCCGGAATGCCGGGGATGCCAGGCCAGCCAGGTCAGACGCCGGGCAGGGCCGGGATCCTGAGCCAGGAGGAGGTCACCTGGACTTACGATCTTCCGTCGGGGATCACCCTGGAGTTCATTCTAACCGACGGCAAGATCACCCAGATAACCGCCGGCGGCGTTGGCCCGTGGGTTGCGTCGAAGACGCGCACCGGCCTCGAGCTTGGAGATACCTACAAACTGGTGCTGTGGGTCATGGGTTATCCCGAGTCGCAGAAATACAGCGGGCGCTTTCTTAGAGTGAGTTACGTGAACAGCAACCGCGTGCTTTATACTTTCCTAAACAAAAAAGTCGTGGGGATTACGATCGCGTTAGTGCCGGAGGAAATAAAATAGGATAAGTTCAGGGACAAAACTGAACCTACCGAAGCAGGTGAACAGATGTCGTTGCGCTACCCCTTGGAAGAGATCAAGGAACGCTGCGACCTGGTGGAGGTCGTTTCCCAATATGTGGCCCTGCGGAGGAGCGGCAGTACGCTGAAGGGGCTCTGCCCCTTTCACAATGAGAAGACGCCTTCCTTCCACGTCAATCCCCAGCGCCAAATATGGCACTGTTACGGATGTGGCGAAGGAGGAGACGTCTTTTCTTTCGTCCAGAAGATGGACAACATCACGTTTCCCGAGGCGGTGGAACTGCTTGCCCGAAAGGCGGGTGTCGAGATAGTCCGCTCCCCGCAAGCCGCCCGAGAGCTCGACGATCGCGAGCGGATTTTACGGGCAAACAACATCGCGTGCACTTTCTTTCGCGCCGCGCTGACAAAATCCGGCAAGGTTCGCGATTATCTGGCAAAGCGCGGCCTGACAAGTGCGTCTATTGAAAAGTATAAGCTCGGCTATGCGCCGGATAGTTGGGACGAGCTTTCCGGATATCTGTCTAAGGAACGAGTCAGCCCGGCGGACGCGCTGAAGGCTGGGCTGGTCAAGGCGCGCGAGAACTCGCAGGGCTTTTACGACATGTTCAGGGACCGGCTGGTCTTTCCGATACAGGACGGTTCGGACAGGATCATTGCTTTCGGGGGCCGGGCGCTCGAAGATGTCCAGCCGAAGTATCTCAATTCGCCGGAGACGCCGCTTTTTTCGAAGAACAAGACCCTTTACGGATTCAACTTCGCGCGGCGAGCGGCCTCCCGAGAGGACCGTTTGCTGGTAGTCGAGGGTTATATGGACGCCATCTCGGCTCAGGAGGCCGGTTTTGAAAATACGGTGGCGACTATGGGAACGGCCCTCACCGAAGAACACGTAAACTTAATTGCTCGATTCACGCGCAATGTGGTCCTTTCGTTCGATGCGGACTCCGCCGGAATGGCCGCCGCGCTGAGAAGCGCACCGGTTTTCGAACGAGCGGGCTTCAACGTGCGTATATTAACTATGCCGAAGGGCGAAGACCCGGACAGCATGCTGCGCGGCGGGGATACGTCGAAGTTTGCGGCGCTGCTGGAGCGAACGCTTCCGATCCCGGATTTCCGGGTGAAGCTGGCGCTGTCTAAATACGACATGCGCTCCGACGAGGGAAAGGCTGCGGCGCTAAGGGAAGCAGCGGCGATCCTGGCCGAGGTGGAGAGCGCAATCGAGCGCGAGCGGCTCGTGCGACTGCTGGCCAGGTTTCACCCGAACTTTGCAACCGGCACCACGCTTGCCGAGGACCATTTGCGCTCGGAGATAAACGCGTTTCGCTCGCGCAGGCGAATGCCGCGTGGCGCCGGGGTTGATCAGACAACCCCCGACCAGGCCCCGGCAAAGGTCATGGACCTGGCCGAACGCTCGGAGCGATTATTATTGGGTATAATAATTCTTCGCGGCGGGGACGCTAGCAAGGTATTTGAGACACTTCCGGCGAAGGAATTCTCAGGCGCGGATACGCGCCTACTCGCCGAGGCTGTGAGTAGACACTGCCTTGAGCAGGGAAAAATAGACAAGGAGATGCTTCGCGAACAAGTCGCGGACACTCCGGCGGAAAAAACGCTTACGGATCTACTGACCGTGATGGACGATTCGGAGCTGAATCATCCGACCCAAGAGTTGGTCAGAGTTATTGTAGATCATAAAAAAAACGAGCGTCGCCAAAGAATGCGCGCACTTTCGGAGAAAATATCAGAAGGTGCGATCCAGCGCGGTGACGAAGAATACGAAGAATACTACAGGTTGGTTCGAGAGACCTCGAGCGCCTGGCGTCGATAGCCCGGTCAGGATGGCCGGTGAGGCAGATGGCCAGATGGCGGGATGGTCAGATAGCCGGATGGCGGAGATGCGCCGGACTATCTGCGATCAGACTATCTGCGAGACGTCAAAAAAGGGAGATGGGTTTGAGTGGCTGTTGAGCTAAAGGGGAGCGACAGGCTCCAGAAGTTAATAGAAGAAGGGAAGCGCAGCGGTGTTCTGACCTACGATCAGATCAACGATACCCTCAGCCACGAGGATCTCAACGCGGAGCAGGTCGACGACATCTTGCAGACGTTCGCGGACGAAGGCATTCGCGTGGTCGAAAAGGTGAAGGAGCACCCACCGGGCTTCGAGGATTTCGAGGAGGAAGAAACCACAAAGGAAGCTGAACCACCGGAAGCGGAGCTTGCGGAGATAGAAGGCTTGCCTTTGGACGACTCGGTGCGCATGTGGCTTCGGGAGATAGGCAAGACTCCACTGCTCACGATGAACGAAGAGATCGTGCTCGCCAAGAAGATCGAGGCCGGCGACCACGAGGCAAAAGCGGTCCTCACGGAGGCGAACCTGAGGCTGGTGGTGAGCATCGCCAAGCGATATTCGGGCCGCGGGATGAGCTTCCCGGACCTCATTCAGGAAGGCAACATCGGCCTGATTCGCGCCGTTGAGAAGTTCGATTATCGCAAGGGTTACAAGTTCAGCACTTATGCTACGTGGTGGATCAGGCAGGCGATTACGCGCGCCATAGCCGACCAGGGGCGCACGATTAGAATCCCGGTGCACATGGTCCAGACTATCAACCGGCTGATCAAGACATCCAGCCAGTTGCTGCAGGACCTGGGCAGGGAGCCGACCCTGGACGAGCTTGCCCGGGAAATGGGGATGGCGCCTGACCGGGTGAGCGAGATCATCAGGATAGCCCCGGAGCCGCTGAGCCTGGAGACGCCGATCGGCGAGGAAGAGGACAGCCATCTGGCGGACTTCATCGAGGACGGGGAGGCGATTTCGCCCGCCGAAGCGGCCTCGAATATGATCCTGCGCGAGAAGATCGAGGAGTCTCTGAACAAGCTGACTCCGCGGGAGCGCGATGTGCTCAAGATGCGCTTCGGACTCGATGATGGCTACTCGCGCACCCTCGAAGAGGTCGGGCGGCACTTCAAGGTAACCCGCGAACGCATCCGCCAGATCGAGGCCAAGGCCCTGAAGAAGCTCAGGCACCCGAGCAGAAGCAAGAAGCTCAGGGAATACCTGGAGTAAATCAGGGGTTAAAGGTTAGAATGTTAAAGGTTGAAGGTCGGGGAGGCCCGGTCTTCAACCTTTTTGTTTTTTCATTCGGTATGCTTTGCCGGGAGGATAACCGACGCCGACCGCGGAACCCATTCACATGACTAAAGACAAGATCATAATTGGGCTGGATGTGGACTCGGCGGAGAAGGCGCTGGCGCTGGTGCGGCGGCTCGCCGGCGAAGTGGGGGCATTCAAGGTCGGGCTGGAGCTCGTGAACTCCGCCGGGCTGAGTATCTTCGATGCCATAAGGCAGGCCGGCGCGGACAGGATATTCTACGATTGCAAGTTTCACGACATACCCAACACCGTGGCGGGGGCATCTCGAGCGGCGGCCGGGTTTGGGGTGTGGATGTTCAATGTCCACTGCTCCGGCGGCGCGGCGATGATGAAAGCCGCCAAAGACGCCGCCATCGAGACGGCCTCGGCCCTGCACATCCAGCCGCCAAGAGTGATCGGAGTGACGGTCCTTACCAGCATCGACGATAGAGTCTTGAACTATGAGATGCGAATTGGCGGCGCGGTGGCCGATCAGGTCGTGCATCTGGCAAGGCTGGCGAAGGAAGCCGGCCTCGACGGTGTGGTCGCTTCTCCTCACGAGATCGAACTGATCCGCGCGGCCTGCGGCCCGGATTTCACGATTGTCACCCCCGGCGTCAGGCCCGCCGGAGGCGACGTCGGCGACCAGAAGCGGGTCATGACCCCCGGTGAGGCCATCAAACGAGGGGCGGATTACCTCGTGATAGGCCGCCCGATTACCAGGGCCGAGGATCCCGCCGCCGCCGCCCGGTCGATAACGGAATCAATTTGATTCAGTCGTCAATTGTCAGTAACTGCGGCCGAGATAGGCGACCGTCGACTGAAGACTGAGGACTGTAGACCTTTCTCTCGATGTCAATCTACGCAATTTCGGATTTACACTTATCTCTCTCCTCGCCGAAGCCGATGGACGTCTTCGGGCCGAGCTCGGGGAGATCACGAAAAGCGCATCGCCGAGAACTGGGACGCGATGGTTTGCGATGACGACGTCGTCCTCATAGCCGGGGATAATTCCTGGGCCATCAAGTTCGATGACGCGCTTCCCGATCTGGCCTACATCGCCGCCAGGCCGGGCAGGAAGATAATGATTCGAGGCAACCACGACTATTGGTGGCGCCGCGAGTCGACATCGCGCATCCAGAAACTCGTCGATCCCAGCATACGGCTAATGCACGGCCGGGGGATCGTCGTCGACAACGTCGGGATTGCCGGCACGAGAGGCTGGCGCGTGGAAGACATCGCGGACTCCGAGGCGGGAGACACCCGCGTGCTCGACAGGGAGACTGATGTACTTGGAGCGCGGACTCAGCGAGATACCCCCGGATGTCGCCGAGAAGATAGTGGTCCTGCACTACCCTCCGTTCAACTCGGACCTCACTCCCAACAGCTTCGCACGCTGCCTGAAGGAGCACAAGGTGGACACTCTCGTCTACGGCCACATTCACAGCGGCGGCTATATGGAGGGGAACGTGCACGGCATCCGCTATCACCTGGTTTCGGTGGACCACACGGGTTTTCGTCCGGTGCTGATACGGAAGTAGCTGATGGGTGATTGCTCACAAAGAACGAACTCTCAGTTGTTTCGGGAAACCCTTTTCCCGAAACGCCATGCGGTCGGGGTATCGAGAAAGGGTTTACTGGTGTTTCGGGATTTGAGGAGCGGGCACGGCGTGATGATGAGGACGCGCATTCACCGTCCGCTCCGGAAATCCCGAAACGAAGCGACGTAACGCACAGCGAACACCAGACCGAGCCAAGGCTGCGACATACGATGAAATGGAAGAACGTCGACATAGCGCGGGATGCATCCACGCCAATCCCGTTGTCGGTGTTTCGGGAACTTGTTCCCGAAACGAACAGGCCCCACGTCGAGCGGGGATAGCCGGCAAGTGCGGCTAATGTGATACCGTGAAATGGAAGAACATCGACATAGGGGCAAGCTACTACTACATAACGGGAACGTTTGTGGAGTGGCTGCCCTTGCTCAACAATGCAACTCTGCGGGATATCGTTTGCGATGAGATCGGCAGGGCGCTGCTCGAATGCGGTGGGTACGTGTCGGCGCTTGTGCTGATGCCGGATCACGTTCACCTGCTGGTGGACCTACCTGACGGCGGTCAACTGCACCGGTTCAACAGGCTATGGCGCGGAAGGTCTGCTCAGAGGATAATAGCGCACGCAAAGGACGTGAACGCGACAAAGGTCTTGGAGACGATGGCGCGTCATGCTAACGGCAGAGCCCGCTTCGCCGTGTGGAAAGAACAAGTGCGGGCTCTTGCAATCTACAGCGAGAAGAAGCTCTATGCGAAGGTGAATTACATTCATGCCAATCCTGTTCGAAGGGGGCTGGTCACGCTGCCAGAGCAGTGGTCATTCTCCAGTTGGCGCTTTTACGAGTGCGGCGAGAGGGTCGGCCTTGATGTCCAGCCTTTGACGCCTTGAAGTGAGTGAGTTCGTTTCGGGAACAAGTTCCCGAAACACCGACTGTTACTGGACGCGCCGGTACCTCACGCGCAATATCTATCAGGGCCTGTTCGTCTATCGCATGACCCTCTCATGCATGACGCAGACGAAATGCGGTTGGACCCGGTGGACCGAATACCGAGAGAAGGAAGAGACACGGCAGCGCTACGGGCCGTGGGTCGATATGCCAGGGCTCGACAGCCCCGGCAACGCAGGAAAGCCTATGACCCCGGGCTATACGAGCGGCGGCTTGGTGGACCCGGACCCGAAGCACGATCCAGGGAGCGATCAACTGCAGTGGTGCACGTGCCCCCAGCCGAGCTTTGCACCGTAGGGTGGCAAGCGAGAAGAGCGCGGCTCGCCGGACCCATGGCGGGAAATCGAGAGATACACTTCTAAGGGATGCAGAAGGAGATGTCCGATGCACAAGCGAGTGTGGAGAGTTTTCTTGGTCGTCTCTGTGGCCGGAGCGGCATGCGGGCTCGTACTTGTTACACGTAGACACGCACGGCGGGAGGGCGAAGCACGGCACCCGGCTGGCAGCCAATCGGAATTCGGCAGGCCCCCAACCGTCGTCCTCCCGAATCGAGAACGTCGACAGCATGGTGGCCGATGCGCGTAAAAGGTTGGCGGAGAATCCGAATCGGGCCGACCTGCACGACCAGCTCGGCGTTCTGCTGCGGGCGCGGGGAAACGCAAGGGGGGCGATGGCGGAGATCCGAGCCGCTGTTCGCCTTGCTCCTCGTGAGCCGCATTACTACGGAGACCTGGGGAGCGTTCAGCAAGAGGCGGGACTGCCCGCAGACGCCCTCAAGAGTTTTCAGACAGCCGCTCGGCTGGCGCGTGGCAGCCGCGAGAAGGAATGGGCGCCAGTGTACACGTGGCAGTCCGCGCAATCGCTTGAGTCCCTGGGCCGTCTGCACGAGGCGGAGCGCTGGTATGAGATCGCGCTTGCTCAGATGTCCGCCTACAGGCCGGACTGGTTAACATCCGGAATGGACAGGCGAACCACCGCCGGTGACTTCGGCGCGGTCATTCGCAGGAGTGTGGGTGTTTCGGGATTTGAGGAGCGGCCACGGCGTGATGATGAGGACGCCCATCGACCGTCCGCTCCGGAAATCCCGAAACGAAGCGACGTAACACACAGGGAACACCAGGCCGAGCCAAGGCTGCGACATGCGATACTATTATGATTCGGCGGGCAACAGGATCGGGATAGCCTATCCCAACGGCGTATCCACCAGCTACGTCTACGACAATGACCCGCGATACCGGCTGGTCGGGATCACGGACTCCACAGGGAGCGCAACTTTGGCTCAGATCAACTACACGGTAGATAGCGTCGGCAATCCGCTCACGATGGCGGACTGGGTTGGAACGTCGTCGTATACGTACGACGCGAATAACAGGCTAACAAATGCGGCGATACCGAACCCTGTTCCCGGCCAGCCTGCCCGGCGGGAGCTATGGCTACGATTGGGTCGGTAACCGGCTTCACCCGCCCGCCGATCCGAACCCGATGACCTACAACGCGGTCGATCAACTAACATCCTGGCCGGGGATGCACGGTTATCAATACGACAGCGCAGGGAATCTCATTACGGTGACAGGAGCAGGCACGGCGAGCTATAGCTACACGCCCGCAGGGTTGCTGAAGACAGGCGACCTATAGCTTGTCTGCGGCGGCGGGAACCACACGCTGACAAACGCTTGGGATGCGGACTCCAACCGAGTGGGCTTCTCGGCTTTCCGATGGTTGGGATGAGGTCTACGACATAACGGCGGGCATTCCGGCAGTGGTGGAAGACTCGGCGGCGTCCAGCATCGCATACTCCGTCAGGGAGCCGAATGACTCGCTGATAGCCCGCTACGACT